>CBDVDH010000006.1:0-86606 GCA_965372715.1 uncultured bacterium | reverse complement strand
CCCGCCAGCGTCGCATTTGCGCTTATGCTGGTCTTGGTCCTAAAGACGTTCGAGGAGAGGCCCAGGCCCAGAATTGCTTCGCTTCAGATCGGGTTACTCGTTGCACTGGCGGGCGGCACGTTGTACGCGTTCGTGAAGCAGGACGGCCCGAGCCCCGTATTTGTCCTGGGAGGGCTTGCGTTGGCACTCGTTCTGCTACTACATAGCTGGAGAAGAGGGCGGCTCCGGGCCTCAAGCGTCCTGGGCCTCCTGCTGGTGGCCCTCATTGCGGCTGGCAATTTTGGTCTGGCGATGGACTTCCCCTGGCTGTGTAGATTTAGCGGGAAGGGTAGGTGCCTGGCAAAGAGTCTCGTCGCTCAGTTACCCCAAGGAAACGCCCCGCTCACAGTAGTTACGACTAAGCAGGAATTCGTCAAGGAGGGCGAGCCAGTCTTTTTTGACGATGTTCGGGCTTTCGCAATGCTCCTCTCCGGCCGAGAGCTTAGATTCGTTCCGATTAAGAACGTGCTTGAGAAGATCGCCGAAGCCCCTGATACTGAACTGAGTGAGCTTGTTGTAATGGAGCAGATCGACGGGCAGATCACTCGCCGTGATGACGTCGAGGCGCTCCTTAGGGCGCGGCGGGCCTCTTACCTGATGCCGCGACCGGACATGCTATCCTTCGCATTCAACGGTCCTCCCGGCCAATCGGGAGCGAGGTTTGTGGCCTGCGATATCGATCAGCAAACCGTCGGGTGTCTGGACACGGAAGATGCCCCGTTGGACACGGTTGCGTATGACCTTATCTCCGTCATGTTCGCCCAGCCGACCCGGTTGCCGTCACAGTTCGCCTGGCTGGAATGGTATCGAGAGAGGAACGGGAGTCCTGTCGGCCGGGCGGTGAAGAAGATCGAGGCCGGACAGGCGACGTTTTTGCTCCGACAACGACTCCACTGGCTCAGTGCGAAAGAGGTAGTCTTGATCACCACAGGTCTCGTGGATGAGGATGCCCTTCCCTATCTCGCCGCGATGCGCATTCGTCGGGAGCCGCTGGTGCGAAAGCGAGGACCAGCAAAACCAGGGGCGCCTCTTCTCAAACCCGCAATCCACCTACAAAGCCTGAAGCGCTCCGGGGCTGTTCCGAACGACAACTAGTGCAATGTAACGCACTGTGCGTGACGGTATTCTCGCCCCTCATTGACCCATTGACCTATTGACCCCAGTTCTCGGGTGGGCGGCACCGGGCACATCGGAACCGGGGCGTCCTGCCAGGTGTTTATCCGGTGAACGGCAGGCCTTGTAGAGAGTATTTGAGAACGATACGAGCGCTGTGCTGACGATCGTCAGCGCACACGTTCAGAGCGCCTCAGTGTAGGTCACGAGGTTGCGAGGCTTCACGCCCAGCGTGCCTGGGTGCTCATACGTGTCAATGCAGAATGTGTCAGCAGCAACCATGTCAATGGGACATCTCCGCCGGCCTCGTGGCTCGTTTTGCTCGCCTGAATGAACGAGACGGGGCAAGAAACCCGAAAACGTGAGAACAACTGCAACCGCCGCTGGAAATCTCAAATAACGCGCCGCAGGGGGTTCCAAATGAGATGTTCTGGCAATGTAGCTTCACCGGCCCCCGCTGGCAAGGTCCAGGAGTGAGGCTCCAATAATCAGATTCAATCGGAGGGTGATATTTTGGAGTGCGTTCACCGCGCGGCGAATTTGTTTGCCGGTGACCTGGCACCGCCCTCTGTTGAATCGCTTTTCTATGTTGTAGGCGGCGATCCGGGAAACAGGACGTTGCCGATCAGAACGAGCGCCGCGCGACGGGCCGTCCCGCGTTCGTGAGGGGGGATTTGGAGCCTTTACAGTGGGGCAGACCAGTCCCTCTTCTCCTTTTTTCCCTTTGTCCTTTTCTACCATTTCCGTGTTGCGGAAACCCCTCCCCAATCACTGTTGACTCATGGAGGCGCCGTAATATAGTTTTCATTCAGACTGTCAGTAATCACAAGCGTGTAGCTGAATGGGGCGAATACTACGGAGCCACGAGAACGGCTGCTGGAACTGCTGCGGGAGCGGTCCCTCAAGAGGGGGCATTTTAAGCTGTCCTCCGGCGGGACTAGCAGCTACTACGTCGATTGCAGGATGACAACACCTTCGCCGAATGGCCTGAACCTCATCAGGCGCCTCGTCGTGTCACGGCAGAAGGAGCTCGGCGTTTGCGGAGCACGCAAATGAGACGGTTTCTTAGGCCCGCCCTCGTAATACTCTTGTTTCTTGGCTGCACGTTGTATTTCCTCCAGCCGTTTTCGACGTCCCCCGGTGGGGTCGTTCCCGAGCATATTGACTGCCTGCTGAACGCCTCGACCATGTATCGGATACAGGAACATATCGCCAACGGCGAGTGGTCAGAGCTCTATGAGGGACACTATTTCTATCCCAGGAAAGAGGTACTTGCCTATTCCGAAACGATACTTCCAATCGCCATCATCAGCTGGCCTGTGACTGCACTGACCGAGAATCCAATCGCGGGGCATAACTTCGCGCTGCTTCTGAGTTTCTTTTTGACCGGCCTTCTTACCTACCTGTTGGCCAAGTATCTCACTGGCTCGACAACGGCTGCCGTCGTTGCCGGCATATTCAACGCGTTCTGGGTCTATATGATGCACAGCATGCATGCGCTTCAGACTGTCACGACCTACTGGTTGCCACTTACGATGATCTGTCTTCACAAGCACTGGCGGACCCCACGGGCGCGATATATCATCTTGGCGGCAGTGTTTTATGCTATCCAGACGCTAAGCTGCGTATATCTTGGCCTGATCTTTTCTTTTGCTGTTTTTCTAATTTTTCTTTTCATGACGCTTTCCCAGTATTGGCAGGATCGCGCCGACGGGGCGGTACAAGGGACTGGCCGCTCAAGAACAACTGCCCACGTTTCGATTTCCAAGTATTTCGCATCCCCCTTGTTTGTCTTGATATTTGGTGCGCTAGTAATCTGGCCGATACTGCCCTACTTCAGGCTGCTCGATAGACTTCTGCAGCATAGGCAGCCGCCGGGCATGATAGCAAGGCTGAGTCTCCCATTTCCAGGCCCGGTGTGCGTTGGCCTTCTTGTGGCCGGTTGGCTGCTGCTTTGGTGGCGCTCTCGCGCGGCTGATGTCGGTTCAGAGAGACAAGAGCGGGGCCGCCCTCGATTGCTATGGTTGGTTGTCGCGGCAAATCGCGTCTCGCTCGCGATTATGCTGGCGGGCTTCGTCATTAATCATTTCGACATTCGAGTCTTTCGCGCTCAATCTGCTCCTCTCTCCCTCGCTTATCCGGTTTGCGCCTTTCTGCTGACCGGGCTCACGGCAATGTCGGTTCGCAAGCTTAAGGCCGGCAGGTTCATGCAGCGCCTCTCCGATGAGGAGGCGCTTTATCTTGTGATAGCTTTTGCGGCGTATTTCCTGGCATTTGGGGACACTATTACTCTGGCAGGGCGCTGCTATGGACAAGGGCCTTTCGCGTTGCTGGCCCGTGCAGTCCCACCATTCGGGGCCATCAGGGCCCCCGTGAGGTTCTGGTTCCTTTTCACCTTTGCTTTTTGGATGCTGCTGGCCTTTGCGGTCAAGAGGATTGAGACTTTCTTGGCTGACAAGTCGCTGCCCAAGACCACAAATGTCTTCCGGGTAGCGGTCGTTGCCTTTGCGCTTTTGACGGTCTTGCCAGAGCTGCCTCTGGCACATCAGCCAGCCCTCACCAGAGCCAATATGCCAGCCTGCTATAAATGGCTTGCTCAGCAAGACGAGGAGTTTGTGATCCTGGATGTTCCGTCTATTTGGCAGGAGGCGATATACCAGTACTATGCGCTGTTCCACAACAAGAAGATCGTGAACGGGTACAGCCGCTATTTCCCGCCGGAGAATGCGGTTGTCAAGAGGGCCTTTTCTGGCCGGGACATATCCAAGTGGCCGGGGGAGCTTCTGAATGAGATCGGTGTCAAATATCTACTCTTGCATCTGGATGAGCTGGACGGGCCGCCCATTGAGGGCTACGGCCCCCTGCCCGCGAACGAGCAGCGCTCGACGCTGAGCGTGGTCAGGCACTTTGATGATTGCTGGGTTCTGCAAACTGAGCCGTCGAGAAAGAACGAGACCATCGGACCTTTGCTTGAGAGTCGCACGCTTGTCTTTGAGGCCTCGTTTGGGCACGGCGACGCGAGGTGGGCAGGACCATTCGGTGACGTGAGGCCTTCTGGTCGGGCAGAAGTCAAGCGCGTTGACGATAACGAGATACTGATCACATTCGTTCAGCCGACCATTGTCGATGGCATTTTCCTCGATTTTCGCCACCCGATAGAAGGCCATATCCCCGTCCCGGCCGTGTCTGTGCAGAACCCGGCCGGCGCTTTCGAGGAGGTTCAGATTATGGTTGAGTCCATGCTTCACGAATACAGAAATGCGCTTTACGGAGAGAGATTCGCGGGTGTGTATGAATACTCGTTTCGGCGTTTGGCAACCACCGCGATCAAGGTCCGTGTCGATACAGGTCGAATGTCCCCTTCGATGTCAGGCGTTGATTGCTTTGGCTTTTGCTTCAAGCGAGGCCCCGGCTCAGGGACCAGCCCGATCGGCCCGATAGCGGATTAAGAACTGCGGATTTCATACGCGCGTGCGCGATGGCCAATAGGTTCGAAATCGCCCCACCGCGTTTGACCTCTTCTCCACATCAAGCTTCAGACCTGAGATTCGCAGTGCGTCGAATCTTCGACTTGAAACTTGAAACTCGAAACTTGAAACTTGGAACTGTGAATCGGACAACGTCACCTGAGTAAATTGGAGAGAGAGCAATGCAAGCAAGAGAGCGGCTTTTGCAGATACTGAAAGAAAGATCGCTCAAGAGGGGGCATTTTAAGCTGTCCTCCGGCGGGACGAGCAGCTATTACGTCGATTGCAAGATGACAACGCTTTCACCGGAAGGCCTCAACCTCGTCGGGCGCCTCGTCGTGTCGCGGCTTAGGGAGCTCGGAGTTCGGCACGTTGGCGGCATGACGCTCGGCGCAGACCCGATAGCGAGCGCGGCTTCGGCATTGAGCTGGGACGAGGGCTACCCTGTTGACGCCTTCATCGTGCGAAAGAAGGTCAAGGGGCACGGGACGGGCAAGCAGATCGAGGGCCCGCTGCCAGAGGATGCCGACGTGGTCGTCGTTGAGGACGTCACGACCACGGGTCGGTCGGCGCTTGAGGCGGTCGAGGCGGTTGAGGCGCAAGGGTGCAAGGTAGTTGAGGTGATAACGCTTCTGGACCGCATGGAGGGCGGAAAGGAGAACATCGAGGCGAAGGGATACAGGGTCTTTGCGCTTTTCAACCGTGACGAGCTGCTGGGAGACGGCTGATGCCGCGATGCGGTGGCTCGGATTCTGGTCGTATGACGAGGGGGATGTCATGTAGGGGCGGTGCTTGCCCCGCCCTTCATAGGAATCGGCATGTAGGGGTGCCGCTTGCCCCACCCTTGATACGTTCGGTCACATCAGAGAAGGGCGGGGCAAGCACCGCCCCTACACAACTGCATCGACTTATGACCCAGCCTCCAAGCACCGGCCATACGGAGGAAATGCCTGATGGATGAATTCACAGCCGTTTGGCAGAATCTTGACTGGAAGCAGGTCCTGACTGCTCTTGTGTTTGTCGGGATTGCACTTGTCCTTTCGCGAAAGCAAAATCTTGGTTTAGAGAAGGACCTCCTGATCGGGACGGCCCGAGTGTTTATCCAGCTCATGGTGGTCGGCTACGTGCTGAACATTGTGTTCGGGCTCAAGAGCATCCAATCGATCGTAATCCTTCTTTCCGCAATGACTATGGTCGGCGCGTTCACGTGCGCCCGGTCCGCCCCGGATGTGCCCCACGCCCAGATGATTGCGTTCGTCGCGATGGCGTTGGGGACGCTTCTTTCGGTCGGTTTGCTCGCCGGGCTTTCTATTGTGCCGTCCGAGCCAAGAACGCTGATTCCGCTCGCGGGGATTGCTATCGGCGCGGGCGCCAAGGTAGGGACGCTTGCGTTCGGGCGGGTCAAGGACGAGGTCGCAGCCAACAAAGCCAGGATTGAGGCGGCGCTCTGCCTCGGCGCAACGTCGTCGCAGGCGATGCAGCAGCACCTTCGTCTCTCGCTGAGGCGCACATTAGCCCCCACGCTCGTCTCGCTCAAGCTGGTGGGTATCGTCCACCTGCCCGGGGCGATGACGGGGATGATAATCGCCGGGGCCGACGTCTTCGACGCTGTCTTCATACAGGTCGTCGTGTTCTATCTGATTCTCTGTCAGGCAACGGTCGTCGCAACGATCGTATCGCAACTGACGGCGAGGCAGTTTTTCTCTGGCGACCACCGGTTGCTCGTGTGAATGGGGGCCAGCATCGTCCGGCTTCAGCCGAGGCGATACAAGATGGCTATCATTATCCTAACCCCCATCTTCAGATGGGGGATCTGGGGCTGCCCGACATTTTCCTCTCTCTTATCCATATAAGACTTCCGGAAAGGAAGGACAGAGCGTCCGGGCTTCTCTGGTCACCCGAATGAATTCGGGTGTTAGAATAATGAGATTCATTTATATCACCGCGTTGAAACGCGGTGCGTTAGAGGAATTGCCTCCATATATGTCTGCATTCAATCACGGCACTACTTCGGGGAGTGACGAATGAAAGACATCGATCTCGTAATGAGCGCGAAAAAGGCGGCGGAGAACGCTATCGTTCCGTTTTCGGGATTCCCCGTTGGCGCGGCCCTGCTGTCCTCTGATGGCAAGCTTTTTCTCGGCTGCAACATTGAGAACCACTCCCTTTCAATGAGCGTCTGCGCTGAACAAGTCGCCTTCGCGAATGCCCTCTCCAGCGGGGTCCGTGAGTTTCAAAAAATCGCGGTCTGGGCCGACTGCGAGACCCACGTGACCCCGTGCGGGAAGTGCCGCCAGCTGATCTTCGAGTTCGCGCCCTACGTAGAAGTGATCATGGCCAACCGCGAGTGTGAGTTCATCAAAAGACCGATTAGGGAGCTGCTGCCGATGCCGTTTAAGCATAGGTGAGGGGGGAGGGGAAACGTGACACACCCGCCGGGCAGATCGTCTCTGCAGAGCTGCGGTAACGCTCCCGTCACAATGCCTGCTATTTCTTCGCCTTCTTTGCCAGTTTGTCCTTGAGGGCCGCCTTTCGCGCCTTGGAGTTCGCCGGCCCCACATAGTAATGCTCGAACAGCGTCCTGAGTGTCTCTAGCGTCCACTCCGCTTCCTCAGGCTCGGCCCGCAGAACTTGGCCGGTCACATCTTCGTTCGCATGGGCAGAGAAGTTCCCTATCTCACGGAGATCGTGTAGGTTGCCCTTGACATATTCAGGCGTATTCGGATCGTTCACCACGGCCTCGACCTGCTTCCAGAGTTTTTCGCCCTTGCGGGCGCCTGCATCTCGTTCCAATATGTATTGCATGCAACGCCTCGCGAGAGCGGCTGCCGCCGTGGGGCTGATGTCGATGACATCGCACGCCTCGTTGTAATCCGCAGCGATATCCTTGGGGACCTCTGTGGGACATGATTCGCGATATATTCGCTTGGGCCAGATGATGTGTTTCTTAACTGAATCGTCGAAGTTAGCAAAGAGCTGTATGATCTGTCGGTCGCACGCGGGACAGGCATCGACATAAAGCCGATAATCTCTCATTTCACGTCCGTTTTCGTCGGGCCCCAAATTAGTCATAGGCACGGAATGTATGTGCCGCGAAAAGATCGCATCACCACAATATGGGCACTTCATTCTGTCTCTCCTCGGTTGTCGTCCGCCGCGAAGTTAAGTTTCGTCATCTTTTGCATCGGCCTCTCCGCTTTGGGAGCGCGCCTCAGGGTAAGGTTGGCGAACCTGGGTGGGGCGTCGATGCGCTTGCCCTCGAGGAGTTCGCTGGCGGTGATCAACTGGAGCCGGGGATAGCGCCTGCCCCAGAATGACGATTCGTAGAGGCCGGCAGCTGCGGCCTCCTTCCGCATGTCCCTCGTCGGTTCCTGCATTGAGATCAAAACGCCAATCGCCGCGTTCTCCCGCTCGATGACGCCTCGAAGATCGCGAACGTGCGCGACGCCAGTCTTGCCCGCCTTTACTGAGAAGATGATCTGCTTGGTCACGCGGCCCTTAAGGTCTTCGTGGAATAAGATACGCCCGTCGATGCCCTTGTCGGCGCCTTTTTTCTGCTCTACCCCGCGCGCCTCGACAAGACCTAGCACCCACCACTGGAACTGATAGGGGTCTTGTTTGGCGAGCTGTCGGGCGCTAGCGAGGTCTCTTGGCTCACCGACAAGCTCATACAGCACGCCCTCACCGAACGCATCGCGAAGTCGAGATTTGATCAGGTTCGTCGCGAGATATGTTATGTCGATCCCGATCCAGCGGCGGTTCAGTCTTTGGGCGACAGATACCGCGGTCCCACAGCCACAGAACGGGTCGAGCACCAAGTCCCCCTCGTTCGAGCTGGCTTTGATGATGCGCTCTAGTAGCGCCTCCGGCTTCTGCGTCGGATAGCCCAGCCCTTCTTTTGACCACGACACAACGTGGAGAATATCTGTCCAAATGCTCTGAAGCGGCACGCCCGGCATGTCGTCCAAATAGCGCTTGAACCTCGGGAAGTTGTTGCGAGTCCAAAATATCCGTCCTGCCGCATCAAGTTCATCAAGCCTCTTCTTGGGATACCTCCAGGGCCTCGTGATTCCGCGCCACTCATATTCCGGGTTGACACCCTTATGTCCGACCAGATTGTCGGACATGAATCGGCGGCCATCCTCATCAATATACCGGTAGTATTTCTCGATGTACTCTGCATCATACGGCATGTAAACCGGATTCCAGAGAAAGGCGTCAGACTTGGCGTAGAACAGAAGCGTCTGATGGATCTTGCCAAGTCTTCTAGCGTTGCTATGGGCGCTGGTGCATTTCCATATAATCTCGCCCTTGAAGTTCTCCGGTCCGAACACAGCATCCATCAAGAGCCTCAGGTGAGCGCTAGCCGTGGGGTCGCAATGCAGATACATGCTGCCGCTCGCCTTCAGGACGCGGCGCAGTTCGACGAGGCGCGGCGCCATCATTGCGAGGTAAGCCATCATATCGTTCTCGCCGAGAAGCTTGCGGAAAGCCTGCATCGCATCGGAGACCTTGCCGCCCGCCTCGACGACCTCGAGATAAGCCTCCTCCGCGCCCTGGTCCCAGCGCCAAGTGTCAGTGAAGGCCTTGATCTGAGCCCTGGACTTCGAGCCATTCGCCTCGGCGAACAGGACGTTGTAATCCTGGTTGCTCTTGAACGGCGGATCGAGATAGATAAGATCAACACACTGGTCCGGCACATGCAACCTCAACACCTCAAGGTTGTCGCCATAGCAGAGTGTGTTCTTTGTCAAGTCGATCTTCATCTCGCGCCTCGCGTCAGTTCAAAGTTCGGTCAATCTGCGGACAACTATACTGCGTCTCACCCCGGCGAATCTACATGGAATCATCGAGACTTCTTCTGTGTCTTCAGCTTGTCCGCCGTGGAACTTTGCTGCAGTCAGTTTCCCTATTGCGCCCCATCGCGTCAAGTGTGTTCATAATTCATTTCCCTCATTCAAACACAAGGACTCTAAGAACACAAAGACGATCACTCGTCCCAAGAAATCAGATTGACGGCGAGGGACAAGGTGGGATGAACACGCTTTCCCACTGCCCAGAGGCTATGAGCTCGACAGGAGTCGGTCTGTGAGTTGCAGCCGTTGGATGACTATGGAGTGCGGTGGCTCGACGCCGCTTTGGTTCAGCGCGGCTTGACGCGGCATCGACCCTACATCGATTGGCTTCAAGATCGAAAGATCACTGTCTGAAAGATCAAAAAGGCAATCCATGAGATGGTGGCGCCTGGCCACCACCAATGAAATCCGCCGCGCGGCGGACGCAGTCCAGAAGGCCACAGCCGCCTGGGTCAAACTCATCTTTCGGGTCGCCATCATCCCCGAATGAAGTGGCGGATGGGGGACTCGAAGAGATCGCTGCCCTCCGCTGGGAGACCTCTGATTCGCCAGTATATCGGTGTGTTTGCCGACAGGAGCGGGCGTAGGGGCGTGATGTCATAGGAGCCGGAAGCGATTTGGACGGCGGGGTAGGAGTTGTAGATTGGCAAGGGGTTATCGAAGTTAGGCGACAGCGAGAGCTGAACGTTGAAAAGGTCGCACCCGGACGGGTCCCACTGAAGGACCACGCGTGGTGTCGCGAGGGTCTCGGCCTGAGCAGGCCGCAGGAGCTCGATCTCACCAACAATCTCACCCTTGCCTACTACAAGCCGCTCGAAGTTGGTCGAGATAGAGCGCGCAAGCGAGGGGTCAAGCTCGTAAAGCCTGGCCTGGCCGCTCTGAAAGACCAGCCGTGGCGTGGGTCGCAGAGCCTCAACACCCGCCGGGGTCCACTCAAACGGGAAGGGATAGACGGACCTGGCGCCGACGTAGATGAATTGAGCGGGTCTGGAGGCGAGCACGAGCTTCGTCTCCGACCAGTTGATTATGTTGACGTGTGGGACAGCGACGCTTCGCCGCGTCATCGTGGGTATCCATAGGCCAGCGTCGGAGTAATTGTTGGCGATGTGCGCATCGGGGTCGGTGTGCTTCTCAATCCAGTCAAGGGCGCGGAGATCATCCGGCGTTACCGGCACCTCTGCCAGGCTGGGCCTGATGTAATAGGCATAGCTGCCTGACGCACAGGCGCATGCAAGCGCGACACCAATGACGATGCCGAGCTGCCTCACACGGTTTTGAGGAATAATCGCTGCCACCGCATCTTGTGCCTTCGATAGCAAGGCGCCGATCAGCGGCGCCGCAAAAACTGGCAGCATCGCGGCTGCTCTGTCGGGCAGGAGGAACACAGAATGCGGGAGGAGCTGATACCGAGCGTTGATGACGATACCGACAATCGCAAGCACGAAATAGAGGTCCATTCTCTCATCCATAGCACGGGACCAAATCGCAAGAAGCAGCGCAAAGGCCAGCGGCAGAGCAAGGGGGCCCAGGGCGTATTGAGCCAGATGCCGAGTGAGGGTGAACGGCGCATCGAGGACCGTCCCATGCCAACGCTCTGATGTGATAGACCCCCACACTTGCATCCACTCCTGCTCGTCATCGGAGAGCCTGTTCTCAAATCTGACGAGGAAGAACGAAATGAACGTGAGGCAGACGAGCGCTATCACGAGGAGGCGCAGTAGGAGCTTCGAGAGAACGGCCTGCCTAGTTGCCGCAAACACCAGGTATGCCGCGTATGGGACATAGACCGTAGCGAGGATGAGTGCTGGCATCGGATGTGTGAGGAATGCCGAAGAGAGGCAGAGGGCCGCGAAGAACGCCTCGCCCAGGCTGAGGTTCTTAGGGCGGCGGAGCGCCGGCATAGCGCAAGCGATGAGCGCAATCGAGAGCACGGTTGGGGTCCCACCCCACGCAAAGAAATGCTGTGGGTTCCTCGACAGGAACAGAGCCATCGCCGCCACGACCATCGCGACGTGGGCGCTGAAACGCGGTCTGAGCATGGCCCACACAAAGAGGAAGAAGAGGAAATAGACGAGGCAGTCCACGAGAAGGACGGCTCGGTAGATAGGCAGCACCCCACCCGACACCGACGTAGTCAGGGCCGCGAGCGTGTGAAAGCCGATTGAGAACGGCCCGAAGTCCTCGATCGGAAGGTAAGGCTGATAGGTGTCCGGGACCCCACCAGCTTCATACACCATTCGAGTGATATACCCATGCATGCTCATGTCGGCCCCGGGCGGGGCGACCGTGAGGAAGAACGGCGACATCGTCAGGGCCAAGGCTGACGCAAGCACAACGAGCCGCACGGGTGTCGTTGGGAAGATAGCCGGCGATATGGTCCTCCGAGCAACAAGAGTCAGCCACAGCAGGGCAGAAACCGGGCAAACCACCCAGAAGAGGGTCGAGAGATGGAGCCCCATCCACGACGCGCCCCACACGGCGACTATCCAGAATGATATTGAGCTCGCGATCGTTTTGGCGAGAGCAGATATGGGCCCCTTAATCGTGATGCCCGGTATCGCGTGGATGAGAAGTCCTGGTAGCAAAAGCAGCGCGATCGGCCGGAGATGCGGCGCCAGAAGGATCGCCCCAAGTATGACCGCCCAGAGGCAGAGTGGGGCTGTCCTGGGCCCAGAGGGACGCGCCATTAGTATCGAGGCTTCTCGCCGCGCGCCTGCATTCGTTCAGCGCGCTGTTTGGCTTGGTGCACGAACGCCTCGAGGCGGGTTTGCTCGGCCGGGTCCTCAAGGCCATCGTAGTTGATCGAGAGCGCGGGTATCCCATCAAAGTCTTCGTGCAGCTTCTTCAGCATGGAGGTCACGACTGTCCCCGGCAGGCATCCGAATGGCATGAGGTTTATCACTCCAGTTGCGCCATTCTCAATGAACTCGACCATCTTCCCAATTGACAAGATGCTCTCACCGTGGAACGAGGCGTCAAGATAAGGCGAGGCGGCGTGGATTGCGTGTGCAACTGGTTCGTCGTGATATAGGCCGGTCGAATCACCGATTGCCTCTCGAATGGTTCGCTCTCCGAGTCGCTGCAAGAGATAGAGCGCGCGCAGCTTGGTGAAGCGCCACCACTTGCCCATACTGGCCGCATCCCGGGCGTGGATAAACGTAAGATAATAGGTCCACTCAGCGAACGGCGGCATCCAGACCTCAGCGCCCAGCGCCTCAAGCCGCTTGACTATGTTCTGGTTGCTGAACCTATGCGACCTGACGTATATCTCCCCCACGACGCCGATTCTGGGCCTCAGCTGCGTTTTAACTCGCTCAATTCTAGCAAAAAGAGCGGAACACTTCGGCAACACGCTCAGGACGTCACCTTCCCGTGTGGCGCGGGTTATCTCCTTCAGGCAATAACTGTAAACCTCGTCGGCTCGGCCGGGGACCTTCTCATAGGGCCTGATGCGCCGTGCTAGCCTCTCAATGTAATCGACGGAGACCATACCCCGGTATCCGTGAAAGTAGAACCTCAACGGAACGTCCTTGAGCGTCCCGTGGAAATCGCCGGTTCTGTCCTGGTCGGGCGCGAGTATGGGGACGTCCGGGAAGCCTATGGTCTCCAGTACCATGCGCTGAGCGTGGTTGTACTGCCCGAACCTACAAGGGCCAGAGGTCGTCGGCATCATAAACATCGCCTTGTCGCGGTCGAAACCATCGCTCTGGCAGAGCTTGACCATGTCCCCAGTCGTCACGATGCATGGGAAACATTCCCTGCCACTCGTGTAACGACGTCCAAGCTCAAGGCTCTCCTCGTCCGCCTCTGGGATAACCTCCGCGTTGAAGCCAAAGCGCTTCAGCGCCGCGCAGAAAGGATACACGTGATCGCTCATGCTGGGAACGTAAAGGGTCTTGTCCTTGATTCCTCGCGTCCTCTCGCTGGCGCGGTTCTCGACCAGCCGGGGCTCAACCTCAGCTCTGTGCTTCTTGCCCTCAATGCTGTCCAGAAACGCCTCACACCTAGTGATTGCCCCGACGTCTGCGCTGTGCTCATCGATCTCGATCTGAAGAAATGGCTTCTCGCCCATAATCTCGGAGAAGAACCTGGCGATAAAAGAATCCGGGCCGCAGCCGAAATTGGTGATATAAAGGCCGTAGAGCCGGGGGTCCTTGGCTATGGACACCGCCGTGCCCAGAATCCTCTGCCCGTAACGCCAATACATGTTACTGTGTTCCTTCAGCGTTAGCGAAACGTCAGGTCGTATGAGGTCCATTGGCACAGCAAGGACATCGAGTTCCCGAAGCTTCTTCGGCAGATTGAGATTCACGAACGCGTCGCTGGTGTTGTAGGGGCGACCGATTATCACAACGGCTCTGCCATATTCCCTGATAACCTGTTCCGCTCTGCTGACGAGCTCAATTTGACGCGTTGTGAACTCCTGCTGGGCGGTCATAGCCGCCTCAGCCGCCCTTCTCGCGTCCGACCGCGAGACTCCGAGGTCCTCGTGAGCGAACTTTGCCAGCCGGTTTACGGTGTCCTTCTTGCCTCGCTGGAGATAGAGAATTGGGCTCAGGATACGTTCCCGCTCCAAGCCATCGACGCCGCATCTGATCGTGTATGGGATCGACTGAACCAGCGGGCAGTTGTAGTAATTGACGAACCCCTTCGTCTCTATGGGCATGTTGATCACGCTGGGCAGAAAGACTCTGTCAACGCCCTTCTTCAGGAGATCGAGCACGTGCCCGTGCATAACCTTAACCGGGAAGCACATCTCAGCCTTGACCGCCTCAACCCCCTCGTGGATAACATGCTTGTTCGTCTTTGCCGAAAGGACGGTCTCGAAGCCTAGCGCCCCAAAGAAGGCGGACCACATGGGATAAAGCTCGAAGAACAGAAGAGCCCTCGGTATCCCGATCGTCATCCCGCTGCTCGAGGCGCGCTCAGCAGGCTTTGAATGCCAGCGCATCAGAAGCTCCTCGCGCTCGGCGAAGAGATCAGGTATTCGGCGCGAGTGTGTTGCGGCCTTCTTACGCACGTCATACTTCTCGCACCGTGAGCCGTAGTATATGGGAGGCTCACCCTCCATTGTGACCTGTCGGATCTCGCAGACATTCGCGCAGTCGTGGCATTCGAAAGTCCTAAGCTCCCATTTCCGGTCCTTCAAGTCGAAGCCCTTGAACTTGCTGGCGCCGCGTCCCTTCATCGCATCCTTGGCCAGCATAGCTGCGCCAATGGCGCCTGTCACCTCGTGATTCGGGGGAACGGTGATCCTTTTGCCGGTAACCGCGCTGAACGCCGCACAGACCGAGCGGTTAAAAGCCACGCCCCCTTGGAAGAAGATGTTATTGCCGACCTTCTTCGTCCCCACAACCCGATTGAGGTAGTTGTAAACGATCGAGTATGCCAGCCCGGCGAGAAGGTTCTCTCGTTTCGCGCCCTCCTGCTGGAAGTGGGTCACGCTGGATTCCATGAACACCGTACAGCGCTCGCCCAGCCTGACCGGCGTCCTTGAGCCCAGCGCCTCGTCCGCAAACTCCCTCTTAATGCTAACGCCAAGCTTCTCCGCCTGCTCCTCGAGAAAAGAGCCCGTCCCAGCTGCGCAGACCTTATTCATCTCAAAATCTACAACTACGCCGTTTTCGAGGCCGATGTATTTCGAGTCCTGGCCACCTATCTCGAAGATCGTATCGACATCGGGGTCTATCACAGCCGCGGCCGTAGCCTGCGCCGTGATCTCGTTCCTCACTGTGTCAGCGCCGACCACCTCACCCGTCATGTACCGACCCGAGCCTGTCGTCCCGACGCCAGCGACCTTGACGCTGCGAGCCAATTCCTCGCCTACTTCGGAAAGCCCCCTAGCGACCGCGTCGATCGGCCGACCCGCCGTCATGAGATAGCACTTCGCCAGGAGGTTAAGGTCCTCATCAATGGCAACGACATTTGTGCTGATGGAGCCGACATCTATCCCGAGATAGACCTTTAGGGGTCGGGCTGACTTGGGCATCTCGGCCCGCCGCACGTGTGCATCGCCCGGCAGCACGACGTTTTCAAGCGACAGCATCGGCAGATGCTTTTCCTCCGCCGAGGGTCTCAGGAGGAACTCGTCGAGCTTCGACAGCCCCTCGAAATACTGCTCCGGCACGTTTTTTGACCCAAGATAATGCAGACACGCGCCGATAGCGCCTGCAACGCCGTGGAGCTCGTGGACGAGCATTTGGCCATCGTTCAGTCCAAGAACCTGCTTAAGTGCCTTAACCATAGCACGATTCGACGCGACGCCACCCTGAAACGAGACCAGCGGTCTCATCTTGGACCCCTTGACGACGTTGCTCTTGAAGCTTCGAGCCATCGCGTAGCATAGACCACCAACGATATCATAGACGGGCGTGCCCTCCTGCTGAAGGTGAATCATGTCCGTCTTCGCGAAAACGCTGCATCTACCGGCTACCCGCGGCGGCGTCTTGGACTTCAGGGCCAGCTCCGCGAATTCATCCTCGATGGACACGCCGAGGCGCGTGGCCTGCTGGTCCAAAAAAGAGCCAGTCCCGGCCGCGCACACCGTGTTCATCTCGAAGTCCGAAACTGAGGGCTCGCCAGTCGCCATGTCCTGAGAAAGCAACATCAGCTTCGACTCCTCGCCGCCTATGTCGATGACAGTCCTGACGTTCCCGTCGAAGAACAGGCCAGCGAGATATTGAGCAATCACCTCATTTACGAAGATGCCGTTCAGAAGTTCCGCGATGAGCCTTCCCCCGGCGCCTGTTGCACAAACAGCCCTGATCTTGGCGTGATCATAACGCCCAAGAATGTCTATCAGTGTGTCGCTGACCGTGCGAAGAGGCCGTCCCTTGATCCGCCTGTAATGGTGCTCAACCACCTTGCGGTCGCTGCCCATAAGGACGACCTTTACCGCCACAGACCCTACATCAACGCCTATGAGCAAGATTCAAACACCCCCAAAAGCACTTTGTATGCACATCGTAGTTCTCGACTCGTGGCCGACCTTACATCGTGGTCGAGGCGAACGCAACGTACCACACGGCTCGATTATTTCAAGCTACAGGCATGCCATGTGCTTGCGCTCATGTCCCGATGTCACGCGGTCTTACGCCGTGTCGGAGCCCTCACCCTACACCTCCTGACAACAGGGGTTCCCTCTTACTCGTCGTTCGGCTCTAAATGGGCGATCACATCAACGACGTCCGGACCCTCGGAGAGGAGGCGCTGCTTGACCTGACCCCCGATGTTGTGCCCTTGGCCGACCGTGATGTTCGGGTCAACGAGCACGTGAAGGTCCACCAAGAGTCCCGGACCAACGTAGCGAGTCCGAATAGCATGGACTCTCTGAACGCCCTCCGTGGCGAGCGCTATTGATCGTATCCGCTCGCAATCCTTTCTGGAGGCGCCGGAGTCCACGAGCTCCTTGAGTGCAGGTGACGTAACGTTCCAGGCCACCCGGAGGATGAAAAAGGAGACGACGACCGCCGCCAGGTGGTCCAGGAATCCTAGCGAGGGATACGAAAGCACGATTGCCACCGCGATCGCTGTCGGTATCGAGCTGAAGGCGTCCGACCTATGATGCCACGCATTGGCAAGAACGGCGCTCGATTTGATGCGTTTGCCCACGGTAACTGTCCATCGGTAGAGGGTCTCCTTGCTCGCAATCGAGATTAGCGCGGCAACAAGTGCTATCCAGTGCGGACGCTCCGGGTGCGGTCGTTGGAATGTGACGATCGCATTATAGATCAGCCCGACGGCAACTGCGAGAAGTACCAGCCCGATGAACGCTGTCACGAGCGTCTCGATGCGCCGGTGCCCGTAGGGGTGACTCTCGTCAGGCGGCCTTGACCAGAAGCGAACTCCGATCAGGATGGCGATGTCAGTGCTACTGTCTGATAGGCTGTGAACACCGTCCGCAACGATCGCCTGGCTCGACCCTAGCACCCCCCCGGCCATTTTGAGGGCCGATAGCAGTATGTTGACGGTCAGGCCAACCCAGGTAGCCCGCCTAACTCCCTTTATGTGACCTGGTTCCGTCGCAAGAGAATCAACCCTAATCGGTTCCTGCGCTGGCATCATCCCTAAACAATCGAATGCTGTCGATTCTGCTTCTTCTTGACATGCTTACGGGAGCATTATGCATGATCGCGGTATTGTCTGCCAGTATTCAGTTTGAGAGGTCCTGTCCATCCCTGCCAGCTGCTGAACATCCGTCCGGTGCAAATCGAGCTCGTCCAGATTGGCCCGATGATAGCGGCGCTAGATCATAGGACCTCGAAGATGTAGATCGAATAGTTCAAGGCCGTGACTCTCGTCGGTGTGGGGCGGGCTTTCCAGCCTGGGTCATAAGTCGTTGCGGTTGTGTAGGGGCGTGGTCTGAAGACCCGCCCTCTCGAATTGATGGTCGCATAAAATGCCTCGTATCCGCAGGGATTCATGTAGGCGGGCGGGTCTGAGACACCGCCCCTACAGGCCGATTCCGACAATCGCGTCGCATAAGAAAACCGCCGCGTTGATCTTGACAATCGGCCGTATTTCCTGTATTATTGTTGTCTGAATGGACAACGAAATCCTCGTCAATCAACTTATGAGACAGCCTCTTCCAGCCTGCCAAAGACAGGGTTTCGCGCGACAGAGTGTTCTAAGTAAGGGATGCGGCAATCACTACAAAAGGCAGCCTCGGAAAGCCTGCCTCACACCTCATCGCATCCGCAGTTTGCGAATAATACGAGTTACATAAAGCGGCGCCCTACTAAATCGCACTCAGATAGGCGCGAACCTCTTCCCTGACGTAGCTCAGGACGGCCGGTTTGTCTCTCAGGAGCGTCCAGACCCTCTGTAGATTCTTATGCCGAACCTGCGCTACATCCTTGAATTGGACCAGGACGACCGATTTAGTGTAGAGGCGGTAGTCATCTACGAAGTGCTGGTTCTCCTCGAGATCGATATCGATCGGCCTATACTCCAGACAGCGTTGTCTAAGGGCATCGCTGAATTCTCGTTCTATCGCCTCTTTCGTCAATGCCTCGAGCAGGCGACAGGAGTAGCATCGTCGTGTCGTGTGGAAGTAATAGACGATAACCCCGTCCTCGAGTCCGGCAGGCGCCGCTGTCTGTCTCATATTCCCCCGCGGCCCCTCCGGCACTATGCCCGCTGGTCTAGTTTCCAGCTCTGTCCGGGCTCTCCTGGACGGGGAATGCGGCGTATGAGCGGGCGGGTCTGAGACCACGCCCCTACGTTCGGCCTCAGCGTCGCCAGGCGCTGAAGGCCCCAGCTTGCTGGGGCTGTTGACGGCTAAATGGGCCAAACTTGCGACAATGAACGAAAACAGAGCAAATGTTGCGATTCTCTTCGGCCCAAAACCCATGCTTCACCTCACAGATAACCTTAGAACCGACCGGAAAGAGCTACGAGATCAGCGGCTTGATCTCGTTGACCGTAAGGATTTTGCCCTGGGATTTCACCTCGCCGTCAACGGCGAGCGCCGGTGTCATCATCACACCGAAATCACCAATCCGCGTGATGTCGGTGATCTTCTCCATCACGAACTGTATCTGAAGCTCTCTAGCTGCGGCCTCCGTGTTCTCGGCGAGCTTCTCGCATTTCGGGCAACCCGCGCCGAGAATCTGCAATCTTCTCATCAACTATCTCCTATCTAGTGAGTGTTCCAAAAACTATCCCAGAAAAGTGGCCATGACGACCACAAGTAGAACATAAACTATTATCTCCTTAGTTCCCAGCATCCGTCGGATTACCAGCATGTTAGGAAGGGAAAGTACACGTATTACCGAATCGGAAATAGAACACAAGCTGGCCGGGCCGGCGGATATCCTTGACTGCGCTTATCGCGCTATTGACCTCAACGCACCCGGAATGAGGCTTCCCGCAAAGCGCTCAGGCCAATTCAGCGATCATCCTCTCGCAAGATAGGGCCGAACCTGGTTACGGACGTACCTTAGGAAGCCAGCTTTGTCGTCCAGCAGCGACCAGCACTCTTCTAGGGTCTTGTGGCGAACACGCTTGCCGCCTTTGATTTCGGCTACAACAACAGACATATCTGTGAGCCGGTAGTCGTCAATGAAGTGGTCGTTCTCAGATTTCTCGACGTCAATCGCCCGCCATGCCAGCCGCCCGGCCTTCGTCGCGTCCGCGAAACCACCCAAGACGGCCTCTTTGGTCCACTCTTCCATCCTTATGCAAGGGCCGCAGCGAGCTGTAGTGTGAAAATAATAGACGATAACGCAGTCTGATCTCAGGCGGACATCCTGACCATTGGGCTCAAGTCTAGGCTCTGTCGCAGAAGGATTCTGTTCCACGCCTACGGCGTTCTCCGGCGCCGATGGAGCGACTGGGGAATCCGTTTCCGCCAATGGTCGAATCGGTGTCTTGATCGCCATATAGGCTGCAATCGCAATGGCAAGAAGTAAAAGTGTGAACTTGACCACAGTCACACGTTGGGAATTGGGCATGATTCTCCGGATTTTAGGAACAGGGCTCTTTTCATCCTGCAATACTACATTACAGGCTCAAACCACCGCCTCGTGCGCAGACAGATCTTGACCAGCATCAGCATCACCGGAACCTCGATGAGCACCCCAACGACCGTGGCCAGCGCGGCGCCAGAAGAGAGTCCAAACAGCATCGTGGCCGTCGCAATAGCCACCTCAAAATGATTCGAGGCGCCGATCATCGCGGAGGGCGCGGCGTCCTCATAAGAGAGCTTGAGAAGCCTTGACAGGCCATATCCGAGCCAGAATATGAGATTCGTTTGGATGAATAACGGGATGGCGATCCAAAGGATCGTCAGCGGATTCGACAGAATCACTTCGCCTTTGAACGAGAACAGCAGCAGCAGCGTCGCAAGAAGGGCGATGATAGTAACTGGAGTCAGAAGGTGCAGGAACTTCTCTTTGAACCACGCCAGCCCCTTGGCGGCGATGATCCACCTTCGCGAGAAGTAGCCAGCCAAGAGTGGCAGAGCCACATAGATGCCGATTGACAAGAGAAGCGCCTGCCAGGGAACCGGAAGCTTGCCAACGCCCAGCAAGAAACCACCCAAGGGGCCATAGAGCAGAAGCATCGTGAGCGAGTTGATCGCCACCATGATGAGAGTGTGCCCGTCGTTGCCCTTCGCCAGGAATCCCCAGACGAGAACCATTGCTGTGCACGGCGCAATTCCGAGGAGGATGCAGCCCGCGAGGTAGCTGCGCCACAGAGGAACTTGGAGCATCTTCACGCCCTGAAGCACCACTACCTTGCCCGCGCCGTAGGCCGCGCCCTCGGCTAGGTCTAGACCGAAGGGCATCTTGACGTAATCCACGGCCTCCGCACCGATTAGGCCTCTGAAAAGCACACCGAGAAACAGGAAGGCAATGGCATACATCGTGAACGGCTTGATCGCCCAGTTGATAACGAGCGTAAGACCGACTGGCTTGACGCTCCTGCCGGCCTTGAGCACCTCAGCGAAGTCAATCTTCACCATGATGGGATACATCATGAAGAAGAGGCAAACAGCGATGGGGATGGACACGACAGGCGCCTCTCCTACATAGATAGAAAGGCCGTCGAGAAACGTGGCCATGCTCGGGGCGAGTTTGCCGAGCGCGATCCCGCCGCCGATGCACATGACTATCCAGGCTGTTAGGTATTTCTCAAAAAAAGTCAGCCCTTGAGAATGCTTGACCACGCGTGTTTCGGACTGCAACAGCTTCTCTCCTTACGTTATTCCAGAGCCTATGCAGTTTTCGTTACCACCTACGGAGCGGAATAGATGAGATAGACCCCACCAAACAGCACTAGAACGCCGCACACCTTCTTGAGGATCGCGGAGCCTTTGGACCTTTCGTTCCAGTTTAGGTAGCGCTGGACAACCTCCGTGCTGGTCCCGGCCACGACAATTACGGAGCAGTGGCCCAGGCCATAGATCAGGAGGAGAAGAACCCCATAGAGCATGTTTGTGGAGGCCAACTTGAACGTGACGCCCAGCATAGGGGCCATATAAGCGAACGTGCATGGGCCGAGAGCGACGCCGAAAACTAGGCCGAGAATGAACGCGCCAAAAGGCCCCTTCCGTTTCATCTTGACTTGTCCGGGGCCCGACCACGGCATCGGAATGACACCCAGCAGATGCAGGCCGACTGCGAAGAAAATGACCGCCACGAAGTAGTTGCCAAATCGCCCCAGATCGCCCATCATCCGGCCAGCTGCTCCTGTGATCGCCCCAATAGCCCCTATGGTGATTAGAATGCCCAGGGCAAAAATCGTCGAAATGAAAAATGCGCGCCTTGTCGAGATTCTTCCCTGCTGATTGATGAACCCAACGATTAGCGGGATGCTGGCGAGGTGGCACGGGCTAAGAAGGATGCTGAGCACGCCCCACACAAACGAGGCGGGAACAGCGACAACCGGCGTTTCCCCTACGGCCCTCGTCAACGCTGCAAACAATTCTTGCATGCTCTATCCCTTACTTCTTTCTTGCAGGCCCATCTTCTTCAACTGCTCCAGAATGGGCGCCTCACCTAGGAATCCACTGTGGCGATAGACCTCCTTGCCCGTCTTGTCGAAGAATATCTGAGTCGGAATGGATCGAACACCACAACGAGCGGCGAGAATCTGTTCTTTACGGGGCTCGATATACACAACGCTCAGGGCTTCGCCAAAAGCGCTGCGCACCCCGTTGACCACTGGGAGCATTCGGTCGGGACCGCAACAACTGGCCGCGCTGAAGACTGCGAGTGTCGGTTTGCCGGAGGACCGTGCCTTGTCCAACGGATTATCCTGAGCTCTTTCCGCCTGTTCCCGCACCCATTTGGCGGAAACGACGATCTCTAGATTCCGGCCCAATTGTCGGACGTAGTCGTCCACGAAGCGTTGCTGCTTGTCTTGCAGCACATAAGACTTGATCCGGTCCCGGACCTTATCCAGCGGCGTTCCGCAAAAGATGCTTTCGTTTTCTTTATAGAAGGTCTCGATATCCGAATCCGCGACCGTCACCTCGGTTGCCAGGCTTTCGGTAAAGCGTTGAATGACCTGCCGCTTCGGAATGGACCCCACGTCAACATTCTGATCGGAGAGGCTCTGCCTTGCCAAGCTTTCCAGAATCTTATCCGTTGCCTGTTGTTCGAGCACGAAGAAGGCATTGGCCTTGAGGTCTTGCCGCTGGTTCTTCGGAGCCTCGGCCGTTGCGCGCGCCAGATCACGTTCACCTATCACGATGTTCTGGCAGCGAAGAAGAACACCTTCGCTAAGTTCGCCGACTTTCGCCGACGTGAGCACCCCTGTCGCAAGGTTTGGGTACAGCTCGCTGATCCGCTTAGGGTCCTCGGCCTGTGCTCCGCAGCCGACCGATACCACCATTAGCACCAACAAGCACGTTGCTCGTAATACTATGCAATTACGCATGTCTATTCTCCTTCCTATAAATTGATTCCGAGTTCCTTCCATTTTCCAAGGATGTCCTCTTTTGAATAGAATCCCTCGTGCCGGAAGAGCTCGGTCCCCTCGGCGTCATAGAATATCTGTGTCGGGATCACCCGTACGCTAAACTTTTTTCCAGCACTTCGGTCCTTCCAGACATCGATGAACACCACGTCGAACTTCCCTTTGTATTCCTTCCGCAACTCTTCGAGTATCGGCGCCATCAACTTGCACGGGATGCACTTCCCCGCGCCCAGGTCAACGAGGCGCGGAAGGGCGATTCGGGATTGTTCCTTCTGTGAATCGGCGGCTGAGGCGTCAGAGCCGTTCGCGGCATTCGCATCGGCCTCAGGCGCCCCCGACCGTTCCTTCAAGTAGATGGCGCCCGCCACCGCGGCGACCAAGACCAGAACGACGCCCACCTTGACGATTAGACTCGGTCTAGAGCGCGTTTTCTCGGTTCGTTGCCCTCCTTTCACCTCAACCTCCTTGAGAAATTGTCCTCACTGGGCCTCAAACAGCAAGTTCGGACGATTAGGCGAGAATCGCCTTGATCTCCTCGATAGAGACGACTTTCCCGACGGTTTTGACTTCGCCATCCACCGCCAACCCGGGCGTCATCATCACGCCGAAGCTCATTATCTCGTTGATGTCTATAACCTTCTCTATCTCATATTCCACGCCCAGCTCTTTCGCCGCTGCCTCAGCGTTTTCGGCAAGCTTCTTGCACTTCGGGCATCCGCCGCCCAGAATCTGCAATCTCTTCATCAAGCGTCTCCTATTTGAAAAACGTTCCAAAAACCACACCAGAAAAAGTGGCCATTACGACCACAAGCAAGACGTAAACTACTGTCCTCTTAGTTCCCATGATCTGCCGGATAACCAGCATATTCGGCAGCGAGAGGGCGGGGCCCGCCAAGAGAAGCGCAAGCGCCGGCCCCTTGCCCATCCCCGCGCCCAGAAGCCCCTGCAAGATGGGCACCTCGGTCAGCGTCGCGAAATACATAAACGCTCCGGCGATTGAGGCGAAGAGGTTGGCTAACAGTGAGTTGCCGCCGACGGCAGAAGTCACCCAGTTTGATGGTATGAGGCCCTCGTGGTCGGGGCGACCGAGAAGCGCCCCTGCAATCAGGACCCCAAAGAACAAAAGGGGCAGTATCTGCTGTGCAAAATCCCACGTACTGGCGAACCACTCCTTTGGTTCACCGCGGCTTGATGCGGTAATCACGCAAAGGCCGACAACACCGGCTGCGAACGCCACCATTGGAGCGTCAGGAAGCAGCAGCGCAAGGATGACCGTTGGCGCGGCGGCGGCAATCACCTTCCACCACTTCACGCCCAACCAGACGATCAGGATACCGCCAAACGCCGCCGCCAAGGCCCCGGTGATGAACCATTTGGCAGCATAGACCGCTTGCCAGAAAAAAGAGGCATCGCCCGGAGTCCCCCAATTGGCAAAGACCAAAATCCCAATCATCGTCGCGAAATAGACGGCATTCTGCCAAAGCGGCCTCGCCACTTCAGGTTCCGGCATGGCCGCTTGGGCCGTCTGTTTCGCACGCTCCTCCTTTCTGAAGATCAGGTGCATCAAGAGCCCTATTATCACGCTGAATAGCACGGCCCCCACAGCGCGCGCGATACCGATCTCGACACCCAAGACCCGGGCCGTCAGCGCAATGGCCAGGATATTGATAGCCGGTCCTGAATACAGAAACGCCGTGGCAGGCCCGAGCCCCGCCCCCATCCGATAAATCCCAGCGAACAGCGGCAAAACCGTGCAGGAGCAGACCGCAAGCACCGACCCGGACACAGAGGCGACGCCGTACGCGAGAAACTTGTTCGCCTTTGCGCCAAGGTACTTCATGACCGAAGCCTGACTTATGAAAACAGAGATGCCCCCGGCAATGAAAAAGGCTGGGATGAGGCACAATAGCACATGCTCCCGGGCATAGGACTTCAAAAGCTGGAGCGCCTCAGAAATCGCGTTGTCGAAACGCAATTCTCCCACCGGCAGATAGAACGCGCCGAGAAACACGAGAGCAAACAGCAGGAGTGTCCTTATCTCCTTCTTGGCAATCATCGTGTAGGTTCCGCCTTCAGCGCAGTGAAGAGCCGACGGGGATAGCGCCGCAAGTCATGGCAACGGGGATTGCTGGCCTCGGCACTCTCATCTCACCAGCTCCAGCTGTTCTCTCGCGTTCGATTCCATCACCGCCTCGACACATCCGAAGAACTTGAGCACACACGGAACCTTCAGATGATAGAAGACCTGCTGTCCGACCTTCTCGTCATGGACAATGCCGGCCGCCTTGAGAACCGAGAGGTGTTTTGAGACGGTTGACATGTCCGCGCCGATTAGCTTCGTCAGTTCACATACGCACCGTTTACCGCTCTCCAATTGGTCCACAATGAAAAGCCGCGTCGGATGCGAAAGCGCCTTAATTATCGCCGCCCTCGCCTCGTATTTCGCCTTCGTCTTACGATCCATTGTTGCCCCCTAGTTTCGGGATTCTGACTATTGTCTATTTGGCAATATAACCAAATAACCAACCAACTGCGACAATTGTTCCAGGCTCGTTAAAGAGGACGGGTTGGTTCTGACTACGCTATTGGCCAGCCACCGCGGCTTGAAGGAATTGTCAGAAGCCTATTATGGGCTTATGAAGACCTTGACCTTGAGGCCTTCCCTCGACTGACTTTCCAAGTCTTTCGTGAGTCCTTTGGGATTTCGTACCAGTCCACCTGGGTCATATACAAAACACACCAACGTCCTGCAACTCGGGTGCGATTTATATCTTTCAATATCTATGATGAGCTGATCCCCAAGCTCTTTGTCGCCCAACTTCTCTCTTGTCATTTTTACTTCAACTACGATTTCTTGTTCTTTTAGCACAAAGTCAATCCTTGAGCACTTTCCCGCGTAACTTGGCGTCCACTCTTCTGTGCGCACATCTTCAAAATGAATCTGCAAGAGTGCTTTCAGTAGATCTTGGACATCGTATTCATCCTTGATGTCGAGTGTCGGGCGATTATCATGTCGCTTTCTAAGTGTGTTCGCGATCCGATGAAATCTGGAGAATAGATTCTGAATTTCCTCGACAGCCTCTCGTTCTTTTCTTGCCTCCGGAGATGGCGATTTCTGCTGAACCCAGGGGAATCGTTCTCCACAGCGTTCGCAGAACTTTGGCGCGCCGGGCGGGGGACCGATTACACCTGTGTCTTGCAGCTCCCCCGGTATTGGATTGCTGCATTTCGGGCATTGTGTAATGGTCTTCTGTCCGCAAGCGGTGCAAAAATCTTTGTTGTATTCAGGATACTTCTGATAGCTAGCATTGATGACGTGGCCGTTGAGACATACTTGCATGACATCTCGCCATGGCTGTCTTTTGCGAATATCACCAAGCACGACTGACTGCTCCTTCGGCTTCTAACTGCGAAAACTCGGAGGTGAGATGACACGAGCATCCGCTCCAGCGCTTAGTTACCTCCTCAGACATGTTCTGCACTGAAATCCGCGTTTGCTGTCTTCATAAAGCGCTTAGATGTTTCCTTAGCTTGTATTCTACGTAACGCCAAACGCTTCTTCTTGGCCTAGGATGAATGAGGCCTACAACCGGCTGCGGTTGAGCGGAAAGCGCGGCAGCGATTGACCGCTCGAACCGCGTGTTATGGTTCATTTCTGAGAAACCCGATTTGGCGCCTATCCTGAGGTGACGTAGGTTTCATCAACTGTTTCATGGCCCTAATGATTGAGAGTATCTGATGATCGTGGCCTGCCAAATGCCTCTCCAATTCAGCGATCTTCTGTGATAGTTCTTTGTGCTCAGCAATGGTCTGCCGAATTTTTACAAAAGCACGCACGATGAACACACTGACTTCCACGGCACGAGGTGAATTCAAAACGCTTGCAGCCATGAGCGCACCGTGTTCTGTAAATGCATAAGGTAGAGCTTTAGAGAATTTCAGTTTTGAAAGGTGGTCGCAACTGGCTACCACCCCCGCTTTCTCTTCCGGATTCAGTTGGAACATGAAATCCTCGGGAAAACGCTCATGGTTTCGCTTCACCTGCTCGTTCAAACGTTTCGTAGGAACGTCGTAGAAATCGGCCAAATCGGCATCGATAATCACTTTGTCCCCTCGAACGAGTAAGATTCGTTGCTCGATCTGCCCCACTTTTATGACGGCTCTTGTGGAAGCCATTTAATGAGAATCCCCTTCGACTCTTATTACCAAGGTGGTCGCAATTTGCGACCACCTCGAGTTATCTGCCCTGTAATATACGCATCAAAGCAAAAGAGGTCGATTGCGAAATCCAATGATTTAAGAGAACCATAACAACGATTAGATTGACCCGCATAAGACGCCATTGACGGGGCATTGTGCCTGTCAATCGATCGATCACCCGCCCGTCATCTAATCGGCCAGCCGCCGCGCGCATCAATCACGACGTCGATCTCGGCCATGAGGCGTACCGTCTCACGCAGGACGGCGACGACCTTCTGGAAATGCTCGATGTCATCGAGAGCGAGGGCGCGTTTGTGTCGCTTGCGCTCTTTCAGCCAATGATGCAAGACCTGGTAGCCGCCGATCCGGAACTCCCAGACCTCGGGCGAGATGTCCTCGAAGAACTCCGCCTCCACGCCTTTCTTTGGTTCCGCCTTGTTGATATAAACGCAACCCCTTTCGATTGCGGATTGCGGATTGCGGATTGTGGATTGCAGAACCTTCGACTTTCGACTCTCACCGGGCGGCCTGTATTCGATGGCGGTGACGTCGTGTTTGCCCGCAACGGGATAGCTCGTTCCCCAGAAGGTGGCGTTGCTGAGGCGCTTGTCGCGCATGAGGTGAAGGTCAACAAGCTCCTGCCCCTTTTCGCAGAGCGCACGAAAGAGGTCGGCGTTCAACGTGAGCGGCACACGCGGGAAGTCGATCCTAAGGAACTCCGCATAGCGAGTGCGATATGTCGGCGAGTGAAAGACACCGTAGATATATGCGAACACGTCCTCCGGCCCGAAAGTTTTTGTCAGATCGCCCCGCTCGTCGGGGATGAACTCCATCTTCAAGCGTGTCGCAATCTCTTCAACGAATTCGCGAGCATAGTTGGACCTTCGACCCTCGACAGGACTATAACTCCTGCCGTTCTGTCCATGAGAAAGCAGCGCAGAGTTGGGATAGAGATAGGCAGGGAAAATGTAGCCGATTTCTTTAGTTTTGTTTGATATAGCACATGACTCCATGATCGTGTCAGCGACGCCAACCAGGGCCCAGGTCACATCTTCTTGCGAATGCTGTCTGCACGAGACGAGTGCAACGTTAGTGCCCGCCAACATGTGACCCATGACTTGTGCCCGGGGCCTACATATGAGTCCGCGAGAACGGCCAGTGTAATATGTGTAACGAGTGTCGAATGGCCTATATAGAATGGGCAAGACCAGTTTCGGGTGAGGCCCGCCGTCATTAACATCGTGCTGCGCTGCTTCTATCTTCCAGTCCTGAGCGTCGGGACCAAGTCGAAAACGCTCCCTTGCCTCCTCAGGATGCATGCGCGCAAACTCTCGAAGGACATCCCACATTTCGGAGCCGGAAAACTGCGTTGTAAGCAAATCACGGGCGGTGACGATCCCAACTGAGTTAACCGGCATGGCGTCGGTTATCTTCCAGCCGGCCTCATATTCAGCCTCTAGCCTTGTATCTCTGGGCACAAACCAGTAGGAAGGTGTCTTGGGTCCAAGGTCAGTCCAATCAGTGTCTGCCACTTCGTGTTCATTCAACCAATCGTATTTCTTCTGTCGTTCGCCCCAGAGGTGGCTATGGCTGACCAGCCGCTTGGTCAACCCTTTAGGCGAATGCACCAGAGAGCACATGGCAACGCCCTGTTGTATGTCAAACACGTTCTCATCCTTGGAACCGTCCGGTGCTACCTCCTTCTTCTTGACGTTTCCGTGCAGGTCCAAAACATGAATCTCATCGAAGGTTTCCGTAAGGCTCTGTCGCATACCTCGGAACGTTGGATTGTCCAAATACCCGTGGTTAGTGATCATTGAGACGATGCCATGACCGGTCTTCTCAATGCGCCACTGCGCGAAGCGCAGGAATTTTACATAGTCGTCCTGAAGCCATTTGGGATTGCGCTCGCCCAGGGGCTTGCCGTCAACCTTCTTGTAGTCGTCGATGAGCTCGCCGATCCAAGTCTTCTGCCATTTGCCGTTGACTTTGATCCGACTGGGGTTCATCGAATGACCGGAGTAGGGCGGATTCCCGATTATCACCATAATCGGTTTTTTGTCCTTTATCTCCCCCGCTGTTCTGCCCTCCTCGACGAGGGTCTTTGCGAACCCGACCGCCAGTAGGTTGGACACCTTGGCCACCTGCTCCAGCGTGTTAGTAAGGTATATGTGTAGTCGCTCTTGGTCCTCGAACCTGTAGCCCTGCTCCTCAAGTAGCAGGCCGACCTTGAGGTGGGCAACTGCATAAGGCGCCATGAGTATTTCAAAGCCGAACAGTCGCGGCAAAAGGTTGTTGCGGACGAAGTCCGGCCAAGTTCCCTTCTGCCCTCTTTCTACGATTACCTTATGAAGATGCTTGATGACGCCCGTGAGGAATGTGCCAGTTCCAACTGCCGGATCGAGTATCATGACCGATTTGTCGGCGAGGCCATCAGGCTTCCCGAACTTCTCTTTTATGAGGTGATCCACGGAGCGCACGATGTACGAGACGACCGGCTCCGGGGTGTAATAAACGCCTCGCATCTCCCTGATCTTGGGATCGTATTCCTTGAGAAAAGTCTCATAAAAATGGATGATGGGGTCTTCTCTGCCCACCTTTTTAGCCATATCCTCCGCGATCTTCCGCATATCTGAGGCGCCGAGCAGGTCGGCGATGTCTGATGCGTGCCACATCCACGTTGGGTCCAGCATGTCCTCGTCAGCGAGTTGCTTGAATAAACTTCGCAGTAGCGGATTCGCTCTGGGCACAAGGCGCGCGGCGCTCGAAAGCGAAAAACCATTTGTTAGCGTGTCCAGTCGTCCCTGCTGGACTGACTGATGTCTTGCGGCGAAGAGCCCATAAGCAACGGTCTGGGCGTACATATCCGCGAACTGTTCTGGAGATAGGTCATGGACTAGGACCAGCTTGAATGCATCGAACAGCAGTCGGAGTTCGTCGCTGAATCGGCCCTGGTGGTTCCGGGACTTTAGTATCGCGTCACGCATCAGGTGGGTTCGCCAGGCCATCTGCTTTGCAAGGTCCTCCGCCGTTCCGACGCCCGGCAGAGACTCCTTCAGAAAAGCTGCGAAAAGACATCGAAGGGACTCAGTGGCGGACTGATCAACAGGTCCGTCCGATTGCAGCTCCGAGACGGAACAGAGTGCTACGCTCTCTGTCTGAGTGCCCTGACGAATGAGGCGAAACTCAAGGTAGTTTGTGAGCATCAGATTTGGCAGCTGGCGGTATCGTGCCAGCTGATCGGTTCGCATCACAGCGTCAAGGTCTGCGCCCAGGCCCTTCGTCTCGATGTATCCAACTTGCGAATGACCCCTCACAACCTTGAAATCAGGAACGCCAAATGCCTTGCGCTTTGGCTCAGTGATGAACGTTGCCTTCGCCTCCGCCTGGAGAGCTTTCGAGGCTGATTCCAGGAATCTCTGAAAGATTGGCCGATAGCTCAGCTCATCGCTAGCCTCTGGGTGCTGTGAAAGCTTGCGGAGCTCCGCTAGATACTTCCGAATTCCCTTACTGAAAGCCTTTTCAGCAGCCTGTATAGCCACAGACACCTCTTATCATGTCATGCCGATTCAATACATGGATCGCACAGCGCATAAGATACGCAAGGCCGAAAGTCCTGTAAAGCGATCATAATCGAGGGATTAGTGGATGCGAACTACAGCCTGATGCGGGGGTCGAGGAGGCGGTATGTGAGGTCGGCGAGGAGATTGGCCAGGACGTATGTTATGGCGATGACGAGGACGCAGGCCTGCACCTGCGGGTAGTCGCGGCGGGCGATCGACTGCACCATCAGGGAGCCGATGCCCTCCCAAGAAAAAATCGTCTCGGTGATGATCGCGCCAGTCAGCAAAGCACCCATCTGAAGGCCCAGAATGGTTATTACTGGGGTGAGGGCGTTTCGGAGCGCGTGCTTGACCACCACCGTGAACTCCCAGAGACCCTTTGCTCTGGCCGTCCGAACATAATCCGACCCAAGCGCCTCAATCATCTGCGCCCTCGTCATTCGTGCCAGAATCGCCGACATACCGAGCCCCAGCGTTACCGCGGGGAGGATGAGGCTCTCGATTCCACCCCGGCCGGACACGGGCAGCAGGTCGAGCTCTATTGAGAAGACGATGATCAGGACGAGGCCGAGGAAGAAGTTGGGGATAGAGACGCCCAGGACGGCCAGGAACATCGAGGCGCGGTCGAGCCAGCTGTTGGCTTTGATGGACGACACGACCCCGATTGGGATGGCGAAGATAACGGCGAACAGCATGGCCGCGAGTGCGAGGGTGAGCGTTGCGGGGTATCGGTCGAGGATTCTGGTCAGGACAGGCTCCTTCGTCCATATAGACCGGCCGAGGTCGAGGCGAAGGAGGCCCGCGATGTATGACGAGTATTGGGTCATCAGCGGCCTGTCGAGCCCCAGCTGCTGCCTGAGTGCCTCGACGTCGCCTGGCTCAGCGGATTCGCCGAGCATGAGAGCGCCTGGGTCGCCTGGCGCGAGATGAATGAGAAAGAAGACGACGGTGCAGACGCAGAATACCGTGAGGGGGAACATCAGTAGGCGCTTCGCGATTGCTGGGCGCATCATTGGACGCCGTCCACGCGAGCGGTTGCGAACGACTTGAAGTCCCCGGCTGGGTATAACTCGAAGCCCTTCAGCCGGTTCGTCATAATCGCCACGTTGTGGGGGTGCCAAAGGGGGATGTATGGGAGCTCTTGGGCGATGGTCTCCTGCACCTGACGGTAGATTTCATATCTCCTCTCCGGGTCGAGCTCGGTCCGGCCCCGCCCAGTTAGACTGTCGATGTCAGGGTTGCTGAAGTGGCCGCGGTTGACCCCATGCGGGGGCGCACTCTTGGTGTGGAACGCGTCGTAGAAGAAGTCGGGGTCCGATATGCCGACCCACGTCAGGGAATAGATGTCGAAGTTGCCGCCGATTATGTCGCTGTAGAACGTGGCCCACTCAAACGTCTTGATCTCGACCTTGACGCCGACGTCTGCGAGCTGCTGCTGGATAATCTGCGCTATCTGATTAGCCCGTTGGTCCTTTGAAGTCTTGAAAGTGATCGCGAAGCGATGTCCCGTCCGGGAGTCGATGCGCAGGCCCGCTTCTTCGAGCATAGCGTTTGCGAGGTCTGGGTCATACTCATGGGTTGCAGGATCAGGCACGTAGAAAGCGTTGCCGGGGCAGAGCAGGCCGGACGCGAGGCTCGCCTGTCCAAGCAGCAAATGATCAATGATTGCCTTTCGGTCGATGGCGTGCGCCATGGCCTGCCTAACCTCGCGCCTCATCAGAATAGGGTGCTTTAGGTTGATGCCGATGTATTTGTAGGTGCTGCTCGGGGACATCTGGACGGCAAATCGGGCCTCCCGTTCAAACGAGCGGACGAGCTCGGGCGGGATGTCGTTCTGGACGAAATCAACGGCGCCTTTCCTAAGTTCCAGCAGTCTGGTTGACGTGTCCGGGACGATTTTGCACGTAATTGCGTGGATGGGCGCGGGACCTCGGAAGTAGTTATCGTGACGACTCAACTCGATGCGGCTGCCCTTCTCCCACCCAATCAGCTTGAATGGCCCGGCGCCGACGGGTCTCGACGCAAACCGGTCGCCGGCCTCTAGGGCGTATTCCCTCGGGACGATTCCTATCTTGAGGCTCTCAAGAAAGCTCGCCTGCGGCTTCTTGAGCCAGATCGTAAGCGAATACCGGTCCATCGTCTCGATCATCGCAACGTTTTTGAACGAGGCGCGTTTGCGGGAGCCCAGGGCTGGGTCCAGTATCGACTTTATGGTGAACTTCACGTCTTCCGCGGTCAGCTCGGTCCCGTTTGAGAAGCGGACATGCTTGCGCAGTTTGAGAACGTAGGCGGTCTCGCCTTGGAGCTCATAGCTCTCGAGGAGATCAGGCTTCAGGCGGCCCTTTGGATCATTGCGAAAGAGGCCGCTGAAGAGAAGATCGATGACGCGGCTTGAGATAGCATCGGTCGCGAGCCTGGGGTCGAGTGAGGTCGGGTCTGATTGTAGCGCAACGACCAGCGGCTTCTCGGCTTTGTCGGACGCCGTCTGCGGATTGCAGCCCAGGCAGGCGGCGATCGAGACAATCGCTACGGCAATGACGGCTCTTTGCCCCAACTCAATCCCCAATCGCTACGCACAGGCCTTCATTTCTCATCCGCTTTCTTGGGTTCCACCTTCTTCGGTTCTTCCTTAGGTCGGGTCGGCTTCTTCTTCGGCCTGGGCTTGACCTTTTCGGGTTCAGCTTTCTTGGGCTTCGGCTTTTTCAGCCTTGGCACGATGCTGAATCGCTGTTTGTGTTCGTCTGGGTCGCGCTGCGGGGCAACTTGTGTCGGCCATCCCCTCGCGGGCGTAAGCCTCGGTTTGGGAACATATACTCGCTGCTTATCGACACGGTAGTAGCCCTGGGTCTTTCCCTCAGTGGGCTCGACCGGGCTCGGGACAACTTCGAGAGTATTGACGGAGCCGTGCGCCAGCCCCAACTGATGCTGTGGCGTGGGGTCGGACAGCCTCTCGATTCTGCTTCCGTCCGTCGCGAGGAGAGCATTGCCCTCCAGCTTCAGGCTTTCCACCTTTGCGAAGCTTTGGACTTTCTCCGCCGTAAAGTGATCCCTTTTGACAATTGTTACAGGATATTCCCTTATTTGGTCCTTGAAGGATGCTCTTATCTCAGGAGGCAGCGGAGTGGGGTGCCAAGCAACGTAACCGCCCGACCAATACCATGCGACCCGTGCAGGCGCCCAGGTGTAGCCCGGTATCCAGACCCAGCCCCAGCGATGGGTGTAAGTCCAGTATCCGTAGTGGTATGTTATCCATCCCCAGGGCTCGGTCGAGACCCACGTCCAGCCATAGACTGTATAGACCCAACGCCCGTGGTAGTATGGGGCCCAGCTCACCGATACATGATACGGGCGCCACACGTAGCCGAAACCGACCACGAATTCCCAGTAGCCATACGGGGATAGGTCGTCACGATAGACATACCAGGAATACCCATAATGGGCGTCGTCGTAATAGTGATATGTCGTCCCGGTTTCGGAGGCATAGGCGCTACTCGCCACGTAGAAGCCCTGGTTCGCGAACGCGAATCGGTAGCCCTGCACCGCGGCCCTGGCCCGCGCGAGGATTAGATCGGTGGATTCCGATGCCTTCGAGGCGCTTCTATGGGCGATCTCATCGCGCATCTCCGACCGCATTCCGCTCGGCATGGCTTGAAACGACGCACCTGTGAAATAGGCACTGTCAACATCGGAGGAGTCAACGATACTTGAGCTACCCGCACCACGCCAACCAGAAAAAACGCCGGCGTCCCACACCTTCGGCGCATAGAACTCGTTGAAGCTGTAGGCCCAAGACGGGTCTTCCGAGGCGACCACCACAAACTGCGCCCAGCCGGTCTCGACCCCGACGCTCTGGTAATAGCCATCATCGGGAACCCTCACGGTCTGATGTGGAGGGATCATATTGAAAGGATGACCCGCGTAGGGGAATGCGAGTTTGACCTTCCCTTGCGGCGAGACCATGAAAGCAAAGACATAACAGCTCGCATCCGCCTCCAGCAAGAACTCAGCGCTTTCTTTGTGATAATACACGACGTTTCCGTCGAGAATTGAGCCGCTAGAGAGCGTTATCTTCGCCTGCGACAGCGCTTGCGGCATCTGCGCGAAACCCAAAACCGAAAGAAGCGCAGCTGCCGCGATAAGAAGGATTCCAAGCGTTATCAAACGTGATTCTCTCATGATGCTTCTCCTTATGGCATTTGTGTCCAGGCCAAAGGCGCCGAAAGTATATCATCCGCAATAATCTTGCTGTGCCGTGGAAAAAAGTCAAGGCGGCGGAGTCTGGGCAACGCCGAGACGAGCGAAAAGGCGAAAGGGGATTGAGCAACGCCCTCTGCACTGCGTTGAATCCGGTCCCTGACGAAGCCGAGGCTCCCGATAGCCGGGAGCTCCTTCCAGATGCGAACTCCGCTTTACGACCGTCACGAACATGCCTGTGCACTGGCTTTGTCGCCGTTTCGGGCTTTAATTCTACCGGAACTGCTGAGGCTCAAGATGAGTCGCATTCGGTCTCTTTCTTGGTCACCCCAAAAACGAGGTGTGGCCGCCGAACTTATGCTCGGCGGCCACCGGGAGGGACGAACTATGGTAATGAACAAACTATCTTATCTTGATCGCGCGCCTCGGAACAGTGTCGAGTTCGAGTTTTCGAGGCGCAGCGAGGGAACGCCTTGTCGATGATTCGATAGTGAAGGAGTATGTTTCTTCCATGCAGTTGAGTTCCCAGGCAGTATCGCAAGCTTGGATTAGGACGACGACTTCTTCGTCATAATCAAAGGTCTCATCACCACAGTAGTAAGTGCCTTCCCAGCCTCTGTAATCTTCCTCTTCGATCCTTTCAAAGGTGGGATAGACGTGGATTCCCCTGAAGAGCATGAAGATCGATTCTCTATCAACGTCGGTCTGACTATCCACGATCTCAAAGACGACGTTCGCGAGCCTCCTGCTGACGCCGGTCTCGCCATCATCAGGGGAGCGGCTCAAAAAGTCTGGTGCGCCTCTATCTTCACGGACAGCGTGGACTCTGAGGTCAGCGCCCGTGAAGTAGATCGTTGCTGTCGTTACTAGAGGTGTGAGTCCTCCACCAAAAGTCGGTTGCTTGCCGATGACTGGGGACGACCAGATGTGATAGCCCGACATGTAGCGCCAGTTCTGGACCCCACGTGACGAGATGGAGTATAGGAATCCGTCCCTTGAGCCGATGAATATGTTGTCATTGCCGTCTATGGCGGGAGATGACTCAATAGCCTCACCGGTCTCGAATGACCATTGCAGGTCACCCTGGTCATCGACGCAATACACGGCGCCATCTCTCGAGCCCACCACAATTTCGCCGCTTGAGAGGATGCCGGGCGAGGAGTCGATCATACCGCTTGTCTCGTAGCTCCATTGGAGATAGCCGGATGAGGTAAGGCAGTAGAGATTTCCGTCTTTACTGCCGAAATAGATGAAGTTGCCATCATCCGAGATTGTGACGGAGCTCTGCACCCGTCCTAATGGGTCGTCTCCGACATCGGGATAAACGGACTGAATCGTCGTAAGCGTGCTGGTCGCGGGGTCAATTGGGACCTCGATCCCGTAAACAAGCCCGTCGGAGAGGCCCAGCTCCACGCCGATATAGACCATCGCGATGTCGCCCGCTGGGTCGCCTGTTGGAGCCAGATCGTAGTATCGATACGCAGGGGATGCGAATATGCGGTCCCCGAGCTGAAGGCTCCACTGAAGAGTTCCCTGAGTCGCGGGGAAGTTCTCGGAGAATATAGAGATCAATCGGCCGTCCTCCGTCCCGAAGAACACTGAATACTCGTCTTGATCAAGCGTCGGCGAAGAAAAAATCGCGTCCCTCGCATCATAGGTCCAATTGAGTGTTCCCTCGGTTGCGACAATCGTCGGCCCTGTTATGCAATACATGAGCCCGTTGTTGGCGCCGAAGTAGATGTTGCCAAAAGTGTCGATTGCAGGAGATGAATCGACTCTGGCGATCGCGTCGAACTGCCAATCCCAGTCGCCCTGAGAGGACAGTGCAAAAAACTGCCCACTGCGCGAACCGAAAACGAGCTGTTCATTCTCGGCGATAGCCGGCGAAGAGAAGTTAAAGTTAAACGTGTGAAACATCCAGTAGAGGTCGCCTGTTCTGCACCCAATTTCGGACGTTCTACCAGTTTGGGACTCATCCGCCCCGAATTTCTTCCAAACCGGATCCGCGGCGGTCAGAAGAGGTATCACAGCCAGGGCGACTGCCAGGGCAAACACGGCGACAGTTGATATCCTTACGCTGCCCAGTTTCATGGTCGTTATCTCCTTTTGCGTTTTCGCTATTATTCGTTCTTACACTCATTAACGAGCTGACTATTCTTCAAACTCCGGCTGATACAGCGCCGTAAACGTGTATACGACTTCCCTGAATTCGGCGAAAGTGGTGTGCTCGGATGCCAGCACCGTCACTACGATTTCGCCAGCGAAATAAGGAGCGTCCGGCATGTAGTAGTACTCTGGGTAGTATTCGACGTGATATCCGCCCCAAACGTCAGTAATCAGAGCATCACCGGTCACATTGAAGTCGAGAATGAGCTGGAAGGAGTCCTTATCAACGCCGAAGCAGTCGTCGAGGATGTCGAACTCCAGGTGGTCCACGTTGTACACGGTAGAGCCTGACGCGGGATGGAGGTTCTCAAGCCACCAGTCCTCTTCGTCATTGCTGATGATGTAGTCGGCTGTGGCGTCCAGCTCTATGAGATTGGTGTCTTCGTTGCCCTTGCCCTTGACCCAGTATATCGAGCCCACAGTCGCGTCTTGCGTGTCGATGCTGTATCCAGGTGTGATCGTCAAGGTCGTCTTCGTATTCTCAACTACTATGAACGCGTCGTTGCGATGAACGTTGGGATATAGCACCGAACCAACGATGTTATTGTCCCGCCATTCCGCAGCGCTATCAATGAGGATATCCACGTCGCCGCCCGGGACGGTCGAATCGTAGCCGGTGACCACGCCCTGATAATCAGCCGCGCTGTCCTGCGCCCTAACGACCACGAAATACTCGGCGTCGTGCTGAAGGTCAGTGATGATCACGCCATCGGGCGCGCTCGTCTGATATCTAGGCATCCTGAAATCCTGCCCCCGTCTCCTGAACGCGATATAGATGTTGTAGAGGATCGGCTCCGACGAACAGCCGTAGATGTCGTCCGTCGCTGGCGTCCATACCAGCTCAAGGCTAGCACAGCCTGTGCTGTCGATATCGCTCAGACCCTCGAAGTGAGGCGCCTGACCATCGCTGGGGTAAACCTCAAGCTGCACGAAGTTTCGTTCCTCATTCCCGCAGCTATCTTCGGCCCTGACAACGTAGTAGTACGGCACGTTGTTATCGAGCATGGTAATCTCGTAAAACAGGTTTTCACTGGTGTATGTCGGGTTCGAGAAGTCATACAGGGAATCAATTCGTGATTGGTAGATATTATACACGACCGGCTGGTTGATATCTTCCGCCTCGTCCCAGTCAAGCCGAACCTTGCCGCATTCTCTCGTATCGATCGCGTGCGCGATACCGTCGAACTCTGGCGGATAGAGGCAGCCGATCGACTCGTCGCCGACGTATATCTTCAGGGCCTCGAAGTCGCCCCAGAAACCACTTGTGTCCTGGCCATGAACGTAAATTGTGTAGGTTCCGGCCGCCCATGAGTTAGTAAGTAGCGTATATGCGGCGTCAACGTCAACAGCTCCTGGCGGATAGGCCGGCGTCATGTTCATGGCGGTCCCAGTGCCGGGCTGGCCGGCGAGATTGACGAAGAGCTCGACCAACATGACGTCCGAATTGCCGGTCGTGCTATCTGAGACTTGCGCCGTTATCTCGACCTGGGGCGTTCCGACACCTATGTGAAGCGGATTGATGCCGTTGGCCAGGATTTCAGCAACAATGGGGCCGCCGCTGTCGCCGAAATCGCCGTCTATGTGGATGCAGTCAGTGCATCGATTGAACGCTATGTCTTCAATGTATTCGCCAGTTGGGGAGCGCATAATGCACAGAAGGTCGCCAACGGCGACGTCCGGTCTCCAGATACGACCCGGGCAGCGCTCCTGCTCCATCAGTGTGACGACCAGGGTGTCATTGGGCCACTTGGTCTGTGTCCATTCGATTTTCTTGACCAGTCCCTCGCAGTTGCCCCAGGTGTGCTGCTCCGGAATCGATTCATCAATGATATAGAGGATAGTGTCGATGTTGGTCTCATTGATCCAAAGGCCGTTGGTCTCCTCGTCGAATCTTATCGTGACCGTATCGCCCTCTTGTATCCCGATACCTCCTCCAGATGTATCAGCAGCGCTGGCGCTCAGGACATGGGGTGGATCGCTGTCGATTCTGACGAGCCAGTCGTCCATCATCCCCGGTCGGTTAAGCCGACCCGAGTAAATGTAGCCGTTGGTCGTTAGGAACTCCATGTCGATATCTTGTGCTCGCCACTCAAAGTGCAGGTCTGGGCCGTCCACCTGGTAAGTTACAACGGCGTAAACTCTCATGTTCCGCGAGTCGCTCTTGGGCGGCATCTCCACGTCCCAATCGGTCCACGCCTCGGTCCAGAAGGCGCCATCCTCATCATAACCCCAGTCGTAGTAATCGTAGTCGCCATTGGCGTCAATACGGTATTGAACAGTTGATGCGTCCACCCAGCTTTTGTCGGTGAACGTGCAACCAATGACAACAGTTCTGGAGGTGGCCCAATCAGGAGTAGGCTGGATAGTTGGCGTCTCCACGTAGCACGGTCCTGATTCCGAGAGACCGAAGCAAGGTGGATACGGTGTGTGGCATTCGGGCGGATTCTCGTCGGTCTGGCCGCCCTCCGGACCGGTCGTTATCGTGAGCGTCTGCTTGGCATCCGCATCGAGGGGACAATCCAGCTCGCCCTGGACATGTCCGCCGAGATGACTAGCCCTGGTCTCAAACAGGTATGTCCCGTCCTCCAGGTCCTGACCCACGGTGAAGTGGTATCGCTCCTCGAGCCCGTCAAAGGCGCCATCGTCAGGGACGCACTGAAGCCAATCTGAAGGCGGTCCAGCGTCGAGATTCTGATAGCGGTATTCAACATTAGTTATGACGTTTATGGTGTAGTCATTGCCGGGGTCTTTGGGGTTGTCGTTGGCCAGAACGTCAGTTGAAAGGTCTATCCAGGCCTTCCCAAAGAACGTTGGTCTGGTGTCTGCCGTGGGGTCCTCTTCGGGAGGATCGAGCTCCGCATGTGGGCAGAAGTCGAGTATATCATAGATTCCATCGCCAGCGCCATCGTCGTCCTCATCGCCCCAGCCGAGATGGCTCGCAGAGTACTTGCAGAGCTGACCCCGGGTGAACGCGGACGTGCCACCCCTCATGATGCACCCATAGTTGGCATCGCACGTTCCGGTCATGCCCGGATCGTAGAGACTGTTGAGGTTCTCGGAGTTGAGGTATCCCGAGAAGTCGTGGCAGTCGGAGGGTGTGCCGCTTCCGCCAGGATACTCGTCGAGAGTGTAGAAACTGTGGCCCAACTCGTGGGCGCAGACCGCGTCCATGTAGTGAATCGTGTAGCCATCATTGTCGTAGGTCATTGTGAGCCACGGCCCGCCGAGATACGCATACGCGAACGCCCCATCGGTGAACTGGCCATTCCAGTCGTTGAGGCTGTCGCAGACGAATATCGTAACCGCCCAGTCAGTTCCGAGGTCCGAGATCTGGTCGAGGTCAAACTGCCTCACCTTCTGCCAGGCAGTCCCGGTAGTATAACCCATCTCGGTGAATATCTGGGACACCCAGAGAGGCTCGTCCATTGAAGAACGAGTTATTGGCTCATAGCCTGTCACCCTCGTTCTTGGCGAGGACGGGTCGAACGTGAACGACAACAGCGAGGCCGGCGGCCGCTCTTCAGACTCGCGGAGAACCCACCAGTTCAGACCGTTGATTATTTCATTCTTGATCTTCTGAGGCCTGTCGGCGATGCCGTTGGCAGTATCCTGATTCGTCCAGTCTTCCGTCTCAGCGTCGATCGAGCCGTCCGATTCGGGGAGGATGATCGTGATCGCGACGTTGCCGAGCATGAACTCCGAAGTGTCGTTGGGGCCGCGACCCATCGGGCCAGAGACCAACTTGCTCCCACGGTAGTGCGAGAGTCGCCCCTCTGCTGGGACCTCGAGCGCATCGTTTTGGATAGGTCCCGGCTCCGCAGGCAGCTGGACGTTGACGCCGGCGGTATGCTCGATAAAGACCTCATTCCAGCTCCGAACCGCGCTTACTGCGCCTCGACCGAACCTTCGCACGGCGGTTGGCTCAAGCGACCCCGAGAAGATCGAATCGATGTGGGTGCGTCCGACAAGGTCCTCTTTCTGCCCGTCCGGAATCCACGCATAGAAGATATGCGGCGGGAAGCGGAATCTGACGATGCCGCCGGCCTTGACAATGGCCCGCTCCGCCTCTTTCATCTGTTGAACATCGGTCGCTGTCAAGACCACGAGGCTATTGCACGTCGAATATGGGTCTGCGGGTGAGGCGCTGTCATTGAGTGCAGAAACGCCGCGCGCAAGAACCGCTTGTCCGCCGGTTACTATAAGTATGGACATGGCGAGTATTATGAAGATTTTCATGCCTTTCATTAGGCTTCCTCCCTTTCAACGTAAAGCATTCTCATTGTCATCAAGGCAACAAACTCAAATGTCGTCTAACACCCAGAATATGACGAAATATGTCAATTATGTCAATCTTAGTTCAGCCCCATCGCCGCCCTATTCCCTCAACCTCGGCTGGCGAATCGCCAAATTATTACTAATGCCGCCTTGCCGTCACCCACGCCATCAAACGGATGACCGAGAGGCCATTTCCCCTTCCGCCCACGTTTCGCTCGCTCGGACTAGTCGAGCGATATACACAAGTTCATTAGAAGACTATCTTAAAAAAGAGCTCGCCTACAGACAGTCTTGTCGTCAATGGGTTCCCTCCAAAAACGCACCGTCATTTGGAAGGGCCTATCCAATTTTGGCCCTGCTTCCCCTTTGCAAACAAGCCTACCATTCCAACAGCAGCAAACATCATCAGGAACGGTATCACAGGCATACTATACCGAATAAATGCGAAAGTAGGCAAGTGGATTACGTAAAAGTAACCCAAAAGCATGAGTGGAACAAGGGACCTTGACACCCATCTCCCCCTGAACCGCAAGAATGCAACGAACGAGGCGAGGATCAGGAGCGGATTGAGCACCGCAACAAACACGCAGACCTCGTTGCCCGCGCGATTTGAGGAGTAGTAAAAAGGGCCTGGCTTACCCATGCCAATCGATGTCCAGAACGTAGATGTCCTGAACAGGACATTCTTAATAAATCGAATCGGATGTTCGATTATCAGCTTAAGCCCCTCCCTGGTAAGGACCTTGTCTCGCTCTACGGGGGTCTTGCCTATCAGCTTCTCCCGCAGGTCCAGCGGGACCATCGGCCACGGCACGCCGTGATCCGAGAAATCGTAGTTAGCCGCAAAAATCTGTTCCCCACCTATCGTGCCCACAAGACCGAAGTAATCCAGAACTAAGTAATTTCGTATTACCCACGGCATTATCAATACAAGAGACAATATCAAGAAAGCGAGGCTATTGATGCTCGCGCGCCTCAGTTGCGTTCGGCCAACTATAAGGGTCATTAGGATGAAAAAGGCCGGGAACAAGAAGGTCGTCGGACGGCAAAGAGTGGTCAGACCCATCACGATGCCTGCGAGCAGAAAGCCCGATAGAGAAAATCGCTCGATGGCGTAGAACGCCACAACGGCGAACAAGAGCACGAGGAAGCCAAACACGGTCTCATTGAGCAAGACGCCAACCTGCTCCATAAAGGGCATATATAGGGCATAAAACGCCATCGACATGAGTGCGATTCTGACGTCTTCAGTGATCTTCAATGCAAGGAAGTAAAGCATCGACGCACTGAGTAGGTCGATCAACGTTTGGATGATGTAAACCAACCTTATTCGGCGTCCAAATACCTTGTAGATCGTAGCCAAAAACGCTGGATACAGGGGTGTTCTCGCTGCCGTCGGGACCATCCTTGGCCGCTGTTCAGGGTTACTGCGCAGGTCAAGTCCGTAACTCTCATCAATGCTGAAGCCTTTCCCAGCCAGCATATTCTGCGCGATATCATCATAATCGGATTCCATTGCGGAGTAGTCTGGGGGCGCCCAAGTGAAATACGCTATCCTGAGGGCGAAGCCAACGACCAGTATGACGAGAATGAGCTTCCAAGAGGACTTAGCGTTGACCAACTTCTGCTAGCGATGTCCTGTATCAGGGGATGAACAGCGGAGACATGGCCCGAGTGTAGCATTCACGCCCCAATTGGGACGGTTGCTCGCACGACCGAATACCCTCGACAACACCTCATCCCCATACGATAAACTGAGACATTCAAATTGAATCCTCTACTGTCTGTGAACTTAGCACGCAACTTGGGAGAAGGGCAAGCCTGGGCACATCAATAGTGCGCCCCTTTTTTGCGGTCCAGCCCCATCCCTCGTCACCCACCTCTCACGGCTGGTTATCCACCCGTTTGCGCTCTGCAATTCGAACGAGAGATTTGGCGATGTCATTTGCGGCTCCGGGCCTTGCTAGCTGGCGGCTCCGAACGCGCATTCGCTCGCGTGAATCGTCATCCAAAGCAAGTTCCGTCAGACGGTCAAACAGCGTCAAAGCGTCGCATTCATGCTCCTTCAGCAAAAAAGAAGCGCCCTGTTGAGCGAAATACTCCGCGTTCTTGACCTGCTCATTATTCATAGCCTTAGGCCACGGAATAACGATCGATGCGGCGCCTGCGAGAGCGACCTCCGAAAGCGTAATTGCCCCACCCCGGCATATTACGATGTCGGTAGCGGCCAAGAGGTCACTCAGGTCCGGGGCGTAAGGCACACGTATGTACTTAAAGCAGAGTTCCTTGGCTAATTTCGTGGGCTCACTCCCCGTATCCTCCCAGAACCTCCGGCCCACACAGTGCAGAACCTCGATCCTGGACGACAGTCCGGCGTCATTGTCTATCATTGGGACCAGGGAGTCGGTCAGGTCATTGAGAAACCTGGAGCCAAGGCTGCCGCCGACAATTGTAACGAGCAATTTTCTCGCGTCAAAACCCAGTTGATCCCTCATCCTTTGGCCCCGAAGCGCGCTGACCGGCCTGACGGGATTGCCGGTGAGCACGACCTTTGCTGGCACTTTGAAATACGAGACAACCGGTTCGAAGCCGATGTAAACGTAATCCACAAATCTGGCTGCGACCCTATTTGCAAGCCCTGGGACAGCGTTTGCCTCGAGTATGGCTCTAGGGATGCCCATGAGCCGGGCTGCAACGAGCACGGGCCCTGAAACGTAGCCGCCAGCGCCAAAGACGACGTGCGGCCGGAAACGCCGCAAGTGCCCCAGCGCCTCGAACAGCGGACGAAGCGTGGCGAGTCTGGCGACCGCAGCCGCGGTTCTGAGCAAGCTGCCGAAAGAGAACCCACGGCAAAGGCCCGAGACCTTAATCGAGCCGAATTCAAATCCGCGCTGCTCAATGATCTCTTCGTCGATCTTGCCGCTTGCACCAATAAACAGGAAGCGCGCCTCGGGCCGAAGCTCACGGATGGCCTCTGCGACAACGATGCACGGATACACGTGCCCGCCAGTTGCGCCGCTGGCGATTACGACTCTGATCGGGTTCCCTGTCATCTCTCCACAGTCCGTGTCATCGCCGCATTCATTTCGGATTAACAGAATGCCGCTCCAACGTAACACCTGTATAATAGAAGTGCAGTATCTGCTCGAGCGAGTAGCCAGCCTGAGCCATCCTGCCCGCGCCCTCCTGGGAAAGCCCTACCCCATGGCCGTAGCCCTTGCCGGAGAACACAAAGCCATCGCGGGTGCGCTCGACGTCAAACATCGTGCTTCTTAGCCTCCTCGTTCCAAAGAGCATTCTGAGATCAGTTCCTCTTATGAGGACTCTGCCCCTGCTCCCCAGCAAGGCGACTCCGCTCGCCCGCCCCGACTTGTCAGTCCTGATCACAACGATGTCTTGCAGCCCGCCAACGTCGCGGCCGGCCCGGAGCAGCAGCCGTTCACACTCGTCCGACTTGAGTTCAAGCTTCCACTCGCCATACTCGCCGCCCGCGCTGAAAGGATCGCTCTTGCCTATAAGATAAGGAACGTCATTGTCCCAGACATCCTTCGCCGAAGCCGTGTGGCCGCCGCTCGACGCAGAAAAACAGGCATCGATCGGACTTTTGTTGTGGGTCAGAACCAGCCCAGTCGTCTCCCGCACGGCCCTGACCGTTGACGGCTTCTCGCTCGATACCCCCTTATAGACCTGAGAGAGAATCGAGTCGCAAACCGGCGGATAAGTGGTATTGTCGGCCATCCTGTGCAGGATGTAGCTCCTCGATACCACGCTTTGTGCCTTCAGCGCCTCGAGCGGCGCCCGGTCGGGCATCTCTGCACCCAAAACGCTCGCCAAATACCACCGGAGCGGAACCACATTTGTGATCAACAGCCCGCCACCTGCCGCCTCGACCTCAATCCTGCCGCGATAGCGATTGCCGTTGACGATTATGATTCCGTCGGGGGATTCGATAGCGATCTTGCTCGTGCGAGCGTTCTTACCGTTCAGGAAGAGAGACAAGCCCTCCGCCTCAATAGAAACGAAACTCGCATTGTCACCGCAGGCGGCCGGTTCTCCCGTATCACCCTTGACTATCGAGAGCGCCTTAGCGCCAGGCGCAACTGCCACATTGACTGGCTCGCGTTTTACGGTCAATCGAACGCTTATGGACATATCATCGACCGCCTGGTCGCTCGCAGACGCCGTCTGTTGAACCATAACCGCAAGAAATGCCCCAAGCAACGGCAGCAAAAGGATGACGCCGCGCCCAGTTCGGGCCGAGAATTGTCCATTCCAGCGTCGGGTTAAACGCCGCAAACCAGAGCATCTCCTTTTGAGGAGAGGTTGAGTGAATCTAATACAGGCGATTGAGCATACGAGATGGCAGATGCTATCCATGTTTGCTGAGTTTGGCTTCAGCCCTGTGCGAGTCATGTCTGAGTTCAAGCAGGACGAAATATACTACCTTTATAGGGCTAGACGAAACAAGCCATCCGTAATGGTCGAAAGGCTTCACGAGAGGCCAGCCCCGAAACGAGCCGCCAGCACTGCCGGGCAGCAAGCCCAAACACGCGAGTTTCCGAACGACGTTACCCCTCTCACCGAACGGGAAGCGACGGATATGGTCAGAATGTCAATGCTTCTGAAGGCTGCGAAAAAGACTCGCAGCGCTCAACTGACCCGTCGTGAGAGGATATTCCTATGGGACGATGAGCGACGGGCCGTATGCCTGGGCAGCGACCCAGTGGCGAGGCGCTGCGCCATGGACGACTATCTCTGGGCGGCTTACCGTCACTGCAAACTGCGAGGGATGACCCTGCGCGTCGATGCCTGTCGGCACATCTATCAAACAAAACTGCTGGTGGCGCCTCTTTTTGACAGGAGCATCTCGCGCTCAAGCGGAGATGGCGAACGGCCCTGCTACCTGTCGGTCCCAGATGCGCCGGACGAGACAAGCGAAGACGGTAGGAAAGCGAGGCAGGCCTTCGACGCCATTTTCGACAACCTGCGTGAACGCATCAAAACGACCCAGGCGGCTAGACGGGGCAGGGACTATGGAGCAAATTGAGCTCGAGGCCGTGGCATTCCTGATACTCCTAGAGGATGTCGCCGCTCAAGCGCCCGGCTGGTCCAACGATGGAACCCAGCTGGACCTGAAAGGAGAACTACAAATGCCAGCGCCTCACGAGCCGGATTCTCTGAGGCTGCATCCGAGCCCGGAGATCAGTGCATTGAGTAGAATGAGGCGGTTACACGAGGCAACACGGCCGATGAGTGAGAGCGCCGCTCAGAGAGAGCATACACTGCCTCCGGCGCCGGAGGACCAATTGGGAGGCACCGGTTCAAGGATCGAAGCAGCGCAGGGCCCCATTGACAAGTTCTCACCGCACCCAGCTAGGGATGCAAGCCTGCTTGACGATAGCTGGCCTCACACCAGGGATGATTATCGTTCGAGATCGACGCTTGAAGCCGATGATCACACTGCAAACGCTTCCGCACAGCGGAGAGAAACGAAATCAGAGACGGTCCTCCAGGATGCCGAGACCAATCCCCGAGGGACGGAGGGACGGTCGCTCTGTGCAATGGCTAGCCCTGAACCTCACGTCCCAGAGAGCGATCTGACCTCATTGGAGACTATGCTAGTTGCTGGCGATGGTGGACTCCCGGTCGCCGTTGGCGAGGGGTTGAAACGCGTCCCACCGACGGTTCGTGTCTGGCCGGCTCATAACTCAGAGCCAAAGGCCAAAAAGACAGGCTCAGACGACGCATTGAAGCACAGTGAGCCGGACCTGGCGGACCTATCTCCTGGGGCCAGCGTGGCTGCACCAATTCCCACAGAGGAGAGCACCTACGCAAGTTCCCGCACGACACAGCGTAGGGCCGCCACGCAGCGGAACCAGAATCGCGAGCTGGCAAGACGTATCGCGTGGCTTGAGGACCAGCTGGAGCTCAAGCCCGACACCGGCAGATTTCAGAATGACGAATTGCATCCGAGGCTCTGCTATCCAGTTTAGTCCGCCCCAGGGATTGGCGCTCAACCAAAGAGGAACCAACTGACATGACAGATCTGATATTCGCTCAAAGAGGCGTCAATGGAATCTCGCGGCTTGGCATTCGCCCAGCCGGGGACGTCGGGCAGGCAATGGAGGTGCAGGTTCCGAACCTGTCGTGCGAGGCCGGACTAGGTGATGATCTGGTCCTTACTCTGCTCTCTGGGCAAGAGATCAGTTTCTCTGTTGATGCGCTGAAAGCCGTGAAAACCGGAAAGCGGCGCGTGATGGTTCTCGGCGGCCACGATGAGCTTTTCGCCCTTTCCCAGCTTGCCCCCTCCCGTGAACAGATATTCGTAGCTATGTCGGCCACGGAATACTCGGACTATGGGACGAGGACGCGCAATCTGAAACCCAAGTACGACATTCACATTAGCATCGGCGACCAATTTGGCCGCCGCGGATGGTCATCTGAGGAGGTGGCCCGCACTTTGGCGAAGCTCGCCGGACTGGAAGACCTCGTGGCGGCCGTGGCGCCTCAGTGGGTCCGTCAGGTAGTTTGCAGACGCGAGGTCAGCTTTTTGGAGGCGATACTTGCTCTATTTCGCGTTCAGAGGCCCGTCCTATGGGTCAGGGATAACGTCCTTTTCGTCATGGATACGTCGCTTGTGGGCAACTTCGCCGACGACGCGCCGACCGTGTCGAACGGCCTCCTGGCTCAGCGGATCGCGGTGAAGGCCCCGCTTCCGGAGGGAAGTTCGCTTCGCCTGCAAGGGGGCTTGGGCAAGTTCAGGCCGGACAAGTTCGACGGCAAGACCTGGACTGCTCCGTTCAATTTAGGTTCTGCTCTGTCGAAAGCTGACGTCGAGGTCAGATCGGCTCTTCTGCGGTCGATGCTCTCGCGGTGCAAGTGCTATGGCGGCTATGAGTTTGACGGCCGCGTAGAACGAGGCGAAAACGAGATTCATGTTGTCAAGGAGCTATGGCTGAAGGATGTAATCGGCAATCGACAGCTGCTGCTCTTTTCACAGGAGAGGGTCTATCGAACAGGCACGTGCCAGCATTGGTCTGACAGCTCGGCGTGCTGCAACCTGGGCATCCGCTGCAACGGAAAGGGCACCGCGGTCTGCTGTGGCTGGTATCAGCCCCGGTGCGGAATCAACAGCGACGAGGAGAAGCTGGTTCGATGCGAGGAATCGCTGCACATCTACGAAAGCGTGGCCTGGGACGTTGAGACGCCGAGGGAGCTGGAAAGCCATGGGGTGATTTCGGGCCGGGCGTGGGTCCGAGGGTCCCGCCCGGAAACGATCGCGCGTGAGGACACAGGACTAGTAAACGTCTGGCTTGACCCGATTGAATATCAGATTCGGTCCTTCTCGTACGACCCCGGGCTCGGAACGCTCAACGAGCAGGTCACGCAAAAGCGCACAGCGGTCTTTAGCGATTCTGCCGAGTGCGATTTTTGGCTGCCTCAGGGCTCGGCCGGCTCACCCCTTGGAGGTATGTGCATGCTCGGTCAGGGCGTCTGCGATTATTTCGATGCCGCGAGCGGGAGATGCCGCCTAGGGCTTCCGTGCAACGAGTATGGGAGGCTCGCGACTTGCCCGGAATACACGGGCGCCCAGCGCGCGTGCAGGCCCAGCTTGATTGGGTCAGGCGCACCCGGCAACTACGCCCCGGGCTGCTCCGATTGCACCCTCAGATGGCGGATGCTATCGGATGTCAAGTCGCCTTCCGATATTCCCGCGGATGCGGTGGTCAAATCCCAGCTTATCGGGCGGGGCGGGAGCATCCCCAACCGCGGCGGCCTCGTGAGTGCGCCCGATGGTGTCGATCCAGAGTGCATCGTTCACCAGGAGATCGTCCGCTACGAGCAAGTTGACGCCAACACATACCGCCGAACCGTCCATACTCTCAGGCTAGTAGGGGGCGTTGTCAGAAGCGGCGCCGAGTCGCACAATCTGCCGGCCGCGAGCGTGCCGTCCCACCCGATCTACCTCAGGAAGATGCGCGTCTTCTCCGATGTCGGTGAGACCAACGGTGATACTAGCCCCCAGCCGAGGGTTCATCGGTCGGATTCCAACCTGGTCGATTGGGACGACGCGGATAATGTCGCCGCCAGGGTGTATGAGAACCTCAGCAAAGCCGGGGTCGAGGATACATACGAGGTTCCCGGCGAGCTGCTTATCCCTCGCGGGACGCCGCTGTTGGCCCCGGTGGACTGCGAAAGCGAGCTGCCGGCTCGGCCGACAGAACCCGGCGTGGTTGAGCAATGTGAAGTCTCCAGTTCGTCCGGACCGGACGGCAAGGGCCTCTCAACTACCCGGCTCAAGGCCAGGTTCTAACAATGACTCACTCTGACCTCAGTGTGAAGACAGGCCACAGGTTCTCACGAGTAGTTGCCCGGGTCTCCGGCCGCATGTTTGTCACGGCCGACGGTGAGCTGGTTGACGGCGGAGCGGCAGACGGCGAGAAGGTCGTCATCTTTGAGCCTTCAGGGCACGACATCGAGATTCCCACAAAGGTCGCCGGCGGCCTGCCGGTCAAGGAAGGGATGACTGTTGATGACGATGCTGAGCCTGGTGTGAGATTCCGGCTTTGTCTGGACGGGGCAGAGTTCGAGGCGCCGTATTCCGGCTGGCTGGGAAGGCTACTGGTCCTGGAGAATGGAAGCCGCCCGAGGCTCTACGCTGTCCCGCACGATCCTAGATATCCGGGCTACATGAGCGCGTTCGGCTGCTATCTCATATATGCGCACGATCTATGCCGAGCGCCCGCGGAATGCCGCAGTAATTATGGCGAGACGCCTTGCGAGGCGCCATCAGGATACACTTGCGACAAGACGTTTAAGACGTGCAAGGACCGCCGGAATTTCGCACCCTGCCCGCACACGTTTGGCGAGTATCCCTGCCTGGCGGAGCCATCCGAGGAGCCCTGCGCTCACTCCGCGGGGACGTGCAGGGCGCTCGGCAGGGGCGACTACCCATCGTTCGGCGACAACGTCTATGCCGCGTTCGGATCATGCAGGAATACCCGGTCAACGTGCGAGTCGCTTCAATCATTCTTGCCCTTCAGCCCGGAGTTCCACGTCTATGGCCAACCTCGTAACGAGGCGCCATCCGGGCTCTCGCTCCACGCCGCAAGCCGCGGCCGATGCGTATGGCTGGGTCAGTCTCGGGATGCCTACGAGAACGATAGCGGTTCATCAGCCGCGGCCTACAGTATCTCCCGCGTTTGGGTCGCGATCAACAAGTCCATTAGGCTACCACGAACGCACGGGGCCGTGATGATACCTACGATACCTTCATCGGCAGTCCTCGAGCAGATGTTGGCAACGGAGGAGGCCTCCGGCGTCGGCGTGGCCGACATCTCATATTCGATCGGAGCCCCGGTGTCTGGCAATTCTCACCACCTTGCGTCCGTGCAGTGGGTAACCTCCTCCGCGGAGGAGGAGGAACGTCCCCCCGCCTGCGTCGTCCTGAACGGCTCCCCAGACGGAGCCACGTGGTCCGACGATGGCGAGACCGTTCACACGGACAGCGTGGAGGTCACCTACGACGAGAGCGCCCCGACCTGGCCCACGCGTCTTGCGAGGACGGAGTATCGAATGCCGCGCGTTGTCAACGCCGCGGGCGGCAATCTACTCATCTACACTCTGATGGGCCGCGTGGCGTATCACACAGAGGTTACAGGCGAAGGTGGCCGCAAGAAAATCTACGATGAGATGTTCATAAAACTTGTGTGCAACGGCCAGGAATGCACCTTCGATCCACCGATAATAATAGACGGTTACATACCTGCCTGGCCGCAGCAGCCCGACGGGTTCATAAGGCTCGGGACCGACCTTCCGAGCGGAGCGCTTATCTCCACGTTTTCATTTGGATTCGGTGGCGCCGGATGGCCGACCGGGGTCTATGAAGTGGGCTTCGAGCGCGGCGGCTACCACGCTTTTGTCCCTGTGAGGTTAGTTCTGGGGCGCCGAAGCGGACCGAACGGGACTGAGGCGGTCACAGTCCCTGTCCTGATGAGGTATGTATCGGACGACGGCGTGAGTTTCGGCAGTGGGACGATTATGAAGGACGATGGGGGTCATTTTCTAACGTGCGTCAATTCGGTCCCGGTGTGCCGCCACTGGACGGGAGCTGCGTGTTCAAAGCCGGACGGATTCTGCGGCGCTGTTGGCCCCGACGGGGGATTTGCCAGTCTCTTTCCGCACTGCGACGGCCAGGGTACCGGTGGAGCGCCGGGTGGGTGGAAATGGTCCCGCTACGAGTCCGGCGCTGGCTTCAAGGGTCCCGGGCGCCTCGACCGCGCCGGGCGCCGCGGCAACGGGCCGCCGTTCGCACTGGCCGGATGCAATCAGCGAGGCGCGTTCGGCTGTCGGCTAAAGAAGGCGGGTTACGAAGGGCAGTGGTGCGCTCGGCTCGCCTGCTCTGGGTTTGAGCCGCGGGGACTGTGGGGGTCGGGCGGGATCAAGATTCTGAACCTTTACAACAACGACATATAGGAACGAAGGCAAAACGGGGAACGCCCCAGGCAAAGAGAGGGAGAAACATGGAAAAGACCATCTACAGACAGGTTGAGACCCTTGCAAACGTCGCAGCTGGCGCAACAGGTGAGATCGAAAGCATAATGGACGGCTATGGGCACGTCAGGCTGCTTCAGGTCGAGGCGGCGTGCTCCAGCACCGATTTCGATCTCATGGTCTTCGACAAACAGGGCGCAGCCGAAAGCGGGATCAACGAGGTGTATCGGGTCGAAAACGCGAACATAAACCTGGTGGATGACGAGTTCTACGCCGGGGGAAGGCTCGTCTTCAACAGCGATACGGCCCCGACTGAAAGGCTCTACGTCAAGGTCAAAAACAATGACCAGACAAACGCGACAGGGCCCATTTCGCTAAGGCTGTATTTTACGACAGTCGCCCACTCGAAACTGTCATAACTCGTCTTCACGATGACAGAAGAAAGCCAATTCCGGCCGCATCTTGCGAACGTGAGCCCCCCGCAAGGGGCAACGGACGTGTCAGGCAGCCTGGTGCGCCTCGATGTTGTCGATGACGACTTCAACGACGACCTGCACTTCGGAGCGCTTTGCGCCGATTCGCTGGCCCTTTACGTCGATCCGGGCACAGGCAAGTTCGAGGCGATCGTCAAGAACGGCGAGATTCAGAGTGATGCGGTTGGGCGCAGGCATTCGGCGCTTCTCGTCCCTCGGATTGCGCACACCGGAAGCTGCCTGACGGGCACGACGCTGACCGGTCGGTTCAGGCAGCGAATGACGATTGGGTATCTGCCGAGGGAGTTCTTCGCGGACGGTCAACAGATTGGGGTCCGCGTGTGCGCCAGCGACGCGTATGGCTACGAGCTCGATGAGACCTATTACTTCACGATGCACGTGTGGAAGGCCTTCGAGTGGCCGCAGCTGTCGCTATGGACTGACGGTGAGGCGGGGCCGCTCAGCGTCGCTTTGTTCCCATGGTATCGCCGCGGGGCCACGTCCGACGTGTCGCTCAAGCTCTATTGGGGCAAAGACAGCTCGCTTGACCTCGACCTCGACGGCGCGGCGCTTGCGGTTGAGTGCTGCGATACAGACGGCCAGGGGAAGGAGATCATCGAGAACGGGTATTGCACGTTCAAGGAGGCGGGCGACGAGGACTGGCAGCAGCTCTCAGCGGAGTCAGACATCTATCTGGGGACCTTCGCGACCAACACCGCGAAAGACATTATGCTCCGGCTTGCGATCCCAGATGAGGCAGGCGTCGAGGGTCAAGTCGTGTTAACGCTCTCACTCATACCCGTCCGCGCGTCGTTGACAGGGACCCGGCTGTGCGGGTCGGAGCTCACCGGCGGTTCGACAGGGTACTTGAGCGCCGCTTCAGGTCGTAGTTTTAGGTTCTACGTTTATATATCGGTAATGTCGCCAGACACATGGGACTACTTCCAAAACCACTTCATAGAGCCACAGTCTCAGTAGTGGTTCGTCGCTCGGCATCATCAATTCAAGCACGTAAAGGCTAAAGGAGGGCTTTAGATAATGGCATATCCCGATAACCCAGAATTCATCGATTTCGTGGATGAACGAACCGAGCCAGCCGAGGTCGAAGGGGAAGAACATTCGATCACGGCGGGCGACTACACCTACTCGCTCAATGAGGTGCCCGACACGGAGTTCTCCATCTCCTGCACGGGTGACGTCAACGGCTCATACACGGTCTCCTTCACAAACGCCGCGCCAGGCTCGGGCTGCGTATATGTGAACCCGCTCAACGGCAACGTGCTGCACTGCGCGACCGACGCGCCTGATGACTTGACGTGGTCCTACTGGGGTCGTGGCACGGCCAACAACAAGCGGATGCTAGAGCAGTATAGGGCGCCGATCGAGGACGTTCACAAGGTGGCAAGGCAATTCTGGGTGAGCGCCACGTTTCCCGCATCGCAGGGCGTGAACACTGCAAAGGGCAACGGCGAAATCGCCGGCAGGCTGGTCGAATACAACGGCGGAACTCAGGATTTCTCGTCGATAACGTTCGACAATCCGGGCTACTACAAGGCGATAAGGCTTGCGCTCGACTCGGCAGGCGCCATAGCTTTCTCCCAGGGCGAGGAGGCATCGTCGAGGGTGCTATGCGATGATCCTCCCGCCATCCCCGAGAGCAAAACGCTGGCCATCGTGTTCCTTCACGATGGAGCGAACATCACGGATGACGACGTAGTCAACACCCTGATCGAGGTCTCCTACCACTCAGGGGACCCCGGCTCGGGTGGCTCTGGCGACGTCGCCAAGTATCAATACGCATCGGGCGTCGTATCCGGAGATGCGGTCTGCCTAACCGCGCCAAACACGGTGAACAAGGCCGATGCGGATGATGATGACAGGGTCCCAGCGATCGGCTTCGTGGAAGAGATACTGGACGAGACCTACTGCACTGTCAGGAGCTCTGGGGCCTTTGACTTCAGCAGCAAAACCACTTCCTACGATAGCCTGACGTTCGGCCAACAGGTCTATCTCAGCACCGCGGCCGGCCGGATAACGCAGACCCGGAACGAAACGCCGGACGAGTGGGACCAGCCACTTGGCGTTGCCCTAAGCTCCACTAGAATACAGATCGCTATCGGCGCTGCGACGAAGAACCGCGGCGGCGATGATCCAGACCCCGAGGGCGGCAAGCGCAAATACGAGTCGGGCGTCGCAGAAGCGGAGTTCGTCTATCTCAAAACGGACGCCGAGACGGTTGACGAGGCGAAGGCCGACAGTAAAGACACTATCCCGGCTATCGGGATAGTTGACAAGATAATTGACGCGACCTGGTGTCTGGTCAAGAACAATTTTTGGTGGCTCACGTCCGAGCACGGCGGCAAGACGCCGGGCAACCTGACGCCTGATGTTGCCGGAACTATGTTCTTCATCTCTCAAACCGTTGAAGGTGAGGCCACAAAGGTGGTTGCCACAAATCCCGAATACTACTTCCAGGAAGCGTGTAAACAGATCGACGACGCGGGCACGAAGTTCCTGATCTGCTGCGGGCAAGCGTACAAGCCAGAACCCGACGACCCCGACGACGGCTATGACGCAGATTGCGCCTCTGATGTAAACGTTGGGCAGACTGTCTATCTCGACGCCAACGGCGTGGCGCGCAAGACAGACGCGACGGACGACGCCAAGAAGGACGCTGTCGGCATCGTTAAGGCGGTTAATGCCGCCAATAACCGCTGCTCAATTGTCAGACCGCCAAACGTCTATGACCCAGGCGCCAATTACATAGGCGGCGAGTATCTCCTCGATCCCAGCACCTCGGGCGCTTGGGGCCTCGCGTCGAACATCCTGTTCTGTCCCGGCCACTGGAAAGTGCGCATCGGCTGGGGCCGTGGCGCCTCGCTCGGAGGTGTGCTCGTTGACATCAAGGTGTATGGCAAGTGCAAGGTTCCGGGCGATGACGAAGGCGGAGATGACGATCCGAGCGATGGTCGGCTTATTGGGTTCTTCTATGCCGACTTCTACATCGCTCCCACCACGTGGGTTGAACTCGTGCCGGGCTCGCCACCCAACTACGTCATCCCTTGCGATAACACAAACCCTGCGGCAGTAACAGGGGTTGTGCTGAACTGCGAAGATGATGGCACGCATATTGTCTGTGGTGTCTTGGTTTACGGCCTTTACGGCAGCGGCTACACGCCTGGGCAGCCATACTTTGCACTCGGCGCACCAGCCACCCAGGGTGAAATAGATAAGGTAATCGTGCTCGGCAAATACATAAAAGAGGCTGGCGTTGGGCACGATAGCGGGGGGATTTTCGTTGATCCCAAGCCACCAGTGTATGCCGACCCTGATGGTGGCGACCCCGTGCCCTTGACCAACTTCGTTGCGCTCGAAGACCCTGTGCCGTTTCCGAGTCCTTATGACAAGCTACGTGGCACAGACGGCACTCATGTACTCGGAAAGGTGTCCGGGAACTGGGACTCCAAACTTGCTGAGTGGTTGATGGAGCTGCCGACTGGTGTTCAGAGTGTTGATTTCTTTGCGAAATCTACTGGCGCTGGCGCTGGGGCATTCCTTGAGCTTGACCTGTGCCGTGGTAGTGACGACGTTAGCGTCCTGAGCACGAAGGCTAAACTCGTGACGACCGGTGATGGAGTTCGCGGCGACACGCTTCCGCAGTCAGGTAATTCAGCTGGGCACATCAGGGCGGTTATAGACCAGACTAAGATGCCGGTTTCACCAGGCGAGACCCTCTACTGGAAATACACGCCCAATGGGATATTCACGACTGACCCTTATGGCATTGGCGTCATGCTCAACAGATATGCTGTGAAAGGCTAGTTCGCCGCGCGGCGAATGGATTGTGGATTGCGGATTGAACTTTGAACTTTGAACTTTGAACTTTGAACTTCAAACCTGAAACTTGAAACTCGGAAAATGAAAACATCTTATGAGCGACCGATGGTCTTCACTATTGACAACGAGCTGCTTAAGCAGGTGCTTGGGACCTCGCTCTCATGCACTGTCTTCGGCGGATCGGTCAAGTGTTAAGCCACCGTTGCTAAAGAGCTGTGACGGCCAAGGGGACAAAAGGAGCTCAAAGATATAGTCAATACAGGGCCGACCCGGCTCGCAAATGAAGAGGAGGAGAACGTGAAAAAGACGACAATCGCCACCATTGCGGCCATTCTCTTGGTTATTGCCGCGATGGCCTGTCTCTTGACGGGATGTAGCGTCGAGTGGACGAGGCCCGATAGTCAGCTGACGCTGGAACAAAGGGGAGTGCTCGTCAGGGTCGCGGCGAGGCGCGCGATAATCGAAGCGTATCGTGAGGAGCCCGGCCCATGGAACGAATATGTGTGCAGCGTCGCCACGATTATCCAAAATGCGCTCGACGGCGATGCGCAGGCGATTGCGGATTGTGGATTTCGGATTGCGGATTTCGAGCTGGCCGAGAACTGGCAACCTCCGACTCCTAACACGATGACAACTGAAACAAAGGACCTCCTGCTCAACTTGCTGCGATACTCCGCTGATAAGTGCGACCTTGACGGCTGGGAGGGCGCGATAGCGGACGCGATAGAGCTCTTCAACGCCTTTGCGCTAACCGGCGTTACAACGGAATACGATGTGTGGTTCCTGACCAGGGAGTTCTTCGCCGGCATTTCAGAGGGCTGCGTCGTCATCCGCCGGGAGCTGCATTGATGATTGCGGACTGCGGATTTTGGATTAACGGCCAATTCGCCGCCAGGCGAACTAACTGACAACGGAGATTGAGATGAACCCAATTTCAGCGGCGACAGGGGCCGGCGGCGCGGCCGTTCGCAGCGTGCTCGGCTGGCTCCGCAACCGGAAGCAGGCCAAAGATAGAGGCTTCCTACCCCCGCGGTTCCATTGGGCCCGACTGGTCGAGAGCATGGTCGCGGGCGCAATCGCGGGCATGTTCGACCCTGAGCCGGTGTCCGCGTGCCTCATCGGCTACTTCGGCTCGGACGCCATCGGCAAGGGGCTGAGGCTCACGCCGGCGAGGCACGTCCTGCCCAGAAACGAAAGATGATCCAATTGCGGATTTGGGATTGCGGATTGCGATGAAGGAACCACAGAGACACCGAGACACCGAGAAGTACCCTTGTTCTTTTCCTCATCTTTCTTCTTTCCATTTCTCTGTGTCTCTGTGGTGAGCTATGCTGAACATACGATTCTGCAGCGACAAGGGCAAAGTCTTACTCGGTAACTTTGAGTTCCCGCGCGAGTTTGAGTGCAAGTGCGGCTGCGGAAAGTGCGAGATCGACTTTGAGTTATGGCTCTGCGGCCAGCTGATACGGCAGCGCTTCAACTCGCCGGTCGTCGTTCGCTCCGGCTGTCGCTGCGATGCGCACAACATCGCAGTCGGCGGCGACGGCGACAGCGACCATAAGTTCGGGTGGGCGGCGGACCTCGTGGTCCCTGGCGCGCCCTCGCAAAAGGTGGCGGAGTTCGCGGAGATGCTGCCGGACGTTGCGCGCATCGGCGTCTATGAGCCCGGCGGCCAGAACGGCCCCGACGGTTTCGTGCACATTGGCGTTCGGGACCGCGGCCCGAATAAGTGGAAGCGCTGGAGATACGACGCCGAACGGAAGTTGGTCTATGCCAGATAAGCAACAGACAAGTAATAGAACCCAAGCCCGGATTATTCTAGGTCGCGACTCGGGTAGGTGTAGGGCGGGCTTTCCAGCCTGCCAAAGACAGGAGCTGGCGCGAGAGTGTTGCGTGTGAGCGATACGAGCGATACGGCAATCGCTACAAAAGGCAGGCTAGAGAGCCCGCCCTGCATCTCATAGCATCCGCAGTTTATGAATAACACTGGCAAGAGGAGACGACATGCGAACGGACGACTCAGAGAAGATCGAAAAGATCAGGTCGCGAGAGAGGCAAAAGGTCGAACAGCAGCCCAGAATGACCGATGGTCTGTGCCCCTATTACCGCGAGCGGCTTTCGCCCGTGAACCCGCTGTCATTCACGACACAACCACGAGTGGCGCTGCCCGTCGGCGACAATCAAACGATAGCCGTGTTCTCGACGCTGGGCCTATGAGCCGGCTCGACCTACCCCGAGTCTGACGAACCGACTCGCACATTGACGGTCTTGGGCTTTGGACAATCGCAGTCCAGAACTCCTACCCTCTTCTTGACACGGCAATACGGCCTGGCTATGTTGATTGCCATGCTCACGAACGACAAGACGCCTGATGCACTGACGCTCGAACGAGGCCACGGCTGCTGGTTCAGTGATTCGTCCCGCCGCGAGTTCCTCAACTTGTCCGCGTCGGCCCTTGGTCTGCCTCTCGGCTATGGCAACAATATCGTGCGCTCAGCGATCCTTCAGGCAGTTGAAACAAACGTCCCAGGCATCCCCGGCTGCGAGCTCGAGCACGACATCTGCGGCCGCCTCGCCAGTATCTTGGCCAAGTCCAAACCCTTTCAGTACGACCGGACGACCCTCTTCTTCCCATCATCGGACCATGCGCTGGCGGCGGCGCTGCGTGTCGCAACTGATCACACGAGCAGGCCGCGCGCCATCTCCATCATTGGGTCTAGTCACGGCCGCGATCTCCAGCACGTGAGCTACGGTGCACTGCCAGCGGCCGCCAACTGTCTGGGGCCAAACGAGCCAAACACCATACATATCCCTTTCCCTGGCGCACCCGAGTCCGCGATCCCGAACACCGAGGCATTCCTATCGCATCTACACGAATTCGTCTTTAAGCGCGTGGCCCATCCTTATGAGATCGCTGCCATCGTCGCGCCTCCGGTGGCATTCTCAGACTCGATAGACGTTCTGCCCGACGACTTCCTGCCAAACTTGAATACGCTATGCACCCATAACGGCATCGTGCTTATCGTCGATGAGACCCGTCTCCCCGTCGGCGTCCTGGGCGTGCGCTTCGCTTCCGACCTGTGGGACTTTCAGCCTGACATCCTGTGCCTCGGCGAGCCTTCTGCAAACGGATTGGCTTTCGGTGCGGCGATCGTTGCAAAGTCCCTTCTCGATTTTGATCTGTGGCGTCTCAAGGGACTCTGCCGCAGCCAAAGGGTCTCCTGCGCCGTCGTAAGCGCCATACTCAAGCAAAGCGAGAGCACTTTGACCACAAGCGCCAAAAGGATTGAGGAGCACCTTGACGAGGAGCTTAATCGGCTTGCGGACTCGAGAGCACTCATCGAGTGTGTATCCGGCAGAGGCGCCCTGTGGTCTGTGTCGCTGGCAGACCGGGAAGCGTCCGATCCTGAATGCCTGACTCTTCGCGATCAGGTCGCCAAGCTCGCTCTCAAGCGCGGTCTTTACGTCGCCAAGACGGGGATGCGGTCGTTGATTATCGCGCCGCCGCTCGTAATCTCTGATGGCGAGCTCGAGCAGGGGCTTCACATCCTTGAAGAGGTCTTGGCGGAACTTGCCTGACATCGGCCTTGACCAGCCGTGACCGTGGATGTCTCCGCCATTGATACACTCCTTGGCGAGGTCCTCGCGGTCAAGAGGGGTGAGAATCTCTTGATACTCGCGACCGACGGCGCAACTGCCGGGCTTGCCAGTCAGATAGCCCAACGGGCTCGTGATAGCGAACGCCAAGCCGACGTCGCGGCTTTGCCGCCGGCTAAGAGCTTCTACGTCGAGCCCCCAACGGAAATCGCCCAAGAAATGCGATCGGCGAACGTCATCCTCGAGCTGGCGTCCAGCTCGACTTTCTACAGCAGCACTGTGAAGGGTGCCATCAGGCGAGGAGCAAGAGCGTTCTTTCTTTCGGGGATTCGGCCTGACGAGTTCGAGACATTCATGCTTCAGGTCGAAAACTCAGGGGTCCACGCTCTCGGGCAGCGGCTTCTAGCCCTGCTGCGCCGGTCGAGGCGCATCGAAATCCTCTCAGGTTCAGGATGTGCGCTTTGGGCGTCGCTTGGCCCGACGTGGGCGCGGGAGCTGCTGCAATTGCCCGTCTTCAGACGCCGTCTGAATGCCTTTTTTGACGAGCCGACTGGGCTGTGCCGCCGACCGGGCACAGTCTCCTCGCTGGCCGGCCAGGTCTCATTCAGCGGACTCAGGGCAACCATCAACGGGCGCCTCGACGTCAATGGCGCCGTGTTCCCCCCTCACCAGGACTGCCCGTTGGAGGAGCCATTCAAGATCGAGGTGAAAGCGGGCCGCGTTGTGAACGTCGAACCTACCCCGGCAGGTCGGCGCCTCGCCAACTGGATGGACGAGAACGCTCGGACAGGAGCGCGGGAGGTAATGCACTTCTCGTTGGGCTTGAATCCCGCGGCTAGGCCTTGCGAATCGATCCTTGCCAGCGAAAGGGCCTTCGGGGCGCTTACGATTGGCATCGGCTACGGCGCGAGGGGAACACACACCGATTTGGTCGTAACCTCGCCCTCTGTATGGCTCGACCAGAAGCCGCTTTTCAAGGACGGCGAGCTCGTTCATCCGGAGATTGCGTTCCTGAAGAGCGCGCTGACTCGGCTCCGTCCCGAGGCGCAAAAAACGAGCCGAAAAGCAAAATGAGCAGCGGCATGAACATATAGGGCCAGATAATCGGCGAAAAAAGCAGAAATGCCAGCAGCGAGAGGCCCATGAAGCGGATCAAGTCCTTGACCTGCCGCAACCGGATTACGGCCAGAACGTAGAGCAACAGCTGCATGGCCACAACCAACGGCCTCAGAACATAATGAAGGCCGTGCTCAAAGAAGAACGGAGCGAACGACAGCGAGTTCTCCCACGCGCGCTCGTTGATCCACTTTTCCAGCGCAAACGGCCCGAAGCGCGTATAAACGCCAGATACGAACTCGGCGGGCGAATCGATCACGAACGGGACACACAGAAGAGTGGGAACGGCAAGCGTCAGCACGAGACATCGCCACCGCGAATCGCCGCTCACTCGCTTGAAGAGATAGATCAGATAGAACGGGACCAGCAGGATTGCCTGTTGCCGCGCGGCGAGGCAGACGCCCATCGCGAATGCCGCGGCAATGTGCTTATTTCGGGCAAGAAAGAAGATAAACAGAGACAGCGCAAGCCAAAAAACGGGCTCCGGGGTGATGGCGCTGAAGCGCAGATCGAGGCTCGATAGCATGAGCATCGCAAATAGCAGTTTCCTGAGGCCGGCCATGCGGCTGCTCTCCGAAATCGGAAATGCGCAGAAGATAACCACTATGGCCCCACAAGCGAATAAAACGGTGAACCATCTTGGGTCTATTCCCAAGACGTACCCCGGAAGAAACGGCAGCCAGGTGGCCGGCAGGTACGTCAGTGGCAGCTTCCACGGCATCAGGTAGTGCGAATATGGATTGCAGCCCGAGGCGAACCTCTTGCACGCAAGCATTATGAGCGGCAGCATGTCGCTGCTCTTCGGGTCGAGCCGGCCTGCGAAGAAGATCGGCGCCCGACACAAAACAGAGACCAGAGTCAAGAAGGCCACAAAGAGCGACGTTCGTCTAAAGGCAAACCAGCAAGCCGCGGCGATTAATGCGAGAAAGCACAGCCTCACTGGCAGCGACGTGCCCCAGGATACGGACGGGCAGCCCGGAAAGGCCCCGATGGCCGCGATCACGAACGCGCAGGTCGCGATCCTGCTGAATAGCCCGACCCTTGCGTCGGCCATCTTGCATTCAGACGCCGGAGAACGCCTCAGTCCCAGGAGGAAGACTGATGCCGCACAGACGGCAAGGACCAACGTCAGCAGAAACATGACGGATGGGGCGATCCATCCATGATACACGCCGAACGAGTGCAACGTGGCGAACGAAACGATCACGAGCGCAAATCTCAACCGAAACGAATCGCCTGACAACGCAAGACCCTCTGAGGTATGGTCTAGCAAAGAACTGGATATGACGTGCAAGCGTATATCGCGCCGGGGCCGAGCGTCAATCGGCGTTGGGCGAGCGAGGTCTTTGTGCCAAGAATAGCTGTAATCGTTCCAAACTGGAACGGGCTGAGTTTCATCGAAACGTGCCTCAAGAGCCTTTCTGCGCAGTCTTTTGCCGACTTCGAGACGGTCGTAGTTGACAACGGCTCAACCGACGGTTCGGCGGAATTGGTCAAGGCCAGGTTCCCAAGGGTCCGGCTAATCCAGCTGCCCAAGAACTTCGGGTTCAGCGCGGCCATCAACGCAGGCGTCAAGGAGACCGCCTCGGAATACGTCGCCTTTCTCAACAACGACACAGAGGTCGATTCTGCTTGGCTTTCGGAACTCGTTCGTGCGCTCGACTCCGAGCCGACCGCCGGCTCGGCCGCCTCGAAGATACTGTGGGACAACGCCAGAGACCGCATATACGCCTCGGGCGATTTCTTCTGCACCGAGGGTTTCGGCGGCAACATCGGGTCTGGCATGACAGACGGCTCAGCCTTTGCCGACCCCGCCTGGGTCTTTTCTGCCTCCGCGTGCGCCTCGCTATTCCGCCGGCGAGTGTTCGACGAGATCGGCCTTTTGGACGAGAGGTTCTTCGTCTTCTACGAGGACATCGACCTGGGCTTTCGGGCGCAGCTCGCGGGTTGGTGGTGCATATACGTCCCCCACGCAGTTGTGTACCACACCGGCACCGGGACGCTCGGGATATTCAGCAAGAGGCGCAGATTCCTTCTTTCGAGAAATGAGCAGTGGGTCATCGCGAAGAACGTGCCGGGGCGTATCCTCCGAACGAACCTGAAGTCGATCCTGCGTCATCAGCTCAAGGCGTCAATCCAGGCCCTCGACGAGGGCCGGGCCGCAACACTGCTCCGCGCCCACATCGCCGCTATTGCAGCCCTTCCCTGGCTCCTCAAGTCAAGACGACAGATAATGGCCAACCGCCGCACATCGACTGACCACATCGCGAGCCTGATACGACCATACGACGAGATATACCCACCCGCTAGCACACGAGACGGCGACCCAAGACCCCACGCGGGGGCATCATCGACCGGCCCGAGAGTGCTAATCATCAGGTCGGCAGGGCCGCTGCTCAGCCAGGCCATCCACTACGCTCGGAACAACCTAAATGCCGCTCAGATAGACGTTCTCACAATGCCCGGCTACGAAGACACCGTACCGTCCTGCGACGAGTTATATACCATCACGTATCCGCGAAAAGAGAGATTCTGCGGCGTTACGATGCCGGCGAGCTTTGCGAGGCGCTTGCGGGCGAGTCGCTACGATGCGGTGATGATCTTGTGTGGGGGCGATCCGGCAATCGGCTTCGCGAACGTCGATCTGGTCGCACTTAGAGCGGGAGCCAAGAGGCTGATCTACTTCATGCCCGATGGCTCGACGCGCGACTTCCACTGGGGACTCTTTGTGAAGAAGCTGGGCAGATTCGCCTGGAATGCGTGTCTGGCTGGCGCAGCGCTCGCCGTGTCAGTTGTCTTCATGCTCGTCATCGCCGCGGCGACAGCGCTCGAAGACAAAGGCCTGAGAAGCAGCGGCGTAGGACGGTAGAGGGCCGCTCGTAGTGAGTGGGGCTGAAATTATGAACAGGTTTGTATAGGGATTCGCCGCGGCGAACGTCTGCCAGTTTGCTATAGCGCGTGCGTCAAGAGACTCGCGTCTAGCTCTCATCTCCATAAGCCATCAATCAGTTCCCCTTGTAAGAACAACTACGTGCTGCCCAAGGGGATGAAGGCCAAGAAAATCAGCACGAAGCTGCAAATGCCTTGCCCATACTGTCAGCTGGCCCTCATTCATGGGCTGGACAAAGACATGTGTTGCACTCGGGCCATACCGAGCGTTATTCTCAAACGTCTCCCAGAATGTTTCACACTCCCAATCTATGTATGACAGAATGATCTTGCCAGCAGGTTTCAGGAGACGTCTGGCTTCAACCAAATAGCGATACCCCTCATAACAATGGAGATGCGTGAGAACTGAGAAGAACGTCACGTAGTCCGCACAGCAATCAGGTAGGTCGATCTTGAATTCATCGATTATCTCGAACTGACATGAAGAATGAGCCACCTCAGCTGCCATCGTTAATGGCTCCTGCAAGATGTCCAAACCAAGGTATCCGCCTGACGCTGCAAGGTAATCTCCTAGTGCTGACGCTAATCGTCCGCAGCCACAGCCTACATCAACCAAGAAATGGTCCGGTCGCAGCCCATACTCCTTAAGTAGATCGACCTCACATTTACCGGTCTGATCGAAATAGCCGCCGACAGCATTTGCAGAGCCCTCCTGCAAGCCAGATTCTCTTATCATGTGCCTGTAGCACTCAATATAGTGCTGACGAGTATCAACCACTTTTCAGCTCCCTTACCATTTCACGTTCATCCTCAAACTCTAGACCTACACCCTATATCGCCACGTCGCGATTGCCCACTTTGCATACCACTTTGCGAAGTATCGCGGGCGGAGACAAGCCCTGTCCCTACAATGCCCGTAATCACGTCCCGGCGCTCCAGGCGGCCTGGCTATTGCTGCGAATCACGACGGGTTTGCCCTCGGGCGGAACGCCCAGAATGACCCGCGCCCCAATTGCTCGGGCAAACTGCTCAACGTTCTTATATGACGAGCGAGGCATGTGCCCATAGACGACCACGCAGAGGTCGAAGGCCATTGCCCTCAGTTCATCCAAGAAGCTCTTGCCCGCGGCTCTCTTGCTGAATGTCTGCCCCGGATACGGGATAACATTGTCCACAAGCGAGTCGTAGGGCGTCTGTTCCGCGCCCTGCTGAAGAAGAAGCAAGACCTCCGCCGAATCGAGATGCTGCCTGAGCCGTCTCAACGCGCGAACGCAGAAATGGGGGCGGGCTGAACGCAGGACAAGGACCTTTCTCAGACTCCTGAGCGCCTCCGGCCCGATTACGTCTGCAATGCCAGGCACCGTTGGTCCGAGGGACCTCTCATCGAGGCTGATCTCGTAGAAGTTGATGCCAAGCGGCCGGTTGTCATAGCTCGGGAAATAATCGATGGGTCGCCAGGTCTCATCCAGGGTAATAACGCCCTCCAACACACCTTGCGCCAGGATCGCTTGCGGGACGCTGAACGACAGGGTTTTCCGTTGACCCAGCGGGACAGTGAAATCGCCCACGACTGTCCCGTTTAGCGTGACACTACCCGAGAGCGCCTTCGGAACTCCTCTCACTCGCATATTGAGCCATACCTTGGATGGCGTAAGAACGCGAAGATAAAAATAGGACTGCCTGGTGCAGCTTCTATGCAGACTCCTATCCTCTGGCTCCGCTATCGCCGAGTCCCAGCCGGGGCCGAGACTACTCTCGTCGGTCAACCCCATCACGATACGATCGATCTTCACGTCCTTCTGCCTGAAGAGGTTCAGGTCAACTATGTCATACGAAGGAAGCACCACGGGCATTCGACCGGGCCCCTGATAAATGAACCGCTTTAGCGCCTCGTCGCTCACGACGCGTGATTTCTGGACTTTTCTTCTGGCCAGATAAGTGCTCGGAAAATGCAGGATGTTCCAGAGGTACGATTTAACGATCGCTCTTGTCATGGCAAACCTGGACGGGATGCGGAACTTATACATGCTCTGGATCAGCTGGCTGTCTTCTCTGACGACCTCAAGCGCTATCTTCCTTATGGTCTTGAACTCGTAGTTCTTGAGAAATGACCTCAGCCGATTCTTGGACGACATGAAGTACTTGAGGGTCGAGGCCCTTCCGTAGGAGCCCCCAAATTTGTGGTACATGACCGCGTCAGGAACCGATAGCACCCGGACTCCCAGCAGCCTGGCCCGCCAGCAAAGGTCAATATCATCAAAGGTGAAACGGAACGCAGGGTCCATGTAGCCCACACGTTCCACGACCTCTTTCTTAATCAGCATGGCGCCAGCACAGGCGCCAAAGACCTCACACGGCTCGTCGTACTGCCCCTCATCCTTCTCTCCAAGGCCCCGATCGACCCCGAAGCACGACTTGCACATCTCGCTGCCAACACCGTACAGCACGGTCCGGGCGTAAAAAAGCCTCATCTTGGCCGCGAACACCCCCACGTCCGGGTTCGCTGCCGCCGCGGACATGAGCCGCTCGACGAAATCACGCTCGCACTCGACGTCGTTGTTCAGCAGGACCATCCAATCGCCCCTTCCGCTCCGCATGGCGCGATTGGCGGTCGCAACGAAACCCATGTTGCGTGGGTTCTGCACCACCCTAACGGAGGGATAACTCGAACGGATAAACGAAACCGATTCGTCAGTAGAAACATCATCCGAGACCAAAACCTCGAGATTCGGATACGTCTGCGAGGCCAGCGAACTCAGGCAATCCTCCAGGTGCGCCATGCCGTTGTAATTGATTACAGCGACGGATACCAGGGGCTGTGATTCTGACACTGTCAATCTCCAAGTTTCCTGAGGTATCTCGTAGCTTTGCCGTGATTCGGAATCAGGGCAAGACATCTCTTGAAATGCCGAACGGCCAGCCGTTTCTCGTTCATGGCAAGCTGGCACTCTCCCAGATGGAAGTGTATGCCCCCCAGAATGCCCGATCCAGTGCCGTCAGGGCTTCTCCTGGCCAGGGATTCAGCCACTTTGAAAGCGTCAAGCGCCGCTTGGATTCTGCCCAGCCGCTTGAGGACTGAGCCAAGATGATAATGGGCATGGGCGTGGTCAGGACGAAGCGTGACGAAGGCATCCAGCAGCTTCATGGCAGCCTCATCATCATTGTCCGAAAGCTTCTGCGTCCCAAGCGCAAGAAGACCCTTGTCGATACCTAGCTCCGCCTGCCTAGCCGCGGCGTCAACCACAAGAACGGGTCTCTTAGCCACATCGTGGTCAGGGGCACGGCACGGCTTTCCGAGCCATTTCAGCAGCGGTTCACAGGTACTATGATAAGAATAACGCTCCCTGAAATGCGAGAGCGCCCGCCCGGAGTAATGCTCACGCGAGGTCGGCAATGCCCCAGCATAGTCGAGAAGAGCGCGTGCCATCCCAGCAGGATCGCCAATCTCAAAGGTCAGTCCAAGCCCGTTGTCTCGAATCAAGTAGCTTAGCTCACAGCCCACGGTCGTCAGTACGGGGAGCCCCCAGGCGATCATCTCGACAAGCCGCGTGCGTGTCCCGAAGACCAATTCGTAGTGATACTTGTCGATGTTGATGCCGATGTCGCCCTCCCTATAGGCCCGGAGCACATCGTTTCGACTCCTCCAACCGCTCAGAACATACCTGTCCTTGAACCTGGAACCCTCGACCATACGACAGAACCGAGCATAGGTGACGTCGTCGTGCCTGTCGATGCAGCCACCGAACGAGACGAATCTCGCTCTCTTGTCCCTCTTAAACACCTCCTCAAGCGCCGCAAACAGCGTGTCTATATCCGTCCAAGTATTGTAGCCGCCCGCCCAGAGAATCACGAAGTCGTCATCACCGACCAGCTTGCCTCTCAGCACCCGCCCACGAGGCGCTTTCAAGGACTTTCCCGGTATCCCCGGCGGTATCGTCCGGGCGAATTGATACCCAAAGCTCTCCCTGCCAAGCCGCCCCAACACGGCCAGCTCACCGACAAGGAAATGCTCCTGAAAGGTACTGCACGTCGAGAACACATCACCTCGCTCAAGCACCAAACGCTCACAGGCCCAGAACCCGCCCAGGAAATCGTTGTCCTTATAGACAAACGCCTTCGCCTGCCCCTCGGGCATCACGGCCCCGTAAAGGTCGCACCAAAGAGGCAGTTTGAGGCCCAGCGAAGCCGCCAGGTGCGACGGGTGTTGTGACACGGCCACAATGCAATCGGGCTTGAAATCATCCGCCAATCTCAGCAGCTCATCGCGCTGGTCGGACTGGAGGTAGTTCATCTCATAGTACTCGAGCTGAGAGCTAGCCCTTAAGCGCGTGTACCGACGATTGCCAAGCCTGGAGAAGTAGGTTGAGGCGCAGAGTCTCACCTTGTGACCGGCCGCTACAATCGGATCGACTATCTGCTCAGTCCTGCAATTGGCCGCCGTCATCCTTACTGAGGCGTGGAATCCGGGCAGATACATCCCAAGAACGAATACTCTAGCCATCCCCAAACAATACCTGTTAGACCCTGGAATTCAGTTATGCTGCGGCCCCTCACGCGAGGGGCCGTCCTCTTAACATCTCCCCTGTTCGGGCGGGTAACCTCGGGCCCGGGCTACTCGACCCAGGCGCCCTTTACTGCCAACCGGTATCCCTGGCCTTGCTCGCGGCCTAGATACGTCGGCCGCAGAACCACTTGTATCAGTTTATCGCTGTCTTTTGTCAAACTCTCAAAGGGCGGCAGGTCGAACCTGAGCGTGTGCAAGTAATCGGCAACCTCGACCTCTCCCACGTTACGGCTGTCAACCAGAACCTTTAGCTTCGTGATGTGCCCGTTGAATGCCCCAACCGTCAAACTCAGCTTCTGGCTGTCGCCTTTCGTCAGGAGCCTGAACCGCGCCTCGTCAGGAACGGCGCGAACCCCTGCGCCACACCACTGTTGAATCGGCGAGAAGCCCTCAAGACAGTTGTAAAACGCAGACTGCGAAAAATCAATCGCGCTCTTTACAATTCTGGGATTGACCCGCTCTTTCACCCAGTCTCGGCGCCTGGCCCACAGTATTACCGGAAGCTTGAGCAGCGTCTTGAGATAGGCAAGCGTGAGCGGCTTGCCCTGCTCCTTGAAACCGCTTTTCCTGAGCCACCGGACCTCCTCTTTCGCAAACCCAAGCAGCCTCCTGGCCCCAAAGTTCTTCAATACGTAGCGCAGCCGACCCAGGTGATAGCGCAGAAAGAAGCCGAAACTCGCCTTAACCGTTACCTGAGACTCATGATGAAGTAGTACAGCGCTTGGGAGATAGGCGACGCGATAGCCAAGACGTCTCGCCCGCTCACAATACTCGACCTCCTCGTAATAGATCGGGAAATAGCCCGCGTCGAGCAGCCCAAGCTTGTCCAAGACCTCGCGTTTGATGGCGATAGCAGCCCCGGTAACATATCCAACGTCGAAAACGCGGTCATATTGTCCGTTGTCACACTCGCCGCAGCCATAGTGCCTGGTGAGCCCATTGGGCAGAATCGCACCGCCAGCGTGTTGTATCGTCTTGCCATCTGGATATAGTATCTTGCAACCAATGATCCCTACGTCCGGGTCCGAAGCGGCGAACTTGGCTATCTGACTGATCGTGTCCGGCATGACCGTCGTGTCGTCATTCAACAGCACTATCACGTCCCCGTCGGTCGCCGAGATGCCAATGTTGTTACCACCCGCAAAGCCGAGATTCTTGCCGGTGCTTATCAACCTGGCCGCAGGGAACTTATCGCGAACGATTTCGGCAGTCGAGTCTGTGGAGCCATTATCAACGACGATAATCTCCGTGTTCTTATAGTCGGTGGCGAAGAGGGATTTGAGGCAGGATTCGATCACATTGGCGCCGTTGTGGGAAAGGACGATAACCGCAACCTTGGTTACCGAGCTCGCAAGGTGCGTCAAATCACCGCGCAAGGCTTCCGCCCCGCGTAGGCGACTTGCGCTGCCTCCATCGAAGTCCATCTGAAGCGTCACCACACATCCATCCTCCAGGGTATCCTATCCAGAAACAGGGGCCGCCACAGAGAGAAGTGACAGCCTCAATTCCATCGCTTTTCGGTGCTTTGGCATGATCTCCAGACACGATTCGATGTGCTCAAGAGCTTTCTCTTTTTCGCCACTTCGCTCAAAAATACACGCCAAATGGTAGTGTGCGCCGCCAATGATCCTGCTCCAAAGGTCCTTGCCAACGCTCACCTCGTGGTCGAGCACCGCCTCAAACCGCGCGCTCGCCTCATCAAAGCTACACCGCTTCTCCAAGATCGAGCCCAAGACGTAGTTGGCTTGCGGCCAGCCCGAACGCTGCCGCAGAGCCGAGCGGACCTCATCCTCAGCGTCTTGATCGTAACCCATCTCGAGTAGTAGAGAAGCCGCGGAAAGATGCCATTCCGCTTGCTCGGAAGGCGGCAGGAACTCAAGTGACGACATCACGTCCTCCACACTACTCAGAAAGCCTCTTCTCTTATAGGCCAGCGCCAATCGCCAGAACCTTCTGTCTAAATCGATCACTTTCGACAGACTCTTTAGCAGTCTCGACGCCGCGTCGAAGGCTCGCGCGTCATGCAGCGCCATGACCGATCTGAAGCCAACCTCCTGAGAGCATCTCCCGCCTCTTATGAGGGACTCAATACCCGATTCAAAGCGGCGTATCGCCCCCCCTGGTTGCCTGCGGCCATACGCCAGATGGGCCTGCTCCCAAACCGACGAAACAAGCATCTCAGGGTCAGAAAGCAACCGCTGCGACTTGGCGAAATGCCGTCTTGCCTCTTCGTGTCTTCTCAGCTCCTTGCAACAGAACCCCATGCTGAAAAACGCCCACCCCAAGAGCTGCTTATCTTTCGAACCCGCCTCAGTGGCCGACCGGAACTCACCCAGCGCGCCCTCGAAATCCTGCTTTTCAAAGAGTATCGAGCCAATCCTCGCCCTTGCTGAACCCAGTAGGTCCCCCGACACGGGGCCCGACACGACCTCCCGCAGGTAGGAGAGCGCCTCATCGAATCGGCGCTCGTCAACAAGCATATCAGCCGCAAGAGACGCCGCCTGATTAACCAGCTGCGGAGGCGCCTGCATCGATGCGACCGTCTTGAAATGATCAAGCGCTCGTTTACGCCTCTTGCGCTCCAGCTCGACCTGCCCCATCTTGAACTCTATCTCGACCAAGAGACTATCATCCCCCGCGCACTTCATCCTCGCCTCATCAAGCAATCGGAGCGCCCGCGGAAGCTGGCCCTCAAGTCGCAGAAGCTCCGACTTGGAGAACGACGCGTGAGCACGGGTCGTTGGCGAGATGAATCCAAGATCATCCACTTGAACTAGTAACCGATGAGCTTCCTCTCGTCTGCCCAACGCCTCACACGCCTCTGCCGAGTGGATCAGGCCGAAAGCTCTCAGGTTCGCGTCCGGAGGAGCAACGGCACACGCTCTCCGGAATGAGCGCAGCGCGGCCTTAGGCGCGTTTCTCGTCATACCCAACATACCAAGCCCGATATGAGCCAGTGATCGAGAGTCGTTTTCCACCATCCCGCGGTCGAGGACCGCCTTGTATGTCCGTCTGGCCCGGTCCGCATCCTTGCCCGTGCATCTGAGCAGCTCGGCAAGCTGGAGATTGGCGTAAACGTGATTGGGTCGCGCACGGAGCACATCCCTGTACTGTCGGGCCGCGGCATCAACTTTGCCATGTCTCGCGAAGAGGTCTGCGGTCAGAAAAGCAAGGCTCACAAGACCAGGCTCGGCGCGTCTTGCGGCGATGGCCTCCGCGAAAGCACGATTGAGGTCATCATCCTTCTCTGCCTCCGTAGCGCTGGCGTAATGCCGGGCCGCGCACCTGAGGCCCGGATACTCACGGCTCAGCAGTGAGACTGCGCCACGCCGACTATGAAACGTTGCCACGACCTCAAACGCCGAGCTGCCAAACGCCTCCATCCAGTTATCCCCCTCATCCTCTCCGATACGAGAGGGATCGGCAGTCGCCAGCGAGACCCGGTCCGCCGCTTTCTCGTCGATCAGGGAGGCGAGGAGAATCTGGCGCCACAGACCCAGCTTACGGTCTAGGGCCTCGCTTAGCTCCGCGTATTTGCGCTCGAAGAGCATCTCATAAAAGCCCCTCACGGTCATTCTCCGTGCCCATGTGCGGTCTGGTCCGTAGCTAGTGTGTAGATGGTAGGCAGCTGCCTGCGGACAGTAAAGAATGCGAAGCCCGTGTTTGGCCAGTCTGAAGCCCAGGTCTATGTCCTCGAACGCGGCCGCCTTGAATGTCTCGTCAAAAAGCCCATTCTGGAGCAGAAATCCTCTCTCTAGCGAGATATTGCTCGTGTAGAAATGCCGCCAAGTCGGCCCATATCGCTCGATCCACGGATAGTCGAACTGCAATCCCGAGCTCTCCAGCCAGCGCATAAACGGCGTAATCTCCAGCTCCGGGTGCCAGGTTGTGTAGCCAAGGATTGCATTGCGCGCACTCCGGAATCTGCGGCGCATCGCACAGTGCCACTTCAGAAAGCCCGGCTGGACGATTATGTCGTCCCCGATGAAAACCACTATTTCGGAAGTTGCTGCGGTGATTCCACGATTGCGAGCCGCCGCTGGTCCCGCGTGAGAGCCAAGCTCAACGAGTCGGATTTCAACCGGGCTTTTCGCGGCAAGCCCGGTTACCATCCGCGCCGTATCATCGGTCGAGCCGTCATCAACGACAACGATCTCAAACGAGCCGACGTCGCCCCTCTGCTCGATAAGCGCGTTGAGGCACCGTAGAAGCGCCTGAGAACGATTATACGTCGGGATGATGACCGAGGCGTTCAATAGTCGCTCCTCATTCACTCCTCTCGACGACGAAGAACTTGCGATAGCAGTCGCCGAAGTTGACTCGGCGACAGACCTCCAACCACTCCTCCAGATGAGCATTCAGGCTCGGTCTCAGGCTGTCGAGAACCTCTGGCGTGTGGTCTGCAATGATGGCCATTGTGTGCGCCGCTGCGTTCTCGTTCGGAAAGACCTCGACGGCGGCGCCCAGGAGGCTTTCAATGATGGAAACGATCTCTTGCTCCTGCGGCATGTCGGTTTCGAGGTGCTCGGCGAGCCACAACGGGAGGTCCTTCCCGTTTCTGCCCAGCCAGTTCGCGAATCTCCGGTCACACTCCACGGCTGTTTGCCCGATGGGGCAGCCGATGACGAGGTGGGACCCACAGACCCGATACATCTCGGCAATCAGTCGCGGTCGGTCGGCTGGGGGAACATGCTCGACGAGATCGAGGGAGACGACCAGATCGAACGACCTGTCCTCGAATGGGAGGAGCCCCGCTCGGCCCCGTATGGGTGCGAGCAACTCGTGCGTCTCCCGGTCAAACGAGGTGTCCAGGCCAATGACGCGTTTGCCGATGAACAACGCCAGACCAAATGACCCGGAGCCGACCTCAAGGATTCGGCCACCGTCCAATCCCCTGTTGCGTATGACGTCCACGACGAAGGAATAGCGCGTGAACCAATTAAGATGAAAGGGCAGCACCCTCTTATCCCTTTAGGACCTCGGCGGTTTTTTGGAGAACGTATCGCATCTCGCCCCCGATCGAATCCGTCTGTTGGAATCCCAGTATCTTGAACTTCGCCAGCTCAAACAACCACCGCCATCCATCGTCAGTCAGCACAGAATAATGATTGCTGGCGGCAACCCAATAGTCAGGTGTCGGCACAACGATGAACGCGTACTTCTCTGGTCGCAACACCCGGTTGAACTCGAATAGAGTGATCAGAGGCATGACGCTGTGCTCAATCGCATCACGGCACCATAGAAGGTCGAACGAGTGCCCATCAAGAGGCAAGAACGACATATCGGCGTGAACCACCTCAACACCTCTTTCCATACAAAGTCCGACCTCAATCTCGCTTATTGTTACCCCGACAGCATCCTTACCATCGAGATTGAACCGCTCCACAAACCACCCGTCCGCACACCCAACGTCCAGCACGTCACGATACTGAAACCCGAAGCTCTCGAACCACCCATACGCCTGCAAGGCCGATTCTATATGGTCAGGTGTCATCCGATGATTGACGGTTTTCATTCGGTCATAAACGTCGGGAAGAAGGAGGTCAAGATAGCTGTTTAGCCGACTCAAATCGCGCTGCATCCCGGTGTTCCCCATGTTGTGGACAGGAATCTCCAAATCCAAACCTCATTAGTGTCCGCCCCCGTCACCAACAGATAGTCACCATTCAGCCACACTCCCGCCGGGGCCTTCGCTGGAATCGAATAAACAAGCTCTCCATCGGCGGAGAAGCGCTTCACACAGTCATTTCGGGTGTCCGCAACGAATAGCGATGAGTCTGCTGCGAACGCAACAAGGTGAGGGCAGCTGAAGCCCTCAAGGACGCCAATCAGCTCCCAGCCCGTGTCGAAGAGGCTCACCTTGTTCTCGGCATGTTGGCTGACAGCCACTCTGCCTTTGGTGTCAACGGCGATCCCAAGTGGGCCATCGACAGTAACCGATTTCACCGCCGTGAACTCACCACTCTTGTCGGCCTCGCTGACTGTCCAGATGCAATTGCCATCATGATCGGCTACATGAAGCACGTTCCTTGCCTCGTCCACTGCCAGCCCAAAAGGCGACCCCAGCTTGAGTTTGCCGATAGCAGGCCCAAGCCTTCCGACCTCGTCAAACCGCTCGTCGTATCGAATCAGCAGGTCTCCCTGAGCGAAGCTGCACCACACGCTGTCGTTCCAGCGAGCGAGGCAATATGGGCCCACGAAGGGACCCGAACGCCCCGGGACTTGCGGAACCGCAAGTATCTCGAAGAATCCTGTGGCGCGATCGAAGCGACCGATTCGCCCGTTGCCGAAATCAGCGATCAAGAGCCGCCCAGACGCGTCGGAAATGATGCCGTAGGGCCGGACAAGGCCCGGCCTTATTCTATCGACAAGCCGCACGTTATATCTCGCGCGAAGCCGCACCGCACGCTTGACGTTCTGGGCATCCGACTCGTCCAGCAGAATGATTTCACCGAGTTTTCGCCTGATGTCGTCCCGCGTCGGGTCCATGTGCAGCGACTGCTCGACTCGCTGGAAGAACTGATCTCTATCCTCAAGGCCTGCTTGAGGCGACCATACCCCCAAGACGAGCTCGCCCCGAAGCTCTTCCAGCCGCGAGCGAACACCCGCCGCCGCATCGGCCATCTCGCTCAGAAGTTCCGTGACGTTCTTCCAGCCCAGCTCCGCGACGCGAGGCGCCCACTGCCGGGACGCAACTGCCTCCGCAGCTCGCGCCATCGCGCCGCGCAGCTGCGACCAGCAAGTCTGCCGTGAGCGCTCGATAGCCGAAAGCGACACGTCGATCACGGCGCTTGTCGCGTCGATCCAACGGACGAACTCCTCGCCAGTGCTATCGACGCTGGACCGTCGCCGGCTGATGTCTCTCGCGGTCCTCGCCACTCCTGCTATCCCGAGCGCGAAACGAGAGTTGTCGAGGATGAGACGAGGCAGGTACGTCAGCGGGGCCTCGCTCTCACCAGGCTCCGACACCGTAAGCGCCGGGGTCTCGTCGAGGCCAGGGCCCTTTTCCTCGGCAGACGCCAACATCACATCGTTGACTGCTCTCAACTGATCGAAGAACGTTCGATAGATGCTCAGGATTCGCGCAACGTTTCCACCCGCCCAGTCGCAGAGGTTGTCGGGCACGTCAATCGAAGATATGTCAGCGACCAAGCCTTCGAGACTGGCGCGAGCCGCCTCAGGGTCCCATCCCGAGACGCTCGCCGCATCAAGTCCAGACGAGACCGCAAGAGAAACGGTCGTAAGCACCGCCTCGTAGCAACTTGAAAAGTGCAGGTCCGCGACCAAGTCTTTGGCGCCATCGACAAACGGCACGGGTTTGAACGCCTCGCCGCTCTCGTCACGCTGATTGGCGCGTCGCTTGGCGAGATCGACGCAGTAGGCACAGGTCTTCTGCATCCAGGCGGCCATCGCGTCCAGGAACTCCAAGCGGTCGGAGCGATCATCAGCCTGGGTCCGCACTGATGTTAATGAGGTGCGAGAGCCGATGCTTTCCGCGGCCGCGGCAAGTCCCAGCCAGCTGGCGTCGCTCTTCAGCCCGGCGCGACCGCCATAGGCATTCCGCCAGAAATCACCTATAACGTTGCGCGCCAATGGGTCGCAATATAGGTGAAACGTTGCCCTAAGCAGTTTTCTGGGGAGCTTGATCCTGAGTCCGAGGCGCCCGGAGTCCTTCTCGTCTGAGAAGACGTCGTTACCGGTGCGCGCCATCAATCTCTTTCGATGCTCCTCGAGCTCGTCCGCCATCCAATGAAGCGCTTTGAGAAAGTGCCCCGTGCGCATTGCCCTGTCGGCGGACAATACTTTTGAGACGACCACTTCACCCGGCAGGTTTGGGTCAAGCACGCCCTCACGCGAGCCGAGCGACTCCTTGCCCCAATGCGACCACAGCCATTCGCGCAGCCCATGCTGGCAGCGGACATAGTTCTCGGAGGACGCGAGCATAAGGTCCGCCGTCCCTTTATTAGCCCATTCCACGCCGTCGTCGTCCCCGAGCTGAATACCAAACTTGGCGCCAGCCAGCGACAAGTGAAATCGACTATTGGCAAAGAGCATTCTGACGCGATTTAAAGCGTTCAAAACAACGTCTAAGACCTCGTTGCGCTGCCGGAGATTCGTGAGCGATTCGTTGTCGCAAACGGGCTTACCAGACTTGTCCGTCAGCGGAGGGCAGACGTTCGAGGCCAGCCTCTCAAGAAACTCGACAAGCCGCGTTGTCGAAAGCTCCTTGCCAACCTGTGAAATCAACTTCTCATCACCGGACGCAACCACCCCGGCAACAAGCAGCTTCAACAGCTGAGAGCTCCCCTCAAGCGACATCCGGTGGGCGTCGAAGATTGTCCCATAGCAGTCGCGCTGCCGATTCACCAGGAAATCCATGAGAGCTTTGTTGGCGATCGCCCTGGGTGAGGCGCGCAGACCAGCAAGCCTCATGTAAGATTCCAAAATGACACGCGCCCAACTCTGGCCATGCGTCACGATGCTGTCCCTGACCTGCTTGATAACGTCCAGCGGGTCATTCGCGTGACCGTCCTGCGGATTGCGGATTGGGGATTGCGGATTGCGGATTGACTCCATAATGTTCGACAGATTCACATCGTCCCAGGCGACCGACGCCGCCTCGTCAAAAACCGGGGCGCCAATAAGGCCATCCCCGTCAACAGCCCTGCTAAAAAGATACGCATAGACGAATCGCTCCAACTCCCCGGTGTCAACAGATACGTTCGTCGGATCGTAGCCCAGCGACTCGAAGGCGTCCTTGCGCGCCGCTAGCTTTCTCAGGCTCGGGTATGACCTCAGCAACGTCCAGATAAGACGCCCAGTCGTGTCCAGTACTTCACGGTCCGCGCCGCCAATGGCGAAAACCGCCGCCACCGAATCAAGCAAACGCCGCACAAACTCCTGCTCCGCCCTGTCTGTTCTCTCCAAGAACCTCGCCGACGCCGCAGACGAGGTGAGCTGTTCACCCAGCACGACGCCGATACTGTCCGTCGCTCTCGTCAAGGCGCCCAAGTACAGTCCGCGATTGGCCTCAAGCACGGCGCGGTATCGACCGAGATAGACGAAGCGATTCACCGCCTGCTGCTCAGGACTGTCCGCCATTACACTCTTACAGAGGCCCACCATCTCGCCGAGCCGATTTCTAATGCCAAGAAGCGAATCCTTGAGCGATTCGGCCTCCTTGAGCGCCGCCTGAAGCAGCACGCCGAGGCAGAACTCAAACCCCTCCCAAAGCTCACGACGCCTATATAGCACTGCCGCATCGCGCACCAGCTCGATGAGTCTGTTTGTCTGGCGCGTCTCCTTGGCCATCAGGAGCTTCAGCTTAAGCAACGTCGCCTGATAATCACGAAGGGCGTCCCCCTCACTCACGGAATGGGGCGAAGCGTCGTCAGCTATTAAAGCCGCCTCACATGCAACCGTCTCGTTGGCTGAAAGAGCCATCTTTGGCTCCAGCTCGCGAAGAAGCGCAATCTGCTCATTCTCATTCCGTTCCCGCTCGCCGTTCGCTGCCTGCACCGCCCGCGACAGCAGCAAATAGAGATTCAGGGGCTGCTCGAGCTTCATCAGGCCCCATGCCGCCACTCGAAGGCTCGCAAAAGATGCCGCCTCACGCGATACCGCGCCCGAGACCCCCTGATTGACAAGGTCAGCGTCTCCTCGCTTGACGCCGATCTCGATCAGCGACTCCACGGCCGCATCTTTCTTGTCTGGGGTGTCGGTCGCATTTAGAATCGCGTCCTTCAGCGACGACTGCTCAAGCTGGAAGAACGAGAGCTCGCAAGGCGGCGCGTTTACGACGACGAGGCCCCCGGCAGTCGCCAACAACTGCGGCTGGAGCTCGCCGTGCTCTTGGGAGGCCTCAATCTCGAACGTCACAATCGGAAGCCCAGGAGGCGCAACTTGCTGAATCGTTCGGTGTTCAGTATCAAGTAGGAAAAAGAAACCCTCGTCATTGGCGGCGATCGCTGTGGGCGCGAACCTGCCGTCCTCTGCCGGGTCGGAAAGCTCATATTCGGATACGAGTTCCAGCTGGTCCGTGAAAATCAAAACCCTGCGATTACCCGCATCCAGCACTGAAACGCTGTCGGACGAAAGAGGCGCGACGCCCGACGGAAACAGAAAACATGGCCGGCTGAACAGCTCGGCGGGCGTGTCGTGAAGCAAAGCTATCTCCTGCTCCACCACGGAGCCTCGTCGGCCGATCATGCCCTTAAACTTGCCGTCCGGCGAGAAACGCTGGAGCCGGTGGTTGCCCCTGTCAACTACTACTATCAGCTCATCCGCGGTCGTTGCGCAGATGGCTTGAGGCTCGTAGAACTGCCCGGCGCCAGAGCCAACGTGACCGAACGAGAACTTGAGGTTGCCGTCTAGGTCAAGGGCCGTAATGCGGTGATTCCAGCTATCACAAACCAGCACCTGCGCAAGCTCTTCGAGAACCGTAAGGCCGCGAGGATAGAAGAACGAGCCCTCGCCCTGCCCCTTAGCTCCGACTGCCCACAACACGTCGCCAGATGCGGATAGCTTCACAATCCGGTGGTTGTATTCGTCGCTGAGGAATATGTTGCCCAGGCTATCCATGGCCATGCCCGAGACGCGCTCAACGGCCGGCTCAAGGCTCGGATCGATCCGAACGACCTTTCTCGGCCTCAGGACATTCAGCGGAACACTACCGCGTGATGAGTTTTCGTTTGTGCTCAAAAAACACGTGCCCCATCGCAAGTTCGCTCGGCGCAAAACCTCGCGCACAATCGCTTTTCTAACCTATCGAAGCATCAAACCAGGCAGCTTAATATACGCCTCGATTGCGCAGAGGGCAAAGGTGGTGAGCTTCAGGTTCCAAGTTCGTAACCTGGGGAAGCTGAGCCGACCCAACCCGCCAAGCCGACCTCGAGATAGACGCCATGATGCGCAAACCTGCGAACCGTCTCGTTGACGAGGAAACGGACGTTCTCGCAGCTCATCCCGTCAACGTCCCGCTCGGCAAGCACGCTCATCCTCCTGTCCTTCGGGAACAGATCGTTGGCCAGATCGTCCCAGCATTCACTCAGAATCGACGCAAAAATGGACTTGCCCGAGAGAACATCTGCCGAATCGGCCAATTGCCTAACCGGTTTCCCGCAATCGAGGTCGGACATATCCCGTTCCCCATCACTCACACTGATTCTGAATCTGAAGCGGCTACCATGAACCCTTTGATTGGCATCGGAACGCTACCGTAACAAGTTTAACCTCAAGTGCCCAGATCTGCCTTTAATATGCCGCCGATCAGCTGATGTCAAAACGCAAGCAGCATCTAAGGCGAAACGCCACAGCGCCGCATCAATCTGCTTGCATATTACGCGTATCTCGCTGATTTCGACCTGTGCATGAACTACTTGTCATCAAAGATGCCTCGTGAACAGCTGGAAAGGGCTTCACGGGAATTGGTCCTGTCTTACGTAAAGGACCTCATAGCCCAAATGCCTCACGACTACAAATGCCCCCAGCACAGCATGTCGACCCTGGATGAGGAATGCAACCTCCTGCCCTGCTGCATTGTAGGCACTGACGTTGGGAAATACGGTCTGGGTAACCTCTTCGACCTTTCCCCGGAGGAGATCAGGTCGCTCAAGACATACCAGCCCTTCTGCAAAGGCTGTCTAAGCACAGGGGCGTGCTATCTGGTTCACAACCCCAAGGTGGTCAAAAGGACCCATAATAGCTAGCAATGTCCGCGAAAGCTCCAGCATTTAGCCCAGTCTGATTTTTCGGGGGAATGTCATAAGCCACTGATTCGGGGACAGACTCATCAGAGACGGGTCGTTTTGGACTGCGTCCGCCGCGCGGCGGATTTCATTGGCGGTGACCTGGCACCGCCTGCCCTAACTCAAGCCCTGCCGCTTCAGGACGCTGCTGAGGATCGTGCTCGCCTTGCTCTTTGCCCCTTATCGACGTTTCGCTCATGCGTAGGCAAGGCGACCCTTAGGCCGGGGAATCAATCTGCCGAGTTCTTCGGCAGTCTCAATCCACTCCTTGATGATCTGCTCGGCGTTCAGGAGGGCTTCCTGGCGCGTTTTGCCGTCGGCCATGCAGCCCGCAAGCTCCGGGACCTCAGCGACAAACGCGCCGTCCTCCTCGCTCCAGAAAATGATGATCTCGTATTTGGAATCCATGCTCATTGTTCCGTACCCTTTTCGGGCAACAATTCATTGCGAAAAACAGGCAGCTTCACGTTTGATCTGGCTCGTCAACCCGTCGCAGGCACTGTTTGACGAAATCGGGTAATTCCTGTTCGGCATAATGCGAAAGCACAACAAGTCGATCGTACTCTTGAACCTCATCTTCAGTCCATGTGACATCGAGTCGTCGTACCACTCGCAACGCAACATGCTTGTGGTTTTTGGGGTTTGCCCAATAGCATGTTCCGCAAACCTCTATTGAATGGTCGGCCTTCCAGTTCTGACAGTGTTCACATGACCAAGATTTCGCACGATTGCACGAACCACACAAGAGCATGTAGTCTACAACATTCAGGTCGCGCTCTGGATCGCCTCCAACTTCATAAGGCACGCGATGGTCGATCTGGAGGTACCGCGCCTCGTAACGGGTCAAGCAAACCGCGCATCTTCCACCGTGTGCCAGAACCAATTGAGACTTCAATTCCTTCGGCCAAGCTCTCCTCCCGCCAATACTGCCACCACGTGTTTTCGAGGGATCGCCAAAACGATACGCGGCGATTCTCCTCCCGGATTTTCCTTCAACCCGGTATGTTTCCAACGGAATACCCAGTTCTCGCACATCGCGCGCAGCCCGAGGAGCGTGCTCGTAACCGTATAACTCACTCAGCTCTTCGGTTGTTACGAAACCATGTTTTAAGATGTGGTCGATGACCGTCTTGGCCCTTTTGGCGGTTATAGATCGCAGTTTTTGAAGAAAGTCTTCCGGTAATCCTCTTGCTTTGGTTATTCTCTTCTTTTTTGCCATGCAATCCTCTCTACCAAAGAGACATTTGCAGTTCACGATCCAGAACTTCTGAGGGTGAGAGATTCGGCGAGAGGTATAGCGACTCATATGTCACGTCTGATCGGCCGAGCAAGGTCGCCTGGGTGGAACGCCCTGCCCGCAATTCTATGCGTGTCAGGTCGAGAGAATCAGGCATTGGTCGCCCAAATGTCTTGTTTCCTGTGCGTCCGTCGTACGAGATAGCGTATCGAATGTTTCTTTCATTGAGCTTCTCGAGTTCTAAGCAAAACTCGCCATGCTCGAATCTCGGCAGATATCTTTGATCGCGATTCCCGCACACACCTTGGTATGGTGGGTCCATGTAAACCAAATCGTCAACTGTGCACTCGTCGAGTACCTTCCTGTAATCCCAACTGGTAATCTTGGTGCGTCCTTGGAGAAGGTATGAAGCGTGGTGAATGCGGCGACGCATCGAATCTGGCCGTGCGCCCTTCCGGCGGTTGTCGGGAGTGTTGTTAAACTCACCATTTGAGTTGTAGCGAATCGCTGCCTTCACACATCGCGCAAGCAAGTAAAGGAAGTCTGCTGGTCGGTGAGACTCGTTGAAACGAGCTCTCACTTGGTCGAAGAATTTGCGTTCGTTTCCTAATTGAGCATCCCACAATCTGGAATAAGCGTCAGAAATCACGTCGGGCCTCTCGATAATCGCGCGCCAGAGATCCATCAATGCCGCATGGCCATCATTGATCCAGAATTCCGATGCCAACCCGCCTAGAGCGGCAGCGATCGAAATCGCAGAGGAACCGGCGAATGGTTCAACGATACGTGAAGCGTCTTTGGGAAAGTGAGGCAGAATGCTAGGTGCAAGCTGTCGTTTGCTGCCTTGGTATGGGATCGGCTGTGGTATGTTGCGTGAGGTATTCATTCCCAACACCGTGATTCCTTATTTCCTTCGCAGTAAACATGCCACAAATTCGACAAGACCTCGACCATGCGCTCCTTCCAGACGACATCTGTAATCCTCAACAATTGACCTCCACATCTTTCCTGATCACAATACCTTCGAGAGACGACACGGGCAAGTTCCGATGGCCGAACGCTGATCTGACTTTTCGGGGCCTCGGGCGCGATCCACCGCCCTCCGTCTCAACAGCTGCGCGTCCCAAAAGCACTTGCAGACCCAGCTCAAACAATGGTCATAGCGTCGGTTGGATGGCCTTGAGGGCGTATATCGCGCTGGCATGAGCCGCGCGGCTGTGACCCGAAGCGACATGGGAGCGCAGGCTGCAAGCCGTCGCCTGCCTGCCTTTGCTGTGAATCGCTTGACGACTCTTAGCTCCCGCAACCGCAGGCTTCAATCACACAACTCCCCGAGTTCGGCTTCTAATCTCTGCAACTGCTCCTTCTCGTACTCCAGCATACGTTTCAGATCGGTTGAAAAGCCTCGTTTCGTCAGTTCCATTTCGATGTCAGTGATGTTCCGCTTTCGGATGGCAATCATGCCGCGCACCGCAGCCGAACGGTATTCCGTGTACTCAGACTCCAACCTCCTCCAATCCTCCGGCCGACTTCTCTCCGATCTGAATCTCTCCAATTCCTGCGGACGTCTTCGCAGCGCGGACATTCTTTCGAGTTCTGGGTCTATATCGTCTCGGTATTCTCTCCACGAGCGCTCGCGCCTGGAATCCCCTGGTTCTCTTTCCAGCATGTCTTGCTCCCACATATCTCGGTGCCGAAGCAAGCTTTCTCGCGTCTGGACGATTTCTTCTACCGATTCACTAGACTTCAGCTCGCGGTACACATGCTCAAGCTTTCCCAGCGAAGAAGTGACAATCTTGATCTGCTCAGTCCGTTCAAGCAGATCCTGGACCTGGGAGTAGAAACGAGGCAGGATATCACGTTGCAACCCTGGCCTTGGGTAGAGAGCCATAATGACAGTTCTCAAGCTTGTCTTCGAGCTAAGATGGGAGGCCGTTTCAATTAGCATGGCTATTGCTGATCGCTCGGGCGAAAGCCGGGCGGCGCCCGTCGCCAACGCAGGGAATGCTATTGATTGAAATCCCATTTCGTCGCAAAGGCATAGGCACCGCTTGGTGACCCTCCTGACCAGATCGATGGTGGTCAGCTCTCTTCTCGCGTAATCCAGGACAGCCGCATGGAATATCTGTTTCGCAGTCAGCCGGCCCGCTGTTGTCACAGCAACGTCGCCCAACGGGATCGGAGCCTGTGACTGAGCCTCACGCCAGACAGGTTTGCCACCTGCTCTCAGAAGAGCTTGCGAGACGCCCCCTCCCATTGAGAGATCGATATCGTCAGAGCTAACCACAACATCGACATTGAGAGTTGTGATGTCACAGTAGTCTACGCGCAGTATGGATTGGCCAATCGCACGATCAAATGGGCGGAATGGTGACTTAGGCATCTCCAATCCTCCCTTGATAGACCTGCTCAAGAAGTACCTTGAGTCGGGCCGACTTCTCCATAATCGCCGTAGTCTCACGCTCAATAGCTCTCTTGACATGCTGGGGCGTAAGGGCTCCGTACTCTGCTTCAACCGACTCATTATCTGTCAAGTTCTTATGATGAATCTTGATCTGTTGCACGAGCCCTTCGATTACGTACGCATTTGCTTCCGCCTCTTGAGCGTTAATCAGATCGGCGAGGGCTTGAGGGTTTGCTTCGAGCTGAGCAAAGCGCGCAACATTCAGTGCAAGCTTTCCGCTCTGACGAGGAATCTGTGGTTTTTCTGCCGAAGCACCGCTTCGTTGTCGAAGTCTATCGAGCCATTTCGGGAGCTCTGTGAGTAGAAACTTCGTTGCTGAGATTATTACGGGCACACAGGCCATGAGTACATCCATTCCCTACCTCCGAGGTTTGACCTCCACAGATTGTCGTCATCCAAGTGTGCAGTTCCTTGGGAAGCATAGCATTGATTACGTTGCCCCGCATATTACCCGCCTCCTCCGCTTTCTACCCGAATAACACGCGCTCGCTGTACTGAACGATGCGCCCATCACCAGAATATACAGGTTTGGGCTCAATGTCAAGCGCTATCACCAATTGCCGATTGTGGATCATTTGTGGGGACTTGGCTCGGCAAGCGGCCCGGTAATTGGCCCCGACCGATATCCCACACCGCATCAGCTGTCTTCCGAGCACATCCGCCGTCCGCGACTTCGGCAACGCCTCAACGAGCCGAATCGCGCGCAGCGCAAATGCCTTCGTCCTGCGCCTGAATTCTTCAGCATCCATACCCAAAACAATGCGCATTGGCTGTCATGTTTTCAATCCGCAATCCACAATCCCAAATCCGAAATCTAGTGCCCTTTTAGGAGCCGCTTCAGGCTTTTGAGAGACTTGTGGACCAGGCGCCAGAACCAGCGGAGGCATTTTTGGTCGAGTATTTTAGCGACGAATTCGCTGGATAGGAGCTTCATGAGCGGCTTGGGAAAGCCATAGTGGGCGCCCATAACCAGGAAGTTCAGGAAAGACTTCTCGAAGGCGTGATAGTGCTTGCGATAGACTGTGCTACGCTCGTCCTTGATGATACCGTCCGCCTTGGCTCTTTCGTAAATCTCGGTCCCGGGATAGAACGTCAGCGAGAAGAACTGGACAGCAAATGGTCTGGGCAATTCCATCAGCAGACGGACTGTCTTGAGCACGTCCTCTCGCGTCTCGTATGGATTATCCAGTATGATGTCGTAGATAGGTGGACAGGTGCTGTCCTTGTGCTTGTTCAACAGCTTGGCGCCTCTGCGAACTTCATCGTTTGATATGTTGCGATTGTAATAGACCCTGTTGACCTCCTCGCTGCCAGTCTGAATGCCCATCTGCGCGCAGCGCATCCCCGCATCGACGAGATAGTCCATCTTCGCTTCCGTCATGAACGGGGGCGAGACTTGAACAAAAAACGGCAGGCCTATTGTTCTCTTATACGCCTCGCAGAACTCCTTCAGCCGCTGCTCTGGCATCGCGGGCATTGATTCGTCGGCAAAGAGGAACAGCTTAACGTACGGCATCCGCTCCTTCACCTGCTGGAGTTCCTGAATCACGTTCTCCGTGCTGCGCCGGCGAAGTATCTTCTGGCCTGGGGAGAGCTTTCGCAGCGCGGAATGGCAGCAATACGCACACGCGTGAGGGCAGCCTCGCGTCGTTATCGTCTGATAGACGCACAGTCCACCGCAGATGCGCAGCCCGTTGACAATCTGGTCCTTTTGTATCTCGTAAGTCATTCTCAGGAGTCGCTTGCCATCCTTTGCCGCGGTGTAATGACTCTCATAGTCGTAGTCCTGAAAGGGAAGGGAGTCGAGGTCGAGGATGAGCGGCTCGAGCTGGTTCTTCTGCACAGCGCCATTGGTTTTGAACCAGAGGTTCTTGGTGTCGCGGTAATCCCTCTTCTGCTCCATCGCACGCAGCAAGTTGAGCATCGCATACTCGCCCTCACCGACGCACGCTATGTCACAATAGTTGAGCGATTCCTCCGGTGATACCGTGGGATGTATGCCGCCCCAAATCACAGGGGCATCGAGATTCTTTCTCAGGTTCTCGCTCAGCTGAACCACCCGGTCGAAGAAATTGCTCATCACACAGATACCGACGACATCCGAGTCCGAGCACGTCTGAACCACGTCATCCATCAGGCTCTGCTCGTAGGGGCGGCCAAACTGAGGATCGTAGCTCAAGAGGGCCTTGTAATCGGGCAAGAAGATCATCTCGCACTCGTAACCCTTGCTCTTAATGAACGAGGAGAGACAGCGCAGCCCCTGTGCAATAATGTCAAGATAAGGTGAAATAAGGGTTACTTTCACGTGCTCTAACCCCGGGCGCCATCTTGGCTACCTGACTAAACAGCTCTTACACAGCAATAAACAGACAAATTAACCGACATGAGCATACTGTCCATGTCGCGCTAATGCAAGCGGGCGCCCAGCAATCAGATAGGGATGGGTTTAGGTGTTGCGCTATCCCGAGACGCACCCCTCTGAATCTCTATCTGAGGATATGGGGTCTTGGGTGCCGACTTCATAACAAGGGTCGCCTTGACCCGAACCGTCCGCCGTGCCGATCATAACGCAGTCCTGAGAAGGCGGCGCCAGGTCACCGCCAATGAAAGCGGCGTCAGGCCGCCGCACTCCAAAAGGCCCTCTTTGCTCCGCCCAATCTGGTTTTTCGGGTCGTCACCTTGATCTTGACAATGGGCCCGATTTCCAGTATCATTTTCCTGCAAATCGACAAAGAAGCCTCCAGGGCCCGATCTTATTGGACAGCCTCTACTAAGAAATGTGAAAACTCCTGATTCTATCGGAGCAGTTTGGCGATAGAACGGAAATCCTCCTTCGACAACCTGTCCGCCAAAGCTTGGCGACGGCGGAGACTACGGCGGACAAGAAGGG
>CBDVDH010000005.1:0-95331 GCA_965372715.1 uncultured bacterium | reverse complement strand
CAGACATTGGAGAAGGGCGGCTCGTGAGCCGCCCCTACAACGCGCGACGCTGACTCATTAGACAGCCTCTATATTGCGAGCCTCATAAGCAATCTGCTATTCTGAAAGCGATGGACACTGCCCAAAAAGCCGCAAGGAACTTCGGCGCCGTTGCTCTCAGCGAGGCTGTCGGGAAGGTAATAACCTTTTACGCAGTAGTCGTTCACCTGGCCGGCTACCTCAGCACGGACCAATTTGGGACCTACAATCAGGTCTTCGTCTATGTCTCCTTCTGCTTCCTGTTCGCCAATTTCGGTATGGACAGGATCATCGTAAGGGAGCTCTCAAGGACGCCAGACCGCATCGGTTCGATAACCGGCTCCGCTCTACTTGTCAAAGGCATCTTAGCGTTCGTGGCGTTCGCGCTGGCGAATCTATTCCTTCTTTTTGCCGGCGATTGGCTCAAATACTCCCCGCAGCTTTGCACCCTGATACGCATAGCCTCGGTGGGGGTCCTACTCTCCGTTTTCTCTGTATTTGGCGCAGTGCTGCATTTCAGGCTTGAACTTCATAGGCGAAGCGTCGCGACGGTGGTCGCCAGATTTCTCGGAGCGGGAGCCATGATCGCGCTGGTCGCCATCGACGCTCCGTTTCCCTGGTTCGTCATCGCCGGGCTGCTGTTAGGTGTCCCCGGCGCGCTGATCGGCGTGCCGGAAGCAATTCTGCTGTACCTCCTCTACCGAAAAACAGGGCAGGAATCGCTCAGAATCGACGGCCGAACCTGTCGGACTCTACTGAAAGAGGCGGCGCCGATTGCCATCTGCGATCTGTTTATCATGACCTACGCCCGAATAGACCAGATCATGCTGCAAGGAATGCTCGGAAAGGAGGCGCTCGTCGGCACGTATAACTTCGCCACGCGTTTTGCGGAAGTCCTGCGCATCATCCCATTGGCGTTCATCGCATCCATTTTCCCATCGCTGTGCAGCGCCTACAAAGATCGGAACGGGTCTTTCGAGGAAGCATACCGCCGTTCATTCAAATACATGAACATGATCTGCATCCCGGCGGCTTGTGCGAGTATTGTGCTCTCGAAGAACGCCATTGAGGCCGCAAGCGGCAAATACCTCTCCGCGGCCCCGATACTCGTCATCCTTCTGTTCGCAGAAGTCTTTGTTTTCCTGGGTATTATCAACAACAGGCTCTTGGTCTCGTCAGGACGCCAAGGCCTGGACCTGCTGTTTACAGGAAGCTCGGCCGCGCTAAACGTGATTCTGAACCTTTTTCTAATAGGCCGATTCGGCATGATGGGCGCTGCCGTCGCGTCGCTACTTGCCTACGCTACCGGCCCCGTTCTCGGGCTTCTCATCCCATTCACGAGGCCGTTCTCAAGGGCCATGTTCACGACCTCAATCCGGCCGCTCGGCGCCTCACTCATAATGCTCATTGTGCTATGGTTTTCGCTTGGAAAACTCGGGCTCTTGGGCGCTATCGGCGTCGGCGTAGTCGCCTATCTGGCCGCGGTTCTTCTTTTGCGCGGCTTCGACAGAGAGGACGCCAGGCTCCTGAGGCGAGTGCTAAGGAACTCCTGATCCGCGCTTCTGGCGAAGGCGGTCAACGATCGCGCTTCTATGTCGGACGATGGCGCCAGGCGTGCCTGCACAGATATGACGGGGCGTTGCAACCAAGCGGGGCTCGGCCCAGGCTCGTTGACAACATGGGGCTATTGATGGCACTATTTCACCTGAATCATAAGCAGGAGGAGAGATTTGAAAGAAGATTCTCTAGTCGAGGGTTTCATTGACCTGATTGAGAGCGCGCATTCCGAGGCGTTCCGGTCCGATCTGGCCAACCTCAAGACGGCAGACGACATCAGGACATACCTTTCGGACGCTTTCGCGGACCGAGAGCGACTCAAAGCGAGAGTTGAGCGACTCTCCGAGTTGATAGAAATCGGTTACATGCTCTCCGGCGAGGTCCGGCTGAATAAGCTCCTCCTGTTGATACTAGAGAAGAGCAAGAAGCTCATGAGTGCCGACCGAAGCACTATCTACCTAGTTGATCAGGAGCGCGGCAAGCTTCGCTCGATCATCGCCACAGAGCTCGAGATAATTCAGATAGAGATGCCGATAGACCAAGGCATTACAGGCGCTTGTGCCAAGAGCGGCAAGATCATCAACACACCAAACCCCTATTCGGACCCTTGCTTCGACAAGAGAGTGGACATCCAGACGGGCTACGTGACCAGGAGTATGTTGACTGCTCCACTCTGGGACAAACATAACAAGGTCATAGGCGTCATGCAGGTCCTGAACAAGTTTGAGGGGCCGTTTGACGAGGAGGACGAGCGGTTGATTAGGCTTCTAGGGTCTTTCGCGGCGGTTTCGCTCGAGAACGCCATGCTGTATGAGGCGCAAGAGAAGATGCTGGAGAAATTCTTTGAATCGCTCGCGGCGGCGATCGACGCGAAGGACCCCTACACGGCTGGGCATTCCGCGAGGGTCACCGAGATATCTGTTGGGATCGCTAAAGAGATGAACATCAAGGGAGATGAATTGAGGGAGCTTCGTTTCGCCGGCCTGCTGCACGACATAGGCAAGATTGGCGTCCGTGACAGTGTTCTTGGCAAGCCCGGCCGCCTCAGCGATGACGAGCGGCGCCATATTCAGGATCATGCCCGCCGCACCTTTGAGATACTCCGCCGAATACCATTTACCAAGAGCCTGAAAAGTATCCCGGATATCGCGGCGCATCACCATGAGAAGGTCTCAGGCAAGGGCTATCCCGACGGATTGAAATGGCTCGAGGTGCCGCTTGGCTCGAGGATCATCTGCGTTGCCGATGTCTTTGACGCAGTAACCTCCGACAGACCATATCGGGACCCGATGCCGTTTGAGAGGGCCGTGAAATTGATAGAGGACGGTTCCGGCGAGGAATTCGACGCGGAGGTTGTTGAGGCGTTCAAGCGATATGCTTTTAGCGAATTGAAAGGGCAGATGGATGGGCAGAAGTAACGAGCTCTTCGCGATGTGGACAAACACCCGGATGATTGTCCTGACCGCCGTAGTCGCACCTTATACGTGTGCCTGCTTCTTCCGTTTAAGGGCTTCGTCATCATCCCGGGCTACACCGAGCTGAGGCCGGCAGTGCTAGTCCCACTCTTGTGTTCTTTGCTCTTTGGCCCAGCTGCGGCATGGGGCGCCGCGATCGGCAACCTGGTCGGGGACGTCTTTGGCGGAATGCTTGGCCCAGGCAGCATCTTCGGTATGCTCGGAAACTTCATGCTCGGATTCCTGCCTTATAAGCTCTTGGAAGGCCTCTTTAGAAAGCAGCCAAACGCCGCCCGGTATCATTACAAAGTGCTCGTCGGCATTTCCGCGGCCGCCGCATGCGCAGCGATAATCGGCTGGGGCGTTGACCTGCTCGCTCTCGTCCCATTCGCGATACTTGGTAGCGCCATTGTCATCAACAACTCGATTACGGCCATGTTCTACCCATTCCTACTCCTAATGCTCTATCCCCGCATAAAGAGAATGGGACTTCTTTACACTCAGGTGATTCCATCTTACCGGCCGAAGACCGGCCTCTTGGCGCAGGTCATAGGGCCATTCCTCGTTATCGCCGGCTCTTTCGGCGGCCTGGCGTGCGGGATATTGCTGAACGCCGCCGGCGCCTCCGAAAGCGTCAAGCTCATCCTGACGCCATTCGTTGCGGCCATCGCCGCCGGATGCCTGATGCTGTGAGCAGCGGCTCGATGCCCAGCCAGGCCGAGTCCGACGAAAAACTCAATTCTGAACTCGTGGTTGAGGCGCGCGGCCTCTCGGTAACGTATCAGGGCGCGGAATCCTCCGCGGTCAAGGAATTCAATCTTGACCTAAAGAGGGGTAAGGCAGTCGCCCTAGTCGGACACACCGGGGCCGGCAAATCGACGTTTCTCAAATGCCTCAACGGGCTAATACCTCACTTCCAGCGGGCAGAGCTCTCTGGCTCACTCAGCGTTTTTCGACTTGTTCCCGCGGAGCATACCGTCGCGGAGCTCGCCGGACGCGTCGGGATAGTCTTCCAGGAGTTTGAGAATCAGCTCTTCTCAACCAACGTTGAGCAGGAGGTTGCATTCGGTCCCGAGAACCTGGGCGTTCACCCGGACAAGATTCGGGCCCGCGTCGCGGAGTGTCTTGAACTTGTGGGGCTTTCTGGCTTTGAGAATCGCGAACCAGCGACGCTGTCAGGCGGCGAGAAGCAACGGCTGGCAATTGCCTCTGTCCTCGCTATGAAGCCTGACCTGTTGCTGCTCGACGAGCCGACGACTGATCTCGATCCGGACGGCAAGGCCAGCGTGCACAGGATCATAAGGTCACTCAGAGAAACAGGAGCGACGATACTGCTTGTCGAACACGAAATCGAGTCTGTTCTCGACTTTGATAGCATCGCGTTGATGCGAGGTGGTCGGCTGGAGTGGCGGGGTTATCCGCCTGAGTTATGCGTTGAGTCGAACCGTCTGTCCGATTCGGGCGTCCGCCCTCATCCAGTTGCCGCTGCCTGCCAAAAACTCGGCCTGGAGAACATTGCGTTCGAGCTTGACGAGGCGCACAGGGCTATCAATGAATCATTCGTGCTCAACCGTCAACGGTACGAGAAGGTGGTGCAGGCCGAAAGTGAACAGATCAAGTCTCCGGCCACGATCGAGGCGCAGAGCCTATCGCACTCTTACGAAAGGGGGCAGTTGGCGGTTCAAGACGTGAATCTCTCTATCTCCGAGGGTGAGTCCGTGGCAATTGTCGGGCGGAATGGCTCGGGGAAGACCACGTTCGTCAAGCACCTAAACGCCCTTCTCAAGCCGAAAACTGGCAAGGTGCTCTTTCACGGGAAGGATGTCTCGCGGATGAAAATCTCAGAGGTCGCGAGGCATGTTGGCTTGGTTTTCCAAAACCCTGACAATCAGATTTTTTGCGAGACAGTTGAGGAAGAGGTCAGGTTCGGCCCACGAAACCTGGGGTATTCAGATGAGGAAATCGAGCGACTCGTTGCCGGCGCGATCGAGACGGTTGACCTTCTGGGGATGGAAAAGAGCGACCCCTTTTGCCTCACGAAGGGCGAGCGACAACGGACTGCGATTGCCTCAACCCTCTCGTGCGACCCTGACGTGCTGATTCTCGACGAGCCAACAACAGGCCTCGACTACACTCAGGAGCGAAAGGTAATGTCGATGCTCTCCCGGCTCAATGCCAGCGGCAAGACGGTCATCTTCATCACTCATTCGCTGCATCTCGTGCCAGAGTTCGCGAGGCGCGTCATCGCATTCACGGATGGTAGCGTTATATATGACGGGCCAGTGCGAGCCTTCTTCGAGCCGCAGAATCGGGCGTTGCTCGCCCAAGCCGGCCTCGTGCCGCCGAAGATCGTGGAACTCTCGCACCAGTTCGGGATAACGGCGCTTAGCGTCTTGGAGTTTGCCAGTTTTTTCGACAAGCGTGGTTAGCGGTCGCGATGTATCCACAGATTACACAGATTTCGCAGATTAGGCTTGACAAGGGGCAGCCCAGCGGACTTCTGGCCTGTTTCATGAAGCTGACCGAGGAGCACGAGGGCACGCCGGAACTGTCCCCGACCTGATAGATGTCCAGCAAGAAATACGGGCTATACAGCCGCCGAATCACGCCGTTTCATAGACTCCACCCGCTGACGAAGCTCTTATGCGCCTCGTGCATCCTCATAGCGCCGCTTTTGGTCTCGGACCTAAGAGGCTCGGCATCGTATCTCGCGGGCTGCCTCGTCTTGGTGATACTCGCCCGGGCATGGCCATCCGTGCGGACACTGGCGCCGATCATACTGATGATGGCGGTGGTAACAACTCTTGTCTGGCCATTATTCTTCAGAACTGGAGAAGAGATCATCTGCTTTCTGGGGCTGTCCGTTACGGATCAGGGCCTGTTCCGCGGGCTGGCGATGGCTTGCAGGCTAGTATCGCTCGTCCTGGCAGGTGTCGTCTTTCTGACCGTCACAAGGGTCGAGGAGTTCATGGCCGCTCTCAGGATGCTCGGCCTGCCGTTTGTGGTGGCCTTCACGCTCATGCTCTCATTTCGCCTGGCGCCGACATTCATCGCGACCGTCGGCACGATCCGCGACGCCCAAAAGGCAAGGGGCCACACGATCGACCAGGGCAACGTCATCAGAAGGGCGATCAAGCACGTCCCGTTGATCGTCCCCGTCATCCTGCATGCCCTACGCGCAACCGACATCCTATCGATGGCGCTCGAATCCCGCGCGTTCGGCAAAAAAACCAACCGCACCAGCATCCTGCGCCTCACATTCACGTGGCGCGACCCGCTGGCATACACCGCCGCCGGGCTGGTCCTCGCCGCCGCAATGGCCTGGCGCTGCCTCTGACGATACGATTTGATGTTAGTCGGGGACAGCTGCGGCGTGTCCCCGAACCCCTCCGCCGCTTCTGTGCTATGCGCCGAGCTTTTGGAGTGCGGCGGCTTGACGCCGCTTTCACTGGTGGTGGCTTGACACCACCCCATAATAGATATCTATTTCCAACGGGGACAAGACATTGACAAATGGGGCCTCACGCCGCAGATAATCTCAGATGTGCAATGCAAATTATTAGAAAATCCAGTGAGGTGACAAGGCAATGCCAGACAAAGCAAATGTAACAACCCAAGATCAAGAAAAAGACGCTTTGGTGAAGAAGAGGCTCCTTTTGGCCAAGATGATGTACGAGCATGGCCGCGAACACAGCGAAAAGCCCGACCCGCTTGGCAAAATGCTCGCCATCCACCACTTCCACAACGCCGTCGAGATCACGCTCAAGTGCATCATGTTGCACTTCGATATCAGGGCCGAGCGAGAACTCAACATTGAATTCGAGAGATTGCTGAACGAAATCAATGATTTAGAGCAGTTCAAAGAGGCAAAAAAGAAACTGCCGCTTCGTCGCGAGATGCGGATTCTAAATGAACAAAGGAATCTGGTACAACATGCAGCCCAGGAGCCTGCACAAAGTGTCTTAGAAGAAAGCAGAGTCTTCTCGCACAGGTTTCTGGAGCGAGTACTCGATGAGTATTTCGGTCTCGATTACGATGAGTTGAGTGCGAGGAGCTTGATTCAAAACAACGATATCAGGGAGGCGTTGGATATTGCTGCCGAATGCTTGGCTGGAGACAATGTGTCGCCAGAAAATTGCCTACGCTCGGTCATGATCTGCAAACTGACGTACGAGGTGGTGCGTAGCGAGGTGGAGCGGTATATAACCGGCCACAGGTTAAACCCGTTTTTCGAGGTGTCTTCTGAGCTCCGAGATTATAGGGATATCGGACGGCCTCTCGCCAAGCTAATGGATAGGACCAACGAAATATGTAAATGGGTCACGTTGCTCGCCTCGGGTGTTGATTTGGCTGAATCCAGGAAGTTCGACGGTCTGACACCTATTATTCACTTCAGTATAGGGGGCCATTATCACGCCCAGAGCAGGCCCAATTCAACATTTACGATTGCCAACGAGGAAGCGCGATGGGTTTTAGGCTTTACAACTCGAGTTCTGTTCAAGTGGCAGTCCTCGGGATTCGCGATAGAATGGCCAAACAGACTCGCGGCGTCCCTTGAGGAGATCAGATCCGGGACGATAGAGGCTCGTGTCATTCAGTGTCGGCTACAGTTCAAGAGGCACGCACAAGATACCGGGAAATGATATCGCAGGATATTTTGGGTCATGCATTGGATTGCATTGAGTAGAGTCAGCGCGATAGCATGTATTGATTGTTTCGATTCTTGAATAAGTTGCGATGAATGGGATAGCCATGCAGGTTGATGTTGTTACTGAAGAGTGGATTGCCGACGTAGCGCTATCGCTTGCCGAGCTAGCGCCTGTCTCGAAGATAATCCTCTATGGTTCCCGAGCCGCTGGCAATGCGCGAACTGAGAGCGACATCGATCTTCTTGTAATTGAGGAGATTGTCCCGGATAAGCGGCGCGAGCAGAAACGTCTTAGGGCGCTGTTGCCGCCCGATTTGCCGGTGTGGGTTGACTTATGGGTGATGGGTGAGGAGCAATTCGAGGAAGAAAAAGACGTGATCGGTGGGCTTGCCTATCCAGCCAATAAATATGGACGAGTGCTCTATGAGAAGCCATGAACGGGTAATATGGGACCTCGTGCATCAGTGGCTCGCCAAAGCAGGCAGGGACCTTGATGCGGCGCGTATTCTTCTTGACCGGCTCGAGAGTGATTTCGATGTGGTGGGCTTTCACGCTCAGCAAGCTGCGGAGAAGTATTTGAAGGGCTTGCTGGTTCGGCACCAGGTGGAGTTCCCCAAGACACACGACATAAGGCAACTGCTTGGGTTCCTGGAATCCGTTGACGCTCGACTCAGCAAGTTGCTGGGGGATGCCACCGAGTTGACGCCTTACGGCGTCGAGTTTCGCTATCCTGGAGACTGTGTCCCTGCAAGCAAGCAAGATGCTTCTCGCTTGCTTGGGCTTGCCGATACCGTAGCTCAGGCAGTTCTCGAGTCGCTTGAGAGCTATTTGACCGCTGGACTGCCCTGAAAAACAGACGAGTCTAGACCGTAAGCAAAAAGCGCCTCACACCACTGGGGCACGAGGCGCTTCGATTCTGCTGTTTGATAGACGCTGTGTTTAGGCGTCGAGGATCTTATCGACCTCTTCCCTGTCGAGGTCCATGATGTATGGGATGCCGGTGATGGCCTCGCAGTCCCTGGTCAGGCTTCCGAGGTCGTCGCGGTTCACATGCTCCAGAGTGAACTTCCTCGCGCCGCACATCAGCTGCCTCATTCCCTGAGCCAATCTCTCGTAGTAGGTGTAAACGCCGATGGCGCCGGTAGGGATATCGTCGAACTTGTCGCCCCATTCCTCTCTCAGCTCGGGCGCCGTTATGAATATCTCGTCCTTAGTCATGCCGAAGCGCTCGATGAATACCGGCAAGTCGCTCTGGTCAAGCCTTTTGCCGATGGTCTTTCCAACCATGGCGGCCGCGAGCGGCGAACGGGCCATGCCGACCAACTTGCTGTAAGGCGCGCAGAGAGCGAGCGCCTTGAATATCTGGTCCTCAAACGTGAAGCCACCGGCGAGCGCTAGATCTGGTACGTATTCACCCTTTTTGGCCAATCTCTCGCAGTATTCGTGTGTGAGGGAGTGAATCTCCAGCGATGGGATGCCCCACTCGTTCATCATGCGCCATGGGCTCATGCCGGTGCCGCCGCCAGCGCCATCGATGGTGAGAACGTCGATTTCTGCCAACGAGGCGAACTTGACCGCCCTTGCCAGGTCCGCGGGACGATAGGCGCCGGTCTTCAGGAAGACGCGCTTCGCGCCGGCCTTTCTGAGCTCCTCGGCTCTCTTCAGGAAGCCATCCTTCGTAACCATGCCGAGGCGCGAATGTCGCTCGAACTCGCGGAACGAGCCGCGCTTGAACGCCTCGATCACGACTGGGTTGGTTGGGTTGGGCAGGACGACGTAGCCGCGCTTGTAGAGCAGCTGCGCCTTCTCGAGGCTCTTGATCTTGACCTCGCCGCCGATGTCCTTTGCGCCCTGTCCCCACTTGATCTCGACGGTCTGGATGCCGCACTCCTTGAGGGCGAACTCCTGCACGCCGAGTCTTGTGTCCTCGACGTTGCCCTGAAGGACGATGTCGCCATAGCCATCCTTCTGCCAGTCAAAGAACGTCTTGATCCTCCACTCCAGGTCTGGAGCCTTCATAACCTGGCCCTTGTGTATCTTCGACTCGACGTCCATGCCGACAACGTTCTCACCGATAGTGATGATCGTGCCAGCCAGCGCGGAGCCGATAGCGATGCCTTCCCAGTTGTTTTTTGCGATGTTTGTGGAACCGAGGCCCGGGATGACGAACGGCAGCTTGAGCTTGAGTGGGTTCTTCTTGCCGACCTGCGTCTCCAGCGAGACCTTCGGGAAGATAGCCCTGTCGCTAAGGTGGTCGAGGTCGTGCTCCTTGCCCTTGTCGGTCTCTATCCCAACAGCGCCAACGGCAGTGCCCATGATGTTAAGGTAGGAATAATCGACGGGATAATCCTTCTCAGCGGCCGTTGTGATGATACCGAACGGCTGGGGATAGATCACCTCGTGCCCTCGATAGGCGGACTTGCCGATCTCGCACATTCCTACGCAGCCATCGATGCAGGTTGCGCACATCCCGCTAATAGGACAGACGGAACCCTCTGTTCTGTTCTTAGTGAGGGTCGCCGCAGTGGCATTCAGTCTGGTTAGGGTCATTTGCTCCTCCTGAGGATTTCTAGCAGAGACAAACTTGTTTTTTGATTATTGACTTCGTTTGAAACCCTTAGGCTTCACGCTTCTTTTGCTTATCTGTTCTGAAAGGTCCCGTCAGCTCGCAAGCGGCACAGGGATCGAGGAAACACATCTTATCGTCGTAGGTATCCAGACATGGAGGTTCAAGATTCAGACATCCGCTGCAAACGGTTGTCTCGGCATCCGGGCCCTGACAACGCAGCTCGCAGCACGGACAGATATACATGCACCCCCCGCAGAGACGGCAGACCTCCGACGTCTTGTCGAACGGCGTCGTGATGATCATATCCTTACCTCTCTGCGCGAAGTCTATCGCTCCCGACATCATCTGCTCGTTACACATCCTCACACAGAGCCCGCAGTGGATACACTCCTTGTTTTCAGGCTCGAATCTGCACTGCGTTACGCCGAACTTTGAGGCGAGGTCCTGGATCGTCTTGGAGCTTGGCACGGTCGCGAGCATCAGCTCGATAATCAGCTTTCTATGGTTCACGACCCTCTCAGAATTTGCGCGAACTACCAGACCATCAAGAGCCGGGTATGTGCATGAGCTCACGATCTGCGATCGCGGCGGCTTGCCGATCTCCACGATGCAAAGCCGGCAAGCGCCTAACGGGGTCAGGCCGTCATTATGACATAGCGTCGGGACCTCGATGCCAAGGAACCTGATCGCCTCGAGCAGGGTAGTTCCCTCTTCTACCTCTACTTCAAGTCCATCAATTGTCAATTTGGGCATTATATCTTCTCCTTGAAGCCAATTATAAGAGCCACACTAGACAACGTTGATTGCGTCGAATTTGCAGGCCTCAACACAGGCGCCGCATTTGATACACGTTTCGGTGTCGATCTTGTGAACCTGCTTCTTCTCGCCTGAGATGGCGTCTGTTGGGCAGACTCGCTTGCACGCGCCGCAGCCGATGCACTTGTCTTCAAGGACACTATATGTGATAAGCTCCTTGCAGAAGCCCGCCGGGCATTTCTTCTCCTTGATGTGCGCCTCGTATTCATCCATGAAGTAACGGATTGTCGAGAGCGTCGGGTTTGCGGCCGTCTGACCAAGTTGACACATCGACGTCTCCTTGACCATCAGGGCCAACTCGGTAAGGAGCTCCACGTCCCCTTCCTTGCCGTTGCCATCACATATATTGGTCAGTATCTCGAGCATACGTTCCAGGCCCTTCCTGCACGTGAAGCACTTACCGCATGATTCGTCGGCAAGAAAGTTCGTGAAGTAACGGGCAACATCGACCATGCAGGTATTCTCGTCCATCACAATGAGTCCACCGGAACCCATCATGGAGCCAACGTTCTGGAGACTCTCGTAGTCAATCGGCAGGTCAAGCAGTCCTTCAGGCAGGCATCCACCGGACGGGCCACCGGTCTGAACGGCCTTGAAGTTCTTGTCGTTCAGTATGCCGCCCCCAATGCCGAAAACGATGTCTCTGAGCTTAATCCCCATCGGGACCTCAACCAGACCGGTGTTATTGATCTTGCCGACCAGCGAGAATATCTTGGTTCCCTTGCTAGTCTGGGTCCCAATCCTGGAGAACCACTCACCGCCCTTGACGATGATTTGCGGGACGTTCACCCAAGTCTCGACGTTGTTGATGTTGGTTGGCTTGCCCCAGAGCCCCTTCTGCGCTGGGAAGGGGGGACGCTGCCTGGGCCTTCCAACCTTTCCCTCGATGGAGCGGATTAAGGCCGATTCCTCGCCGCAGACGAATGCCCCGGCGCCTCTGACAATGGACAGGTTGAACTTGAACCCGGAACCGAGGATATCGTCTCCCAAAAGCCCCGCCTCCTCGGCCTGACCGATCGCTATCTTCATCCGTTCAACGGCGAGAGGGTACTCCGTCCTGACGTAGATGAAGCCCTTTTCGGCGCCAATCGCCTTGGCGCCTATCGTCATCCCTTCGATTATCGCGTGGGGGTCCGCCTCAAGCACACTTCTGTCCATGAACGCGCCAGGGTCGCCCTCGTCAGCGTTACAGATGAGGTATTTGGGCGTGCGAGGCTGGTCCCGGCAAATCTGCCATTTCCTGCCGGTCGGGAAACCAGCGCCGCCGCGGCCTCTGAGGCCAGAAATCTCGATATTCTCGAGTATCTGCTCAGGAGTCATCTCCGTGAGCGCCTTGGCGAGACCCATATACCCATCGAACGCGATGTAGTCCTCGATCTTCTCAGGATCGATCCTCCCTCTATTCCGCAAGGCAACAAGCTTCTGGTGCTTGAAGAACTCGATGTCTTTCATGGCGGGTATCGGCGACTTCTCCTTTGGCGGAACATACATCAGATTGGGTACCGGTCGCCCCTTCAGGCAATGTTCCTCAACGAGAAACGGGATGTCCTCAACCCTCAGCTGCCGGTAGAAAACGCCCTCTGGCTCGAAAAGCGCAAGAGGCCCATTCTCGCAGAATCCGTTGCAGCCTGTCGGGACAACATCAATCTCGTCCTGAAGGCCGTGCTTTGTGATCTCCTTCTTGAAAGCCTCCATGATATCGAAGGCGCCGGCCGAAACGCAGCCAGTCCCCGTACATACGAGGATATGTGTTCTTTGAGCTTTCAATGTTCCTTTCCTCTTTCTAGCATGGTTCTTGCGTTGAATCGCATCCCGACTCTGCGCATCAGCCCAACATCTCAGAGCCTATCGAAAGCGCGTATTCCGACACGGGCTTACCGTTCAAGACGTGTTGCTCAAATATCTTGTTCAGTTTCTGAGGGTCAAGCTCGCCATACTTGACCGGCGCGCTGTATCGGTATTCCACTGTCATCATCGGTTCCTTGCTGCACATGCCAGCGCAACCTGAGGAAGTAACCATGACATCATCTACGTTGTGTTCTTCGATGAGGCGCAACAGCCCGTCCATTATTTCTCTTGCACCAGCGGCGATCCCACAAGTGCCCATGTGGACAGTTACTTTGGCTCTTCCCGTCCCTTCTCTCAGAAGGACAGTCCGCTTGGCCTCGCCCCTTATCCTCTTCAGGTCGTCAACTGTCAGTTTGGTCATTCTTCGCTCCTCTAATCAGTCAGCGTTCCGCAGTTCGATTTGACGGATTATTCTGTATATACATTCTCCGTCAGCTGTTCAAGCGTTATCCGTCAAACAGATTGGCGTGCCGATTCCAGGGACGCGTCGTCGAGGCGATGAAGCTGCGCGGCTGGGTATAGGGTAGGTTGAAACCACGAAGCGGCGAGCCACCGCTCCCGATACTTGTCTTGCTGGCGAATGCGCTGGTCGGCTCGCACGTGCCGAGCTCGCCTCCAACTTCCGACCAAAAAGTCCTCAAATCAGGTGATCCCTTGAACATTGATGTTAATTGGTGTTCATTTATGGTTATGTGGCGGCGCAACTAAACTCCAAAAGTGAAGCAATAATGAATGACTCAGAGAAAAGAGAGCCTGACGTAATTCTGCGGAATGGCAAGCCGGCGGCGGTCATTCTGGACATCGACGAATACCAGGAAATGCTGGAGCGCCTCGAGGACGCTGAGGATTTGAAGATGCTCCAGGAGATGAGAAGACGGCCCCTAAAGTTCCGCAAGCTGGAGGAGTTTCTGCGGGATTTCCCGAACCCAGCTCGTGACAGGACAAGCCAGTAGGCTCCTGCCGATGATGACAGCGTTCGTCGGAGCGATCGCGTGAATGGTAGCCAATGGATGTCGCAATATGATTCCTGCTTGAAATTGGCTTGAACGGCCCGTATGTTTGGGCTGGAAGTAAGACGTGGAGATAACATTCAAACACCGGAAACTTAAAAAGATCTTTGCGCTGAAGGGTCCCGAACTGAAGAGAGAGCTTTATAAAAAATACGGCAAGGAGAATGCCAGGCAGATTATGCGAGTTGTGGCGTACTTAAGAGACGCCGCCTCGTTGGCGCAAGTGCCGCATGAGAAACCGTTCAGGAGACATATGCTTAGCGCTGAGCATGAAGGCAAATTCGCTGTTGATTTGAAAGGACAGTGGCGTTTGCTGTTCGAGCCGAGTCATGACCCTTTGCCAAGAAAGGCTGGACGAAACGAATTGGACCTGGGCCGGATTACGGCCATCAACATCCTTGATGTGGTGGATTATCACTAATGAGCAGGACGGCTTCTGAACGCTTTGAATTCGATTATGTGATACATCCGGGTGAGATACTAGACGATGTCGTTGTTTCCCGGGGGATTAGCCGTGCTGAGCTGGCTCGGCGTTGCGAATTGTCCGAACACGACATCGATCAAATCATTGAACATCACGCATCAGTGCCCCCCTACATTGCGGCCAAGTTTGAACGGGAGTTGGGAATCCCTGCGGACGTCTGGAATCGACTTGACACCAGATACCGAACACACAAGGAGGCTTGGTCAAGGAGGTTTCCTCTGGCCGCTTTGGTCAAGAGAGGTTACCTTCCTAAGCGCCAAATGTCAGCCGAAAGGGCTGATGCACTGCTTGGCTTCTTTAGTCTTGGCAGTGTCGAGGAATGGGAGGACGGGTTTAGCAGCGCCGCCGTGCACTGGGCCAAATCTCCGGCGTTCGAGAGCTCTTTTGAGTCCCTGACCGCGTGGCTGAGGATAGGCGAGATGGAGGCCGAACACATTTCAACGAGCCCCTACATCCCCGACAGGTTCAGGGAATGCCTCCAGGACATAAAGAAGTTAACGGTCGAGGCCCCTGAGGTTTTTGTGCCTCGAATGCGCGAACTGTGCCGCAGGTCCGGATTGGCATTGGTCCTCGTATCCGAGTTGCCAAAGACCCACCTTTCCGGTGCTGCCCGTTGGCTGGCCTCAGACAGGCCACTAATCATGCTCAGTCTTCGCCATAAAAGAGATGATCACTTCTGGTTCAGCTTCTTTCACGAGTCTGCACACGTTCTTCTTCACCGTAGCGAAGTCAAGACGACAATCGACGACAGACGGGAAGGCGAATCGCGAGTGTCGCTGAATCCGGCTGAGCTCGAGGCTGACAGGTTCGCCTTGGATTTTCTCATCCCAAGGCGCGAGTACGAGCGATTCACGAGAAGCCGGGAGCGTTATAGTAAGCAAGCCGTCGTTGACTTCGCCACGATCATCAACGTGGCCCCCGGAATCGTCGTGGGTAGGCTTCAGCATGACGGCAAGATACCTTACAGTCATCTCAATGGCTTGAGGCGCCTCCTTTGTTTGACTGAGCATGGTGGTCAGCGGCATAGGGCTGCTGAAACTCGAAGGCTATCGACTGCCTAGATACTCATGGATGGCGCGGGAGGCGACCCGGCCGTCGCCCATGGCGAGGATGACGGTGGCTGCGCCTCGCACGATGTCGCCGCCGGCGAAGACGCCCTTCATGCTAGTCGCGCCTGTATTCGGGTCGGCAACTATATAGCCCCATTTGTTCAGCTCAAGGCCGGGCGTTGACTTGGTCAGGAGCGGATTGGCGCCATTGCCTATCGCTGGAACGACGACGTCCACCTCGATCTGGTATTCGCTCCCCTCGATGGGGATGGGTTTCCGCCTGCCGGAGGCGTCTGGCTCGCCAAGTTCCATCTTGACGATCGAAAGCGCCGCAACGTTGCCGTGTCCGTCGCCGATGATCCGTGTCGGATTCCTAAGAAGCTGGCAATCGACGCCCTCTTGAATAGCGTGCTCAATCTCCTCCCTCCTCGCCGGCATCTCCTCCCTGCTCCTTCTATAGATGAGAAACACGTGCTCGGCGCCGAGGCGCACGGCGATTCTTGCGGAATCCATCGCGACGTTGCCGCCCCCCACCACTGCAACATTGGTGCCTCTTCTTATCGGCGTGTCGTATTCCGGGAAGAGGTATGCCTTCATGAGGTTGCTCCGGGTCAGGTATTCATTTGCGGAATAGACACCGGCCAGGTTCTCCCCGGGAATGCCCAGAAAATAGGGTAAGCCCGCGCCGAGGCCCAAATAGACGGCGTCATATTGCTCTTGCAGTTCCTTGACAGAAAGGATTGCGCCGATCAAGGCATCCGTCCTAAACTCGACGCCCATTGAGGCAAGAACATCGACTTCGGCGTCCAGAACGGCCTTGGGCAGCCTGAACTCGGGTATCCCATAGACCAGCACGCCCCCGAGCTTGTGCAGCGCCTCAAACACCGTCACTCTGTGACCGAGTTGCGCGCAGTCCGCCGCAACGGTCAGCCCCCCGGGACCGCTTCCGACAACGGCGACTTTCTTGCCAGTTGCGGGCGCGATTGCGGGCAGTTTGATGCCGCCCTCTATCCTTTCCCAATCGGCGATGAAGTGCTCCAGGTTGCCGATGCCAACCGGGGCGCCCTTTCCGCCCAGCACACATTGGGCCTGGCATTGCCTCGATTGGGGACACACTCTGCCGCAGATGGCTGGCAGAAGATTGTTTCGCTTGACTATCGTTATCGCACGCCTGAGATTTCCGTCCGCGATCGCGCCCACGAAACCTGGGATGTCAATACCGACTGGACATCCCGAAACACAAGTCGCTTTTTTGCACTGTAGGCAGCGTCTGGCCTCTCTCACCGCCTGTTCCTGCGAGTAACCGAGCGACACTTCGTTGAAGTTATGGATGCGGACCTCGGGGAGTTGCTCCGGAATCTGCACTCTCTTATAGACAGGTTTGGGGGGCGTGGGAATCACGTCGCTCATCGCTTCACTCCAACCTTTGAGAACTGAACTGAGTCCGTCTCCTGCCTCACGTAAGCGGCCTTGCGAAATCCGAGAACATCCCAGTCAACCTTGTGACCATCGAAAAACGGGCCGTCAACACAGGCGAACTTCGTCTCGCCGCCCACCTCGACGCGGCAGCAGCCGCACATCCCCGTCGCATCAACGATTATTGGACATAGATCGACGAGCGTCTTGATCCCGGCTGCGCGTGTCGCATCGCAGACGAGCTTCAGCATGAACGTGCATCCGAGCGCTATCACCTGATCAAGCCGCTCACCTCTTTCTATCAGCATCTTGATAACGTCGGGCGCGAAGCCTCTCATACCGCGTGAGCCGTCCCCGGTCGCAATCACCAGTTCGTCCGACGCTTTCCTCAGCTCCCTCTCCAAATACAGAAGGTAACAGGCCCTTGCCTCAATGATAGAGATGACGCGGTTACCCGCTTTCTTGAAGGCTCTTGCCAAAGGCAGTATTGCGGCAATGCCGAAGCAACCACCCGCGCAGACAACGGTCCCGACCTTGTCGATCTTTGGGGGGATGCCCAATGGGCCCACAACTGAGTAGAGGCTGTCGCCCTCCTCGCGGCTAACGAGCTTGCCGGTGGACCTGCCGACCTCGTTCACAACAAACGTTATCGTGCCGTCCTCTATGCTCCAATCAGAGAGCGTGTATGGTATCCGTTCAGAGCGCTCGTCAACCATTACGACTATGAATTGTCCCGGCTGCGCCTTGTTCGCAACGGCCGGCGCCTCGACCTTGATGAGGCTGGTGTTTGGCGCCGTCTCGGTCTTCTCGACAATGCTATAATACACCGTCGTTCCCTTCGATCTTTTCAATTCTCACTGCCGCGTTGTTGGTCAAGAAGCTAGCCTGCTCCTTGCCCAAGAGAGCTAGAAGTCTTGGGTCCTTGGCCGTCAACCTCGAAACCAGAATCCCCTCCGGAATCTGGTCATCCACCCCAACCAGGAGCCTGGCCCGCCCCTTCTCAGAGACCAAATCGACCTCCTCGCCATCCTCCACACCCAGGATATCGGCTGTTCTAGGCGACAGCCTCACCAAATCACTCATGCACAACGAACGAATCCCCTCGACAAGCCTGCTGAGCCGGTGCCCGTGGAGAAGATAGGAATTGTGGCGATTGATGAGCAACAGGGGCCACTCGGCTGAACACTTGACTTCTTCTCGTGACAGTTCGGGCGCCAACGGCTGTTCGGATAGGCTTGAATCCCTCTCAACAGCGTCCAGACCATTTGTGCTCCGTTCGCTTCCGACTGACTTAAGATCCTCGAGTCCGAAGTTCTCTGTGCCCATTGCCTTTGCTAGAAGAGAGAGAATCTCACACTCGGGCCTCGACTGCCCCTTGGGACTGACGGCGCGCCTGAGCTCGTGCGAGGCGCCATCCACCGCAGTAAACGTCCCTTCCTTCTCGACAAACGTTGCCGAGGGCAGAACTACGTCCGCATAGGGCGTATATGAGCCGTTGTGGCTGTCGATTACTACAAGGAAATCGAGGTCTTGAAGCGGATTGGGCCACTCAGGGCTAAGCTTGGGCACAAGATCACCCACCATCACGAGCGCCTTGACGCGCTTTGCCTCAATGCTCTGCATAACCTTGAGCCAGTGAGCGTCGAAATCTTTAGTCGTCCCTGCAAAGCAGACCTCGCAACGTTGTGTCCTTGAACTGAGCAAGACAGAAAGGTCAGAAAGAAGCCCGTTGAAATGCTTGTGGGTATTCTCAGCACCGACCTCTCGGCCAACGAGTACCAGAATCGAAGACGCCGCGTGTAGCAGATCAGCAGCTTGCTTCAGCGTCTCCTTGTCGCCCTTGGTGTGCGAGACTATCTCCTCAAACAGGAGTTTGAAGGCCCATCCGGGCAGATCTTTGAACCTTCTGTGACCTGAACGTTCCGTGCTCGCGTCCCTTTCCACAAGAGCCCATATCAGACCAGCAACAGCCCACGAAAAATCGCCAGGTATCGCTGTCACTCTTGCCGATGCGAACTTATCGAGGAACGTCGGAATCGTATCCACAATCACAAGCTTCGCGCCTCTGTCCACAGCCTGCTTGACGTTATGACCCAGAATCGGGTGAGTTTGGGTTACGTCTGCACCGATTAGCAGCACGCAATCACGTTCTGAGAGGCCTTCGAGACCCGCGTTGAATGAACCCCACTTCTCCGGCCGAGAGCGGTGCGGATAGTTGTCGGTCTTGAGCACCAGCCTCGCAAAACCTCTGGAGGCGCTTGCCTCCTCATCCGTCAATAGCCCGGGATACAGAAGCGCGGTCTCGGAGGAATTGAATCTCAAGAGACCGTCCGCGGCCAGGGTCAAGGCCTCATCCCAAGACCCCCTGAGAAGATGACCGAGCTTCCTGACCAGAGGCGTCGTAACCCGGTCCCGGGAGTTGACCAGCTCAGCGACGCCGAATCTGCCCAAAACGCAGACCTGGCCGCCGTTGACGCCGCCAATGTGCGCTGGCGTTGAGCTCCGCACGCGGTCTCGGGACGCGGACACCTCGATGCTGCACCCGACCGTGCACAGAATGCAGGTGGTCTCCACCGTCTTCTCTGCCGGGGGCTCCCATTTGCTTGTGCGGTCGGCAAGGGCCCCGGTGGGGCAGACGTCAACGCACGCGCCGCAGAACTGACATCCCATGTCCAAATGCAGCCTGCCGAACGCGGTACCAACTCTCGTTTCGGGCCCACGGTTTACAAAGTCTAGCGTGGACACCCCTCTTATCTCCTGGCAAACGCGGACGCATCGCCCGCATAGAACGCAGAGATTGTAGTCTCGGTCGAAGAACGGGTCGAGCCTCTCTAGCGGCAAGTCACGATATAACGGTTCAAACCTGACGGAATCTAAGCCGATCTTCTCAACGAGCTCGCGCAGCTCGCATTCTTCCTTATTTGGGCACAGCATACATCCGGTGACCCTTCCGGCCTTCGTGAGGTGTCCGGGGCCCCTGAAGTCCTCACATTCCTGCTTCCGGTCGCAGAAGAGGCAACCGGTGGGATGCTCCGAGAGGATGAGCTCCAAAACGGCGCGCCGAAGCCTCACAATCTCCTCAGTATCGGTCTTGACGACCATTCCGTCACGCGCGGCGGTGCTGCACGACGCGGGAAATCCGCGCATACCCTCAATCGCAACGACGCAAAGCCTGCAAGCCCCGAAGGCGGGAAGCGCCGGATGCGTGCAGAGCGTTGGGATATAAACGCCGGCGGCTTCCGCAGCTTGCAGAACAGTCATGCCCGGCTCGAACCTGACCTGTTTGCCGTCGATGGAAAGCGCTGCGCGGCCCCTCGAGGCGGGCGCATTGTGGTTTGACATCGCCTAGCTCTCCACGGCCGCTTTTCTGCGAGGAAGTGCGTTCGCTTCAGCGCCCTTGCGCCTCGGTTTGCGACACACCCCGGCGGGACATCTCTTGTGTCTGATGTGTTCGAGATATTCGTCGCGGAAATAGCGAAGCGTCGTGAGAACAGGATTGGGGGCAGTTTGGCCCAACCCGCAAAGGGAGGCATTCTTGACGGTCCACGCCAGCTCTTCAAGAAGCGCGAGGTCCCCCATTGTCCCTTTACCCGACTTGATTTTCTTCAGAAGACTCAACATCCTGCGAGTTCCAATCCGGCACGGCGGACACTTGCCACACGATTCCTGCTGTGTGAATGATATGAAATAGTGGGCGATATCGACTACGCAAGTGTCCTCGTCCATAACGATCAATCCGCCTGAACCCATGATTGACCCAGCCTCCGCCAGGGCCTCGTAATCGACGGGGAGGTCCAGCATACTAGCGGGAATACATCCCCCCGAGGGGCCGCCCGTCTGAACCGCCTTGAACTCCTTGTCGTTTGGCACACCGCCTCCGATGGAGAAAATTATGTCCTTGATGCTCGTGCCCAGCGCGACCTCAATCAGACCAGTTCGATCGATCTTGCCTGCAAGCGCAAACGTCTTGGTCCCCTTGCTCTCCTCGGTCCCGACCTCCGCAAACCAATCCGCGCCGTTGACCAGAAGCTGCGGCAGGTTCCCCAACGTCTCAACATTATTGATGATAGTTGGCTTGGCCCATAGGCCCGATACGGCGGGGAACGGGGGCCTCGGCCTGGGCATACCCCGCCGGCCCTCAAGGGCAGCGATCAGCGCGGTCTCCTCGCCACAGACGAATGCACCTGCCCCCTCTTTCAGCGTTATCTCGAACGAGAAGTCCGTGCCCATTACACCTCGCCCCAAGAGACCATGCTCTCGCATCTGCTCTATCGCGTGCTTCAGCCGCTCGATGGCCAGTGGGTATTCCGCCCTCACGTATATGATTCCCTCTGAGGCGCCGATTGCCAAGCCGGCTATGAGCATCCCCTCAAGGACACAATGAGGGTCCCCCTCAATGAGCGACCTATTCATAAAAGCTCCCGGGTCGCCCTCGTCTGCGTTGCATATCAAGTACTTGGGCTCCTCGGAACTCTCACGGCACAACTGCCACTTCTTGAACGTCGGGAACCCGGCGCCGCCCCTGCCACGAAGACCCGAACGCCGCACCTCGTCAATCGTGCCCTCGGGACCGATTTCAAGAGCCCTCTCGATCCCCAAATAGCCGCCGTTTGCGATATAATGATCGATACTGGCCGGGTCGATAAGTCCGCAGTTCCTCAGAACGCGTCGAACCTGTGGCTTAAGCATCGGATGCTCGAACAGATCGGGCAGGGCATCAGCTCTGGGCTCACCCACCGTGCCCACGGCCAAATCCTCACAGATGGCGCCACCCAGAACGTGGTCGGTTACCAGGCGCGGGACTACGTCGGGCGTTACGTTGGGATATGATACTCGCGCCTCGCCGGGGCTCTTGACATCGACTATGGGCTCAAGATAGCACATCCCCACACAACCCACCTCGATGATGGTTGCGTCGATGCCCTCCTTTGCCAGATGCTCCTCAAAAGTTGAGATAACTCCCAAGGCCCCTGCTGCGCGACCGCAGCTAGCAGCGCCGACGAATATGATAGGTCTGTCATTGCGCTGAATCGACGCCCAACTTCGTGAGGCTTCTTTGCGTCTCGGCTCGAGACTCATCGGTTGTCCCCTTCGAGCTATTCCAGCTCGTCAACGATGTCTTGAACACGCTCTGGCGTCATCTTCCCGTATATCCTGTCGTCCAGAACGACCACCGGCGCAAGTGCGCAGCAGCCGAGGCACGCGACGCGTTCCAGCGCCAGCTTGCCGCCACTCGTCGTCTCGCCCGGGCTCACTCTATACCTTTTCTTCAGGGCCTCTAGTATTCCCTCGCCGCCACGGACGTGGCAGGCAGTCCCCAGGCACACCTTCAACGTGTGCTCCCCAGGCGGCGTGAACCGAAACTGGGCGTAGAACGTCGCAACGCCATATACTTCGCTCTCCGACAGGTCCATAGCCCTTGCAATCTCGGCAATGGCGCCCTCGGGCAGATACCCGTACTCTTCCTGAGCGGCGGCAAGGGCAGGGATCAGCCTACCTCGCCTCACTTCGCATCCAGCGCGCAAATCCCTGCTTCCTTTAATTCATACTCCAAGTCCCACATATACCTCAAACCCACCGATCGTCAATGTCGGTATTGTCCCCCTCATTGTTTAACATCACTCACTCCGTGTAAGCGTGTCCGTTACTCCCTCAAGCATTTCCCGAACCAATCGCACGGTCGCCGCGTCGCTGGTCAAGTGTCCCCCGGTCAGCCTCCTGACCTCCCTGGTATCGAAGGTATATGTCTGGTCATCTCTCCTGCGCTTGTATGCGAAGTCTATCTCAGGTGAGCCAAAAACAAGCGAAAACAGCGTCGATCTCATATCTCCGAGCGGCATTCTGTCAACGCTACTAAGCGTGAAGCTCGCGGCAACAGACGTGCCCTTGCCGGGAACAGAATCGATCTCGAACGCGCCGCCCGCATCTTGAGCCGCCTGAGCGAGGAGCGATAGCCCCAGGCCGACCTTCTTGTTCGGCTTCGTCGTCGTGAACGGGTCAGCGGCCTTGCGAAGCAGCTCGCTGTCCATTGCCTTGCCGTTGTCCCTTATCTTTATCGTCATCAGGTCCTTTTCAGAGTTCTCGGTAACCACTATCTCAATGAACGTCGCCCCAGCTGCGACCGAGTTCTGGACGATGTCGAGGACGTGAATCGAGAGTTCAAGCATTTGCGGCAGAGCGGTTGATGACCTCTCTCCCTCCGACACGCTGGAGGGCCATCTTGATCTCCGAAAGGGTCGGAGCTTGGACCCTGAACTCAGTAGCGAGCTTGCCAATATCTTCCCTGAAATGGGCGTCCGAATCATGAACCACAGGAAGGCCAAGAGAACAGCCGAACTTCTCCCCGACCTCTCTCAAGGTCGTCTCGCTCGTCAATTCGACGGCGTCCAGCTGAAGCGAATCGGGCACGAAACCAAGCTGATACAGGAGGCCAAACCGGTCCCGTTCTATGTGCGCCGCAACGACCAGGCCTTCCAGGTCACGAATGGCCCCGGCGACGTGGTCGATCGACAGGTCTGTAGCCCCGATTAGGAGCCTCTTGTTCTCAGAGACCACGTAATCGTATTGGTCAACGACAAACTGGTAACCAAACAACCGTTCGTCGTTCTGGCCGGGCGTCAGGTGCTGATACACGATCTCTTGAATGGCAAGCGCGGCCTGACAAGTCTCGAAAATCCCCAAAACGTGAACCTCCTCCGCGGTAGTTATCTCTATGCCTGGCAGCACTGACAGCGGCAAGGATTCGGCGGCAGCAACCGTGGCCTCAACGTTCTCCGCGGAATTGTGGTCGCAGACTGCGATCAGGCCAAGCCCCCGGCTGAGCGCGGTCTCAACGATCATCTTCGGCGTCATCGAATCGTCGGCGCAAGGGGAGAGGCAGGTATGCACGTGAAGGTCAGCCAAGAGCCTCAGCATTCCGTCGAACACCGCAACCCCAACGCATAAAGCCTGCCAGCAACCTCGAATGAGGGGAGCTTCGTGGTGAGTATTGGTATTCTGTGCTCATCGGCCTTCTTTAGCGTGTCCGGTTGCGGGGTCCGACCGTTGACCACGATAACCCCAGCAAGTGCTTTGAATTGGGCAACGGCCGTTATATTGGGGTGAATGTGGATCGTCACCCACAGATAGCCCTCGTCCGAGTTGGCCAAGACGTCGCTGAGGATATCGCTGACGTAGCATCCTTTCACCTCGCAGTCGAGGTCGCAATCCCGTGTGCAAACCTCAAGCCCAAGCTCTTCTGCTATTTGTGAGAGTCTCATCGTCTCTTTGATGCCTTAACTGCTTGCATTTGTCCACTGCCTCTATCCGCCCTTATGAAAACACAATCTTCTATCTTGGCAAGCCCCCGAACGATGTCGTCGGCCAGCGTCAAGCAGTCCGGCGCCCCGCACGCTGCGCAGTTCTTGCCCGGCAGCTTTCGGAATATCTCTTCCCTGAGCCTCATCTTGCCGATGGCAAACGAGGTGTCCGTATCCAGGGGAGGAATGGCGGCTGGCAGAATACTCTTCGAAAGCCGGAAGTGCGTTCTTTCGTCCTCTCCGGATTTCATCATATCTTCCACCTTGGGTTTGGAGCCGAACAACTTCACAAACTTGCTGATCGTATCGCTGGCGACGTAACGGTTCTGGACAGTCAGCGGGCCGCCTATGCAGCCTCCAGGGCAAATCTGACACTCCAAGTACTTGATGTGCCGCTGCTTGCGCCGCTCCACGTCCCTGAGAATGCTGATCGTGTCCATTACGCCAGACACGGCCAGACTCTCCTCAAAACCCAAATCCGCGACTTCTCCGCCAACCCTACCAAACCCAATGCCGATGCCGGATGACCTGTGCAGCAGTTCTGAGTCTGCTTCTTTGCTCGTCTGTTTCAGGGCCGTCAGCAATTGCCCATAGACCTCCGAGATGCCAACCGCGCCGTCCAAATAAGGCCTCTCCCCAGTCGGAGGGTTAATCATGGCAGCCAGCTTGGCCAAGCAAGGAGTAATATGAATTACGCCTATCTCCTCTGCCGGGATATTAAGCCTTCTGCTCACATCCCCTTTGATTGCCTTTGCAGCAGCCTCCCTGGGAGGGCGGAACGGCAGAATCAGCTCCGTCAGGTCAGGGAACATAAGCTGGACAAGCCTCGTAACCGCTGGGCAAACCGGTGAGATGAACGGCTCTCCTGAGTAGTTCTCCTCTATGTAGTCCTTAACCTCTCGAAAGACCATCTCGCACGCATAGGCCTTGTCGTACGCGAGGTCGAACCCAAGTGAGAGAAGCGCATGGAGAACATTCTCGGGCAGCGTATTCGGCCCAAATTGCGAGTAGAGCGCTGGGGAGGGAAGGACAACCTTATACTTGAACGCGCTCAGGTCTGTGTAGGTTGTGGTAACAGGCACGATAGCCCGCTGCGGACATACGCGGTAGCACTCGCCGCAATCAATGCACCTTTCAGGCAGAATCCGCGCGACGTTATTCCTGACTCGAATCGCCTTCGCGGGGCAAGCCTTCGTGCACTCAACGCACCCTGTGCACCGCGCCTCGTCAATTCTGAGCGCGTGATCAGGCGGCTTCACTGCTTGTCCCTTCGTGGTTCGCCCTAATCACAATCTGAACTCTTGTTCCCTCGCCTACGGTGGAGCTTAACTCCATGTCGTCGCTGTTCTTCTTTATGTTAGGAAGCCCCATGCCCGCGCCGAATCCCATCTCCCTTATCTCATCAGTAGCGGTGGAATAGCCCTCCTGCATTGCCAAGTCTATGTCCTCTATTCCTGGACCCCGGTCTTCTGCTACGATCACTATCCGGTCGGGTGTAACGGTCAGATTAATCTGCCCTTGCTCGGCATACATCACGATGTTCATCTCTGCCTCGTAAGCGGCAATGCCGGCGCGGCGCACGATAGCAGGAGGGAATGCGAGCTCCTTGAGGATTTCCAGTATTCGGCACGACGATTCGCCGCCCGTGACATAGTCCCCACCCTCGACCTCGAACTCTTGGCTGAAGACTACCTCGTCGTTCATCACCCGGGGGTCGAGATCATCCAGAACCTGTGCCCACAAGCCCTATCTTGGCCAGCTCCGAACACAGCTCAAACATGTGCATCGAAGTGCTCAGCAGTGGAACCTGCATCTTTCTTGCCAGCTCGATGGTGTCGGCGCCGGGTCGTTTGCCCCGAACGATGATTACTCCCGGGAGCTGTGCTATTGCAGCGGTCCTTACCACCTGCGAATTGGTGAGGCCAGTTACAAGGAGTATCCCAGGCTTGGCAAAGGCCAACACGTCGCTCATGAGGTCGCAGGCGCTGACTGTCGTTATCTCCCTTTTCGGGAGCCACTCCTCTCCTACCAGGACCTCAACATCGATAGCTTCAACTATCTCTTCTAAGCGCACTTGATCTCAATACAGTTATTCAGCCGTTTCCACGGGCAGGACGTCGTCGAGCTTCTTAATCGTCATGTGGCCGTGATACTTCCCCTCAACGACAATTATCGGTGCAAGCGCACAGGCGCCGAGACAATTCACCGACTCAATCTGATAGTTATCCATCAACCAATCAGATGAGTCGAACCGCCGCTCGACCTCCGCAAGGATGAGGCTAGCGCCTCTTACGTGGCAGGCCGTTCCCAAGCAAATGCAAACGGTGGGCTTCCGAGGCGTAAGGCTGAATGACTTGAAGAATGTCGCGGTGGAATAAACTTCTGATAGCGGCATATTCAGCCGCTGCGCCACTCGACGCAAGGCCTCCTCAGGCAGGTGCCTGAATTCAGACTGAATATCCTGGAGTATCGCGATAAGCGATGACCTCTTGCAGTCGTAGTCCTCGATTATCTCATCAAATCCACGCTGGCTCATACGACTAAATCCCCTTTGACTAAAACATCTCCAAAACACGCTATCCAGCAAGAACCCGTCCCCGTGACGAGGCCGACGCACAATAACACGCACAACGCGGCGGAGTCAAGCTCTATGCAAGAGGAGTTTCCGCGAGGCGGAAACGGGAGAAAAGGAAAAAAGGCGAAAGGGAAAAAGGGGGAGGCACCGCTATTCCTCGACATACTTGGCCTTGGGTCCCACAACTCAGGACTTAGGCGCCGCGAAGCGCTGGCTGGCCGGCCCGCTCTCTGACTTTCGACTGTCTCTCCGGGAACGCGCACGCCTCAGCTGCCTCTACCATAGTCGTCCTGAAGCCGCACTATATCGTCTTCGTCCAGAACGTCACCGCACTGTATTTCGACGAGCACTAAAGGCGCCTCGCCATCGTTTTCCAGTCTGTGCCGGCACCCCTGTGGGATGTCTAGAGATGTCCCCGTCCGAACGAATGTTGTCTCATCGTTGACCACAGCCAGCCCGCTACCAGAGACAAAATGCCAATGCTCGGACCTGTGCCGATGGAATTGAAGGCTGAGCCGCTCGCCTGGTTTCACAACAACTCGCTTGACCCTATAGCCTGGCTCATCAAGCAATACCTCGAAGTGGCCCCACGGGCGCTGTTCTTGTCCGGCTTCGCTCATCCGTTTAGCACCTTGTCATTCACGTGTGCAGTTCTATCTCTCCTCGCGGAAACTGCCACTCGCCGCAGATGTTGTCAACTGGCCCACGATGGACGGAGCAATCAGATCGAAAGGATCATATCGTCAAGATCAACGCGGCGGTTTTCATTCGCGACGCGATTGTCGGAATCGGTCTGGAGGGGCGGTGTCTCAGACCCGCCCGCCTACATCAATCCCTGCGGATACGAGGCATCTTATGCGACCATCAATTCGAAAGGGCGGGTCTTCAGACCACGCCCCTACACAACCGCAACGACTTATGACCTAGCCTCCAGGGGCCATCCCCACAACTTCTATCTGTGGGTCACGGGATAGTCCGTCACTGAGGGTCTTGCGCACTATGGCCGAATCGTCAACGACGAGGATATTATATGCCATCTTACCTTCCTTTCTTGTTATCAGCGAAGAGATTCTTGACTTCAACAATTCGGGTCGCAGCCTCGCAGGCGGCCAACTCGAGCACGTGAATGTTGATTTTTAGCCGGGACAAGGCACTCTTCGAGGGTCGATACCGGAGCCCGTCGTGACCCGTCCCGAGGCCTCCGCTCAGGCAAAGCGCGTCGGCCACGTGAACGATGTCCGTCGTGAGTTGGTCAACCGTTCCGTGCCCCGGCCTGTGGTGGCGCCTCACAGTGTCAACCAGTTCCGCCGGGAGCTCCCACTTCTTGAGAATGATCGCTCCGACTTCAGCATGATCGACCCCCAAAGCCTCTCTCTCCTCATCGTCAAATGCGCCACCGACCTCGAGGAGCCTTTCCTCTATCTGAGCGATCTTCTCAGCGACAAATGAGCCCAACACTGTCTTTCCGATGTCGTGGAGTATCGCGGCTGTGAACGTCACGTCAGGCGCACGAATCTTGAGGGCCCTGGCGATTTCTTCAGCCGTTATGGCAACCGCAATGGAGTGCTCCCATAGGTCGCCTCGGCCTAAACCATACCCCTCGACAGGGGCCTGCATCGTGCCGTGCGCAAAAGCCATCGTAACGATCTCCAGTATCTTGGCCGTTCCGAGGCACACGAATGCCTCCCTAACCGACCGAATAGTGCCAGCTCCTCCATAAGCAGCGGAATTGGCAAAGCGCAAGAGCTGCGCGCTCAGGTCGGCCTGGTATTGAATCTGTTGGATGGTCTTGTCAGTGTCAGCGTCCGGGTCCCTCAAGATACTCATCAGCTGAACAGCAGAGGTCGAAGGCGCCCGGAAGTCGTCTATGGCCTTAAGTATTTCTTCCCTGCGCGTCATAGCTCCCACTCCTTGCCCTTCGACTTGATTGTCGTTCTGCCAGTGGCAAGCTCAAGGCTCAAGGTCCGCGATATCTGCCCGCCCACATGCTCCGCATCGATCAAAACACTGTTCTTCCAGAGCAGCTTCCTGAGCACAGCATAGTTGCGCTCGCCGATCTTGAATATCTTCTTCTCGTCCATCAGCTCTGAGCTACCTGCCACCTTAGTGATGAGGCGACTCCTCTCGGCGCCCTCCTTGAACATCCGGTCAAGCAGCGCTGGTATCCCTGTATCTACAAACATACAGGGTATCCTGCGGGCTTTCTCCGGGTCGATCTTGGAAAGCGGCAGCATACAATGAATTAATCCGCCAACCATCGATTCAGGGTCATAGACCGTTACGCCGATGCAGGACCCGAGAGAATAAGTGATCAGGATGTCCTTCGGGTCCCTTGAGACGATCATCTCTGATATGCCAACAATTCGCTTCATCGAGTTCTCATTCCACTATTGATTGAACCGCAGATTTCTAGCTCTAGACTGCTGTCATACGGCCGCCTCGCAGACGAGTTTTCCAACGCTTCGCACCAGCAAACCACTCTTAATATAAACAGATCGGAGAACAGCTTTGAAGTCACTTATCAGGCCGATGAGGCTCTCGGCATGACCCACAGTAAGATACCCATGCTGATGCTTCTCATTGAAGCGACGTTGTGAGGCCGTGTCTCCAGCGCGCCTGCCGTTCCTTAGGACGACCCGGCGCATTCGGCCCGCGAGACTCCCTCGCTCACTGGTCTTCGCCGCCCCAGCACTCCTCAGGTCTGCAGTATGCCCCTCGTGAGCCTGGCGCTTCTTTGGGGCAACATCCAGTGCCTTCAGCCCCATGAACTACTGTCCCGATTACCCCAGGTCAACGGCCTCCTTGCCGGGGACCAAAATCCCTCTTCTTTCCAGCAATGAGCCCTCAAGCAGATAAAGATCAACAAGCGCCTTCAAGTAGTTTACCACTGAGCTTATCTCCGATATCTGACTGGCAACGAGGTCGCGCTGAGCCTGCGCCACCAGGAACGAGGTTGATTTGCCGACCCGGAATTTCTCCACCTCAGCTCTGTGGGCCTCCTGCTTAAGTTGGCGTGTGGCGAAGGTAGCAGCGACTTGCTCCTTGTATCGATTCGCTTCTATATATGCCGAGCGCACGTCCAACTGGATCAGCTGAGTCAGGTTCTCGATCGCCTCATTGGCCAGCCTGCGACTGAGTATCGCCCGCCGGTGAATGGCGCGGTTTTCCCGGTTACCGAGGGAGTATTCCAGATTCACCCCAGCAAGTATGTCGTAACGCTTGCCATCAAGGTCCTCGACCGAATCCTTGAACGAGTTGGCATAACCCGTCTTCCCGAGGCCAATAAACAGGTCGAGTCTTGGCAAAAGGCCGTTTCTCGTTTTCGCAATCTCAAGGTCGCCACGTTCGAGCTGGAGCTGGGCTTGATTAAGGTCCGGCCGCATTTTCAGAGCAACCTCAATGTGCGCCTCGACCCCATCAAGCTGCACTTCCGGCACCGCAGGGATATTCTTGATATGTACTTCCCGGTTCCAGGGGCTCGGCCCTGGCGGGCTGGTCAACCTCAGCAGGCGCAGACGGGTCACCTCGAGTGTGCTGCGCGCGTTGATCAGGTCTTCCCTGCGAAGCGCCACCTCGGCCTTGGCTGCGGCAAGTTCGGTTTCCGCCAGCAACCCGAGCGCGATTCTCTCCTCGGTCTCCTTCAACTGCTGTTGGGCCAGCTGCAGCGAATCTGTGAATATCTCAATCTCGCGCTGCGCGAGCGCGAAGTCCCAATAGGTGCCCTCAACCTGCGCGACAAGGGCTTCTGCAAAAGCGCGAAGCTCGTAAAGCGAGGCGAGCGCATCCAGCCGGGCCTGACGGAGGTTGGCTAGGTTCGGGGCCAGTCCAGCGCCCTTCAACAGGGCCTGGGTAACTGTAAGGCCCACCCTAGTCGTGTGTTGATCGCCGTAAAGATCAGACCACGAGCGATCAAAAGAGGCGCCCGCGCTGACCTCGGTACCGGTGGGCAAGAACTCAGAAATCTCTACATCGGCGCTTGTTTCGCTGGTCCTCGTCCCATCAATCCCCTCTTCAGAAGTTGATCCCCCTCTGTCACGCTTGCGTGAGGCCAAATAGCCAGCCCTCAATTGCGGGTCAAACTCGGATCGCTCCTGCGCCTCGAGCGTCTCACTGATTGCAGCGTTCACCCGCTCTAATCTGAACGAGGGATTCCCTTCGAGCGTCATTAATATCGCGTCCTTCACGGTAAGCTCAAGCTTGGGACGCTGGGCGGCAATCGTAGGCGCGGGCATCAGGTAGATATCAAGAGCTGAGGTCGTCGCAATTGGATTCACTTGAAAGACCTGCGTTGGGCTGTCGCTGACGGGCAGCGATCGACCGGGTCCCTCCGATTCTGAGAAGGCAAGCTCCGCGAAAAGGAAATAGGCGCCAGCGATCAACAATGGCCACCAGCGAACCGCGTGGAGATTTGCACAAGGCCTGGTGGCTCCCCTCCGGAAGGCTGAATTATGAATTATGAAGGATGAGTCACTGATTAGAGCACTTTTCATCCTTCATCCTTCCGCCTTCATCCTTCCCCTGTTTACCACTCCGCCAACGCTCGAAGACTGAGTAAACTATCGGCACGAAGAACAACGTTATGGGCGTCGAACTCAAAAGGCCTCCGATCACGGTCCTGGCCAGCGGCGCCTGCGCCTCTCCGCCTTCACCCAGCCCGAGGGCCAGCGGAACGAGGGCAAGCGTCGTTGTCATCGCCGTCATCAGAATGGGGCGCAGCCGACGGCGACCTGCCTCTTCTATTGCCTCTCGCATAGCCATGCCATCCCGACGCCGAAGTAGATTCGTATGGTCAACCAAAAGGATCGCGTTGTTGACCACAATGCCGCCGAGCATGATGCAGCCAATGAAGGACTGAACGTTGAACGTCGTGCCGGTCAAAAACAGCATTATGATGACTCCGATTGCCGCCAGCGGAACCGAGAACATCACTACGAATGGGTCTCGGAGTGACTCGAACTGGCAGGCCATGACCATATAGACCAGCACGAGGGCCAATACGAGACTCAGCAACAGCTCTGAGAATGCTTTTTCCTGTTCCTCATAGTCGCCCCCAAAAACGATGCTGAACCCAGGGGGCACCGGGACAGAGCGGAGGGCCTCGCGCATGTCAGCCACTATCGAACCCATATCCCGCCCGCTTATGTTCGCCGATACCGTGACAATCCGTTCCTGGTCCTTGCGCTCTATCTGCACAGGAGCAGTGCGCGGCTGAGCCTGGACCACGTTGCGTAAGACGACCGGCTCACCATCAGCATTGAGCAGCGTCAGATCGAGAATCTCGCCAAGTCCGAGTTTCTCCGCGTCCTTCATCCGGACGAGAATCCTGTACTCCTTCCCACCCTCGCGATATTCGCCCGCTCCGGTGCCGGACAGTGTTGTCTGAAGCATGTTGGCGATCTGAGAGACGGATAGCTTCATATCCGCGGCCTTTTGACGATCGACGACGATGAGTTCTTCGGGGCTGCCCGACTCCCGACTTAGCTTCGCGTCCGTAACGCCATCTATCTTCTCTACGATCCGCTTGACCTGTTCAGAAAGAGCTTCCGCGACGGTCAGGTCATTGCCTCTTATCTCAACCTGGAGCCTCTCAAGACCAGCTGTGGCCATTCGGAAAATGAACAAACCCTGCCCTGCCCGCGTTCGCACAATCATCCCAGGGATATCAACGAGCTTGCTCCGAAGGTCCGCCGCAATCTCCTCGCTGGACCTCGACCGCTCGGCCTCTGGCTTCAGGGCAATCCTCATGTCTGCCGTATGGGAGCCTCCCCCATGCCACCCTCTGCCTCCGACAGTCACAACGGTGCTTTTGGCCTCCGGAACAGAGGCCTTCGCGATCTCCTCAATGCTCCGGAAACTCTCGTCGAGAACGTCAAGCCGGGTGCCGACCTCCGCCTCTGCGCTTACACGCACCTCGCCCTCGTCAGCCGAGGGCATCAGCTCAAACCCGAGAAACCGCCCGAGGACCAGGCTCGCGACAAGAGCCAACGCGGCGGGAACGACAACAAGTGCCCTATGGTCGAGTGCGAAGTGAAGCCACTGCTTGTATTTGGCCTCCATGCGATCGAAGACTCGCCCGCCGAGAAGTGATGTCCTCTGCACAAGGGTTCTTGGTTCAGCAGAACCTCGAAAGCCGGACCGCAGAACACGCGCTGAGAGGGTTGGAACCAGTGTGACGGCCACCCCCAGGGAGCAAAGAAGCGCAAAACTAACCACCAACGAAAACTGCTTGAACATCACACCGGCCATGCCGCGGACAAAGATCAGAGGTAGAAAAACTACCAACGTCGTCAAAGTGCTAGCGACTATGGCCCCGGTGACCTCCTCACTGCCGTTGACGGCGGACGTTTCCGAGCTTTGCCCCGAAGCCCTCAACCGACTTATGTTTTCCAGCACGACGATTGAGTTGTCAAGCAACATCCCTATGCCCAGCGCCAGGCCACCCAGCGTCATGATGTTCAGGGTGAAGCCAGCGAAATACATCAGCGCAAATGCAGCGGTTATTGAGATGGGTATGGCGCTTGCGATTACCGTGGTGCTGCGGGCGTTTCGGAGGAAGAACAGAAGGACGAGAATGGCCAGGATGCCACCATAGACCGCGGACGTGCTGACGTTTGAGATCGAGCGCTTGATATAATCAGAGGTGTCAATGATCGGGATCAGTTGGATCTGGGGGATGTCTGCATTGATGCGCTCGATCTCCCTGAGCGCATCGCGTGCCACGTCAACCGTGTTCTTCCCGGACTGCTTGTACACCCCGAGGCGAACGCCCGGTTCGCCATTGATCCGCACACGCCTCGTGACCTTCTCCCAGGAATCCTCCACGCTCGCGATCTCCTTGAGCTGAACCGGTGCGCCCTCGCGAGTCGCTACCACCGTATCCTTTAGTTCCTGGAGGTTCGTGTATTCTCCCCGCGTTCGGATTGAAATCTGGAGGTTGCCCTGGTCAATCTCTCCAGCAGGGACTGTGACGTTTCCCTCCCGAATCCGCTCCAGAATCTGATTGAGTGAAAGCCCGAGTGCCTTCACCCTGTCCGCGTAAAGATCGACGTGGATCTCACGATCCAATCCGCCAAAAACATTGACCGATGCGACCCCGGGCACCCGCTCGATCCTGTATTGTATCTGGTCGTCTATGATCCTGCGCATCTGAATCGGGTCCAACTTGCTCGAGGCGCCAAGAATCAGAACTGGAAACCCCGCCAGGTCGAACTTGCGCAGACTCGGTCTCTCAGCATCTTCCGGGAGATGCCGTATTACGCGATCGAGGCGGTCACGAATGTCGTTTGCCGCGGGGTCCAGATCGGTTCCCCATTCGAACGTCACTCTGACGTTGGAGCGACCCTCCGTCGATACCGAGGTCAGCTCCTGGACGCCCGGCACCGCGCTCATCGCCTCTTCAACCGGCCGGGTCACGAGCTCTTCGATCTCCTCCGGCGTCGCGTTCTCATAGTTTGTGGAAATGCTGAGCGTCGGATAAGTGATGTCGGGCATCAAGTCAATAGGCAGCCGGACCAAAGAGATGCCGCCCAGAATGATGACGATCAGAGTCACCATTATGACAAAAATGGGGCGACGAACGGCGAGACGAGATATCTTCATTGGCTCGTGCCGTGAGCTGGACCGCCGCTATTTTGTGTTGAGTCTCTTTCAGCTTCGCTCTGCCGAGACCGCGTATCGGAATTGCCGCCGGGCAAGATTATCGAGGAACCATCCTCAAGCAGATGATGCCCGAGTGTAACGACCGAGCCGGTCAACGAGGGTCTAACCACCTCAGCCAGCTCACCCTCAACGATACCCAAAGCAACCGGAACGAATCGCGCCTTCATCCCCTCAGTGTCAGCAAGAAAAACGCCTTGCTCACCGTTGCGCCTGACTAGTGCAACCTGGGGAACCACAGTGGCGTCATCGCGGCGAGAAAACTCGATCTGAACGCGCACGAACATGCCCGGCTTGAGGCGCCGCGCCTCATTAGGGACCTCGATCTCGACCCTCGCCTGGCGAGACGCCTCTTTGAGCAGCGGAGCCATGCGAGCAATCTTGCCGCTGAAACTGATCCCGGCAAACGCATCGGTCTCAACGATTGCTTCCTGGCCGGGCCGGACACTGGGGTAGTCTCGCTCGATCACGTTGATGACCGCGGTCAGAACCGAGTCATCGAGTATGGAGACAATAGGAGAGTTGGCTGCGAGCATCGCCCCTTCGTCAACGAACCGTTCCCCGACGACACGGTATTCATTCTCACCCTCCCACGAAACCCGGATCTCCGCGTATGAGAGTCGCACCTGCGCCGCTTTAAGGGCCGCCTCCTTTTGAGCCACCTGTGCTTGTGCCAACTTTTTCTTGGCCGCCTGAGCACTATAGAGCGCTCGCGCACCGTCTAATTCCGACTCTGAGGCTATTTTCTTGTGACGAAGGGCCTGCGCCCTCTCAAACTCGCGCCGGGATACCTGAAGATTGCTCACCGACTCCTCTAGGCTGGCCCTGGCAACGTCACGCTCCGCACGAGACTGCTCAACCTGCTGTTTGTATTCCTCATCATCAAGAACGGCAATAAGCTGGCCCGCTCCCACCCGATCGCCAATGTTAACCAAGAGCTTCTCGAGTCTGCCGCTGATCTTGGGAGCAACTATGAATTGTGATCTAGGCAGCAGGGACCCGGAGAATCGGCCGATGTTCCGAATCGCAGACCTCACTACAGGGGTCACCTCAACCGCCACTGCCGCAGCTGCTCGCCTAGAACCGGACGCATTTCCCGATATCAGAGATTTCTGCACGACCCGAAAGACGAGTAAGCCACCAAGCAGAACGCATACAATTATCACTACCGCCCTTTTCACACCCTAACTCCTTCAACTACTCCTGAAAACTCCCTCTACCGACTCATCCCTCGTATAACAAATAACAAACCAGCCACCGGCTGTGCCTCTCTCGAACTGTATTGTTCCGCCATATCCTGCGCCTGAGCCCACCGCGTCATCCACCTCATCCAGAATGGTCTTTTCAATAGGTCCGGCGCAGGCCGCGACTGCATTGACCGTGAGCTCCTTGCCCGTAGTATTCATAAACTGCGGATGGGATGAGATGTGGGGCGGGCTTTCCAGCCTGCCTTTTGTAGTGATTGCCGCATCCCTCACACGGGACACTCTGTCGCGCGAGACCCTGTCTTTGGTAGGCTGGAAAGCCTGCCCTACGCCCACCGGAGTCACGACCTCGAATTATTCGCTTGCTGTGCCGCTCGAGTTACTTCGCGACCTACCGAGATTGAGTGTGGATTCCTGCTAACGCTGATAGATCGCTAGCCTCCGTCAAGATCGGCGCTTCAGAGGTGTCTTCTATCAGCGTGGTGGTGATTTAGGTCTGGACCTGTTTGGCAAAGCCGTGGTTACAGCCGCCCGGTGGGCAAATTCAACGCGAAGAATGATTGGTATTCATCGAGATTCTTTACTGAGAAGGAGTATTCGCCTCTTTGCCACGTCAAATCTGACCTGGATAGGCCCCAGTAAAGGCTCGATAATCTCTTTTCGGACGCCGGCTATCTCAATGACAACACCCGGGTATATCATCTCCTTGGCGAACAGAGACGCATTCATCAAGAGGTCCCGGATGTCATCCATGAGACAACGGACCTCGGCACGCGCTTCGTCCAGTTCAGCCTCTTTTTCCTGCTGCTCCTGAGACATCTTTGTCAGGAGTTCACGTTTGTCCAGGGGCAACCGATTCTTCACCCTGTCCAAGGTCGTAACCCTTCTCGCCAGCTCCTTTATCTCAGCCGAAAGACCGCGGTCCTTCATCTGAAGCACCTCGAGCCGCGACTCTTTCACACTATCCTGGCCGAGCACGACCTCTGTCGGAGGCCCCGCTTCCGAACCCAGCGCATTGCACTCCACCTTGTGAGCGGCAATAACCCGGCCGCCTAAGATTCCCCTTTGCTTAACCGTAAGCGCTCCGTTGGCCTCAACCGTGCTGTTTAGGATCTCGACATTGACCAGGACGTCACCTTTGCACTTCACCCTGGAGCTGTTGATGTAAAATGTGGTCAGATCTCCATCCAGATTGATGGTGCACTTGTTCTTGCCAGCGACCCCACCCTTGATCGCGATGTTGCCCTTGGATTCGAGCGTTGCACCCTCAACGCAGCCCCTTATTGCTATGTCGCCTGTGGCCTTAACTTTGAACAGGTCAAGAACGTTGCCACCTATGGTTACCTGTCCGTCAAAATCGATGTTGCCGGTCTCGAAATCCACGTTTCCTTTGACCTTATAGACGGGATCAACCTTAACGGACTTGCCTTTGACGACGAGCATGCCGCTGGCCGCGGCGGTGAAGCGGGTCCCGTCATCAGAGACGAGCACATTTGCTCCGGGGGTGAGCGTGGCTGGCTTGCCGTCCTTCCCCTCGATCACCTCGCCAAGGACATTGAGGCCGTCGGCGCCCTCAGTAGGGAGCAGAACCTCTGCGATCAAGTCATCCTGGGCCACAGAGATCAGATCGCTTTGCTCATACCAGTCTATTCTATCATTCTCCGCTAGCTCCTCTTCTTCCTCGCGCTCGCGAGCCCAATGAATCTCGCCGTCCCTACCGTCCTGTGCTTCCGTGCCCGTGGCCACCGTGTACCTGACCAGGCCCTCTTTCTCGGCACAGTTCTCAGCGAAATCCCGCACTGCCTGCGTATCAACGCCAGCTACGATCCCTTCCTCTTCGATATGGCGCAGTGCCTCTTCTTCGGCGATCTCAACCGGGGCGTACGCCTCAAGAACGGCCAGCATCTTGTCGTCGGAGACAACTAGAGCGTAGGGCCTTGCTTCGGTCGCGCGTTCCATCTTACTTGGGTCGATCTTCCCCGTCATTTGCCGCACTCGGCCACTGTCTTATGTATCATTGCCGTATGCGTCACAGGTGTGAAAGCCCTGAGGATGTAGTTATTGACGCCGGGCTTGATTGCCCCGCGACGTCGGTGTCCGGTCTTGCCTCCAACAACACGACGGTCACTTCGCACCCGGCGCATTTCAGAGCGTTTGTCGCCATCCGGGCCAGCGCCGTCCGGAAACCGACCAATAGAGTTCTCAGCATTCATCCAGTCCCCTATTTCATTTCGGTCAAGGTTTGACAGAGTTATCGAATTATCTGGTCGGATCTTAAGCTTGTACTTCAAGTCTCCCGGGAAGCGTTCTCTCAACGCGTCAACATCTGCTATAAGAGCTTCCGATAAGAACCGCGAACCCTGGTCATAATACGGACCCAGTTTGCGCGTTTGCGAGGCGCCTGTCGCTCACGTCTCATCTTCTCTTCAAAACGCGCAAGCGTTCGATTATGTGATTCCCGATACACAATTGCCGGAATCTCAATGATCCGCGCTGACTGAATCATTGCCCCAGTTCGCGCACTTCTTTTCTCCTCACTTCTAGCCGATTGGGGCGCTATATACGCGCACCCAAATCCCCCAGAACTTGACGGTTGCCAAAGTGGTTCCTATATTATGGTCCGTTTGAGTTGATGCGCGCCCATAGCTCAATTGGATAGAGCGACGGACTACGGATCCGTAGGTCGGAGGTTCGAATCCTCTTGGGCGCGCTTTTCGCTTGGGGCACTGGAATGGACGATGAGGCGCTTATGAGGGAGGCGCTGGTGGAGGCGCGCTTGGCCTTCGCGGAGGGCGAGGTCCCTATAGGTTCAGTTGTTGTCAAGGATGGCCGTATTATAGGCCGGGGCCACAATCGCAAGGAGGCGCTTTGCGATCCGACTGCGCACGCGGAAGTACTAGCGCTTCGTCAGGCGGCGCAATCGACAAACAGCTGGCGACTTATCGAGACAACGCTTTATACAACTGCCGAGCCATGCCTTATGTGCCTCGGCGCAGCGTTACAGGCCCGAGTCAGCGGGATAGTCTTTGGCTGCCGCGAGCCCAAGTTTGGAGCTGTGTCCCATCTAATTGAGAACGGCCATCTCCAAAACGCCAATCATTCCCTTACCGTAAAGGACGGCGTGCTTGAGCAACAATGCGCCCAGCTATTGCAGGATTTTTTCGCCAAGAGACGAACGGAAGTGTCCACAGCGGCGAAATGAATTCCCAAGCAGCAGCCCTGCCGGCACTCATCTAACTCAGCGCCTCGCCAAACGAGTCTCCAAGAGATAGACGGTCTCGTAGGGGTAACGTAACGTCCCGTGCCCAGTTTCGATTCTATCCGTTTTCACGGTCCCTTTTCTGTCTGTCTTTGCGTTGAACGCCGGCGATCACGACCGTAACCTCCCCCTTGATCGGCTTCTCCTCAAATGCCGCCGCCAGAGACCTAAGCTCCCCGCGGTGGACCTCCTCGAACATCTTTGTCAGCTCGACGCAGACCGCCGCTTCCCGGTTGCCCAAAACATCCAGCGACTCATTCAGAAACCGAGCCACGCGAAGGGGTGATTCGAAGAAAACAAGGGTGTGAGGCGAGGCCGCGTCGAGCTCCAGGAACTTCCTCCTGCGCCCCTGCTTGCGGGGCGGAAAGCCCTTGAACGTGAACGAGGTCGCCGGCAGCCCGGAACTCACGAGCGCCGCTATCACCGCACTTGGCCCTGGAATAACGGAGACCTTGCCGCCGCTCTCAACGACGGCGGAAATCACCCGGTAACCGGGATCACTGATTCCCGGCGCCCCGGCGTTCGAGCAGAGCGCGACCGATACCCCGGCCTTCAAAAGCCCAATGATGCGAGGCGCCACCCGTGTCTCATTGTGCTCATTACACGAAAACGTGGTCTTTGGCTTCTTCAGATTGTAGCGATGAAAAATCCTGGTCGTGTGCCGTGTATCCTCGCAAGCGAGGGCGCCAACCTCGGAGAGAATACCCAGCGCCCGCTGGCTGATGTCGCCCAGATTCCCTATTGGGGTGGCGATTACGTAGAGTGTACCGTTCTCTTCAGCCATAGTTCCTTGACCCGAAGATCATCAACATACCGACTGGACGGCACCTACGTTACTAAGAAAAACAGAGATCGACAATAATATCGCTGAGTAAGGAACCGGAAGTCCTGTAGGGGCGGCGCTTGCCCCGCCCTAAAGGCCGTCGTGCAATTACGGCGCCTTGCCTCGTCACATCTAGGTGATTACGAGCTACACTTCGCGAGGCGACCGGTCAGAAAAAAGCAAAAGGCCCTCGAAATCGAGGGCCCTTCAGAATAACCTTCAATCTAGTCAATCTTGCCTAATGGGCATGCAACTCAAACGGCGCGAGGCTGGGCTCGGCGATGAACGAGGTTGTGCCGACCTGGGCGAAGGCCGCGGCTACCCAATACGTCCCCGGCTCGGAGATGGGAGGCGCGGCGGAGGGCAGCTCTATCGTCAGGAGCGTTGTTGGGCCGAACGTGAAGTTCCCGGGGAGCTCGACTGACGCGAACCAAGGATTAAGCGAGGCAGACCAGGTCCAAGTGGCGTCGATGGTCCAGATGACGCCGTCAGCGGTGATGATTGCGGCGTAGAGATCGACTTGCTCTTTCATCCGTGTAATCTCGGCAACTGGTCGTGATCGAAAGCCCCTCAAGCCTAGAGCCCTGGACAGGATCACTACATTTCCCGAGGACCCCAATACAGTGTCCCATGCCGTACGACCCGGTGCGCTGCGTATCTAGCACCGTTATGAACCGGTCCGCGCCGAGCAGATGGACGTAGTCGTTCTCTATGTAAATGGAGAAATGCTCGCCGGAGTCCCGGCAGTAAGTCCCGGGCGCAATGTGAAGCGTGCAGACATTCTCAGGCGTGCCACCTCCTGCTGCTGCAACAGCATGGGTTAACGTCTTCCAGGCGTTGTCCGGTGAGAGGCCGTAGTTCCAATCGTCGCCGGTGTTGACGTCAACGTAGTAATCCGCCGCTAAGGCGGCGCTGACCATTGCGAGAAGCCAAATGACTGAGATAGGGGACATCTTGGCGATACGCATTTGGCTATCCTCCCGGGGACATAGCACGTTCTGTAATTGAATGAAATCCAGAAGAGAGTATCACCGGCCGGTAACCAATACAAGCCAAGCGACGCATTCCACGTGAGAACGAGGGAGGAATCTTACAGCCTGGTCAACTGAGGCGCTATTCGGGGAGGGATTCGTCGATGAGGCGCGAGAGGCGCTGGCCGACTCTGACTTTGTGGCCGGCGAGGAAGTCCTTCGCGGTCATTTTCCGCTTCCCTGGGGGCTGGAGGAGCTCTATGGAGACGGCGCCGGGGTCGGTCTTGACGATGAGGCCTTGCTTAGGCGATGCGGCGATGACTGTGCCAGGCGGCGCGTCGAGGCTGCCTGCTGGGGGCTCTGCGTGCTTGAGTTTTGCTATCTTCAGTATCCGGCCCAGGTAATAGGTGTATGTGCCAGGCCAGGGCACGAGGCCTCGGACATAGTTGACGAGCGTTGTAGGGTCCTTCGACCAATCGATTAGGCCGTCCTTTTTCGTGAGTTTCGGAGCGTAGGTCGCCTCGTCATGCTCCTGTTTTGTGGGCCTCAGAGTCCCGTTCTCGAGGCCGATTAGCGTTTCAAGCAGCAGGTCAGCGCCCATCGTGGAGAGTCTTCTATAAAGGTCGGCGGCCGTCTCCTCGTCGCCGATTGACGTGGTTTTTTGCAGCAGGATGTCGCCGGTATCCATTCCCTTGTCCATTATCATCGTCGTAACGCCCGTCTTCTTGTCCCCGCGGATGATCGGCCAGTTGATGGGGCTCGGCCCGCGATATTTGGGCAGAAGCGACGGGTGAACGTTGACGCAGGCGATCTTAGGGATGTCGAGGACCGGCTCTTTCAGTAGTTGGCCGAACGCGACCGTGACGATGAAGTCCGGCCGAAAGGCGGACAGGACTTGGCGCGGTTCACGGCGTGAGACGCGCTCAGGACAGAAGACCTCAAACCCCAGCTCGTGGGCCAGAACTTTGCAGGCGCAGGGGGTCAGGTTCAGCCCTCGGCCGGACGGCTGGTCCGGCTGCGTAACGCACATCATCTCGTAGCGGCCAGACCCGAAGAGCTTCCGAAGCGACGGAATCGCGAAGTCCGGCGTTCCCATGAAAATCAGGCGCGGCCTGTTTGACGGCGTCTCGATGGACAATGTGGCCGGTTGCTCCGACTATTTAGAAGAACGTTCTTTTGTTGGCTTGTTCCTGTCGAAACTTGCGCTCGAATAGGTCTCTTTGCAGCGGATTGAGAAAATCGACGATGAGGCGCCCATTGAGGTGGTCGATCTCGTGTTGAATCGCGCGGGCCGCAAGTCCCTCAGCCTCAACTTCTATTGACTTCCCGTCCAACGTCTGGCCAACGACTTTAACCAGTGTCGCTCTGGGAATATGGGTCATGAAATCAGGGACGCTGAGGCATCCTTCCTCGGCGTTTTCTTCGCTGGACATCTCCAAAATCCTGGGATTGAGCAGCACGAGCAGCTGCCCGGGGTCCCTGCCGCCGCTTGTATCCAAAACTATCACGCGGACCGCGGCGCCGAGCTGCGGCGCGGCGAGGCCAATGCCCTGGTTGGCATACATCGTCGCCTGCATGTCCTCAACAAGCTCAACCACGTCGCTCTTTACGTGTGTGACCGGTTCGGCTTTTCTCTGGAGCACTGGGTCGCCATAGATAACTATGTGTCTTCTGGGCATATCTTACATATCCTCGTCCGTAGTCAGTGGGATTTGCCCCTCGGCGAAAAGGCTCACCTCGAAGTTCGCAGCGCTGGGGCTTGCCCCCGACTCATTCCCAGCCACAACCTCCCCGGCGGGGCGTATCTCCCAGATTCTGTATTTGTCGCCCGCCGTTTCTCTCAGGAACGCCCGACCGAAGTTCCCGGCCGCATCAAGGACATCGGCCAGGTCTTCCCTCTGCCTCGCGTTCATCTCCTGGCAAGCTCTGACGCCTCGTTGGTCGCCTTGAATCTCTGTATCCACGCGGAAACCTCGGGAATTAGCTCCCCCATCCTAATCTAATAAGAGACTTGGCGGGCCATGAAGGAATCGAACCTTCGACCTTCTGATTAAGAGTCAGCTGCTCTACCTGGCTGAGCTAATGGCCCACCGATAACCTATGGTTCAGCCCCGCAAATGTCAAGGTTGCAGGTTTCGAGTTTGACTCCGGATTGAACGTAATGTTGGGTTCATGCCATGAGGCGTGCGGAAGATGCCGCCCACGTTGCGATCTCCGACATGCGATGAGCTGATGAACCCTCATCGCCCGGCTTCAGCCGAGGCGATATAAAAGGCTATCATGTCCTAACCCCCATCTTCAGATGGGGGATCTGGGGCAGCCGGACACCCTCTCCTCTGTCCTTTTCAGGTGAGGATTCTGGGCACGAGGATGAGGCGGCACCTCACGTCCTCAAGTCACCCGACTCGAAGTCGGGTGTTAAGATAATGAGAGCCATCTATATAACCGCGTTGAAACGCGGTCGAGATGACTACAAACTCTACCTATAGTCTAGAGTCACACCAACGAACGGAGTTGGTCGCCGTCGATTCCATACGTGCCGCACACCATCTGGTTCATTTTGTGCTCGAGTTCGTGCACGACGCCCTCGTTCCGGCGCCCCACAGATCGCTCATTCCCGATCTCGGCGACGATCTCGTCGTGGAGCACTCTGAATCTCCGCTGGACCGCCATAGATGCTATCCTTATCGGTAACCTAACAAGCGTGTGAGCGTAATACTCGTATATCTGCCCCATTTTCTTGGCTATCCGCCTAAAATAGAACTCAAGCAGCCTGGAGTTGAGCAGGCAACACAGATACTCGGGCAAGAGGCCGCCGTGAGGGTTGATGCAATAGACGTCTGCGCTACAAAAGTGTCGGCCATAATCGACCGCGAACCTGCTCTGCGCCGCCTTGAAAGGGACAACGATCTTGGGGACGGGACCATCGAACTGTTCCGGCCTTCTCGGTCGAACGAGCCTCCACCAGGGCCTATCTGAGAGGGCAATCTCATAGCGGCGTTCGAGGATAGGCCGGAATCTCTCCAAATGCCGCTTCAAGTTCGGCATCGAGGCTGCGTCGGGCTTCGAGGTAATGTAAAGCACGTATTGCTCGGAATCATTAACAATCCATCGATCTATTTGCGAGTTCTTGACCCAGGGCTTCACGAGCGCCCGTTCTTGGGGCAGAAGGTCCAGGCTCTTGATCTCATCCTCAGAAAGGACGAACACGCCCTGCTGGGTGAGCCTCCCGCATCGCTTACCCTGAACCCTGGCCTTGTCCAGGCCCGTGATGAGCCCGGGGCTTACTGAGGCCACTTCCCCAAGGGTCGAATCCGCGGCCGCCTCAATCGCGGACATAAGACGACGGTCTTCGGGGGCAGCCAATACCCAAAAATCACCGAGCAGCTCCTGCGGGACGTCGAAGCGCATTAGACGGCTCTCATCAGAACCTGAGTCGGGTTCTAGCACGATAGGCAGATCATCAACCCGGCCCTCATTCAGAACCCGGACAACTTTCAACGCGTGCGATGGCTTTGGATGGCACTTTCTGAGAATCAATACGCATACTTGCACACCTGTGCCCATGAACACGCGCCTTCCGCCGAAGTCGAGGAGACAAACCAGCTCGCTGTTTTGCGTAAGGAATCTACGCAGTCGAGCCGCTTTATCGGCGCCGATCCAGTAACGAGGCACGACGTATCCCAGGACGCCTCCCTCGCGGAGGCATTCGAGACCCCGCTCTATGAAGTAGTAGAAAACGTCCGCCTTCCCATCGAACACCGAATAGTGCTTCAGAATCCGCTGGCGGTATTCCCGGGAATGATGATGAAAGCCCAAGTATGGCGGATTGCCTACGACCAGGTCAAACGTGGTGGCTGATTGACGCGAGAAGAACTGTCTGAGGTCAGATGCAGTCTGCGACTCGTGTGGGATTCCAAAAGTCAGTTCCGACGCCCTGTCCAGGAAGTCAGATTGGCCGAAGCTGGCCAAGTTGACGTCGAATCCGAAACCCCGCGTGTATCCAAGAAGTCCGAGACTCAATCTTGCGAGGGCAAGCGCTGTTTGATCGATATCGAGACCGAAGAGGTTCTCAAGGCCAATGTTGAGAGCATCCTTTGCCCGGCGCGCTTCCTGCGACGTGAGGCGGAATTCGGCAAGGGTCCGGGCCGCGCTAAGCAGAAACGGCCCTGAGCCGCACGCTGGATCGAGAATCCTGATATGTTCATGGGCTTCGTCAGAGGCAATTCCTCCCGCACCGTGCAGGGTCCGCAAGCAAAGCCGCAGCACCAGCTCAGAAAGCCACCCAGGAGTAATGTATTGCCCCTTCCGGCGCCGGGCGCCTCCACTTTCGCTGCATATCTCATAAACCCACCCGAGAACGTCATCCGAGAGCCAGACAGCTCGCGGTAACGACTCGCCAAGGAGCGTTGCAGCCGAGCGCGTGTTTGAAGACTCAATCCCCACGTCGTCCGCGATGATAGCATTCAATGCGTCGCGCAGCCCGTCAGGCCAACTGGAGGGGTCCCAATCGCTGGGCGGCCATTTGGTGGGGCCTGTTCGCGCCAACCATGCCAGGATAGCCGCGGCCGCCGTCAGTTCACGGGTGGATTTCGCGTCGTCAGGCGGCTGATTCGCAATAGTTTTGAGCTGCGATCGTGCCTTGCGCAGAGCTCTGCGCAATTCGGGAATGTTGTCCCGACGAATGCTCCTTGGGGTTGGCTGTGCCATGATTTCGACATTATCACTGGAACGCGCCCGGGTAAACATCTGCCTTAGGGAGGCGTGCCGTGTGGCGCAGCCCAAGAACTTGACAGTCATGACAAGTAGAACCTATCTCTCTTTTGAACAGAGCATTCCCCGACAGCTCAGCTGGTAGAGTTCGCCGCGCGGCGAATTAACCACCGGGTTCGGCGGTTTTCGTCAGATCGTTCGAGAGGACCACGAATCTGAGATCATGGCTTGTAGATACCTCGCTTATGTTCTGTATTCTCCCAGCACAGGTCGGACCTACATAGGGCAAACCGGCGACATCGATAGGCGTTTAGAGGCTCACAATGAGGGTCTGGTGCGTTCTACAAGGGGAGGGCGACCGTGGTACGTGCTCTACAGCGAAAAAGTAGGAAGCCGTTCGGCAGCCATGAAACGAGAGCGGCAGCTCAAGAGCGGTATTGGGCGTCGGTTCATCTCTTCTTTGCTCTCAGACGTAAGCCTGGGGAATGTATGGCAAGTCAGCCCCAAACTTGACAGGGACAGGGTCCGAGGGCTATATTCATGATGTAATCGGTGCACTCCCCGATAGCTCAGCTGGTAGAGCAGGTGGCTGTTAACCACCGGGTCGGCGGTTCGAGTCCGTCTCGGGGAGCTTTGTCTGTAGGTCAGCTGGTAGAGTTCGCCGCGCGGCGAATTAACCACCGGGTCGGCGGTTCGAGTCCGTCTCGGGGAGCTTTGTTTATGGGTCAGCTGGTAGAGTCCGTCGCGCGGCGAAAATCCATTCAGAGGGCTTCTTGCATTTGCCAAGTCTTCGCTTCTTCAGCCCAACCTCGCGCCGCCTTTTGGCTGTGGGACTCCTGGCCCTATTCGTAGCGCTCAACACGCCAATCTTCGCCCAGACTGATGGGCCTCGCAAGGTCCTCGTCCTGAATTCTTATCACAGAGGCTACGCTTGGTCGGATAACGTCATAGAGGGGATAGAGTCTGTTCTCTCTCCCAGTGACGAGCTCGAGCTTTACATCGAATACATGGACACAAAGCGGCACTTCAGCCTTCCCTATCTCAAGCGGCTGCGAGACATCTACGCGGACAAATACAGCGCCGAGACTTTTGAGGTAATCATCTCGGCCGACGACACCGCGCTTGACTTCCTGTTGGCGCGCCGCGGCGACCTGTTTCCGGGAATCCCCGTCGTCTTCTGTGGCGTCAACGATTTCCAGGACCCGCGGATAGCTGGCCACGGTAGAATAACGGGTGTGAACGAAGTGGCCGATTTCGCGGGCAATGTGGAGCTAATCCTAAGATTGCATCCGGGCACACGTCGGATAGCGATAATCAGCGACGAGACGATATCCGGCAAGATTGGCGCCGCTCAAGTTAACGGGATCGCTCCGGATTTCGCCGACAGGGTGGAGTTCGTCTATCTGACGGGCAAATCAGTTTCGGAGCTTCGAGCGGCCCTCAATTCGCAGCCGGAGGACACCGTAGCTTTACAATTGTCGTTTTACAGAGATCGAAAGGGGAGGTCTCTTTCCTCTAAGGAGAGCGCGAAGCTGGTCGCGCAGAGTTCCGATTTCCCGGTCTACAGTTGCTGGGACAACTTGCTAGTTAATGGGATATTGGGTGGGAGAATGACAAGCGGCTTCGAGCAGGGCAGAGCCGCGGCGGAGATGGCGCGGCGCATCTTGGATGGGGAATCAGTCGAGAGCATCCCGATTGTGCGCGAAAGCCCAAACGTCTATATGTTTGATTATGAGGTGATGAGACGTTTTGGTCTGGGGATGTCCGATCTGCCGGCGGGCAGCGTGGTTCTCAACAGGCCTGTCTCCTTCTACTCCATGTATTGGCGAGAGCTGTGGGCGGCAACGGTCTTCATGGTGCTCCAGTCCCTGCTAATCCTAAGGCTGCTTTATAGCGGGAGGATGCGAAAGCGGGCGCAGAAGTCGCTGCAGAACCACATGGAGTTCCTGCGTGTCCTGATCGACACCGTTCCGCACCCCTTCTTCTACAAGAATCGGGAAGGCAAATACTTGGGGTGCAACACGGCCTTCGCGGAACAGGTCATGGGCATTGAGAGAGATAGAATTATAGGCGGCTCGATGCGCGAACTCCCGGAGGCCGTTCCCGACGAGCTGGCACAAGAACATACTCGCTATGACGAGGAGCTTTACAGAAAAGAAGGCGTAAGAACTTACGAGGCCGAGGTTCAGTGCGCGGACGGCAGCAGGCGTGAATTCCTTATCAGCAAGGCAGTCTTCAGAGACACATCAGGTCACGTTGGGGGTCTCGTCGGCGTGATGATGGACCTGTCCGACCTGCGCCGCGCGGAGGCGGCGCTCCGGGAGAGCGAGAAGAGGTTTAGAGATATTTCAGAGAATGCCCTGGAGTGGATTTGGGAGGTTGACGCTGAAGGGGTGTACACCTACGCGAGCCCTGTCGTCGAGAAGATTCTGGGCTACACGCCTGATGAAATACTTGGGAAGCATTTCTATGACCTCTTCCATCAGGACGACCGGGAAGAGCTGAAACGGAAAGCACTTGATGTCTTATCAAAGAAGCAGTGCCTCCGCGAGTTCATAAACCGGAACATTCACAAGAACGGCCAGGTTGTCTGGCTGGCCACGAGCGGCGTGCCTGTGCTCGATGATGACGGAAACCTTCTGGGATACAGAGGCGCAGATACGGACATCACAGAGCGGAAGCGGGCTGAAGAGACTCTAAAGGAGCGGGAACGCTTCCTCAGGGCCGTGTTCGATTCAATTCAAGACGGAATCTGCGTTTTGGACCCTGAATTGAACATCATCCGGGTCAACAAGTGGCACGAGGCGATGTACACTTGTGAGATGCCTCTGGTTGACAAGAAATGCTACTCTGCCTACCAAGGAAGGGAATCCGCATGTCCTTGGTGCCCGACACTCAAGGCGCTCGAAACAGGTGAAACCCATAGCACGGAGGTCCCCTACCCCTCTGAGGTGAATCCGACCGGCTGGATAGACCTCTCCGCCTTCCCACTCAAGGACGCCGACGGGCAGGTGACGGGTGTCATTGAATACGCAAAGGACATCACAGAGCGCAAGCAGGCAGAGGAGGAGCGCCGAAAGTTCGAGGCGCAGATACAACAGGCGCAGAAGCTAGAGAGTTTGGGTGTGCTGGCGGGGGGAATCGCGCACGATTTCAACAATCTTCTGACGGCGATACTTGGCAACGCGGACCTCGCCTTGTCCGAGCTCTCGCCCGTCTCGCCAGCCCGTGAGAACCTCGAGGCCATCGAGAGGACTTCCCGCCGCGCCGCCGAACTGTGTAAACAAATGCTGGCCTATTCTGGCAAGGGCCGGTTCGTGATTAGGAGCGTCAACTTGTCAGAGATCGTGGAAGAAATGACCCATCTGCTCGAGGTCTCGATCTCCAAGAAGGCCATTCTCAAATACAACTTCGCCGACAACCTACCCTCGATCAAGGCCGACCCCACGCAGATTCGCCAGATCATCATGAACCTAATCACTAACGCATCCGAGGCGATCGGCGACAGAAGTGGCGTCATATCGATCAGCACTGGCGTAACGGAATGTGATCGCGCCTACTTGAAGGGGACCTACCTTGACGAGGAGCTGCCCGAGGGGCTCTACGTTGTCCTTGAAGTCTCCGACACGGGCTGTGGAATGGACAAGGACACTCTGGGCGGGATCTTCGACCCGTTTTTCACGACGAAGTTCACCGGTCGGGGTCTGGGTCTCGCGGCCGTGTTGGGGATTGTTCGGGGCCACGATGGTGCTATCAAGATTCATAGCGAGAAAGGGCGTGGCACGACGTTCAGGGTCTTGTTTCCAGCGACAGCCGGGCTGGAAGAGACCACAGCAGCAGAGCCGACCTCCGAGAGGGAATGGCAGGGAAGCGGGACCGTTCTGCTCATTGAGGACGAGGAAGCAGTTCGGACCACTGGGAAGCAAATGCTGGAAAAGGCGGGTTTTGATGTTCTGACGGCTGTGGACGGCTGCCAGGGCGTTGATGTATTCCGCGAACGGGCGGACGAAATCGTCTGCGTTCTGCTGGACCTGACCATGCCCCATAAGGGCGGCGAGGAGACGTTCCATGACGTGCGCCTGATCCGCGAAGACGTCCGCGTTATCCTCATGAGCGGATACAGTAAGCAGGAAGTTACGGACCGTTTCGCCGGCAAGGGCCTGGCCGGGTTCCTCCAGAAACCTTATCAGTATTCGGAGCTGATAGCCGAGCTGCAAAAGGCGTTGGAGAAAAAGTGACCTCGAGCCGGGGCGCTTCCCCGCCGAGCTCTACACCACACAGCTAAGAAAGAGATCGTCAACATTCTGTGACTGCTTAGTGGCTTCCTCGCACAAGGGGGATAGCTGGAGGGTGCGGCAAGCGGCACCCCTACGGCGGGTGGCGTCCTCGTCCTCTTTGTGCCTTCGTGCCTTTGACGTTGAACGGTTCCCAGCTGACATGCCATAATCCGGTTCCGGAATGACAGAGCTCGACCGCGCCAAGAGATTGCTTGCTGAGCGATTTGGCTACGCTACTTTCCTTCCGGGGCAGGAGGAGTCCATCAGGTCCATTCTGTCAGGGCGGAACCTGCTGGTCGTGATGCCGACCGGCAGTGGCAAGTCGCTCTTATACCAGCTGCCAGCGCTGATGCAGCGTGGGTTGACGATCGTCGTGTCTCCCTTAATCTCGCTCATGAAGGATCAAGTTGATGACCTAAAGCGTAGGGGGATACCCGCCACATTCGTTAACTCGAGCCTCGGCCGCGAGGAACAGCAGGCGAGGCTTACGCAGTGCGCCTGCGACAGAATCAAACTCCTATACGTCGCTCCGGAGCGATTCCGGAACACACATTTCCTCCACGCGCTGCGCAATGTAAGCATCTGCCGAATGGCCATCGACGAGGCCCATTGCATCTCGGAGTGGGGTCACGACTTTCGGCCGGACTACTTGCGCCTCAAGCAGTTCAGGAAACAGATGGGATGGCCGCACGTCACAGCGCTTACGGCAACGGCGACGCCCAGAGTGCGACGGGACATCATTCAGTCGCTTGGGCTTGAGGCGGATGAGGTTGACGTGCACGTTCGCGGCTTCGACCGACCGAACCTTGTCCTTAGCGTCCGGGTGTTCTCCAGCAAAGAGAGAAAAGACAGGTTCGTGCTCGATTTCATCTGTGAACACAAGGCGTCGGCGATAGTCTATACGTCCACGCGGGGGGACGCGGAGAAACTAGGCGAGGCTTTGAGAGCCGTCGAGCCGCGCACAACCGTGTATCACGCCGGCCTTGAGCCCGATGCCCGCACCGAGGTTCAGGATAGGTTCATGACCGGCAAAGACCGTGTTGTCGTGGCGACGTGTGCCTTCGGGATGGGTATTGATAAGGCCGACATCCGCTCCGTGGTGCACTACAACTATCCCGGCTCGGTTGAGCAGTATTATCAGGAGATCGGCCGCGCCGGGCGCGACGGAGAGACCTCGCATTGCGTCCTGCTGCACTCTTTGGCAGACCGCCGCGTCCACGAGTTCTTCATCGATCTGAATTACCCCAGCCTGGAGCTTGTGAAGAAGGTCTATGAAGAGCTCTTCAAGATTGAGGATAATCCGGTGATGCTGACATACAAGGAGATCGCCACGCGCTGCCAGGCAAAGGTCAAGGAGGGTCACGTTGGCGCGGCTGTCAGGCTGCTTGACGGGGCTGAAATAACTAGAGCCCTATCAGGCGAGCCCAGGATTGCGATAACTCTGCACAAGCCGGGCTCGAAGGTGATGTCCAAGCTGCGGGGGCCCGCGCAAATTCGCGTTCTCGAAGGGCTTTCCGCCACGGAGGACATCGAGGCGCCTGGACGCCACGAGGTCAGCCTCGGCCAACTGTGTCGAGCCTCCGGGCTCTCAGAGGACCAGGTACGTCGAGCGCTCAAGGCGATGCACAACGATGGCGTCATCCATTATGAGCCTCCATTCCGGGGCAGAGGTATCGAGAAACTGGTCAGCCCGCCGCCTCCCTTCCACGAGGTTCCAATCGACTGGGAACGGCAAACACTGCTGCGAGGCGCGGAGGTTCAGAAACTCGAGGCGATGGAGGATTACATCAAATACGACGGCTGTCGGCGTGAGTTCATCTTGCGCTATTTCGGTGAAAGTGACAGCTTTCGCTGTGGGACTTGCGATCGCTGCAATCTGCAAGGAGATGGTGAGGGCGCGGGCCGGGCCGCCTTCTCCGAGCATCCCAAGATCGCGGTTGCCGTTCTTGGGTGCATCAGTCATTTGGACTTCCCACTCGGCAGAACTAAGGTCGCCGAGATACTGACCGGGGCCCGTAATAAGGACCTCATCAAGTGGGAGCTTCAACGTAATCCAGTTTATGGGCTGCTGCGGGTCAGCAGGGATTTGGTCAAGAAGGTCATAGATGACCTGGTTACTGAGGGCTATCTGAGGTTGACCGGGGAGTCAGGTCGGCCAGTCCTCGTCCTGACCAAGTTGGGCCGAGAGAAGGCATCAACCATGAGCGTCGATGACTTCAGGACCCGGAAGTCTCAAGAGCCCGACCCCCGCCGCCCGAGACACACAACCAACGACGAGGACATCGTTGCCGCCGTGCTCAAGTGCGTGGCAGCCTTTGACAGACCGCGCGGCGTGACGAGCGTTATAGAGGTTCTGACCGGCTCAAAGGCCAAATGGATAGAACCCGCTGGCGCTGGCAAACTCGATGTATATGGCTGTTTAGATATATCGCGGGAGCGTATTCGCATGGTCATCGACTCAATGCTCGAAGAGGGGTTGCTCCGAAAGGGCGGCAGCGACCGCTACCCAGTGCTTGGATTAACGGACGCGGGCCAAGAACCACCTGAACGGCAGCGTGGCGAGGCTGAACGGGCAATCAGCGAAAACAGTGACGCTGAGGAACAAGAGGACGTGCAGCCGGAAGCAGCGCCGTCCGACGCCCGGGCAACCGACAACGCGGGCGAGTTGCTTGACCAGGCAATAGGGAAACTGCTGCACGCTGCGCCCGATCAGGCGAAGGAGATGTTGCCGAAACTCCGTCTGTTTCACCCGAAAGAGATAGCGCAATGCTTGTTTCGGAGTTTCCATACTTGCACCGACAACCGCGTTCGCGCCAGGGTGGTTTGGACACTTGGCGAGCTGTGCGGCCAATACGCCCTCAATTTCCTGATCGGTTGCGCCTCGTCCGAGGCAACAGATATCCGCCGGTTAGCAGCGTCGGCCATAGGAAAGGTTGTCAGAAGTGTCTGTTCTGATACGAGGTCCATCGCGCCTGACGTGAAGCGAGCGAAGGAGGCGCTTATCCAGCTGACTGATGACCCGGCTACTCAGGTGAGCCAATACGCGAGGGAATCCCTCAGGGAGTTCTCCGGAAGAGAGGCCGAGAATGAGTCAGGTTGACAGGAGACGACGTTCTGGTTCCCAGAGGCGGAGAATTCGCCGCGGCGAACCACGTGTGAAACGCCGGTGATCTGTGTGAGCCGGGTGTGACTCTAGATTGTAGGTAGAGTTGACGTATCCAGGCCGCCGCGTTTCAACGCGGCGCGATAGATGGCTCTCATTATATTAGCACCCGACTTCGAGTCGGGTGGTCTGGAAGCCGACGCGCCTCCCTCCTCCTCCCTGAAATCTTGATCTGAGGAGGATGAAGAGGAGCGTGTCGGGGTCCTGGGGTCTCCCGATTAAAATCGGGAGTTAATACATGATAGCCAACCTGTCGCCTCGGCTAAAGCCGGGCGACCTGGCCGCGCCTCGGTAAGATAGGCAATAACGCAGCCATGTTGCCTACAATCCAGGGTCAAACCCGTTGAGCGACGCCCCTTGACAAGGGCAGGCCGAGGGGTCAAGATATATGAACGATGGCTGGTTTAATTTCGCTGGATATTCGTGAGGCACGCGTGATGCGAAGACTTGTAATATCAGTGCTCGTCTTCGCCGCGTTGGCTGGGCTTCTTGGCTGCGGCTACAACTTGGTTGGGAGGGGCGGCGCTCTTCCTCGGCACGTCAAGAAGATCAGCATTCCTGTGTTCAAGAACGAGACTCTTGAGACAGGGCTTGAGGCGCTCGTGACGGATGCGGTTGTGGCGAGCTTCATGAAGCGAGGCGGCCTCGAGATAGGCGACGCTTCGGCGGACGCTCGGCTTCAGGGCGTGGTCGTGAGCTACGAGCTTAAGCGGCTCTCCTACGACAGTCGGGGCGTCCCAAACGAGTATCGCGTAACGATTGGTGTAAAGGCAGAACTGATCGACCTGAAAGATGACAAGGTCATTTTCCCCGCCAAGAAGCTCTCGGTTGAGAAGGATTACAAGGTGGATGAGGACATCTCAGACCTGTATCATCTGGGCCGCGAGCACGATTCTCGGGACATCAGCACCAGGGAACAGGCTCGTCAGAAGGCGCTTGAGATGGCGGCCGCGGACCTCGGCAAAGAGGTCGTCTCAGCGATGCTGGACAAGTTCTGACAGCCAGCACCTATCTCGTGTTGCCAAAGGCGCATGCCCGATTGACTCACGCCACCGAATCAGGGCACAATATCCCACGAGAATTGCACGGCATGCCCAAATCAAAGCGGCTTTCGAGCAGGCGTTGAGGTGACCATAAGCTGTGAACGTGAATGACCGCGGGGATAGCCCATCTGACCACGCTGATCCTCACTCGAACCAGATGCGAGGCACCTTCGCCTCGTTCCTCCCTCGCGTGGACTATTCAGAGCCGAAAGTCGTCGAGCTGACGGCGATGTTCGCCGACTTGACAGGCTTTGGCGGGCTTTCACGTCGGCTCGTCAAGCAATACAAAGACGCGGCCGCGGAGAAGCTCTCGCATATCGTGAATGCGGCAGTGGGGATCATCGTCGATGCCGTCCATGAAAATGGCGGCGACGTCATCAAGTTTCTCGGCGATGCGGTCTTCGCGGTATTTCCTGACGCCAACGACGCTCTTCGGGCCGCCGCCAACGCTCAGGAGAACTTGAAACGATGCCCGGGCGCCGCCTCTGAGTTCAGCAAGTCGGACCGCCCGCTTCGGGCAAGCATTGGCCTCTCAACAGAGCGGTTCTTTGCCGCCACGTTCGGCCAGGAGCGAAAGGAGGTCGCCGTCCTCGGCTCTCGCGATGTCTATCAGGCCGAGAACCTCGCCAAGCCCGGCCAGATCGTGGCCGCCGGGTCAACCCTGGACGCGCTGAACGAGGCGCCTCGTTGCATCAGCATTGGCGAGACCGAGTTCTACGCCATTGCCGACCTCGGCCCGATAACGCCTGCCCAGCAGCGTCCGCCAGCTGCTGCGCCCCGCCCGGATCCGCCTCTTGAATACCTCAGATGCTTCGTCCCAGAGTTCATACACGCCGCTTTGGAGCGACGAGGCGACGTCGAGCCGAGGTTTAAGAACGTTACGACGCTGTTCGCCAACGTCCATTTCGACTTCACGAGCCTGGTCGAGAATCCGGCCCTGTTCGGTCGCATCAACACGCTATTCACGGACATTGCCCGCATCATCGCCCGCAATCGGGGCTTTCTGAACAAGTTTTATGGCAACTTCATGGCAATGTTCCCCGACGACCTGCACAATCACGAGGAGAAGGCGATACGGACGGCCCTCGATATCGTGAACTACGTCAAGGAATACCGAGCAAGCGGCCCCAGCCTGAACGTCTCCGTCGGCGTGGAGACGGGCCGCTGCTTCGTCGCAACGGTCGGCGGCCCCTCGAGGCGCGAATACACCGGCATCGGCGATTCGATCATCCGCGCATACCGCCTCGCCTCAAAGACGAGGGACAAGATATGGACGACCGAGCGGCTGCTGAAGCGGCTTGAGGCGAAGGACGTGCCACGGTTCTTCGGCTGCGTGAAGCTGGGCAAGGCGACGCTGAAGGCGAGGGGCGAGACGGCTCTCGTCAGGGAGGTCACCGGCTACGAAAGGCCGAGGCTGAAGACGAGGCCATGGACGGAGCTGGTGGGCAGGGAGCGCGAGCTTGCGCAGATTGAAGAGGCGCTCGGCAATATCGGCTGTGGCTGCGTGCTGACAATCAGCGGCGAGCCGGGCATCGGCAAGTCCAGGCTCCTTTACGAGCTCGAACAGCGCGTCAAGCGCCTCGCCCAATATCGCCTGTTCAAGGTCGAGGCAGACCCATCCACGACCTCGGCCCCATTCTCGCTGGCGAAGGAGCTGGTGGGCAAGGTAGTTGGGCTTGACGACGGGGCGCGGGGGACGATGCCGGATACAATACAAGCGTTCTGTGCCTCACGTGCTCTCGACTGCGAACGGGAGCTGCTCGCTCTGTTCGGCTTTCCGACGGAGCTCGACTCTTTCGAGCCTGAGGCGAGAAAGCGCCGGGTCTTCGACGCTGCAAAGCGTGCTCTTTTGGCTAACGCGAGCTCGGTTTACGTCCTCGAGGACCTCCACTGGGCGGACGAGCGCTCCGCCGAGCTGATCCGAGAGCTGGCAAGCAACATCCCGCAGAGCATCATGCTCGCCTCGACGTTCAGGCGGGAGTTCGACTCCTCGACGCTTCAAGCCACCACAGAGATAGAGCTCGGCTTCATGAAGCGGAGACACTTCGTGGACTTCGCGAGGGCGGTCTTGGGGAAGCCGGTGGGCAAAGAGCTTGCTGATTTCGTCTGCGACCACTCGGGCGGAAATCCCTTCTTCGCGAGGCAGATAATAGACCACCTGGTGGATACCTGGCAGCTGCGGGACGAGGGCGAATGCTTCGGTCTCACGAAGGCCCTCGACGAGCTCGACGTGCCCCAGACGGTCGAGGACCTGGTCAGCGCTCGCATTGAGAATCTGCCCGACGCCGCCAAGCAGGCGATCTACGCCAGCTCCGTCATCGGGCCGGAGTTCAGGCTCTATGAGCTGATCAGGCTGGTTGGCGCGTATGGTGAGGCGAGCCCAAGCGAGGCCGCGTTCCAAGACTTCGTCACAGCTGCTATCCAGCCACTGCTCGACAGAAACCTCATCGTCCAGCTCGACGAGAGCAAGCACATTTATCAGACCAATCACGCCACAACGACCGAAACCGCCTACAAAAGGCTCTCCGAGAACGACAGGAAGCGGCTGCACGGGAAGCTCGTCAGGATTATCGAGCAGGACCCGGAGCTGAAAGACAAGCAAGACACGCTGGATGTAGTTGCCCGGAAGCAATACCACGCTTACAGAAGCAACGAGCACGACAAGGCGGCGGATTATTCAAGAAAAGCAGGAGAACTATCTATCTCTGATTATGGGAATGATCAAGCAATAGAGTTCTGTACACAAGGTATTGAAGCCGTTGACAGGGCTATTCAAAGAGATGGTGAAACCAAAGAAAGATTAGAGCATAAAATGACAATGCTGTTCATAAGAGGGCAAGTTACAATAATTAATAAACTAGATCGTAAAGGTGGTTCAAAGGACTGTGAAGAAGCTTTAGGGATAGCAAATGAAAATGATAATGATCTATTTAGGTTTCTTTCTCTTGATTATATAGGTTTAGGTAAAACGTTCATGCGTTGCATGGAAGAAATGCTCTCTTCCCGTAGCCCAATACTAGATGCTTTTGATACTATGATAGATAATTACAAAAAAGCATTAGAAATTCTTGAATCTGCTTTCTGTACAGGGGCTCAATTAGATAACAGTAGAGTAGAACATGCTTTAGCGCTTCTTCAACAAAGAGGCTTCCCATCAGTTGAAATAATGAGAAGAAACGTGCAAGCTATGGCCTATTATCGACGTGGAGACATCGAAAACGCGCTATCCAACATCGACAGAGCATACGATCTGGCGAAGGAGAAGCGAAACCTAGATTTCCTTTGGCGGATATGTTATGACGCTGCTCGGATATATGCTGATGTTGACGAGGCGAAGGCCAAGAAAATGCGTGCTGAGGGAGAGGAATACCTGGAGATGTATTGCGCGCACATGACGCCGAGCAGAAAGAGAGATTCCTGAAAACCGTGCGAGAGCGAGAGTCCCGCTCCCCCTCTACGAACTGATCCCCCACCTCAATCCTCCTCCCCTGTCCTGACCGGACGGCACGAGAATCACCGTATTTTAATGCGGTGCTATAGATGGTTCTGATTATATTAACACCCGAATTCATTCGGGTGGCCTGCAAGTTGCGCCCGGTGGCTGTTTTGGAGTGCGGTGGCTTGACACCGCTTTGGCTTGCCGCGGCTTGACGCGGCGATGCCTTCGCTCAATCTGCGGTTGCAACCACAACGGTCGGCGTTGTTGACGAGGCATGATTGATCGTATTGCGGTGTCAAGCCACCGCCAATGAAAGCGGCGTCAAGCCGCCGCAGTCCAAAATGCATCCGATCATAAGCGGATGGTGTCGTCGTTCAGTGCGGCAATCACGTCCTGTTTTGTGGGAAGCGAGAGGATTGCGCCTCGTCCAGCGAGCTTGAGGCTCGCCATCACCATGCCGATGCGCGCTGCGTCGCAAGCCGACAGACCGCGGACGAGCCCATGAATGAAGCCGCCGTTGAATGCGTCGCCGGCGCCAGTTGCATCAACCACCTCGACTTCAGATTTCGGCGCCAGTCTGTGGACCTTACCGCCCGAGGCAACTACGCAGCCATCCGCGCCACACTTAATTGCGACGTGCTTGACGCCCTTTGAGACAAGATAGTCGATTATCTGCTCGTGGTCCATCCCTGGGAACAGGGGCTCGGTCTCATCGGGGGACGACGGCAAGAAAATGTCGGTGTATTGCAGTATCTCGGTCAGGTCCTCTCTTGCCTGCTTTAGCGTTGTCAGCTTGAGGCGCAGGTTGGGGTCGAATGAGGTCAGCACGCCGGCCCCTCTCGCTATCTTGAACGCAGCCAGCGCGGCGTCCCTTGCTGTGCTTGAGATAGCCTGCGTGATACCGCTCGTGTGCAATATCTTGGCGCTTGCTATGTACTTGTGGTCAAGATCGTCCGGCGACAGCGTGCTCGCCGCGCTGCCAGGTCGGTAATACGTGAACTCCCGCTCGCCGTTCTCCATTAGCGAGATGAAGTAGATGCCGTTGAAACCCGGAACCAGCTTCGTTTGGGAGAGGTCAATCCCCTCCAAGCGCCAGTTTGAGAGCAAGAAATCAGCGAATGGGTCGATGCCGACTTTCGTAATGAACCCGGCCGTTGAGCCGAGCCTTCGGGCAGCGACGATTGTGTTCAGCGTATCGCCGCCGTACGCCTTCGTGAACAGACTGGCGTCCTTAATCCGGCCGTCGCAGAACATCTCGACCATGCACTCGCCTAAGGAGACGACGTCCATCCAGCTACACCTTGCCTGCTGTTACGACTTCAGAAGCGAGGCGCGATATGGCCTCGTAATCTCGCGCATCGAGCAGCTCCTTCGGCAGAAGCCAGCTTCCCACGCCGACTGCGAAGGCGCCCGCGCTCAAGTATGCACCTATGTTGGACGCCGTGACTCCGCCAGTCGGCACAAGCTTCGCGTCCGGCGTCACGGCCAGAAGCGAGCGAATGTATTTGGGCCCGCCAAGATGCGAGGCTGGAAAGACCTTCACCACCTCGAAGCCCATCCGCAGGAGCGTAAATGCCTCGCTCGGACTCGCCGCCCCAGGTAGATAGAATATCTGGTTGTCCCGGGCAATCTCCAGAACCTCGGGCACGAAAACCGGCGAGACGAGAAACGAGGCACCCGCCTCGATTGCGGCCCGCGCGTCAGAGCCGTTCAGCAGCGTCGCGGCGCCCACGAGCATCTCCGGCCGTCGCGACAATTGCTCTATCACCTTCTCGAACTGCGGGACACTCGCTGCTATCTCAATAATGGCTATCCCACCTTCCGCGACGGCATGCGCGGCCTCAACCGCAACCCTTGCGTCTAGGACGCGGATTACGCTGATGACTTTCTGCTCCCCGATCGCAGTGATAACGTCAATCACTCGAGCGCCTCCAGTCCGGATGCCCCGCGCACTCGAATGTCACCGTCACGCCGCGTGATCCCTACGCGGTCGAGGTATTCCAGAATCGGGACAACGAACCGTCTGCTACTCTTGAGGAGGTCTCTGGCCGTTCCGACAGTCATCGTTTGGTTCCTGGAAAGGTAGCCTTCGATCATCCTCGCGACCCGCCCGATGCCATCCGCCGACAGCAGAAGCTCCGGCGAGACCCTAACCGCATCCCCCGATTGCACGAGGTAATTGATGACTTCACGAAGGTCGCCGACGCTCGAGCCGGGAACTTTGCCCTGGACCTCACTCAAGATGAAGCCTGCATCGACGGGATTTGTGCCTGCCGTTTCGAGCCTGCTCCGAACCACTCGGGCGACCCGCTCTTGCGCGTCCGTTAGGCTGGACGAGTGCGACGCGAGCCTCAGCAGGGTCCCCTGTTGAATGACCTTCCCGGACGCTAGCGCGCGTCGGAGAATATCCCCAAAGAACTCCCTTAGGACGGGTTGCCTCACTTTGCTGGCAAGCCCGCGCTCCTGCATCCCGGCGCGGAGCGGGAATCTCTCATGGTACCTCTTGAGCTCCGCAAGCAGCACATCCTCAAGTTGGTCAACGTCGGCCGCGTGCAGGAACCTCTTAGGCGTGCTGGACAGCTGAAACAGAATGCCCTGGTCGCAAAGTGCGTCGGTTGCAGGTCTGGCCATATCGTCCCGGAGGCCCAACTGAGCGGCGATTTCGCTCAGGCCTGGCGGCTTGGGAAACATGCTTCTCACGAGGACCGCAACTCGCTCCGCCTCGGCGCCATCCTTCATCATCACAAGCTGCTCGGCAAGTGCGCCTTTGAGCCTGAAGCGCTGCCTGCTGCTTGCGGCGAGGACAGACCCGCCGCCAATGACTAGAGCGGGAGAATAAGTTCTGAGAACGAATCGATCCGAGAATAGGGCCACAGTATCCTCCTCGAGTCTGACCTGTGCAAAACCGTCGAAACCAGCTTTGAATGCTGCTTCACCGATCGGCCAGACCCGTCCCATCGCCTCCTTTGTTCCGACGTGGAACCTTATTCTGGCGCCGGACTTGAGCTCTGCCTTCTCGCTCCGATTGAGCGTAAGATGAACGTCAAAGACGTAGCCTGCACGGAACCTCTTGGGCACGCTCAGGACGTCGCCTCTGGCGATCTCGGTTTTGGTGACCTTCGGCAGGTTTATGGCCGTCCTGTGCCCCGCGAGCGCCTCCTGAACGAGTGTGTTGTGCGTCTCGATCCTTCGGACCTTGGTCGTTATCCCGTGCGGGTAGATTTCGACCGCCGAGCCGACCGAGGCGCGGCCCGAGATGACGGTTCCGGTAACAACCGTCCCAAAGCCTTGAATCGTGAACGAGCGGTCAATGGGCATCCTGAACGTCCCAGCCACCGAGCGTCCTGGAACCTCCTCCACCAGGCGAGCAATCTCGTCCACGAGAGAGTCAACACCCTGCCTCGTCTTTGCCGAGGTGAGTATGACCGGGGCGCTTTCGAGGAAAGTGCCCTCCACGAAGTCCCGAACGTCCTCCGTCGCGAGTTCAACGTCCTCCTCCGAGACGAGGTCAGCCTTCGTGAGCGCAATCAGGCCCGACTTGACGCCGAGAAACCGGCAGACATCCAGATGCTCCACCGATTGAGGCATTACACCCTCGTCCGCCGCGATAACGAATAGGACGATGTCGATTCCCGAGGCGCCGGCGACCATGGTCTTTATGAAGCGCTCGTGCCCTGGAACATCGACGACGCCGATTCTTCGGCCATTAGGCAAGTCAAGGTAAGCGAAGCCGAGCTCTATCGAGATGCCCCTTTCCTGCTCCTCCTTGAGCCGATCGGTGTTGATGCCGGTCAGCGACTTCACGAGCTCCGTCTTGCCGTGATCGATATGCCCCGCTGTGCCGAGTATAAGCGACACCGGCCGCGGCGAGGCGCTTTCCGTCATTATCTGTGTCATCTTCATAGCTCCAAGTAAGAGAGCGTAACAATACCGCAACCAGTGGTTTGAATCACGGCTTTTTGCCAGGTCACAGAAGTCTTCGCAACGCACTCATCCGAACGGGCCATAGCGATCTTGTAGAGGCAGGCCGCCGCACCTGCCCTCGATTCGTGCGCAGACAGCAGAACAGAGCGGGCCTGAGACCTAATCCGAATAATTCAAGGGCATGACTCTCGTCGGTGTGGGGGAGGCTTTCCGAGGCAGGGTCATAAGTCGTTGGATGTTCTGGTGTATGGATTTGGGATTCACTTTTTTGAAATGATCGTTCCTTTTGCTGTCGCTATCTCGCTACGAGCGTAATTGTGCCTCCCGTATTCGATAGATTGACGGTTTTGGGTCTCCAGCACGGGCGCAGACCTACCCTATTCTCCCCAGTTTGCATCATTACGCGGCCGTTGGCCCTGCTGCCCCCTGCATTCGCATCAAACCGCCCCAATTTCGCCCCGTCCGGGATAAGATGTTGCAAACCCGCCTCAGCACCGAGGCGAACGCCGCAAGGAACGCCTCGATCCTCGCTCCCGAAAGACCTCTAAGGTTGAATCTTCTCAAACCAAGATTATGCTTCAAATGTCCAAAATTATGCTCGATTAACTTCCGACCCCGAAGACGGTCCTGATACCTCGACTGAAGGAAACGCTCCCGATACTTGTGAAGCCAAGGATGCTCAAGCGTCCGCTCCAATTTGTGGAACCTGTGCCGTGACTGACCGAGGCACTCCTGTCGACCCGGGCAGCCGTCACACGGCCTCACCGCCTCATAGACCCGAAAAACTCGGCCATCTTTTCGTGCACCAACACGCTTGAAAACGTGCTCGTTCCCAAAACGACACGCGAAAACGTCCCGCCCAGCATCGTAATCAAATCTCTCACCGTGTATGAACTCCGACAGCCGACCCTTACGCATCGCCGAGACCGTCTCGCTATCCGCAACGCAAACATCCTTGCCCAAACCCTCAAGCCGCCCAATCTGCGCCGCATTAAAATAACCGCAATCCCCGTCAACCGCCTCGACCACCTGGCAAGTGGTCTCCTCTGTCTTGTGAACCAAGCGACAAAGGCTGTTGTTATCGACTGCATCTTTAGTCACATCGCACGCCACCATTATCCCACTTTCCGCATCCACAGCCGCCTGAACGTTATAAGAAAGCCCAATCTTACCCGTTGCGCCATCCCTCATGAAGCGACTGTCAGGGTCGGTCAAAGAGACCTTCTTAGCATCGACAGTTTCAGCCTCTTCCACCGCTTTACGGCACTTATCTACCAAACGCTGAAGGCTATCAATCCCACGCGACTTCCCACTCGTCCCAATCCCCACCGAAGACAACTTCTCACGAACTTCCTCCTCTTTGTCCAACGAAACCGAAGCGCTCATCCACTCGTCAACCGCCTTCCTAACCTCATCAAAGAACTTCGGATGAATTGTCTTGCTGTTACTAGCGTTCGCTTTCGCCGTACGGCGAATCCCGTCAACTATCACATGAGAGCCGCTTACAACTCCTGCATCAACCAACCGGCGAATCAACTCCGAGAATGCTGATGCCAACAGCTCATCGTTCTCTGACCGAAAACGCGCGATGGTCCTGAAATCCGACGCCTGGCCTCGGCACAAATGCATAAACCCGATGTTCTCGCGACATTCCGCAGCAAGCTTCCGACTGCTACGGATGCCTCGAACATAGCCGTAGAATAGCACTTTCAGCATCATCCGAGGGTCGTAAACCGGCGCTCCTAGCACAGTGTTACCTCTGGCGGCGGGACCCAACTCCAGGTCCTCGACAACCTCGTCGATCAAAAAGCAGATATGACCTTCAGGCAGGCGGTCTTTGGCCTGATAGCCAAACATCTGGCTTTGCGAAGAGCGATAATCTCTTTTTGGCACGATAGCATCTCCTATACTAAGCGATACTATGTTCAATATAATTCACTAATGCAGAACATTGGCATATTAAGCAACAACCCACTAAACTAATACCAACCCACTAAGAATATCGCAAGCAACCCCGAGACTTATGGGACAGCCTCTTCCAGCCTGCCAAAGACAGGGTCTCGCGTGACAGGGTCTCGCGTGACAGGGTCTCGCGTGACAGAGTGTCGCGTCCCAGGAATGCGGCAATCGCTACAAAAGGCAGGCTGGAAAGCCCGCCCCACACCTCATGGCATCGCGAGTTTATGAGTAATACGGACTAGACGCAGTTGCGTTCACCAAGCTCAGGAGTTAGGATCGCTTCCGGACTTGGATACTGGTTCTGCACTTGAACTTAACAGGGAGGAATAGCATGAAGGTTGTCGCATTCAACGGAAGTCCGAGAAAGGACGGAAATACGGCGCTCTTGATCAACTACGTCTTTGAGGAGCTGAAGAAGGAAGGCATCGAGACGGAGATGGTGCAGCTAGCGGGCAAGAGGCTGCGCGGCTGCACCGCGTGCTACGAGTGCTACAGGAAGAAGAACAGGCGCTGCGCCGTTGAGGATGACGTTGTCAACCAATGCATCGAGAAGATGATTGAGGCTGACGGCATAATCCTGGGTTCGCCCACCTACTTCACTGACGTAACGGCTGAGATGAAGGCGCTCATCGACAGGGCAGGGTTCGTCACGAGAGCGAACGGCAGCCTGCTGAAGCGCAAAGTGGGCGCGGCCGTCGTGGCGGTCCGGAGAGGCGGCCAGATTCACACATTTGACACGCTTAACCACTTTTTCTTGGTCGGTCAGATGATCGTGCCGGGCTCGATCTACTGGAATTTCGGCATCGGCCGTAACATCGGCGACGTTCATCAAGACGAGGAAGGAGTGAAGACGATGAAGACCCTCGGTCAGAACATGGCCTGGCTGCTAAAGAAAATCGGCGCTTGATGGTGTTGGTTTCATGTGGCGGAGATAACTGAGAGCTATTCGTATATGATAATTGTTCCTATTACAAGGGCGTAAAACTCAGAATCCAAAACTTGAGATGAACTAACTGGGAGAATCAAAATGGGAAAGACAGAAGAGAACCTAAAGGCCGCCTTTGCTGGCGAATCGCAGGCAAGGAACAAATATACCTATTTCGCTGAGGTGGCGAGAAAAGAGGGATACCATTACGTTGCGAAGGTCTTTGAGCAGGCCGCAGAGAATGAGAGGCAACACGCCAAGGACGAATTCAGGCTCTTAAATGGGATAGGCGACACGGCGTCGAATCTGAAAGAGGCGATCGAGGGAGAGCATTATGAGACGACCGAGATGTATCCCACATTCGCCAAAGAGGCGGAAGATGAAGCGAATATGGCGGCGGCCAATCTCTTCCGGCAGATAACGAAGATTGAGAAGCATCACAGGGACAGGTACAAGAGGCTGCTTTCGATGCTTGAGGACGGGACGCTGTACAAGCGGGACGAGCCGGTCAACTGGAAGTGCAGTGTGTGCGGCTTTGTGTACAACGGGACCGAGCCGCCACCGAAATGCCCATGCTGCAAGCATCCTAAAGAGTATTACGAGCCTGAGGACGTCCTTTTTTAGCACTATCACTATCTTGGCCCGCGCGCGTCTTTACCTGACGACAGTCTGAATCCCGGCGCCGGAAAAAGGGCGGCGCACGTGGCGGGTGGGCTCGGATATTATTATGGGACGAGAAGATGACAATCTATGAATGCAGCGTTTGTGGGCATATCTTTGACGAAGAGAAAGAAGGCAAGAAGTGGCATGAATTGCCGACGGATTGGGCATGCCCCATCTGCGAATCCCCCAAGCCTTATTTTAGACCTCGTGGGCAGGAATCGGCGCGGCAAGAGTCTGAAGTGAAGAGTGAGGCGCAGCGGCCGGGTGAGATTGGCTCGGACGAGTATCTCTCCGAATGGCAGAGACCTTCTGATGAGCTAGAGATCTACATGGCCGATATCCACGAGATAGCGAGAACGGGCGAGTCCATACACGAGCCGATGAGGTCGAAGAAGCCGGGCGTCTCGTGGGATGACATTTTGATAAAGGGCGCCCAGCTCGCTAGGATCCCTCTGAACGATGATGACCTCGTCAACGCCAAGACGACAATTGGGCCAAGGGCAAAGAAACCACTCGTAATCGAGACGCCCATTTACGTCACCCACATGTCCTTTGGAGCGCTGTCCAAGCGGGTCATAACAGCGCTCGCAAAGGGCAGCGCGGCCGTGCAGACAGCCATGTGCTCAGGCGAGGGTGGGATATTGCCGGAATCGATAGATAACGCCTACAGGTTCATCTTCGAGTACGTGCCGAATGAATACAGTGTAACGGATGAGAACCTGAAGAGAGCCGACGCAATCGAGATCAAGATAGGCCAATCCGCCAAGCCGGGCATGGGCGGCCATCTGCCTGCTGCAAAGGTGACGCGTGAGATCGCGGCGATAAGGGGGCGGCCGGAGGGCGCTGATATCGTAAGTCCGTCACGTTTCAGAGACATAAGAAACAGGGATGACCTGAGGAAGAAGGTCAATCATCTCAGGGAGCAGTCTGGAGGTAGGCCGATTGGGATCAAGTTTGCCGCCGGGAACATTGAGGCGGACTTGGAGGTCGCGCTCTATGCGGAGCCGGACTTCATTACAATCGATGGGCGGGCCGGCGCGACGGGTTCCGCTCCGAAGTTCGTGAAGGATTCAACGTCGATTCCGTGCATATTCGCCCTGCATCGAGCGAGGAAGTTCCTCGACGAGAAGGGCGCCAGAGACGTCTCACTGCTCATAACCGGCAGCCTGCGCATCTCCTCGGACTTTGCGAAGGCGATTGCCTTAGGCGCGGACGCCGTGGCCATCGGGACGGCAGCGTTGATGGCGTGTGGCTGTCAGCAGCACAGAATCTGCGGAACGGGCAAATGCCCTGTCGGCGTAACGACCCACGACCCAAACCTAACGCAGCGCCTCGACATCGACGAATCCGCCAGGCGCCTATGGAACTTCCTCAAGGCATCAACTGACGAGCTAAAGACCTTCGCCAGACTGACGGGCAATGACGACGTCCACAAGCTCTCGATGCTCGACATCTGCACCACTAACTCCGAGATCTCCAACCACACCGACATCGAGCACGTGTAGGCCGGGGCCGCTGGTTTAAGCACCCGCGGCCTGAGAGACCTGCTTAATCAGACGCGGCTATTTGGCGCATCGGGTGCCATTCTGTATATTCATTTCTGAAATCAACCCAGAGAGAACTGCGGGCTGGATCGCAAATTCACATATCGAGGCAACGTGATGATAGGTGCGCGTGAGAAGGAGAGACTACCTCCGTCCTTGGATGACTTCTTGCGCAAGAGTAATCCATGGTGGGAGGGGAAGCCGGCACAACCGGTGCCGGCATTCAGAAGGGCCGCCTTGCGCTCCGTGAAGCGACGTCTGGAGAACGGCATCGCGCCAATTGTCGCTTTGCGCGGACCGCGGCGAGTGGGCAAGACGACCATTCAGGAGCAGGTTATTCACGAGCTACTGAAGGAAGACGGCTTCGAGGGAAGGCGGATTTTCCGAGTGCAGTTCGATGACATCGAGAGTGAGCCGGGTGTGAGCATTGAGGGCATTGCAAATGTGATCCTGACCCTCTGCATGTGGTATGAGGACCATATTCTGGGCTGCACATTCAACGAAGCCGCACGGGATGGGAAGCGGGCGTATCTGTTCTTCGACGAAGTGCAGAACCTGAACAAGTGGTCAGGACAACTGAAGGCAATTGTCGATCATTTCGGCGTGCGAGTTCTGATCACGGGGAGCTCGGCTCTTCGAATCGAGATGGGCCGCGAAAGCCTCGCCGGTCGGATAGCGACCCTCGATCTAGGCACGCTTTCGCTTCGCGAGATAGCCGAACTCAGGGGCCATGGCGCCATTCCGCCGTTGATGCCTGATAACGGCATAGCAGAGCTCATGAAGGTCGAATTCTGGGAACAGGCCATCGAGCATGGGCGCACCCATAGGGAGATTCGCGACTTAGCATTCTCCGACTTCTCCGAGCGCGGTGGCTACCCGGAATCGCTGGTGAACTTCAATACACCCTGGCCGGAGATGGCCGAATACCTCAACGAGACGATTGTTCGACGCGTTCTGCAGCACGACTTGAGCTTCGACCGCACTCTCGGCCCGCTGGACCATCGGCAGCTGGAAGAGGTGTTTCGCCTGGCATGCACTTACGCCGGCCAGACACCCGGCCCGACGACGTTCGTCAAAAGGATCAGCCAGGCCCTGAAAACCAACGTCGATGCGGAGCGAGCTCTGGCACATCTGGAGTTCCTCGACCGCTCGCTCCTTCTCCGACTTGTCCCCTCGCTGACGATGCGCACCCGAAGCAGAAAGGGCGGGCCCAAGATATGTCTCTGCGATCACGCCTTGCGCGCAAGCTGGCTTCAAGAGGTCATTCCGCTCGATCCGCAAGAGCTCGAGCAAAGTCCTCATCTGTCCGACATCGCCGGTCACATCGCAGAGAGCATCGTCGGTTACTACTTGGGAGGCATAATAGGCCTCGGGCTAACTCACTACCCGATACGCGGCGCATCAGACCCTGAAATCGACTTCATACTCACGATCGGCGCGATGCGAATCCCGCTGGAGGTCAAGTACCGCAGAACGATCGACCCTCACAAGGACACATTGGGCTTAAAAGCCTTCATGAAGAGACCTATCTATAACGCGCCATTCGGGATTCTCGTCACGATGCTCGACGACGTCGAGATCCCCGACCCCCGCATCGTCGCACTGCCGCTGAGTAGCTTGTTGTTGATTGTGTAGAGATTGAAAACAGGCGTCAACAGGCTATGATTCTTTCAGTGTTTCGGAACATCGCGAAGGAGATAAGACGGTGAAGATCAAGGTGATTGTGCGCGAGGCGGAGGAAGGCGGCTTCTGGGCTGAAGTTCCGGCAATCCCTGGCTGCGCCACGCAGGGCGAGACGATGGATGAGCTGATGACCAACCTCCGCGAGGCGATTGAGGGATGTTTGTCTGTGGATGTTGAAACGCCTTCTGAAGAGCCGCATTCTCAGGTGCTAGAACTGGCAGTATGAAATCCCTATCCGGAAGGGAGTTAGCCAGGCTTCTGGAGGCCCATGGGTAGCAGCTATTGAGGATAAGAGGTAGCCATCACATATTCGGGAAGCCGGGAAGCAAAGCCGATGAGATCCCCACCCCAAATACGGCCTGCTGCCGAAGGGGTAAGGCCTGTCAGTCTGTTATCACAACCTCGAGCTCCTCTCTTCCTTTCGAGTACGGAGGACTCGAGTTCGTCTTGTGAAGAGGGGCCCAAACCAGATACTTGTCTTGCCATAGATTTCGATACTCACAGACAATCCTCAAATCCTGGTACCTGTATTCGGGTTTGCCGCCAGCGTTCCGGACGGGAATGGAGAATTGAATGTCTTTTTTCGCTTCTTCTAGTGCTAGCACTTCAAAGTAACACGGCGTTTGCACCCTCTTCCCCGCAACGGCATAAGCCTCAGCAACACGTTGGGACCCATCCATCAGGAAAAGCTCAACGCCCTCGGCCACATTCAATCCAGCGTTCCGAAGCGATCCGATACGCAGTTTTGCATGGTCGGCGGACACTCCCTCAACTTTCACATTGCCGAAAGTCAGTCTTACGATCCGCTCGCGCGTCTTGGCTCTTGCGTTCGCATATGCCTTATGGCGACTATATAGCCTTGTTAGCGCGATTCTGCGAAGCTCAACGCTATTCTTAAATGGGTCCACCCAGTTGCTGCGTTCTTGCCGATTATGCAGATCGCGGACATGGTTGATGAACTCGAATAATCTCCTATAGCTATCTCCCTCAACCCAGATGGATTTGAAGCCTTCGGGATTCCGTCGCCACTGTTCCCATTCCATATGAGTCTGCTCTCGAATGAAAGTGAAAACACCAAGGTCCTTATCCACCGCAGTCTCGAATTCAACATGTGTAGCAGACTTCTCGCCATATCGACCTCCGAGTTCGGGTCCATATCGACGGTCGAGTATCAGAAGAACCGTCCTACTGCTTCGGACATTCTCCAGGCAGGTCTCTATTGAATTGATCGTCGGTTCCACACAGAAGGCGGAATCCGGATCCTCAGAGAGTTTCACAACAAAGCCGTCCTTCTCGAGGTCTGCTCTGAGCTCCGCCCTAATGTCGGCTAGATCGTAGCATGTTGATGCAATGAAAATGATGGGGTCGGTGTCAGCCATGTCATGGTCCTTCCCGGATGTGATTACGTTGTATCTCAAGTCGTGAATAGCGTATGTTATTATATATGATCGTCATCGTCTGTCAAGATTAGATGATTGTGGCGGAAAAGGTAAACTTGCTCTTTCCCTGTCAATTCTGGATACTGCGATTGGGGCGTTTGTGGGTTCTTTCACCACGAGATGAAACTAATCGAGCAATGCTCAGGAGTGGGACGTGAGAGGTATAAAGATCATTGTAGAAAAGCACCCGGACGGATACGTCGCATATCCTCTCGGCATCAAGGGCGTGGTCGTGGGGCAGGGCGACACATACGATGAGGCGCTCAAGGACGTGCAATCGGCCATCCGATTTCACATCGAGAGGTTTGGGGGGAGGTCCTAAAGGTTCGCCCGATCCCCTGAAAGGGGATAACATGGGTAGCCCCGTGTGAAACGCGGGGAATCGGTAGCCCTCACGAGTCCTCGACCCTAAAGAGGCTTGTCCGCCACAGCAGGGCGACGGTGGATCGAACACCCGCCGAATTGGCCTTGTGGCGCCCCTTCAGGGCGGTTTTTCTTTTTTCGCCGTCCTTATTCCGTAGGTTGAAACCTACGGTTACTCGTGTCTATCCCTTTCAGGGATTGAGAAGCGCCAGCCCGCCCTCAAGGTGCCCCACGGCCGGCTCATCCTTCTTCTTGGCGTTCGGGATAACCTCGGCGAGGCCACGCCGTGGGGTCGGCCAGAATCAGCGCCTCATCCGGACGAAGCTCTTGTAGCGGCGCTCGGAGATGTGCCCTGCCTCGACGGCCTCTTTGATTGCGCAATCAGGCTCGTGCGTGTGGGAGCAGCTTGCGCCAAAGCGGCACTGACCGAGGAACGGTCGCATCTCACGGAAGAGCGAGGCGAGCTCGACGCCCGAGTCGCCATAGAGGCCGAACTCGCGCATCCCTGGCGTATCGATCACGCTGCCGCCGAGGTCGAGCGCGAACATCTCGAGGTGACTCGTCGTATGCTTGCCCTTATTAGTGCTCTTGCTCACTTCCTTCACACGCAGGCCGAGCTCAGGCTGGACCGCATTTAGCAGCGTCGTCTTGCCCACGCCGGATTTCCCCACTAAGACAGAAACCTTCCCCTTTAGGATGTCCTTGAACTCATCCATGCCCTCCCCGGTCAACGCACACGTGCGCACCACTCTGTAGTTGATCTTCTCAAACACTCGCAGCTCGTCTTCGAGGCGGTCCCCGTCAGCCAGGTCCATTTTCGTAACGCAGATGATGATGTCGAGCTCGGCCGATTCAGCATCAATGAGGTAGCGATCGAGCATATTCCACTTGGGCGAGGGTTGGGCAGCCGCAACGACCGCGATTATTCGATCGACATTCGCGACGACAACCTGCTCAAGCACTTTGTCTCCGGGCGCCCTTCTGCTGAACTTGTTCTTTCGCGGAAGGACCTCCTTGATCACGCCTGTTCCGTCGTCAGCATTGACGAACGAGACCACGTCGCCAATCGCCACGGGATCGACCATCCGTATGCCCCTCACGGCATCAACTCTGGGCCTTCTGGACGATGGATCGGCTAGCGGATAGATCAGCTGCTTCCGCAACCTGTTCGAGATGCTGCACACGACGGTTTTGCCGTCAACGTTCACAAAATATGTCCCTACCGACTTTCTGAAGACACGCCCCCTTCGCATGACGTCAGTCGTGGCGGCCGTCTCAATTGCCTCATTCAATCACTTTACCTCCCTCCGCCTCGCTATCATCCGAACGAAGCCGATGTATTTCCCGCCATCCGCCTCCAGCGCCTCGACGTCGGACGGGAAATGACTCGCTCCGGCAGCGTCGATCGCCCTATCCCACTGGAGCCAAAGCCGGCACCCACCCGGCAGCGTGTCGGCAACTTCCACATCCACCCGGCTGCTGTGGCCCCAGAGGTTCTGCCAGAACGCTAGCGTATGGATGCTCCAGCAGTCCTCAGCCCAGAACACGCCGCCGCTCTTCTGCTTTCGGGCAAGGTGCTCTGGCACAGCGCCCTCGAACTCACGCATCAGCCCAGGCACCACGATGCCGATCTGCCCACCCGGCCTCACAAACTTGGACAAGTAGATCAGATACAGATCATCCGTGCCGTAGTAGTGATACGAGTCGAGGCTCAAGATTGCGTCGAAGAACCCCTCGGCGAACGGCAGCGAGCGTGCCTCCGCATGGATGGGGAAAACCTGCTTCTCAAGGCCAGCTTCCTGTATGCGTTTCCAGTTGTCGCTCGCTGCGATCCAAAGATCGTTGGCCCACACCTGAACGCCGAATTCTCTTGCCAGAAAGATCGAACTCAGCGCCTTGCCACAGCCCATGTCGAGCACGCGCATGCCCGGTTCCAGCTTCATGTCGCGGCATAGCCACTCAGTCAGCCACAGCGCACTCGGTCCCATCTGGTTCTCGACGACCCACACGGGGTCATAATTCGCAGAGCGCGGGAACTCCTCACACTTCAACATCTCCGCTAACAGTTCTTTCGATATACTCAACGTTGTCTCCCTTGATCAGTTTCAGGTTTCAAGTTCCAAGTTCCAAGTTTCAGGTTTCAAGCCGGAGCGCCAGTGGAGGTTCCCCGAACGGCGGACCGAACGGCGAATTCCAGATTGATGATTCACCGCACATGCTCGGCACAGCGTTCGGTCCATTTGAGTTTTGCCCGATCGCAAGCGCTGTTTCGACCCTCGATGCGCTCACGCGCGTTGGGATTGCTCATGGCTGAAGGATTATGGACAACGGCGCCGCACCCTCCGCTAAACGCTAGAAGGGGTCAAATCGGCCGAATCAAGGCGCTCCCAAGAGCAAGCTGCCCATTGGGCAGGAACGCGAACGAGGCTTTCCGAGGTCAGAATCGATGGATCAAGGAAAGGAGATCAGATCGAGCTATCGGACCCAAACCCACGTGAGGCGCGGCATTCCAACGAGCAATACCTCCACGATATCCACACGTTCCATAACGCACCTCCTTTCAGGCTTGGTGTATTTCATCCAAAAAGATACTCTATCACTTAGGAATCTGGGCTTTTTGTGAATGAATGTCAAGAGGGCTTTCCGCAGGACGGAAATGGGAGAAAAGGAAAAACGGAGAAAAGGAAAAAGGGAGTGAACATGCTGCTGCAGCACAAATGGGCCGCTGGCCTGTAGGGGCGCGGTCTTAGACCCGCCCGCTGTTATGGATCCAATAGCATATAGGGGGGATGAACCGGTAATCAATAGAACGGGCGGGTCTGAGACGACGCCCCGGCCGCAATTCATGCTCGTGTCGTCGCTTCAGTGCCCAGCCGAATGCACCTACTGCTTCGGCTCGCGTGACGGCCCCTGTATGCCGCCCGGCACAATGGAGGACGCCCTGGACCTTGTCGCTAAGATCGTAACCGAGACAGGCCAACGGAGCGTCAAGGTCACGTTTCATGGCGGCGAGCCGTTGACGGCGGGGCACGAACTTCTACGTCGGGCGTTGGAAGGCCTTGATGCGAGGTTTGGTCGGGGCGGATACGAAGTGGGCTTGCAGAGCAATCTTTGGCTGCTGGACGATGAGTTCTGCCAGCTATTCTTGCGACATGGTGTCGAGATCGGCACCAGCCTCGACGGGCCCGAGGAGATAACGGACGCCCAGCGCGGCGATGGCTATTTCGCTCGGACAATGCAGGGGATCGAGATGGCGAGGCGAGGCGGGCTACGCGTTGGCTGTATCGCGACATTCACACCGGCACGCGCGTCACGCTGGCGCGAGGTTGCCCAGTTTTTTCTCGCCGAGCGATTGAGCTTCTCTATCCAGCCCTCGGTTCCTCGAATGGCTACTAATGATGCGTTATGTTTGCTCAATCCCAAGCGTCTGGCCGAATTGCTGCTAGGTATGCTAGAGTTCTATGTCGAACACCGCCGGGAGATGGTCATTCCCTCGCTGGACGAGATGTGCCAGGCGGTAGCGTTCGGCGAGAACAAACTGTGCACGTTCCGCGACTGTCTCGGCATGTTCCTCGCCATCGACCCGAACGGAGACATCTACCCGTGCCAGCGCTTCTGCGGCATCCCGGCCTATCGTCTTGGCGCTCTCTCCGATCAGCCGACGCTCTCACTGCTGCTGAACAGCCTCATCGCTCAACGCATGGCTGAAAGGCAGGCGAGAGTTCGCGACCTGTGCGCGGAATGCACCCACCTTGAATACTGCTTGGGCGGATGCGCGTACAACGCATGGTCGAGCAGGGAGACAGCCCGCGTCAAGGACCCCTATTGCCAGGCATATCGCAGCATCTTTGACAACATCAAGGGGCGCCTCGTGTCCGAAATGAGGTCCGAAGAGAACATAAACGCGATTGTGTCGCATCCGTTTCCTACTGCGCCTCATCCTCTCCTCATGAAAGGACCGCTGAGCGAGATTCTCGAACGCGGAACGCGCTCCCGGCGTGGGACTTGAAAACAGGGCAGACGAGGTGATAAGTTGCCAAATGTCTGGTTTTGACGTGGCGGGCACGGTGGGAAACTACATTCTGATAGGGAGCTAAGTGGAATTATGTTTGAGCGGGCCAGACTGAACTGGCATCTGCGGAATCTGGCCAGCGACAACTGGAAGAAACGGGAGGCGGCGGCCAGGGCGCTAGCTGAAATCGACGACAAAGATGCAATCGACGGGCTGCTTGGAGCGTTGAAGGACCCAGCCTACGAGGTCCGTCGGGCCGCAGCAAAGAGCCTGGGTCTGCTGAAAGCTCGTGGAGCAATTGAACCGCTCATTGAGCTTTTGGGCGACGAATCGAGCACGGTTCGGCAATATGCCGCTAGTGGCCTTGCGAGTTTGGGGGAGCGTTCGTGGCAGCAGGTGGTCAGAGGCGAGAAGCATGATATTGACAGCCTCGCCTCGTGCGGCGACCCTCGCGCGGTTACGGCGCTCATTTACGGCCTGAGGCAGGTTCATGGCTTCCGCGAGAGGACTTTTCTGAGGCATCGCACGGCCGCGGCCGAGGCGCTCGTTGGCCTAGCCTCGAAATCGCCGTCCTTTCTGAAGGAATACTGGAAGGACATACAGGGCCTCGCAGGTCTGCACCACAGCGACACAGCCGGCGGCGGCCGACATAGCGACGTGGGCGTCGGCGTCGAGTTCCCCCCCAAGCCGGAGGACTAGTGCCCGATTGGAAACAATCGTGTTTCTGTATTAAGGTTTGACGGCACAGTGTGCTGTGGGACAAAAGGGGCATTTGTGGCTGTAACGGAACGCTGTAATTCATTGAGCAGGCCGCCCTTGGAACGATAAGGACTGGAGGATCAAAGATGGGCAAAAAAATGGTTACCAATTATTCCACCCACCAGCTTTGCAGTATGAAAGAGCTCGCACGATTTGCGCGGGTGTTGGACGGAATGACCTCAAAGGATGTCCGACAACTTCGTGCCCAGTTGTCAGAGGCCACTGGCACACCTCGCGAGCCGAAGGATTTCAAGATGCCGATGAAGTGGATTCCTGATTTGAGAAGGCGCAATGTTCTGGATGACGCGAGTTCGAGTGCGGCCCTGAGAATTGCTGAGGCTGATCTCAATCCTCGTCACTTCAACAGCAGATACATGAATGTTCTTCTTGGCCACAGCTTCCTGGCGGACCACAATGGGGTTCTGAAGTTGACCGAGAGCGGCCGGAGATTCGTGAAGAATGATCCTGCCACGATCGACGAGTTCGTTTACGCGGAGGGTTGCATCGCCCTGCTTGGGATTGTTCGCTCCAACGACGGTGCATCTACAAGTGATTTGCTGCCGCTGTGGAAGGATTGGCTCAAGAAAGAAGCCGGACACAGCGTCCACTCAGAAGCAGTTTTGAAATTCAGTGTAGGAACTAGATTGAGACACATACTGATTCCCCTGGGTTTGGTTCACCATGAAGGTGTGCCCAGAAGATATTTCATAACAGACAAAGGGGTGACGAAGTACGAGAACTGGCTGATCGACACTCACCCAAACAAAGAGAGAACAGAACATACCATCGCCGTTGAGAACTTGGTGGCCGTTGGGGAGCACCTGGGCTATCAGACCGCTAAGGAACCTAAGCTTTCAGATCTGATGCCTTCACAAAAGGTCGCGATGCTCACAGCTCGCGTTTTTAACAAGCACCTGGATGCTATCTGGAAGACAAATCTGCCCATAGTCGGAGAGATACGGATTGCCGGTGAGGTTCAGGTGAAAGGGAGCATCCCGGACCTTCTCACCAGGCTGAAGATCGTAGCGCCCTATTGCCACTATATGATCATAGTGAGCGACGAGAACCAGATACGCGAAATCCAGGAGTTCATCGTAGCTGCTGGGGACGAGAAGGTGTTTGCTGACAAGATGATCTATCTACTTTTCGATGAGTTGACGCTGGTGCGCACGCAGGTGACGAACATCAGCAGCAAGCTGCGGCCAGCCTTCGGGCGTGCGATGGATGATTCACAGACGGAAGATGAGGAAGAGCCCTAATCACGTAAACAAGCACGTCAAGACCAACCGGGAGCTATGGGACGCTCTGACGCCGATCCATGTCGCGTCGGAGTTTTACGATGTGGAGGGGTTCAAGCGGGGCAATTGCACACTGGACCCGATTGAGGTCGAGGAGGTCGGCGACGTTGCGGGCAAGTCGCTGCTGCACCTTCAGTGCCATTTCGGCCTGGATACGCTTTCGTGGGCTCGACGAGGCGCCGAGGTTACGGGCGTAGATTTCTCCGAGAAGGCGAGGCAGCTGGCCAGTGAGTTGAACATTCCCGCCGAGTTCGTCTGCTGCGAGCTGTCGGAGCTGCCAAGCCGCCTGTCAGGTGAGTTCGACATCGTTTTTACCTCGGCCGGCGTTTTGCCCTGGCTGCCAGCCCTGCGGGTTTGGGCGGGCGTCATCGCGCATTTCCTGAAGCCGGGCGGCGTTTTCTATATCCGCGAGGCTCATCCATTCGCTCGCGTGATGGACGATGAGCAGGCCCCAGAATGCCCCCCGAGACTGCGGTATCCCTACTTCCACACGACGGAGCCGATGCAGTTTCCCGGCGACGATAGCGGCGACTACGCAGACCCGGATGCGCGCGTCGGCGTCCCGCACTGTGAGTGGTGGTACACCATAGGAGACGTCATCAATTCGTTGATCGAGGCCGGTCTTAGGCTCGAGTTTTTGCACGAGTTCGACTTCGTCTCGTATCAGTCGCACCCCTTCCTGAAACAGGGCAAGGACGGCCGCTGGCGCTACCCAAAGGCCCCCGAAACGCTCCCGCTCACGTTCTCGCTGAAGGCCACAAAGGCGTAGTACCCGAAAAATCAGATTGGGCCGAGCAAAGAGGGCCTTCTGGAGTGCGGCGGCCTGACGCCGCTTTTCTTGGCGGTGACCTTGCACCGCATTCTCAGGACCGCGTTATGAGCGGTCAAGTGCGTGATTTGGAGAACGCGGAATCATTGATTAGGGCAGATGCCGCGTCAGGCCGCGGCAAGTGAAAGCGGTGCCAGGTCACCGCACTCCAAACCACCCAACGGGTGCAAGACGCATCACTACTGTATGCAACAAGATCAGCCTTGTGAATGGCTGAAGCGACTTCAAGACACGATGTCAGCGACCATCAATCTGATTCTTCGGGTAGTGCGCCTGCCGAAGCAAACCACAAAGACACGAAGGCACGAAAAGAGTTATAAAAACGCGTTTGGCGGGCGGAGTTGAGCTCGTGAGGTGGGGGTCTGTGGGGGCGGCTCACGAGCCGCCCCCGTTGCTTGTTGGGTTACCTATGCCGAAAGATACGCTCTTTCCCAGCTCTGATTAGGTCGCCTCGCGTTCTGGGCGGCGACTGTCTCGAGCGTGGCCCTTGAAAGCTCAGCCTCGTACCAGCTCTCCTGTTCCTGAAGGATCGCCCCGACAAGCGCAGTGTGAAGAGAATGACCAGCCTTGTGAGCGACTACGTGGCCCAAGACTGGTCCGCCCAGAAGCGCGAGATCGCCTAGAAGGTCGAGTGCCTTATGTCTGACAAATTCGTCCTTGAACCTGAGGTAGGGATTCAATATGCGATGATCGTTGACGACGACAGCGTTGTCGAGGCAGCCGCCCTGCGCGAGGCCCATCTTCATGAGCTGGCGTATCTCGCTCAAGAAGCCAAATGTCCTCGCGGGCGCCAGCTCCCTTATGAACTCGTCCTTCGTTATCGCAAAAGAGCATGACTGCTTGGCGATAACGGGATGCTCGAAATCGACGGTGTAGGAAATCCGCAGATGGTCCGACGGGAAAACCGCCAGCCACTTGCCGTCCGCCTCGACCCGAATAGGCTCCTTTATCACGATGCAGCGTCGCGTCCTGTTGAGCGTTCGGACACCCGCCTCTTTGATCAGAAAGACCAGCGGCGCGGCGCTCCCATCGAGTATTGGCACTTCCTTGTCGTCGATCTCGACCAACGCGTTGTCGATGCCCATCGCGGAGAACGCGGCCAGCAGATGCTCAACGGTCTGGACCTCAACATCCCCGTCCTTGAGCGAGGTGGCGTAGAAGACGTCGGCAACGTTACTCAGACACGCGGCGACCGCCCGGCCGCCCAGGTCAATCCGGCGGAATATGACACCAGTGTCGGGCCCCGCGGGACAGAGCCTCATGCGGACCTTTTCGCCGCTGTGTAGCCCAATGCCCGTGCACGACACACAGCGCTCTAGTGTCTTTTGCAAGCAGTCGTTTTTCGTAATCATACGGTTCATACTTGAGACCATCCCTCCGTCGTAGTAAGACTGAGCAGTAAATGTGCCAAACCACGAAAAAGTTTTCGGCCCGCCCGTTGAGCACGCGCAATCTACCTGCCATACGCAGATTCACGCTCTCGGTCAACACCTCGTTGAAGAGTAATTAGGAACGAGAAAGTGGATCACTTGTGGCAAAAACTCAAATCCGTGTCGTAGATTCTTCGACAAACCTCGCGGGGTTCGCCCTGAGCTGCGAATCCGGATGTGCGGCATCCGGGAAATCGGAGTGGCAAAAACCCCACACCTCGCCCCGTTGTGCAATATATTGTGCGTAGAATACCGTCAACCACCACAGATGGCCAGCCTCCCACGCAGGCAAAGCCGTAGGGCTTTGGCTAGGCTCCCGATCGAAATCACTTTAAGATTGTCCCTGCAATGTGCTATGCTCTTGGCGTACGCGAAGAGAGTAGGGCTACAAACGAGGTATAACAAATGGGATCGGTTCTCAGTCGTGGGAAGATCAGCCGTAGGATGATCAGCCTTTTCTCCGTCGCGGTTGTGATGGCTGCGACATGGGCGAACGCTGGGCCGACGGTGACGGTTGTTACCGACCGCGGCGGCTATTGCGCCGGTGAGACGATCGAGCTCAGCCTCGGCGGCGAGAACTATGACGAGCCTATGAGCGTCGATGTCTATGTGGGCCTGGTTGGGCATGACGGCGCTCTCTACACGCTGAGTCAGGGCGGCTGGGGCGCTTTTTTGGAGCCGTGGATGTCCGATCTCTTCGTCCCGGACCCGTTCTACATGGCGCCTGTCCCGTTCCAGTGGTTCAACATCCCATGCGTGATGCCGCCCATTGGCGAGCAGGGCGAATACTCGTTCGCGGCCGGCCTGACGCACCCCGGGACGCTGGAGTTCGTGTCCGAAATCAGCTTCGCGCCATTCGAGGTATTCCATGGCCCACCGACCGACTACTACGTCGATGCTGAGCTCGGTGACGATGACAATGATGGCTCAGGGAATAGCCCGTGGCGGAGGATCTGCCACGCGCTGAGCTCTGTCAGGGGCACTGAGGCGACCCCAGTGACGATTCACGTCGCAGCCGGCACCTATTCCTACACGACCAATGGCGAGGCATTTCCGCTTCACATGAGAGATTATGTTTCCCTATCCGGTGACGATAGAGAGACCACCATTCTTGACGGTAGGGACATTGCCGACAATATAATCTCTTGTATAGGCGACGAAGGCGTGAGTATAGAGAGATTCACCATCACCGGGGGGAATGCCGATAACGAGTGGCCTTATAGCGGCGGCGGCATATTCTGTGAAGCGTGTTCCCCGATCATCCGCGCAAACACAATCAATGCCAACTCGGCTGACTTCGATGGCGGTGGTATCTACTGCGAAGACGGCTCGCCAGTTATCGAGGACAACATGATCACGAATAACTTCGCTAAATGGGGTCGTGGCGGCGGGATATACTGCGAGGCTGATAGTTCGGCGAAGATAATCCGCAACACGATTACGGGCAATTCAGCGGAGGAGAATGGCGCTGGCATCCTCTACGACAGGGAATAAATACAGGTCTGGGGACGATTCGGGACAACGTCATCTCAGACAATGACGGCCACGGGATATATTGTCACGGCTTCGAGGGTTCAACGGCCATCCAGGGCAATACGATCACCGGCAACTCGAAGAACGGGATCTACTGCTACATTGAAGCGGTAATAGAGGGCAACACGATCTCCGGGAACGGCCTCAGCGGAGTATACTGCACTGGCAGTCGGAGCCCCACCATACGCGACAATGTAATCTCATATAACTCCTTTCACGGGATCCATTGCTGGAATGCAGCAACCATCGTAGGCAACATGATCACGGGCAATGTGGACACCGGCACCTACGGCGGTGGTGGGATATGTTGCAGAGGCAGCAGAGTGGCTTTGATTCTGGGAAACACGATAAGCGGGAACTCGGCTACGATGGGTGGCGGCATATGCTGCAACCACTCTCCTGCAATGATCCGTGACAATAGCATCTCGGGCAATATAGCGGAAACAGGTGGCGGCATCTACTGCTATTATTCTTCACCCCTCATCGCGAACAACGTCATCACGGACAACCGGGCAGATCTGCGCGGGGGCGGGATAAACTGCTACATGAGCCCTTCCCCTGCGGTCTCAGGCAACACGATAGCGTTCAACTCCGCGGACGAAGGTGGTGGAATATTCTGTGAACGCTACAGTTCGCCGACGATCACGAACAACATCTTTGCGGGCAACTCGGCGGCTCGCTACGGCGGCGCGATATGTAGCCTGGGTCGTTCTTCGCCGAGAATCTCAAACAACACAGTAACGCGCTGTTCGGCGAACGACGGCGGCGGTGCGATATACTTTCATGACGAGCTTTGGATCACGATCATCAATTGCATAGTTTGGGAAAATGGAGATGCGCCGTACAATTGCTCCGCGGAGTATTGCTGCATTGACAACGACGATGCCGGCGAGGGCAACATCCACGACGACCCGATGTTCGTCGTCGGGCCGCTGGGGGAGTACTATCTACATCCAGATAGCCCGTGCATCGACGCTGGAAGCTGCTCCGCGGAGGAGTCAGGGCTCTCGGACAAGACGACGCAGGCGGACGGCACGCCCGATACTGGCGCCGTTGACATGGGATACCACTACCCGCTCGCTTGAGGCGGTTGGCGGTTGGCAGTTGGCAGTCAAATGGGCAAGGCGCTTCCGCCGGAGTCACGTGTGCCAGCGTTGTGATCCCGTAGGGGCAATCCCCCCGCGGTTGCCCTTTACGATCGATAGGACAGGGCAGGCATTCGCCGCGCGGCGAACCCCTACACGCCCGTTCGCCTACCTACGGCGACGATGTGTCGATCTCAATGCACTTCGAGCAGCTGTCGGGCCTGGGCGTTCTCGGGGTCCAGTCTGAGCGACTCTCGCCACATCGCCTCGGCCTCGTCGGCTCTATCCAGAGAGGACAGAATCCGGCCAGCCAAAAGGAGGGCCTGGGAGTAGAAGGTCGGGTCTGCCCAAAGGTCAAACGAATTCCTGGCGCCTCCCCCATCGACGACGATAGAATAGACGCGAGCCCGCGAGTCCGGGCACTTACTAAACTGCAACAAAGCGCTTTCACCGTCAGGCGAGACTCGTATCGCAACGCCTTCCGGGACTGAAGAGACCTCAATTCGAGGCGGCGAGGCGTCTATGTGCGCGATTCCCGAGGTCTTACTTTGCCAGACTGGCCAGAGATCACCATCTCTCACAACAACACGGAAGGTCTTCTCTCCGTGGCCGAGGACATCAATTAAGTAGTCGGCTTTGACGGACATCGAGAGTCGCCAATCGAGCAGCATGTGCTTGAAAATCAGAATCCCGTTCATTGCATCCAGCGCCTCCTCCGGCCTTCCTTGTGCTGCCCTGGCCGCGGCGATGTAGTAACACGCCTTGTCCCTTGAGGACCCCTGCTTCAGGGCATGTCGATATTGCTCAATTGCCGCCCCATAATCTTGTTGTGTTGCAAGCAGATTGCCCAGCGCGATGCGCCCCCTCGTGAACGCAGGGTCGATCTCAATTGACCTATCCATGAACCTCCTTGCCTCCTCGAGCTTATTCTGGCGCCATTTGACGATACCCACATCGAGCAGAGCATCCCTGAAATGCGGCCATAGCTCGAGAGCCTTCTTGTTTAGCCTCTCGCAAGCATCGAGGTCTCCCTTCTGCAACATCACCCGGGCCAGCAGGTGGCATACGTTGGGCGATTCGGGCCAGATGCGGACCGCCGCCTCGAGTTCTTGTTCGGCCTTCGAGAGCTCGCCGCGCCGCTTGAACTCTGATCCGGCCGGCGCGTGAATTGAGGCCATAATCCTCTTGGCGTCAGCGAAGACGGCTACTGTAAGCAGCATGATTGCCAGGAGCATAAGGGCAGCCCGTATTGGATGTCTCTGGCGGGAAACGATGGCAGCTGGCCTGCTTGTTCTCCCATGTGCGGACAACATGCCGGCGAATGCCCAGAAGTAGAGCGCCGAAACGGGGCTTTCGAGGTTGAAGCTCACCCCAGTGTGGATGAGCGTTGCGACAACACCCACGCCAGCCGCTGTGCGGAGGACCTGATCTGATGGGCTCAAGCGTTTGTAGGGAGAAAGGGCCAGCCGAAGCGACGTGATTGCGAGAACCAGTATCGCAATCATGCCCAAGGGTCCTGCCTCGGCCGCGGCAAGTAGATAGCTATTATGTGGGCTTGCCACGAACCTCCTCTGCGGGAAGAGCGATCGCTCTTCGACCGCGCGATAACGCGGGTAATACGCGGCAAAGCCGCCTGCGCCAACGCCCCAGATTGGCTCCCGGGCGATCATTTTTAGGGTGCTGTCCCAGGCGAGGACCCTGAATCTTATCCCCGTGTCCGCGCGGCCAAATGAGGAAAGCAGGCGCTGTTCCAGAAAGCCTGTGTGCCACGACGCGAGAATGGCAACGGCAACAATGGCGGCCAGGAGCAGGAGTCGCCTTCTGGGAACTTTGTTTGCGACCCAGTGCCAACGCGCGATCACGACAATGCTCGTCGCAGCAACCAGGGCAACCCACGCGCCTCGGCAACCGGAGATGAGAAGATAACACAAGCACAAACCGAGTGAGACCGCCGCGGAAGTTCTTCTCACCCAACCTCGCGCCGTCAAGCAGAATGCGACGAACACGGGCGTCACAAGGACTGCCCATTGACCCGCATAATTGCTGTGCCCGAGCAGAGCCGCACTGAATGCAAAAGAGGCGGCCGTGTCTGCACACGCCACAAGAACGACGGGCGTGAGCGAAAGCGCGAACGCTGGCGCGAGGGTAGCGACGCAGAGCTTTTTTGGCTTCTGCGAGAGGTCTCCCAGAGCTATGGCCCGATATATCACCCAGAGAGCCAGCAATTGAGTGGGCGTTTGCAGACCGGTCCAGGTGCCGGGGGTCCTCAATGATGCGATACCGAATGCAAGAAGGAGCATCAGAGCGCCGAAGTCCAGCGGCGCGGCGAAGAGCGGTTTCGCGCGGTTCCTCATGTCAAACAATGAGAAAACGAGAAGAAGCAGCCCGGCCAGCTTGACGACGAACCATTTCGGCAGAACGAACGGATCAAGTGCTTGGGGAACGAACAGAAGTGGCGCAACGACCAGACAACTGAGAATAATCACTCTTTGCCCTGAAGCTGCAATGCGACTCATCTGGTTCAGGTCCGCGCGTCCTCGACCATGTTGTCCCACGGGTCGCGATTGAGCTTTGTAGGGGCGGCTCACGAGCCGCCCTTGAAGCGTTGGGTCAAATCAAACGAGGGCGGCTCGTGAGCCGCCCCTACGTGCCTTCTTCTTTGCTCAAGCGTCATGTCGTTGAGCCGTCAGAGCTCGATTGTGTCGATGACCGGGGCGATTTCCTTGAGGCGCTCGAGAAACGCCTCGCATGGGGAGACGCGGTATTCTTCGCCGGCCGAGATCACGACTGAATCGACGCCGTTGTCCTCGAGTTGCTCCAGCTGTAGCGACAAGGCGCACTTACCGGGGTAGCTTCTCGCCACATCGTGCAGGAGCCTCAGCTGTTCCTCATTTAGGAGCCTCGATGAGAGCCTGATTCTTATCTCGGTCAAAAAGCGCTCCCTGAGCTTGTCCAGCGGAAATATCTCGTCGGCGAATATCTCCACGGTATCGCCTTCATCGGTCTCTGAGGCCTCGACCTTCACCGTCCCGGTTATGGAAATTGGGACCGACTCGCTGAGGCGCCCCGCGATCTCTCTGTATAGGTTCGGAAACACCACGACGCGGAAGAGCCCTGTGAGGTCCTCAACTACAAGAATGGCCATCCTCTCCTTGTTGCGGGTCGTCTTGGTGGTCTTTTCGATGACCACGCCGGCGAGCCTGAGCCTGTCGCCGGGCTTCAGCGCAGTCGTGTTTTCGATGACCTTGGCGATCGGCTGCACTTTGAACCTTTGAAGCAGCGAGGCGTATCTCTCAAGGGGGTGTCCAGAAAGGTAGGCCTCCAGGACGTGGCGCTCCTTGTTCAGAAGCTCGTCAATGTCCCAATCCGGCACGTCGGGCGTGGTGATTTCCGAGCCGTCTTGGCTTCCAGCCTGCATCCCGCCGAAAAGAGGCTGCTGGCCGCTCTCTCGTTCCTGGTGGGCCGCTGCGGTCAGATTCAGCGCGTCGTCAATCATCTCAGTGTGCTGCGCCCTCGACGGCCCGAAGCTGTCAAAGGCGCCCGCCTGAATCAGCCTTTCCAGCACATTGCGCTTGGCGATTCCTTGAGGCGCCCTCTTGCAGAAATCAACCATTGATTTGAACGCCTCGCCGTCCTTGCGAGCGGCAACTATCTCTGACACGACGCCGCCGCCTATGCCCTTGATGGCGGAGAGGCCGAAGAGAATCGAGCCTTCGACGACGGAGAAATCTGCCTGACTGCTATTGATGTCCGGCGGGAGCAGTCTTATGCCGAGGCCGCGGCACTCGGCGAGCTTTGATCTCAGCGAGGCGTAATCAGCTCGATTGATGCTCAGAATTGCCGCTACGAACTCCGGAAGATAGTGCGCCTTGAGATACGCGCACTGGTATGCGAGGTAGGCGTATGCCGTCGAGTGCGATTTGTTAAAGCCATACTCCGCAAAGCCAGCTAGAAGGTCAAAGAGCTTGTGGGCGCGCTTTTCGTCAGTGCCATGCCGCATAGCTCCCTTGACGAACTTTTTGCGCATCGACTCCATCTCCTTCATCTTCTTCTTGCCCATCGCCCTGCGCAGCACATCCGCCTGGCCATACGTGAAGCCGGCGATTATGTTCGAGATGAGCATCGCCTGCTCCTGATATACGACGACGCCTTTGGTCTCGGACAGCGCGTCCTTGAGCTGGTCAAAGCCGAGATAGTCGATCTTCTGCCGTCCGTGCTTCCGCTCAGCGTAGTCGTCAACCATCCCGGACTTCATCGGCCCCGGGCGGTGCAGGGCGTTGCACGCGATGACGTCCTCGAAGCAGTCGGGCCTTATCCGCTTCAGAAGGGCTCTCATGCTGGAGCTCTCGAACTGGAACACGCCCATTGTGTCGGCCGAGGCGAACAATGCGAGCGTTTTGTCGTCATCCAGCGGAACCTGGGAGATATCGACTCTGACGCCGCGGCTCTGTTCGATGAGATCGGCGCACTTGGCCACCATCGTGAGGGTCTTCAGGCCCAAAAGGTCCATTTTCAAGAGGCCGAGTTCTCCGATCGAGTCCATGTGGTATTGCGTCGTTATCTCGTCCTTGTCAGAAGGCTTATAAAGCGGGATGATCTCCGAAAGCGGCTTGGGCGAAATGACCACACCGCAGGCGTGCTTGCCAACGTGCCTCGTGAGGCCATCCAGCCGGCGTCCCATATCCACCAGCTGGGCAACTTGTGGGTCGTCGTTCATCGATACCCCGAGCCCTGGAACCCTCCTGATGGCGTCATCCAGCTTCATCCCTGGGGGAATCAGCGACTTGACCAGAGCCGCCTTATGGGCGGGGATGGAGAGCACACGCGCCATATCCAGAATGACCGAATCGGTCTTGAACTTGTGGAACACGATGATCTGAGCCACATTCTGCTCGCCGTATTTGCTCCTAAGGTAGGAAAAGACCTCCTCGCGCCGCTCCTGACACAAGTCAATGTCGATGTCCGGCATACCGATTCTCTCCGGGTTCAAGAACCGCTCGAACAGAAGGCCATACTTGATCGGGTCCATGTCTGTTATGCCGAGACAGTAGCAGACGAGGCTGCCAACTGCGGAGCCGCGCCCTGGGCCAACTGGGATGCCGTGTTCTCGCGCGAAGCGGATGAAGTCCCAGACGATGAGAAAATACCCCGCGAATTTTGTCTCGCGGATGACGCCGAGCTCCAGATCAAGCCGATGGCGATACTCCTTGCTAAGCGGCTCGAACTCTACCGCGCTCACACCCTTCTTGAGTATGTCGAGCTTCTCGTCGAGGCCGTCACGCACGAGGCGAACGAGATAGCTGTCAAGATCGTAGCCGTCCGGAACCTCAAACTCCGGCGTGAGATACGCGCCCAAAGACGGCTCCAGGACGTTGTCGTCGCACATTTCGGCGATCCTAATCGTGTTCTCGAGCGCCTCGGGCGCCTCAGAAAACTCCGTGAACATCGTCTCAGGCGACTTGAAGTAGAAATCGTCCGTTGGGAACTTGAGCCGATTATCGTCCTCGACCTTTGTCTTCTGCTGAAGCGCAAGCAATGCGTCGTGCGCCTTGGCATCGCTCTTCTCAACGTAATGGCAGTCGTTGGTCGCGACGAGCGGGACGTTCATCTCTTCCGCGAGCGCAACCAGCGGTTCTACAAGCTCACGTTGCGAAGGACAGTTCTTCATTATCTCGATGAAGAAGGCGCCCGGGCCGAAGAGGTCTCGATAGAACTCCGCCGCCGCCCTGGCCTTCTGATGCTCGCCACGCCTCAGGCATTGAGCTATCTCGCCCTTCATGCAGGCCGACAGGCCAACCAGGCCGGACGAATGCCGCCGCAGAAGCTCTCTATCGACCCGTGGTTTGTAGAAAAAGCCGTTGATATACGCCTCAGATGAGAGCTTGGCGAGGTTGAGATAACCCTCGAAGTTCTTCGCCAATAGGACGAGATGCGAGGTCCTGGTCTGACTGTCCGCATTAGCGTCGCGGTCGGACATCGTCCGAGGCGCCACATAGACCTCGCAGCCGATTACGGGCTTGATGCCAGCGGCCGTGCAGGCCTGATAGAACTCAATTGCGCCGAACAAGTTCCCGTGGTCGGTTATTGCGATGGCGGGCATGTTCCATTTCAGGGCTTTTGCCACGAGCTTGTCGATGGCGCACATGCCGTCCAGGACGCTGTAGTCCGTGTGAACGTGAAGGTGAACGAATGGTTTCACTGTTGTTACCTATTAACTGTGAAGACGAATTTGAGATGTTTCTTGACCATCGCGAACGAGACTTCGCCCTTTAGGGCAAGCTTCAGGCCCGTCCAGGAGAAGCGGATGACGTTCGCGAGCGTAGATAGAATGACGAGCGGAGTCGGGAACCGGCGCAGGAAGCCGATCTTCGAGAGGCCCCTGATCGCGAACCTCGGCACGAACGACTTGCCTGTTAGCGAGACGAGGCTATTAAAGAACACGTCCTCCTTTGAGCGCTCGAAGTCCGATGAGACGAACCACTGCGTCATCGTCTTGCAGGCCACGTCCTCAACGTCGTTTTCGGTTATGAAGCCGCGATCGAGCGCCATCTGCGTCAGCTCGACGCCGGGGAAATAAGCGAGCGAGTAGAGCCTGAACTCAAACGGGCGCTTGAAGCTCAGAAGCAGGTCGAGCATCTCTTGCTTGTCCTGCGAGTTCTCGAACGGGTTGTCCATTATGAAATCGAGCCTGGGCTTGACCTTCAGCCTGTTCAGAATGGACATCGCCCTCTTTATGTCCTCGGTCTTGTCCATCCGCTTGAAGTACTCGTTGCGGACTCGCTGCGAGCCGCTCTGGATGCCCATGTCGGCGTAGAACAGGCCGCTGTCCCTGAGCATTTGCACGAGCTCCTCCGTCACGGTTTTGGGATGAATATAGACCCAATATGGGATGCGAATTCTGTCCTTGTATTGCTCGCAGAAGCTCCGCGTCCACTCGAGGTCCAGCCCGAACACGTCGTCGTAGAAGGCGACCTGCTTGATGTCGGGCAGCTTCTCTCTGGCATAGACAAGCTCGTCGATGACGTTCTCGACTGAGCGCGTGCGCACGATCTTACCCACGCCCCTGTAAATGCGGTGATAGACGCTGTTTGCGCAGTAGGTGCACGAGAACGGACAGCCCCGCGTCGTCATTATCTGGTAGAGGTCGTGTTCCTTCACAAGCGGGTCAAACTCGTGCAGCTCGTCGTTGTTTATGAAGAACTTGCCGTCGTTTTCAAAGTCGTGGAAGGGAAGCGAGTCGAGGTCCGCGATCGGCGGCCTGACGGGGTTCTTGATCTCGTGTCCGTTCTTTCGGAGCCAGAGGTTCTTGACTTCGTCGATGCCTCGACCTTCCGCCAGCTGCTCGCAGAGCTGAAGCATCGTGCCCTCGCCCTCGCCCACAACGAGAAGGTCGTGCTCTGACAGGGTCCGATCCGCCGTCACCGTTACGTGCACGCCTCCCCAGACGACGGGGCAGTCAACAGCGGCTTTGGCCTTTTGCGTGAGCTCTACGGCCGTGTTCCGAAACGTCGAGCAACCGATGCTGATCCCAAGAAGGTCTGGGTCGATACGCCTCACGAGGTCAGCAAACAGGTCGAGCTCTTTCTGCGTTGCGGGTCTGCCGTCATTTATGTTCAGACGCTTGAAGAAGATGATCGAGGCGTCGAAGCCTTTTGACTTCAGAAGAGAATGGATGTTTCGCACGCCCGATAGCTCGGTGTTGTAAAGCGCCACCAGGCAGACCTTGAACTTCGTCATCTGTTACGACCTCATACTGAGGGAATACGACGATCTGTAGGGGCGGGGCTTGCCCCGCCCTTCTCTGATATGACGGAACGTATGAAGGGCGGGGCAAGCACCGCCCCTACACAACAGCATCCACGCCTCTAACAATGTGCTTCCTGCCATCCTTGCCGCAATTGAACAGCAGGTCTATTGCCGACAAATGCGATTCGAAACCATCATAACATTGTTGGTAGATCGGATGCGTGTAATTGTGAAACTCGAGCTTAACGCCATTCGCCTCGAACGGCTCCGGACTCAGGTATGAGCGCCCCATATCGCCGTTGAGGTAGTGATCGGCGCCGACTATCTTGCATATCTCGAGTATCAAGTCAGCCTTCTTGGCCTTAGGTTCAAGGGTTGACGCCATGACGTAGTTGGTTCCGAGCTCGAAGATGTCGTCGAGCATCCTGATGAAGTGCATGTCGAGCGCAAGAAGGCTCTCCCAATCCCTTCCCAGCGCCTCCTCAAACAGCGGCAAGAATTCCTTGAAATGCGGCGCCCTCGCGTAGTGCGTTCTGATCGCGACCAGGTGCTTGTGCGCCCAGTTGCGAGTATTGTCTATTCTGGTCTCGTCGATGCGCTGCGTGAACCGTCCCTTCGTGATGACCGGAACCGTCAACCACTGCCAGCCCGCGGCCGTCCGTATCCGATTCCTGTTTCGCCACGAGCGCTTGTCGAACTGCACGCAGTCGAGTATCACAAAGACGTCGGACTTCGCCGCAAGGTCGAAAAAGCCTATCCACGGCAGGTATCCCGGCTGGAGTATCACGGCTCTCATACAGGCTAAATTAAACCCAGCCGTCATTGCGGTCAATAGGTTTCGGGGGAGGAGTTTCCCCGCAGGAGAAACGGGAGAAAAGGAAAGGTGCGTAGGGGCGGTACTTGCCCCGCCCGAAAGGCAGAGGGGTGCAGCACGCCGAACGGCGAATCAAAGGACAGAAGCCTGAGGCGCCAGCTGCGCCCCTAAGAATCTGAGACTTGGCACAGGGCTCCTGATAACATGGCGAAGAAATCGTATGATTCTGCCGCAGGGCTAAGTAACCTGATTGATGCTCATTCGCCCTGCGCTTTGAACGATTAAGGAGACTGGTCTGTGACCGTTCACCAAGAGAATGCAGTTGAGAGAATCGACGCAGCAATCAAGCGCTGGCGGGAGTTCAGGTCGCACTGGCAGTATCGCACGCTTCAGGCGCTCGGCGTGGACCCATTCATGTCGCTGCGCATCGAGCTCGTGTCGCACCTCTTGGAGGCTGTCGAGGCTATCTGCCCTGACGGTGGCCGCTATTTGGACGAGGCTCAAGCCGCACTTGAGGAACATGGCTTAGGCAGCATGGAGGCGGGGGATGCGCTCGTGGGAATTCTCGAGGCGCTGCGGGACGATATTCAGGCTGGTTAATCTCACGGGGCACACAGTCAAATGAATGAGTTGAACGCCCAGCAGAGGAGATCAATGGGACCGCGGGCTCGCCGGGTGCTCTGGATGCTTGTACGGCTTGGCATCGCGTTCGTGCCGTTTGTGATTTTCCAAGTATTTGAGCCTGTCGCAACTGAAGGCAGACTGAGACCCATTGGCATGGTTGTGATGATCATCAGAATGGTAGCCCGAATGACTCTCCTCATAGCTCTGTTTCATCGAGACATTCGCCTTCTCGGTAGGTTTCTGGGTCCGTCCAAAGGCGCATGTCGATCTACGATGTTCGTTGCAGGCATGATCGGACTTGAGATCTTGGCCCTGATTGTGATCGTGGCTTTCGCCATGATATGCGGTATTGGACCGGGACCGCATGCAGCGCCAGGATCAGATTTCATACTCACCAATTTTGTCAGACCGATCTTGGAGATTTGGCAGCCAGAGAAAGCAACCAATGTGTTGACAAATGCTCTGGTCGCATCTGGCGCGGCATCGATGGGATTCGTCCTTGTTCCGATTGTCGAGGAGATTATCTTTCGGGGTATTCTACTCCTTCTGTTTCTCAGGTTGATTGGCAGATGGCCAGCGGTCATTTTGACTAGTATTATATTCGCCGGCTTGCACCAAATTGGCCTTGATGGCATTAACTGGCTTATGTTTTCACACCACACGGTAGCCGGCCTTGCATACTGCCTCGTCTTGCTCCATACACACCGACTGCGCTGGTGCATCCTCCAGCACGCTGCATGGAACACCGGGGTTTACATAGTCATTCTTCTGATCTTGGCGTATCTGTTCCCCAGCGTTAGCCTTGGATGAGGAAGCGCTGTCTTATGGGGATTTGAGCCAGCCATCGCACCTATTGCCAATCCGTTTCGCGGCTCGTAACATAATCGAAACGAGGCGGTCTAGATCGATGTTGTACAGTAGAATGCCGGGGCTGTATGTTTCCGCGATACGCAAATTGAGAGGGTAGAAGAGATGTTCAAGGGTTCGTTCGTTGCGCTGGTAACGCCTTTCAGGAACGGCGACGTCGCGTTCGAGGACTACGATAAGCTGCTGGAGTATCATCTGGCGTCGGGGACCTGCGGGATACTTCTCTGCGGGACGACTGGCGAGGGCGCAACGCTCACGCGGGACGAATACCGCGAGATACTCTCGTTCGTGAAGGGCAAGCTCGACGGCAAACTCCCGATTATCGCCGGCATTGGCTCAAATGACACCCGCGTCGCCATCGAGAACGCCCGCATCTGTGAGGAGATCGGCATCGACGGCCTGCTTGCGATCTCCTGCTACTACAACAAGCCGACGCAGGCGGGCCACATCGCGCATTTCACGAAGATAGCGACCAGCACGCGCCTCCCGATAATCATCTACAATATCCCCGGCAGAACGTCCGTGAACCTGCTCCCCTCGACGTTTCTAAGGCTCTGCGACGTGCCGAACATCGTCGGCGTCAAGGAATCGAGCGGCGACATGAAGCAGGTGCTCCAGATACGGCGGCTCTGCGGCGACCGACTGACGGTTCTCTCTGGCGAGGACCTGATGGTGGTTCCGATACTCTCCATCGGCGGCAGCGGCGTCATCTCCGCGACGGCGAACATCCTGGCGAAGGAGATGGCGGACATCTGCCGGCTCTTCTTCGAGGGCAATGTGGCAGAGGCGGCGCGGATACAGACGGAGATCGCGGACGTGGTCAACGCCTGCTTCATCGAGACGAATCCAGGCCCTGTGAAGGCCGCTTTAGAGGCGATTGGTCGGTGCTCAGGCGAGCTGCGATTGCCGCTGGTTGAGATGCTGCCCGAGAATAAAGAACGGCTGCTTTCGACCATCAAAGAATATGGCATGATATGACGATAATTCGACATTCAGCCTTCTCTAATCTATAAGCAACTCGGAGTGTTATACTTATGAACTTCAGATGGGAATTGCCAATCTTGGCGCTAATTGTGGCATTATCGTTGCTCTGTCTCTGCGCCTCGTCCGCGCAGGTGGCCATGACGCCGCTCTCTACAGAGCCGTTGGTTCTTACGCCCGACGCACTGGCGGCGCAGGACTTTGAGATCGCCGACCTCGACGGGGACGGTTTCCAGGACATTGCCATTGGCTGCTACGACGCGCCTAACGTGGTGTATCTCAACACTTTTGGCGACTTCGCGGGCTACGCCAAATGGGAATCGGCGGAGGCCGATTACACGCTGTCGCTTGCCCTGGCTGACGTCTCGGGTTCGGGCCAGCCGGACGTCTTCGCGGGCAACTCCATTGGCCAGAACAACAGGCTCTACTTCAACTCGGCAGCGGGTCTTTCACAGGTCGCCGACTGGAGCTCGGCTGACGCTCGTTGGACCAACGTTGCCCTGCCTTACGATTTCGACGGCGATGGTTACATAGACATCTTCTGCGGCGGCACAGGCGAGAACGTCATCTATCGTAATGAGGGCGGAAGCCTTAACGCCGAGCCGTTCTGGTTCTCGCCGAGGCGCATCGAGACGCGAACGGCTGTTATTGCAGAGATCAATGGGGATGGCGAGTTCTACCTCGCGGTCGGCAACATCGGCGCAAATCGAGTATATCGCATAACGGCGGGCCTTCCCGAGGACGAGCCGGTCTGGACGTCCCCCGATTGGCAATCGACCTACTCGCTCGATTTCGGTGATTACGATGCTGACGGCGACCTGGACCTTGTGGTGGGCAATCTCGACGGATACGATCAGATTTTCGCCAACAACGACGGCGCGTTTGGCGAGGCGGCCATTTGGACCTCGAATGAAGCGGGCGCGACCCGCTCGATCAAGTGGTGCGATTTCAGCGAGGACGGGTATCCGGACATCGCGGTCGCGACGTTCAGGTCGCAGGTCAATGCCGTCTATTACAATTCAAGCGGCGTCATTGAGACTACTCCTTCGTGGCTTTCGGACGACGGGGCCGACACGACCTCGATGCTCTGCGCCGACCTGGACGGCAATGGCTCTGCCGACATGATCGTCGCCAACCAGGACGGTTACGTGATCGTGTATCTATCCCTTCTGCATTCCGCGCCGTTCGTGCGTGAGACAACGCCCGCGGATGGCGACACGGACGTCTCTCGGATCGCGCAGATAACGATCTTGCTCTTCGACTACGACGATGACATCAGCGTCGAGGCGGTCGATCTGCTCGTCAACGGGGACACCGTGAGCTTCAGCGTCACAACCTCGAGCCAGGGCTCGACCATTCAGTATGCGCCGCAGGAAGGCTATCCGCCGAGCTCGCAGGTTCAGGTGATTGTCCGAGCCGCTGACCTCGAAGGCAGCCAGATGCCCGACTACGAGTTCTCATTCACGACTGCCGAGAACACGGCGCCAACACTCGAAAGCGGCGGCGTTGACCCGCCCTCCGGCGATGACCAGGACGTATTCATCTTCTCGGTGGAATACATAGACGCGGATTACGATCCACCGGCCAGGGCCGTAACCGTCGTGTTGGCCCAGGATGAGACAAAGGTCGCTGAGCTTACGATGGAGACGGTCTCCGCATATTCATACAATGGCACGTATCAGGCGCTGACCGGCCTCGAGCAGGGCCACTACTATTACTACTTCGAGTTCGAGGACACGTTCGGCGCCTCGTCCAGGCTACCCGAAACGGGCTACTACTCGGGTCCTGAGGTCGATCGACACAATACAACGCCAATGCTGGCCTCGCCGATGCTTGCGCCGCCGACTGGGGATTCTGACACGACTTTCTGGTTCTCAGTCTATTTTTGGGACGTCGATAAGGATGCGGCGTCAACGGCCAAGATCGTCGTCAAAAGCACGTCAAAGGAATACTCGTGGGACATGGTGCTGCAAGACGGCAGCGGGGATGACGGGACTTTCTCTTACTGCGGCGCCCTGCCGGCGGGCACATACAGCCATTACTTCGACTTTGTCGATGAACGAGGCGCAAGCGTCAAGTTGCCCTCGGCCGGATACTATACTGGCCCTGTCGTAACTGGCGAGAGCTCGCCCAGCATCCTGTCCTACGGCAGTGTTTCGCCGTCGCTTGGCTCGACGAGCACGAATTTCGAGTTTCGTGCGCACTTCTACGATGCGGACTGGAACCAGCCTTCAGTCTCCACGCTCTACTACAAAACCGAGATGACGCATTCGGCGGAGATGACGCTCGGCAACGGGATGCTTTACGATGGCGATTACACCCATAGCACCAAGCTCACGGCGCAGATGCAGTGGTATTATTTCTACTTCGTGACTATGGCCGGAGATGTCCTGCGCCTCCCCCAGGAGGGGTATTTCTACGGGCCGAATCTGGCCGGATTCGAGAACACGTCACTACTCGATAACGGCGGCGTCGATCCAGTCATTGGAGGCGTGGACGACACGTACACGTTCTCGGCTCACTACTACGACGTTGCCGGGGGCGCGCCGTTGGGCGCTGAGGTTCATCTCGAGGCGTCAGGCTGGTCGGGCTCCGAGGCGATGGAGCCCGTAACGGGCGAATCCCCCTCGAACGGCGAATACACACTGGACATTACGCTCGGCGCGAACGCGTACGCATACTATTTCGTCTTCACGGACAGCCAGGGCACAGAGGTCAGGTGTCCTGAGACTGGCAGCTTCAGGGGGCCGTTCGTTGACGTATCTAATCAGACGCCCTCGCTGACCGACGCGGCGTTTTGGCCTCAGTGCGGCACGGCGAGCGATACGTTCACGTTCTCGGTGCATTACTTCGACGAGGACGGCCACGAGCCCGGCATCGCGCGGGTCATTTTGCATGCCGCGAGCGATATTGTCCCGGCTGAGCTCACGCTGAAATCGGGGACGGCCGCCAATGGGACTTATTCGGTCGAGACGACCGTGCCTGCGGGGAGCGTCCAGTATCGCTTCCGCTTCGTTGATACCAGAGGCGGCGCCGCCGTGTATCCCGAGACCGACCTCGCTGAAGGGCCAACCGTCGGCGACTTCGCGCTCTCGCTTGCCGTCAATGCCGACGTGATTTCGCCGCCCGAAGTCCTGAACCTGACGCTCAACCTGACCAACAATGCCTCAGTGGATTTCGCCGCAACGTTTGGAGCGGCAATCCTCTTCCCAACGGGCGAACTGATGTATTTCCCTGATTGGGGGCTTTCGCTGACTGGCCTCGACATCGAGTTCCCAGCTGGCTTCGAGGTTACCGACTATCCGCTCCTCACAACAGAAGTGCCCCATTCGGCCCCGACCGGCGATTACACGGCCTATGCCGGCATCTTCGGCCCCAGTGATTTCGGCTGCGCCCTAAGCGATCTTGCGCAGGCCACCTGGCGCGTCGAGCCACGAGAATAGCCCGGTCCTGCCCCGCCGTTGACTCACGCATATTCTGGGGCGTATGTTTCTCTGAATCACCACATTTCAACGCGGTGATATGAATGGCTCTCATTATATTAACACCCGAATTCATTCGG
>CBDVDH010000004.1:0-99180 GCA_965372715.1 uncultured bacterium | reverse complement strand
GGGCATGCCGTCCCCGGGCGTGTACCCGGTCCAGGACTCGCCGTCGAACCGGGCCAGGCCGTTCCAAGTCCCAACCCAAAGCGAGCCGTCTGGAGCCTCTGAAAACCCAAACGGGTTTGACCCGTGTCCGGTAGAGACTGAGTATGCCGACCATTCGGCGCCGTCAAAGCAAACCACATTGCCCGTCTCACTGTAGTTCGCTGCCCATATATTGCCCTCGCTATCGCTGAATATCTCATAGTGAGCCTTTTCCTTCTCCTTTACCCATTGCTCCCCGTCAAGGCGGAATATGCCCTTTTGGGTGCAGCACCACGCGGCATTGCCATTGTCCGTGACGCCCCGAATGGTTCCCTCGAGGCCGCTTTCCTCGCCGTAGAACCTCACGAGCTGCCCGTCCCAAACACTGAGCCCTTTGGCGCCTAAGGCCGCGGTCCAGACGTTATCGTCGCCATCTACGGCAAGGCAACCTATGCTGCTCTTGCCCAGCTGCTGCTGCGCCCCGAACGGTTCAAACGCGACGCCATCGAAGAGCCACAGGCCCCGACTGGCCGTGCCCAGCCATTTTGTGCCCTGCGAGTCAACCGCGATGCAGCTGAGGTTGTTCTCCGGCAGGCCGTCGCCGCGCCGATAGACCCTCGCGGCGCGCGTGTTGACGTCGAATCGGTAGAGCACCGCTCCGGCCGACCACAGATAGTCGCCCTCAACGAGCAGCTTCCCATAGCCGTCCTCTTTCACGTAGCTCTTCCAAGTCTGACAAATCCCTGCTCCGCAAACGCAGGCAAACAGAAAAAAGACCAACAAAATCGCCGTCCACCTAAACCTCGTCATTTCATCATTCCTCCTTGTGTTTTGTCAATAGGTTTTTCAATATGCCCGTCCCGGGCGTCTGGAAACGTTAGGCTCCAACCCCTGTTTTCCACATTGTAATTTCTTGTTGTAAAAAGAACTCTTCAAAATAGAACCCACTGAGCGACTTGTCAAGTACTTTCTCACACAGTCAACACTGTTTCATAGTTGTCCCGAATTGGGCGGACCTCACCGAAAAGGACGTCCCCATCTGCGACTGGGTATCGCGAATGAAGAGCGCCCCCAACGGCGACGTCTGGTTCCTCACGAAGGACGGCGCCACCCGATATTCGCAGGGGCCTAAGTAGCCGACAGGATTCTGACGAGCTCCTCGGGGGTGACGGGCCAGATGTCGGCTGAGCCGATGCCCGTGCAGACGACGAACTGGATTTTGTCCGCCACGCGCTTCTTGTCGGCGTAGAGGTGGTCAAGTAGTCTTGGAATGAAGCTCTTGTCGAGCTTCGTGGGCAGGCCGATGCTCCTCAGGAGGCGCTCCTGGCGGCGCACATCCTCGTCCGTGCACTTGCCGATTGCCCGGGAGACCTTCGCGGCCGCGACTATCCCGATACTGACCGCCTCGCCGTGCATGAACTGCCTGAAACCTGTCAAACCCTCCAGCGCGTGGGCAATTGTGTGGCCATAATTCAACACGTGTCTTGCGCGTTCATCGCACTCATCCTCGGTGACGACCTCGGCCTTGAGCCGGCAGCAATCCTCAACTACTCGAAGGAGGGAGTCTCTCTTCAGATTGAGGACTGCCCTATAATCCCTCTCCAGGAACGAGAAGAACTCCTCGTCTCCTATGGCCCCATGTTTCACGATCTCCGCCATACCCGCGAGTAGCTCTCGTCTGGGCAGCGTCGAGAGGCAGTCGGTGTCAATCAGTACAAACCGGGGTTGATAGAACGTCCCGATGACGTTTTTCTCGCCGCGATGGTGCAGACCGGTCTTCCCGCCGACACTCGAATCGACCTGCGCCAGAAGCGACGTCGGAACGGCGACGTAGGGCACGCCCCGCATATAGGTTGAGGCGACGAACGAGGCGATATCCCCTACGACACCTCCACCCAGGCCAATGATGACGCCACCGCGCGGGGTCTTATTCTCGATAAGGAAATCATATATCTCAGCCGCCGTCTCGAGACGCTTGGACGCCTCGCCCGGCCTGATTATGTGGGCGAGAGTCTCAAAGCCAGCCTCGTGCAGGACGCCTTCAATGTTCTCAAGCCAGATGCGTGCAACGTTCTCGTCGGAAACGACCACCACCGGAACATCCGGCTGAAATCGCTCAAGGAGCTGCTTGCCTATCTGATCGAATGAACTCGCCTCGATCAGTATTGGATAGGTGGCGTCGCCGAGGCTGACTTCAATCCTTTTCATAACATCGTCTCCAATACGTATGGCCGGATCATCGCATGGGCGTATGCAATACGCCCTCAAACACATCCTCCGAACGGTAGCTTATGGGGCGTATGGCCCGTCGATGCATGGGCGTATGCAATACGCCCCTACCCCACGAAAACCAATCGAATGTCCATGACGTTTGTGCCCGTTCGGCCCGTTACAATCGTATCGCCTATGGCGTCAAGATACGAAAACGAATCGTTGCGGTCGAGGTAATCGGCAATCTCCATGCCCTCGTAGCCCCCGCGCGGAACCGTGCCGCCGTCAGCGATCGCCCCCGCCGCGTCGCTTGCGCCATCGATCCCGTCCGTTCCGGCGCTCAGAATCAGGATGCCATCTGTGCCGTGGAGGTGCAACCCAGCCGCAAGCGCGAACTCCTGGTTCCGACCGCCGATGCCATCTCCTGAGAGGGTAACGGTCAACTCGCCACCGGAGATGATACAGCATGGCGGGCTTACGGGATATCCACGCGATTGCGCTGACTTCCCTATCCCTGCCATGACCTTCGCCACCTCACGCGCCTCGCCAAAGATGTATGAGCCGAGATTCAGAGTGGAGTATCCAAGCTCGCCTGCTGCCTTCTGGCAAGCAATCAGCGCCAGATCGTTGCTGCAAACCACGACGTTGTCGCACCTCTCGAAGACTTTTTCTGGGACGTCCTCAGGCCCGGCGAACTTGCCCAGAGCGCCGTCCCTCAATCGCTTCAACACGGGCCTCGGCAGCTTCCTCGATAGCCGGTATCGGCCCACGATTTCGAGGCACTCGGCGAACGTCGTGGTGTTCCTGATGGTGGGGCCCGACCCGACCGATTCGAGGCGCTCGCCAATCACGTCGGACATAATGAGCGAGATGACCCGCGCGGGGTATGCGGCCTTCATGAGCTGGCCGCCTTTGATGGCCGATATGTGTTTCCTGATTGCGTTGATCTCGTCGATCGTGGCGCCAGACGCCAAGAGCTGCTTGGTGGTTTCGACTTTGTCGGCAAGGCAGACGCCCTCGACCGGAAGCGGCAGCATGGCGGAAGCCCCGCCGGACAGCAGAAAAATGATGAGGTCCCTTTCCGTCGCATCGTTCGCCAGCTCGATCGTGCGCCTGGCGCCCGCGACCGCGGCGTCGCTCGGCAGTGGATGAGTCGCCTCGATGACGCGGATGTTAGCGGGGATGTCCGGCCGGTCGCTGCCGAGCGGAATCGCGATCACCCCTTGTGTGACCCTATCATTGCCAATCGCCTCGAGCAGCGCCTCTGCCATCGGGGCCCCGGCCTTGCCCCCGCCGACGAGAAACACACGTTCGAACTCGTCGAGATTGAAGCGCACAATTGAATCTAGCGACTCGATGACAACGTCGCTTTCGATCCGCTTCACAGCTCGTTTGACCGCCTCACCACCGTCGGCAGCAGCAAGTCCCGCCTCAAATATCTTTAACGCGTCGGCCCTGAGGTCCTTCATTTCGCATCGTTCCTGTTACAGTCTGAGCATAGCAACTGTCGCACCCGGCGAGCGCGGCATCAACCAGAAAAGCCGCAGGGACACAGCCTCGGTATCACGAGAAGAAGCCGGGCTCCTCTGCGCTCTAAGCATCAGCATTGCCGCCAGACCTAGTCAAACATCATGCCCTTGGGATACAATCTACGGATAATCCAGTGACTTGCAACCGGCTAATCGGAGATGGGCGAACTGAAACCGCCAAACACCTGTATCGATGTAGTCGTCAGATTCAGCGGACACAGCCAGAGAACTACATGGAAAAGCCAGCGGACGTAGGCTCTAGCGACAATTCTGTGCAGACAGATGGTCCAGCGGTTCAAGAACTTGTATGCACGTAGTTGATTTGCTATCTTGCTGCTGTGGATGCGCCCTTGCAGGGCGCGGATTACGTCCATTGTGTGATAAAGCTGTCTGTTCTTTGGGAGGAGACCCATGAATTGTCGTAATGTTCTTGGTTTGCTTATCGTTGCTCAGATTACTTCGCTTTGCTGCTTCGTGCCAACGATTTCGGCCGAAGTGCTATTCGTGCCATCGGAATACCGCACGATTCAGGCCGCGATCGACGATGCGTTACCCGGCGACGTTGTCTCAATTGGCACGGGGACTTTTGAGGAGGCGCTGGTTCTGACTGAGGGCGTTACGCTCCTCGGCAGCGGGAGAACACGGACCGTTATCGACGCTGAGGCGGACGCGGTGGCCATTCAGGCGGCCCCTGGATGCAGGATATGCGGTCTCTCGATTGAGGAGGGCATCATCGGCATCGACTGCAACAGCGCAGACGTTATCATCGAGAACAATTACATCCAGAGCAGATACGTGGGTATCAGGTCGCAGGACGCCTCGCCGCAGATATTCAATAACACAATCGAGGCGGTGTATATGTGCGTCATGGCGAAGGGCTCTGGGACGCCAATCATCCACAACAACAAAATGACTGGCAGATATGTTGGCCTGTGGGCGGAGAACACCTCGCCGCTTGTTCACAATAACAGAATAGCGGATTTCGAGCACGGCATTTACACTATCGGCTCAAACGGCTACATCCTAAACAACAAGGTCATCAACAGTCTCTACGACGGCATCGTCATGACTAGGGGCTCAAACTGCTTAGTGAGTAACAACACACTCGCTGGACATTTCTGTCGTGGCGTGAGTGTTTTCGACTCCTCACCCGTTCTATCGAACAACATCCTAAACCAGAATGGAACTGGCCTCTTCTGCCAGAATGCCAGTCCCGTCATGTCTTACAACTGCGTTGCATCTAATCGCGAGTCCGACTATGACGGCGTCGTGGCTAGCGCAACGGATGTCCTGAGTGATCCATTGCTCGTCGGCGTCGGCATAGTTTCGTCCATAACGGGCGTGGACGACGACACGCTTGTTTGCACGGACGCACATTGGGAAGCGGATTCCCTGACAGGGCTGGACCTGATTCCCAATATGGAGAAGGTGTATTACATATACAGCGGCCAGGATAGGACCTACAAAGTCATCTCGAACACAAGGACCTCGATCACGGTTGAGGTGACGGTGGACGTTGAGCCAGATGACGGCACCTACAAAACCCTCATCTGGCGCGGGAGGCTGGATCAGTATGTTCCGGGAGAGAGCGAGGACTACACGCAGCCTGGCGACACCTTCTTCGTCAGTGATGTTGCGCTGAAGACTTTTGCCGCCGGTTGGCCCACGAATTCGCCTTGTATAAATGCTGGCGATCCTGACCCGACGTTCAACGATCCTGACGGAACGAGAAACGATCTAGGGATATACGGCGGCGCTTATGGCGGCCAGGCGGGCCTTATGAATGCTCCACTGGTCATATTGAGAAGCCTTGAGCAGATCTATGAGACCGACGAGATCATCAACATCATGGCCGACCTGACCAACGACCAGCATCAGGCGATAGATGTTGACCTGCACATCGTCATCTTCATCGACGGTTCGCCCACGTTCTATTCCTATCCCAACTGGACAACGGACTTCGATCCCGTGCCATATAGCCTCAGCGCCGGCCACGATGAGACGATAGCGGTTCTGGTTATCCCAGCAGCAGCGATCCCTCTGGGCGATTTCAAGGGGCTTGCCGCCTTCACCAAGCGCGGGACTTTCGAGATCATCTCGCCCATCTCAGAGCTCTGGTTTAGCATCAGCAACTAGGCAGCGCTGTGGCGCACGGTTGCCCTGTGTACGATCAATTGAGATAGGGCAGGCGCGGTGGCCTGCCCCTACACCAGCCAATTACCATCGAGGGGAGACGAGCCTTGCCGCAACGAGACACCACCGCAACTCCCGCCACCGTGTTTGACACCGCCAGAGCAGCCCCGTATCATGGATGCTGTTGGTTTTGCGTGCTGGTATTTGAACGTTACCTGTTCTCTAGTGATTGAGGCGGCGTATGATTCCTGACTGGTTGAACGAGAAGATGGCCAGAATCAAGATACTTCTGCTGGACGTTGACGGCGTGCTTACGAATGGCAAGCTCTATTTTGGCAACAGCGGCGAGGTACTTCTGCCGTTCGATGTTAGGGACGGCAGTGGGATAACTTATCTGAGACGTGCTGGGCTTTTGACAGGAATTATTACTGGGAAGGACAACAACGCGGTTTCGCATCGTGCGCGTGACCTTCAGGTAACGATTGTGCACCGGAATGTGAAGAATAAGGTTGCTGTTTTGAATGATATCCTTCGAACCCATGACCTGTTGCCTGAGGAGGCGCTTTACGTTGGCGACGACCTTCTGGACCTGCCGATTATGGAGCGAGTTGGGGTCTCGGTCGCCGTGGCCGACGCTGTTTTTGAGGTCAAGGAGGCGGCGGATTATGTTACCTCGAATCGTGGCGGAGATGGTGCGGTCCGCGAGGTGTGCGAGATGATACTGAAGGCACAGAATAAGTGGGAAGCCGTTGTCGAGCGCTATCGCTCGATGCAATAGAGAATGAAGGGTGAAGGCGGAAGGATGAAGGATGAGAAAGCGAAGAGCGCTCTAATGGATGGTTCATCCTTCATAATTCATGTTTCAGCCTTCCAGATTGGGAGTTTTGGCGAATGAGTTCTGTATGGGATGTGTTCTGCTTCATTGTATTACCGATAATCCTAGTCCTGGCGGTGGTCCTTTATCTGCTCTGGCGGCGTCGCAGGCGTGCTGCTTCGGAGCCATCCCCTGAGGCTTCGTATCTAAGAGGTCTGGATTTTCTTATCTATGATCAGCGAGACAAGGCCATCAAGGAGCTTACGGACGCGACGCTCAAGAATACGGACGACGTCGCGGCCTACATAAGCCTGGGCAATCTGCATCGCGAGCAGGGGAACATAGACCGGGCCATCCGTATCCACGAGAGCGTTTCCATACGGCCTAATCTGCCTTGCGAGTCGCGAGTTCGTGCGCTTTACAGCCTGGGCCTGGATTACGTTCGCGGCGGGCTTCTGGACAGGGCGTCGGCGGCATTCAACAAGGCGATCAAAGAGGACCCGGACCACACGCAGAGCTACGAGAGCCTGGAGCGCATTCACGAGGAGATGAGGGACTGGCAGGCGGCCTACGAGTGCCAGATTGAGCTGGACAAGAGAACCAAAAAAAAGAGCTCCAGGCTGCTTGCTTACCTTCTGACCGAGATGGCGCGCTCAGATGCGATGAAAAACAAACGGCCCAAGGAGGCGATTTCGCTTTTGCAGAAGGCCAAGCAGACGGACCCGACGTGCGTTTCGGTGCCGATGTATTTGGGCGATGTCTATCTTGCCCAGGGTGATTTCAAGAAGGCCGAGCACGTCTGGGAAGAGGCGGTCGGCAAGTTTCCGCACCTGGCGTTTCTTCTATTCGACCGGCTGCGGCAGGTCTATCTCAAACAGGATTCTGTTAGGAACATAAAGGGTGTTTATGAGAAGGTTCTGGCCGAGAACCCTGACGACATCAATACACGTCTGTCGCTTGGCGATTACTACTTCGACACGGGGCAGCTTGACAAGGCTAAGGAGGAATACGAGAAGATACTGGAGCTCTCTTGTACCTCGACCGTTGGGTATCAGAAGCTATCGCAGGTCTATCTCAAGGAGGGCAGGCCGGACGAGGCATTGAGGGTGCTCCAGAGGATGAGCGCTCTGCCCGAGCTGCAATCCATCTACTATTTCTGCGGCAAGTGCGGGTTCAAGGACACTCAGATACACTGGCGGTGTCCGCAGTGTCGCGAATGGGACACGTTTGTCCAGGAGATTGAGAAGCACAGAGGCCTCAGACGGCCCAAGAAAGAGGGAAACAATGGCAAGGGCGAACCAAGCTAGAGCCTCTTTTATGGGCCTCCTAATCTTGGCGCCGAGCCGCTTGGTCGGCTGCGTTCCGACACTGGACTTGTTCTGCGAGCGCACCTACTTGTGCCGTGATGTGCCCTTTGCAGCTGCTTCCCGGGCTACGATTGCGGTGTTGCCGTTTCAGTCTGCGCGCGGCGTTACGGAGGAGTTTGCTCGGCTTTCTAGCGAACGGCTGACCGGTGTGCTCTCGCAGGAGTCGCGGTCGGTCATCGGCCCTGCCCGGGGAGCTCCGGAAAACGCAGAATGACGACTGTGCGCGATGAATATGTTATCTGAGCTGCTCTTGCGCGCGGCCAGCGCGAAGCTCGTGCTCTCGTTAGCTCTACTTGTGGCAGTCCTTTGTTACTGCGATTTCGCAGTTCTCGCTCAAAACGATGACGCCAAACAAAGTGACACAGAAGCCAGTTTATCGTCGGTCGCGGCGGGCCAAAGCGAAGGCGCCTTGAGCGATGCGGACTCTTTCATGGCAGAGGGCAAGAGGTTTCTGGCAAATGGTCTGTATCTCGAGGCGGCGGACCTTTTTGAGACGGTGCTGACGGACAAGGAGGCCAAGCGCCTCTGGCCCGAGGCGACGCTGCTTACGGGAAAGGCATGCTTGACTGCGGCCAGAGCGATTGAATCTGAGGAGCTTCGGCATGATGCGATCGAGAAGTTCAAGAGCTTTGAGAAGTCCTTTGAAAAGTCGCCGCTCATGGAGGAGGTTTCCTTCTTGTGGGGGCTTGCCCTGTTTGAGTCGGGCGACTATTTCGAGGCAGAGCCGAGGTTCGCGGCCCTCTTGACGCGCTTCCCGAACAGCCCCTTTGCTCCTGAATCGGAGTATCACCTCGGTCTGATTCTGGAAATGGCACAGAAGTATCTCGAGGCGCAGAAGAGATACTACAAGGTGATAGAGTACTATCGGCGTCCTGCAAACAGAGTTGAGGATTCGACGTTCAGGATTGCAAGGATCAGCGAGCTCCTTGAGAAGCATGGCCTGGCCGTCAAGTGGTATCTGCTTGCCTGCAAGCGCAATCGCCAGCGATGCCTGATGGACGCCGACGTGCTTTTCAATCGCGGCAAGGCCTACAGCGCTCTCGGTGAGCACAAGCAGGCCGTTGAACAGCTGCATCGTCTCGTAAATATCTTTCCGGGGGACTCGCGGTATGACGAGGCGATGCTCGCTCTTTCCGCCAATCTCACGGCTCTCGATGACCTGAAGGGCGCAGCGGCTGTCCTGGACGTGGTCTCAAAGTCCAATAAGCTGAAGACGAGGGTCGAGGCGTTGTTGCGGTTAGCCACCCTCGAACAGAATACCGGCAAGAAGCTCACGGAGGAGGGCTTCGTGTCCCTGTATAAGCAGATAGTCGTTGAATCGCCCTACACCGATCAGGCGATGATCGCCTCACTTCGTTTGTCGAAGCACTTTCTTGGGGAGGGCGACTTCGGGACCTCACTTGAGTATGTGGACTGGTTCTTTGCGAACTACGAGGACAATAGGTTCATAAACGAGGTGCTTGATGTCAGGGACGACGCGATACTGGGCCTTCTTAAGTTGTATCTTGATGAGGAGGAGTATTTCGATGCGGCGATTGCGTTTGAGGAACGGCAGGGCGAGATAAGAAAACGTTCGTCGCTTTCTCGGGCCAGGTTCCTGGCCGGCCAGATTTACTTCGGCCTTATGGGTTACGGGCGCAGCGCCTCGTTACTCCAGGCGACCGAGGAGAAGTATCTAAGCCCCGATGATCGGCGAAGGATAAGGCTCCTGCTGGCGCTTCAATCCTACTTCGCGGGGTCTGGTGAAAAGGCGGTATCTGAGCTCGAGAAAGTGGCTTTCGGCAAGGCAGATGAGGTATCTTTTACTGCTAGGTGTCGTCTAGTTGACCTTCTGTTCAGGCAAGAAAAGGCCGAGGAGGCGCTGGTACACTACCGGCAGCTGCCGCCTGATTACTCGAAGACGAGATTCCTGTTGTGTCTTGATTTTCGGGCCGGCCTTGCGCTCTTTGCTCAAAAGCAGTACACTCGCGCGCGGGAGGCTTTCGACCGATACATTCAGCTCAATCTTCAGCACCGGAGGCTTATGCGTCCCGCGGTCGCTGATTCTGCGGAAGTATCTGGTGAGCCCCGATATGAGCTCAAGGCGCTCGATTGTGCGTCCTACCTCGCAATAGGGGCCCAATTGGAGAAAGCCAAATGCTGCGCAGCGCTGGGTCAAAAGGATGACGCCGGAGCGATTCTCGAGCACGTGATTCAGGGATGCGAGAAGTCCCCTCTTTTGTACCAAGTCTGCTGCCTGCTGGCCGATCTCAAGCTTCAGCAGGGCAAATCCGATGAGGCCAGCAAGACCCTCAAGAAATGCGAAGAACTCGAGGTGGATGAGAAAGTCTTTTCCGAGGCGCAGTCATTGCTCTCAGCCGAGATTGAGGTCAAGAGGCGGCTTGAGGAGATTTCAGGCTGGTGGGTGGATGAGTAGATGAAGCTATTTCTGATTGTCTTGGCCGCAGTTCTGGGCGCCGTGGCGATATACTTAGGCGTTTCCGAGCTGATCGTGACCGATGAGGAGCGCATCGAGGCCCTCGTCGAGCAGGTATGCCAATTGGTAGCCAACGAGGACCTTGCCGGCTGCATGGCGTTCGTGAGCGACGACTTCACGTATCAACCGAAGGAAGTGAATAAGGGGCGCCTCGCCTCGATTGCTCAGGGCATCTTCGCTCAGGCGGACAGCCTGGAGGTGAACGTCTCGGAGCTCCAGATCGAGATTAAGGGCGACGAGGCGACGGTCTTATTGCGCTTCAGGCTTCTCGGCGAATACGTGGGGCGGATGGATCGGTTCGTGGGTCAGAGGGGATTTATTCTAGGCAAGCCACTCAAGGCGGCGAGAGCCACGCTGCACCTGAGCAAACGCCGCCCGGGAGATGCGCCCTCCGAGGCGAAGGCAGTCTGGATGCTCTATCGCGTGACCGATTTCGATCCCGGTAACTGAGGCCGTCAAGACAACGATGCTCGACATCGAATAGGAAAGTATGCGCAAGCTCAGAGTAGGAATTATCGGCTGCGGACGGATTGGGTCTCTCCTTCGGTGGGACCCCTACAGGCGAAAGCCTTGCACGCACGCCGGCGCATTTGCCGGATGCAACGCCACCGAGGTGGTCTGTGCCTGCGACATAGACCCCGATCGGCTCGCGCAGTTCAGGGCTGACTGGGGCGTCAATCGTCTTTATCTCGATTATCGAGAGCTCCTGGCCAAGGAGAAGCCAGACATAGTATCGGTCGCATCCTGGACAAGCACGCACAAGGACATAGTCATCGAGGCGGCCAACTCCGGCCTCAAGGGGATACTCTGCGAGAAGCCCATAGCGCTTTCCCTTGCTGACGCGGACGAGATGATAGGCGAATGTGAAAACAACGGTGTGGTGTTGATGGTAAACCACGAGCGGCGCTGGGACCAGCGGTTTCTTGCCGCCAAACAGCTCGTTGAAGATGGCGTCATCGGCGCTTTGAGGAGCATAAGGGGTGAAATGCTCTGTGGCGTCCCGGACGAAAAGAGCTGGAAGAGCGACCTGTCACTAGTGGGCGGCGGTCCGCTGCTTCACGATGGGACGCACCTCTTCGATCTCATACGCTACTTCGCTGACGAGGTCACATCGATCGTGGGTTTTGTTCAGCGCAACACAACACTTCCTATCGAGGATTCTGCCACGGCGACGCTGTTGCTTGAAAGTGGGATATTGGCCAGCGTTGAGGTTGGCGGCAGAAGAGGCTACTTCCACTTTGCGCTGGAGTTTTGGGGCACAAACGGCAAGATAGCTGTCGGTAACGGCATTAACGACCTTTGGATAGGAGCAGAGTCCCCGAGCTTTGATGGTTTTCGTGAACTCGCGCCTCAACAGTTCCCGCTCCCTAAGTCTTATAGGAGCTCGTACCTTTCGATGGCTGAGGATATGGTGGCGGTCATCGCCGGCAAGAAGCGGAACCGGTCGAGCGGCCAAGACGCAAGAGAGGCTTTGCATATAATCTGGGGCATCTACGAATCAGAGAGGTTGGGGAATATCGTCGTTGACCTGCCCATTGTCCAGAAAGATGTTTCACCGCTCGTCGAGATCCTGAAGAGACAAAAGATAAGGCGTACGAGTTGATGTCAGGTCTTTGTGTTCTGACCACGTATTCGCATGACGCCTGGGGCAAGACGACCGAGGCGACCATCAGCGGCACCATTAGCTCCCCCTTCCGCTTCACCGGCCGCGAGTGGGGTGCCCACGGCACTCGGGAGAGAGACAAGGTGCACCCGCGATCGTCTCGCCTCGCACGTTCCGAGCTCGGCTCAAATGCGGCCCCGCAGCTCGACGCCGAGCTCTACTACTACCGCGCCCGCTACTACAATCAGGATAACGGCCGCTTCCTCTCCCGCGAAGGCCTCAAACGCCAAGACCAGCCCTGGACCACCTCCTTCGCCTATGTCGCCAATAATCCGGTGAACTATGTCGATCCGAACGGCAATGACAGGTTCTATGCTTTTGGCGTCGGCTATGTTCAGACACTCTGGACGTCAGTTCCTTCAGAGACTTGGCATAGTTGCCCCGAAGGCTATGATGCCTGGAAAGTTTATGATATGGATCCTTTTAAATTGTGCACAGAAACGAGGCAATACTGTGTCTCACGTTGCCTCACCTCCTGCAACTCCTGGTATATATATTCGATGAATGATTTTGGAGACAGGGCAACTAAGGCCCAGCAATGCGGACGGTGTTGCGATTGTATGCAGAAAGTGTGCGCTGGGCAGCATGGATATTGCTACACATGGGACCACAATGCAGGGGATTTCGGGCGTCCCGGTTGGCCAGATCACCGCACAGAGTGGGAACGATTCGTAGAATATTATGGGAACATTGTAGGCAAGTTTTGCGAGGGGCATTGCATGCTCGCACCGTGGCAAAAGAGTTCATGGTGCATGACATATTACCGTCCCAACGATGAAGAGGAGAATGTCTGTCTCGGGTCTGAATGTGACTTTGAGGGCATTTTATTCGAATGGGGATTATGGAGTGGAGGATGTGAATATGCATGGTTCATAAAGGACACATGCAATGAGAGATGGACTCACAACAACCGTAGATGCGAAAACGCTTTCTGTTATTAAGACGAGAGCTTCATTGAAAACAAAGGAGAAGCAGGTGCAGGACACGCTTAGATTCTCTGGTGGGTCATACGTTTTCGCTTTGATCGCGATCATGGCTCTTACTGCAATCCCGGTGGTTGGTCTTGCGGGTCTGGACTCATGGGTATTCGGCGATTCCCCTGGGCTTCCGGAGCCAGGTTGGGCCATGGACTCCGTCGGTGTAGCGATGCTGAACGGAGAGACGCCAACGCTCGTCGTTGGTGCGATGTCTCTGCCTGCGGAGCCCCGGATTCCAATTGTCATGTTTGACGGCGAGGAATGGCACCCACAGAATTACGATTATGCCCCTTGCGTCGATACGAAGACTTACGGCATGGCTGAGAGCGCCGAGGGTGCGATTTGGCTGAAATTCTGGTACATCCACCCTGAAAGCGCATACATCGATTCCGAGGGCTATCACGAGAATGACCTGGCGGATAGCTGGCTTTGGCAGGGCATAAGCGTTGATTGTCCATCCTGGCGCGGCACCCAATTCCTCGTGTTGGGTCAGGATGCGTTCAGTCCGGCGCGAGGCGCGGTCCTTGAGTATCAAAAGCCGCCGAATGATAGGATCCTGGCCTATCTCCGTGTGACCGACGACTTAGTATTCGGGGGCTGTGCATGCTCTGGGGATTTCTTGGCCATTGACAGTCACTCAACCTTGACGATTATCGATTTTGCTGATTGGTCGGAATGGGAGGTAATAGCAGGTCGCACTGAGAAATATCGCTGTCTGAGAACTACAGGGGCGAATTCGTACTTCTGGGGCAAACTGCGAAGCTTCGGGGGATTTGCACAGATAAACGCCGCAAAGGGCGTTGTTGAGGAAGTGGCATGGGCGGAGGAGATGAGCGTGACATCTCAAAGACTCGACCATCGAGGACTTTGGGTTTTTGGACAGGAGTCGTATTCAGACCGAGAAAGCCCGCTCTTCGTCGGATTCTGGTCCTTCCAAGGTCACTATCTGGATGCTTTTGAGACCATTCCACCTTCGGTTGGGCAATGTCCATCGTTTACGCCAACAGTGTTCTGCATTTCGAGGCACATGACCCACTCAGCTGACGGGGCGCTGTGGTTTGCAACTGAGAAGGCTGTCTGCCGCTGGACCCCCGATCCGGATCTGATCCCGATGCCCTACGAGGCGCGGGTTGAGGCGCAGGCGAAAGAGGGAGGCTCAGTCGAGGTAGAGATCGAGTTCGACAACCTGCGGATAATCCGCAACGACGCGGACCTGCACCTCAAGATCGAATTCCTGAGAGAGGGCGACACAGAGCCGGTTCCGCTCTTCGAGTCGTATAGCGTCTATCACGAGTTCCAGCCGCAAGAGACATTCTACTACTCCTCCGAGTATGTTCCCCCCGTGCTGCCGCCGGTAGACAGGATACGCTATTCGGTTTATACCACATACATCGACCTCAACGCCCCTCAATCGCTGGAGGGAATAATAACCTCGAACGTCGCGATGGCGGAAGTGAGGCTGGATTGAACCGATGCAGCGCCTCGCACGTTTTGAGCTCGGCTCGAAGCGCGACATCACCAACTCAAATGAGATCACCGTAACCACGTATTCGCGTTTGACCGGAGGAGACTAATGCCAGAGCTAAGAAAAAGCCCGATTGTGAAACGCTGGGTTATCATCGCCACGGAAAGGGCCAGGCGGCCCATGGACTTCCATTCGGCGGAGAAGGAACCCATGAGGTCGGGCGGTTTCTGTCCGTTTTGCGCGGAGAACGAGGATAAAACGCCGCCGGAGATATACGCCCTGCCGCACAACGGGCGCCAACCCAACACCCCTGGCTGGTGGACGCGCGTGGTCCCGAACAAGTTCCCCGCACTCGCCATTGAAGGCGACCTGGGTCGGCAAGCCCGGGGACTTTTCGACATCATGAACGGGATAGGAGCCCACGAGGTCATCATCGAGACGCCTGACCATGACCTTGAGATGGGCGACATGCCAATTCCGCAACTGGAGGCTGTGCTTTCCACCTATAAGGCAAGGATACTGGACCTAGTCAACGACACCAGGCTTCGCTATGTCCTTATTTTCAAGAACTTCGGGTCCGCGGCAGGCGCGACCCTTGAACATCCGCATACGCAGCTGATCGCAACTCCGATAACGCCGCGAGCTGTCAAACAGGAGCTTGCGTCCGCCCAAAGCCACTTCTATGACAAGGAGCGATGCCTCTTCTGTGACATTCTCTACCAGGAGATCAAGGACCACGAGAGAATCGTATCGGTCAACGACCACTTCGTCGTGCTATGCCCGTTTGCTTCACGATTCCCGTTTGAGACGTGGATATTCCCCCGGACGCACTCTGCTCACTTCTCCCGCGCCTCAGATAAGCTGCTTCACGAGCTCGCACTGGTTCTCAGGGATACTATGAAGCGCATTGCGGTCGCGCTCTCATCGCCGCCCTACAACTTCGTGTTGCACAACGCGCCGAATGTTAAGAGCAGGGCTCGGCACCCTCGCTACTGGCAGACGCTCGATCTCGACTTTCACTGGCACATCGAGATTATGCCCAGGCTCACAAAGGTCGCAGGTTTTGAGTGGGGAACTGGCTTCTACATCAATCCAACCCCGCCTGAACAAGCCGCCCAATACCTCCGCGATGCCGAAGTATCGTGGCCTGATTGACTCGCACTGCCACGTCACGGCGCCTCAGTTCGACGAAGACCTGGGCGCGGTGCTCAAACGGGCTCAAGATGCCTCGGTCATCGGGATCAACGTCATCGGATACACCGTCGAGCACAGCCTGAAGGCGGTCGGGATAGCTGAACGTTCCGAGAGCCTATGGGCATCCGTTGGCGTATCTCCGCACGACGCAAAGGATGCGCCCCGTGATTTCGCGAGGTCGCTTCGGACCATAGTGGAGGAGAATCGGGACACGGTCGTGGCGATCGGCGAGACGGGCCTCGACTTCTTTCACCTGATCTCTCCGCGCGATGTGCAGATTGCGTCCTTTACAAGGCATATCGAGCTCGCCGTGGAGCAGAAGCTGCCGCTCGTCGTCCACATGAGGGACGCTTTTGAGGACACTCGCAGAGCGCTGATTGAGAGCAATGCCTCCGCAGTCGGCGGCGTGTTTCACTGTTTCACGGGGACTCCGAACGAGGCGCTCGAGGCCGTTGAGCTTGGATTCTATGTCTCTTTCTCGGGCATAGTAACGTTCAAGAAAGCAAGCCAAGTCCGCGAAGCTGCCGCTGCCGTCCCGGAAAACAGACTGCTCGTCGAGACCGACGCGCCGTTCCTTGCACCCACGCCGATGCGCGGCAAGCGAAACGAGCCCTCATTCTTGGTTCACGTGGTGGAGGAATTGGCGACAATCCGCAATACATCCCCGGAGCAGATTGGCCAGATAACAGCGGAAAACGCCCGGCGCCTGTTCCTGCCCGATTGCGGCCCGTAGGGGCGGTGCTTGCCCCGCCCTTCTAGCTCACGCGCCGAGTAGCTCGGCAATCTCGAAGTAGAGCTCCTCGGTCTTGTCTCGCAGCTCTGCGACGTCTTTCTCGCTTACGTTGTGCTCGAGCATCAACGGCAGCTCCGCGAGCTCCTCGCTGGTGAACAACTCGCCGTGACGTTCTCTCATGGGGAAGAATTTGTCCGTCGAGCACAAAACCTGGGCCAGAACCTTGCCCTCCTTGGCCGATTCGGGTGAATGGTGATTGGCCACGGCGTCTGAAAGCGAAGGGGGGAAGTTCCAGTGTTTAAAGATGTGACGGGAGACCTCGCTGTGGTCTATCCCAATAACGTCCCGCTCAACCTCGTAGAACTCGAGCGAAAGCACCTCGCACCACTCGTAGAACCGCGATATGTATCCCGGCATCTTGTCTAGAATAGCGAGCTTGCCAATGTCGTGCAAAAGGCCCGAGACGAAAGCCTCATCAACTTGAACTCCCTCAAGGCTAACCCGCTTCGCTAGCAGCCGAGAACCGATGGCGCACTTGAGCGAATGCTCCCAAAGCATCTTATGGTCAAAGTTACGTTTGGCGTCTTTGCGGAATAAGGTGTGCGCTGAGGCGGTGACCGCGAGCCACCGCACCGTCAAAAAGCCCAAGGCAGTGATCGCACCCGTCAGCGTCGAGACTGTCCCAGCCCGGCCGTAGAGCGCGGAGTTTGAAAACTTGAGTATCTTGGATGCGAGCGCCTCGTCCGCCTCGATGACCCTTCTGAGCTCTGGGAGGGTCCCTTTGGAATCGGCTGTTATCCGCATCACCCGGACCGCAATTGCCGGAAGCGCTGGCAGCTCCTGCGGCTCCGCCAACACGTGCACCAGGTCCAGATCGGCCAGCCTATGCTTCTCCTCCACAACCTGGTTAAGTGCCACCTCGACATCTAGCATCTCTGAACTCTCCTACAAGCGTTGACCCATGACATCTTCCCCACATCCTAATATCCGCCAAATCCTGTCGCCTGTCAACAAATCCTGGACACGACGCCTTCGATGGCGATGTCGGAAACAGATCCACTCGCGCGTCATTTCACGTATCATGCTACGCAATCAGACCACAGCATTTACAGCAACCGGCTCACGCGTTAGCCTCCATCCTTGACTGGTTACGCGCATGGCACTATTGTGGCTTGCGTTGGCTTACAGAAGGAGGTTTTGTTGAAACAGAAGCGGGATTCGAGTGAGTGGGCCTTGATCGCGTTGGCGGCGGTGTTCTTCGCGATTCTTGCGTGGAGAGCCGGCGACGTTGAGGGCGTTGCCACCGATGGCGGCTTTGTGTCGTTTCAAGCGCAGAAGGCGAGCAGTTTTTTGTTCCGTGACCAATGGCTGGGCAACGCCGGGTTCCCGGTCTGCCAAACGCGCCCCGACCGGGCAAGCCTGGAGCTTTTCAACCAGTTTGCGGTTCGACCCAGCTTCGACACCGCTCCGGATTACGTTCTGAGGGCAGTGCCCGGCATAGGCGCCAGACTGTCGGCCTCGCTGATTGCGTTCAGAGAGGCCAAATCCGGCCACGTCGCCCCGCGCGAGCTCCGGTCGATACCGGGCATTGGACCGAAGACAGCGGACGCACTTGAGCGGGCCTTTGCGTTCGGTCCGCCCGAGCAGCCCGAGCCCATAAAGATCGACCTGTAATGGACGTTCTTGAGGGGCTGAACCCCGGGCAGATCGAGGCGGTGCTCCAGACCGAAGGCCCCGTCCTCGTCTTGGCGGGCGCCGGCAGCGGGAAGACCAAAGCCATCGTCCATCGTATCGCATACCTCTTAGATGGGGGCATCTCGCCCAGACGCATCCTTGCGGTGACGTTCACCAACAAGGCCGCTGGGGAGATGAGAAACCGCACAATCGACATGGTCGGCAGCATCGCGGAGGCCGTCTGGCTTTGCACTTTTCACTCCCTCTGCGCTCGCATCCTGAGAGTGCACATAGAGAAGCTGAAACCGATCGCGGGCCGCCGGCCCTACCGACGAGGCTTCTCGATCTACGACGACGATGACAGGAGGCAGCTTCTGTCCAGTTGCATCAAGGGCCTTGGCCTCGAGCACAGCGCCGAGAGCCTCAAGATGGCCCGCCGGTGGGTCTCCTACGCCAAGCTCAATGGACTGGGGCCGGAGGAACTCGAGGCGCGGCTTGCCAGCGATGGCCAGGCGAGATTCGCTCACGTTTACGAGCGATACTTGATACGAACCGCCGCGTCGAACGCGGTGGATTTCGACGACCTTCTGGCCCTCGCCCTGCGGCTACTCGACGAGAATCAGGAGGTCCTCTCCGTCTATCAGGACAGATTCGAGTATTGCATGGTCGATGAGTTTCAGGACACTAACCGCGTCCAATACGAGCTGATGAAGCGGCTCGTCGGGAAGCACAAAAACCTCTTCGTAGTCGGCGATGATGACCAGTCGATCTACGCTTTCCGAGGCGCCGACCTGCGGAACATACTCGATTTCGAGAGGGATTTCCCGGACGTGAAGGTGATACACCTTGACCAGAATTACCGCTCTACGAAGAGTATCCTTGCGACGGCGTGCGCTTTGATTTCAAAGAATCTCGGTAGAAGGGAAAAGGAGCTTTTTACCGAGAATATCACCGGCGAGCGGGCGGAGTTCTGCACGTGCGGAACCGAGCAGGCCGAGGCGGAGTTCGTCTGCGAGGAGATACAGAAGCTCCGAAGGGCCAATGGTGCCGATTTCTCTACGATTGCCGTCTTCTATCGGACCAACGCTCAGTCCAGAGCCGTTGAGGACGTCCTAATCCCGCGCGGGATACCATACACGATTGTCCGCGGCCTGCGGTTCTACGAGCGCAAAGAGGTGAGAGATATCATAGCGTACCTCAAGGTCTCAGTCAACTCAGACGATGACGTAGCGCTCGCGCGGGTCATCAACGTGCCCCCACGCGGGATCGGTAAGGTCTCGCTCGGACTGATTACGGGCGAGGCGCACGGCGCGGGGTGCTCGCTCTTCTCCGCTGTTGGCCGCCTGAAGGATTCCGACGCGGTAAGACCTACACTGCGCCGAAAGCTGGCCTCAATTCACGCTCTGGTAGCCTCGCTCAGTGAGACCGCCGGTAGACCGAAGCAGCGTCCGGGTGGGTTCATCAACCTCCTGCTTCAGGAGACGGGCTATCTGGAGCACCTGCTCGAGAGCGAGGAGGGCGGTGAGAAGACACGGGCCGAGAACGTCAAGGAGCTCGCAACCGCAGCCCAGGCGTTTGAAAAGAGGCACCCGGGCGCGAGCGTGGAGGATTTCGCCCATCACATCGCACTGCTCACCGAGCTGGATGAGTTTGACGAGCGGGGGAGCCCTGTGTCGCTGCTCACGCTACACAGCGCCAAGGGGCTTGAATTCGACGTGGTCTTCGTGATCGGTCTTGAAAGAGGCTTATTGCCGCACTATTCCGTTAAGACGAAGGAGCAGTTTGAGGAGGAGCGGCGACTTCTGTATGTGGGGATGACCCGCGCAAAGAGACGGCTAATCCTCGTCAGGGCGTTCAGGCGCATGATATTCGGCCGAACGACCATGAATCCAGAGTCGCCCTTCATAGACGAGATACCGGCCGGACTGATCAGCAGGAGGGCGTATTATGGCAATGAGCTGCTCTAGTGGTTACCCGGCGCGAGGCTGCTTCGCCGCATTGAGTCATTGATTTCATACGACGAGGGTTAGTAATGAAAGCGCTATACTTCGACGGGAGCCAGCTATCCCTGGTCGATCGACCCCGGCCCAGCCTACCGCCGGGTGAGGCGCTGGTCCGGGTGACTCACGCGGGCATTTGCAGCACGGACCTTGAGATACTGAAGGGCTACATGGGTTTTCGCGGCGTGCCAGGCCATGAGTTCGTCGGGGTGGTCGAGGGCATTTGAGGAAGCGAGGTCTGGCGCCCTAAAAGTGCTTATTCAGATGCCGGAGCGCCCCTGAATCTAAGACAAGCAAGCTCCGTGGCAGGATAGCAGTCCTTACACGCCGTCCGCCGCTCCTCGAAGCAGTCGAAACATGGTCGTTCGTGGGCACATTCAAGGGCAGCGCAGAGCTCATCCAGTAGCGACGTGACCCATACGCCAGCATCTGCGTCTATCGAAAGCGGGAGAAGTTCCCCGGTCCTGGCCAAGTAGATGCTGACCGAGACGCCATCAGGCGGCAAGGCATAAAGCGAGGAAACGGCGAGGGCATAGGCCGCCATCTGCGCCCTGTACCGCTCGACTATCCCGGTTGAGTCCCGGTCAGTCTTGTAGTCAACGATGCACATGTGCCCAGATTCGTCCTCGTAGAGCAGGTCAATCTTTCCGCGAAGGATGCCGGCCTCACGCCGAAGAACAAACGGGACCTCGCGCCGCACTCGGCGCGCTGCGCGGAGCGCCTCTGCCAGGCGCGAACCGCGAAACGTCGAAAGAAAGCCCCGGAGAACGTCCCGGAAGGCAGAGTCCTCGGGAGTCTCTGCAAGTGAGGCCAGGATGCGGACGTCTTCAGTATCATCTGTAACACCCAACTGCTGAAAGACTTCGTGGACGAGGGTCCCGAATTCGGCGCCGTGTGTCTCGTCTTGCTGAGCATCACCCACAAGTGGGGCCTCGTCAGTTGTCAACACCGGGCTAAGGATGCGGTCGAGCAGATAGCGCCTGGGGCATGCCGAATAGCTGTCCAGATCGCTCGGCGAGACCTCCGGCGCGAAGACCACCGGACTGCACGTGAGCACAAATCGCAGTTGTGGCTCGACGGGGCGGGGGCTATCAGTTGTCCCCGGGCCGAGAGCACTTGCCGCGGCATGGAGCCGCTCGATGGTCCCGCGCGGGTTGGCTCCCGCAATCGCCTCGCGGGGTATCTGTTCCTTGGAGCTGAACAACGCCACTGGGCTGTTAAGACTTTCGATTTGGACACGCGTGGCCTCCCGGCCGAACGAATCAGACGTCACGTCAAGTAGTTTCAGTACTCTCGATCCCAATGAATGATTGGGTTTATTCTCGACGGTTCCGCTAAGCAAGAGATGATCTCTTGCACGGGTGCACGCTACGTACCATAGCCTTCTCTGTTCGTCGGACGCCGCTTTCTTGAGGCGCGGTTTTATGGCGTCGCGCAATTGCGTGTTGACCTGGTTACCCCAAGCGGCGGCATCTGGAACCCTCAGTCCCAGGCCGAATTCCGGGTCGATGTAAACCGGCTCGCTCCCACCCCAATGCGGCTTGGCGAAAACATCGACAACGAGGACGATAGAGAACTCAAGCCCCTTTGCAGCATGGATTGTCATGATCTTGACACCCTCCCCGGCCTCGAGGTCGGGGCGAGCCTCGGCCTCCCTGACGCCTTCGGTCGAGAGCCTCTCGAGAAGCCGAATGACGGGCCCAGGCGAGCGATAACCCCTCCGATCCCACGTACTAAGGATGTCATCGATCTTCTCCAAGTTCGCCACGCACTGCGGCCCGTCCGGCCCGGCGGCGTAGGCCGCAAGGGCCCCAGTTCGACTTAGCATAAAGCGGATGACGGCGCCGGGCCCGTCCGTCGCGGCTCGACGCGATGCCTCGCGAATAAGGTCATAGGCGAGATGTAGCGCTTCCTCATCGAGTGCGTCCAGGGCCGGCGCGTCCCATGGGGCGACTGACGCGGGGCCGCGCTGGGCGAGCGACCTAAGCCGTTCCCACAACCTCCCATCCCGTTCCGCCCTACCTGGGACCGGCGACAGCCAAAACAGCGCCTCGTCGCTGACCGAAAAGAATGGGCTGCGCAGAAGCCCCACCAAGGCGATGTCGTCGTGTGGGTCATGAAGAACCTTCAGAAGACAAGAGATGTCCTTGATCTCCTGACGCTCGTAGAAGCCCAGGCCGCCTGAAATCGAAAACGGGATGCCACTGCGCCTCAGCGCGTCCTGATACGTGCCCAGGTGCGTGCGCTTGTGTATCAGCAGAGCGATGTCCTCGTAGCGGCATGGCCTCAGTTCCCGTGTAGTTTCATCGAAGATGGCCTTGTTCAGAGCGCTATTCCCCTCAACCATCGCTGCGATTCGCCGGGCCAGGAGCTCCGCCTCGACCCTGACGTTGTCCTTCCTGGGCCCCTCGGGCTTCGTAAAGAGCAACTCGACCGTGCCTGTATGGTCCTGTGGCTCAGGCGTGCGTCGAGCCAGCATTGAGGCGCTGGGCAGGTCTTGCGTCTCGCTGTCCTCGGCGCACACAAGGTTGATGAATCCTATTACGTTAGGAAGCGAGCGGAAGTTCTCTCGCATCTGGACTCTCGCCCCGCCGTATCCTTCGATTTCTGCGGTCGTGTCGCTGAAGGCTTTCAGATTTGCCCCTCTGAAGGCGTATATCGATTGCATCTCGTCGCCCACGACGAATAGCTTGCCCGCTCTGATGACGCCGTCGGCAGTGCTTGAAAGCATCCGAGCCAGCTCCCACTGGAACCGGTCGGTGTCCTGGAACTCGTCGATCATAATCGTTGCGAACTCGGCTCTGAGACGGTCCAGGATGGCTCCGTCTGGGTGCGACAAGAGCCTCAGAAGTAGGGTCTGGAGGTCCTCAAAATCGAGCAGCGATTGCTTCTGTTTTCGGGTCGTGTAGATTGAGTGCGCCAGCAGCGCACCCTGGGCAAGGAGCTTGAGCCGAGCCGCCTCCAGAAGCGGGTCATAGAAAACAGCATTGCGTTTGTCTGGGGCAGACTTGTGCCCGTAGCGGTTCAAGAGCTCTTGGATCCCGTGAACGAGCCTCTCCTCGGGCGCCTCTGCATAAAGCGCGAGGTGGGAGCGAAGCGTCTCGAACTGCTCCACCAGGGGCAGGAGCAGCTGAATGGCTTTATGGCGAGGATAGACGGCGAACGGGGAGTCGGGTTCCGCACGCTTCTCGGCCTGTCCCCGGTCCAGAAACAACGACTCGACAGCCTCGCGGCGCATCAAGTAGCTCTCGGTTTCATCCAGAATCACGAACTCGGGGTCAAGGCCTGCCTCGAGCGGGAATCTCCGCAAGACCGAGGCGCAGAACGAATGGATTGTCCCGATGTTACATTGCGCCATTGCATCCCGCGCCTGCCGCCACGCGCCTGCAAGCTGAGCCCGTGCGGGTCCGGTCTGTAGCCAGTCAATCAAGAGAGAGCGTATCCTGTTCTTCATCTCGGCGGCGGCCTTCTCTGTGAACGTTATGCCCACGATTGATGATAGGTTCTCGGCGACTGACCGGTCGTTCTCGCGTTCGAGTTCGGCCCTGAACGATTCGATGAATCTCGCGACCAGGACGGTAGTTTTGCCGGACCCAGCGGCGGCCCGAAGCACCACGTTGTCAGGAGAAACTACCGCTTCCTTTTGGCTGGGCGTGAGGGTCTCAAGCATCCGCGTGTATCTGCTATTCGTCCTCATACGAGTCATGACTTACACCCCGCCTGACCCAACGCGGGTCATTCTGCATGCAGCCCGGAAATCGCAGTACGAACACAATCGGACGTTGTCATTCAGGGGGCGAGGCGCAAAATCGCCCGCAAGCACTCCTCTCAAGATGTCCGACACCACGCGGCCGAGGTTCTCAACGGCAGTGTCAAGCGTCTGTTGCTTGACGTAATCCTTTATCCCTATCTTCCTCGTTTCCGAGAGGATGTAGTAGCCGGCCGCGGCGTCAGACCCAAGTATCTGCCGTATCGCAGCCACGTAGATCGGCAGCTGGAGCGAAGTGCCCTCCCTTATGTCCTTCGGTTGTGGGATGGCCCCTGTCTTGTAATCCAGCACGCGATAGGCCGTTCGTTCGCCCTCAATCCTCACGTCCAGTCGGTCGATGATCCCGTTAATCGCGACGATCTCCTCTCGCCCGTCAACCTCACACCCCAGGAGTAGCGGGTCCTGGCTGAGGCGCTCAGAGTCGCGTTTCGCGTGCTTGCTGCCTCCAAAGGAGCACTCCAGGGCTACAGGTCGCCACCCCTGCTGCTCGGCGGCTTCGTTCTCCAGGAAAGCATCCAGCAACCCGCCGGGCGCAAGCAGCAAAGAGGAAATCCTGCCTCTTGGGAAACCAGGCGTTACTCTCATCCTGACGTGTTTTGTCGCGGTCTCGAGCAGGTGGGTGCGGGCCTCGTCCAGATTGCTTGGTGTTACCGGACTGATCGAGCCGTCCTGCTGACGCCTGCCGTCGTAGAACGAATACAGGATTTGATGGATTAGCGTTCCGATGTCCTTCGGTGGAACGTCGGGATCGAATTCCTCCTCTGGTCCAAGCCCCAAAACGCGTCTGGCAAAAAACTTGAACGGGCAGTTAATGTATTCTTCAAGAGCCGAGCGTGAGAGATAGAGCACAGGTTGCCCATGCGATTTGGAGAGCTCTTCATCGGTCATGAGGTTACGAATATGCGCCGCTAGGGACTCCGAGAGCATGCCGTCGAATCGCGACCCGTCAGTGGCCCGGTCCATGGACGACTCGAGGCGTCTGACGAGCCCGCGCGGGGTCACGCATCCGCCCCTAGTGTCCTGGCTGCTTTGAATGACAAGTGCAAGCGATTGCCACAGGAGCTCATCCGAAACAGCTGTCTGACGGCTACGTGCCCAGGAACCCAGCACTGATTGGAGCTCATCAGCGGCGCAGGGGGCGTCAGGCCCGGCGCCCAGTTCTTCCCACCGGACCGGTGCAATGCTCCCAGCCGTCTCTATCTCGTGAAGGCACGTTGCGCGCAGGGTAGGCTTCTCATCGACCGACGTGGGATACGACAAGCATACACCTTTTTGGGGCCGCAGCAGCAGCGAGTGGCTTAGGAACTTGCTCTCCCTTACCTTCTCGTCAAGGGGCCTTAACCCAAGACGCGTCCTCGCGTCCATCGGGAGGAGAACATCGCCCCGCACTGGGCCAGGGAACGCAGCCTCCGTAAGACCCCCACAGAAGAGATAGTCGCAGGGCGAAAGCCAGGCCTCTTTCATTGGCAGAAGCCGGACACCCTCCGACGCCGCGGGAGTCTTGACTCGTTCGTTCTTCAACCCAGAGAGGACTGCCGAACGCAGAAGGGTCAGCGGCGCCTCAGAGATGCCACCGGCGGCAAGCCCCTTGGAGACCTCCTCAACCGTTTCTATGAACCTCGACAGAGCCTTCAGTTCCGCTCGGACCATGCTGGGTTTTTCGCTCTTATGAAATGCCACGGCGAGTCGCTGGGCGGTCTCAAGCTCCGAAATGAGCTTCAAACAGGCGTCGCAGAAGGAGCACAGCGCGAATGGCCCTCCGAGCCTCGCTCGCAACGCCTCTAGGACCTGAAAGAGAGCGCCCGTCCGCTCGTCGTAGATTGCCAGCTTCTTGCTTTTAGTGTCGGCGTCATCCCCCGAGGCTCGCGACTCCGCCATCCGCCCGCGAAGCGCTGCGAAACCCACTCGGAAGCTCTCGATACCCCCTGCGCCACCACCCTGAATCCTCGCCTTCCTCGTCTGGGCGTCTATGTATTCCGGGTCAATCGGTTTCGGGTGACCGTCGCCGGTTTGCTTGATCAAGGCCTCGGGACGAAGGAAGGGGCATCTCAGGAACTCAAGGACATCGTCGCGGCGGAAGCCCTCTTGGACCATGTCGAGCACGGACAGAAACGCTCGAACGGCGGCTGAGTGCAGCACAAGAAGCGTCTCTGGGCCCGCGACGGGTATCCCATATTCCGAGAGCATCTTTCGCACGTCGCGCTCGCGTTCGCCCAACTGTGGGAACGAGACGACGATGCGTCCGGGCTTGCATCTCCCGTCCACGATCAGCATCTTGATGGCCTTGGCCATCCCACTTAACTCCCGCCTCGGATCGGCCGCCTCGACGACGTGGATGTCGGTGGGCGGCTCCCCATGAGGGCTAGGCTCGTTGGTGCTCTGAGACAATACCTGAGGGGGATAGTCGGAGTATATGCGGTTGCCGATCCGCCTCCTGGCGGCTCTTGAGTCGTCCGCCGCAGAGAATCGCTCGATCTTGATATCGGCCGAGCCGGACAGCGTCTCAAGCGCCGCAAGGGTCCGCCTGGGGAGCTCGAAGACCTCATCTGAACCCTGTGGCACGAGGTCCAGGCTCACCCAAGTCTCGGGCAACGCCTTGATGAGAGATAGAACAAAGCGCTCCTCGAGCGGGGAGAAACTGAAGAAGCCCTCAACGATCATCAGTTCCACGCCTTGAAGCCTCTTGGCCAGCCCCTCGTGACCCTGCGACAGCGCCTCGCAAACGAGGACGCCGGCATGTTCCGCATCTATCAGTCCATTTCGCTCAAGGGCGGCGCGATACCTGCCATAAACGATTAGCGCGTCATTGAGCTTGCTGATGCTCTGCGCAGATTGCCTGCCGGTGATTCTTCTTATGTGTCCCGGCGATGTCAGCGAATGCCTCCCGAACGTGGCGAATAGCCTCTTGAGAGTTCTGCTCATCCCTCGACCGGCAGCCGAGGCGCCTATGACGGAGAGCGAACCATCCTTCCTCGCGTTTTCGACAAGCCCGATCATTAAAGCGTCCCGCGCGGCGTCGCTGATGAGCTTTCTCTTGTCCTGCAAAGCGGAGAAAAGGTCCTTGAAAAGGGGCCCGAACGTAATGAGCGGGAGCGAGAAGAACCCGGGCAGCTCGTCGAGCATCGCTTTCTCGATCTGCCTCGCGAACGAACGACTCGGGACAAGATACAGCAGGGAATCCGCCCTATCTTGCCTGAGGCGCTGTTTCAGCTCTTCCCTGAAACGCCGATTCTTGGCTGAGCCGACTGGCCCAAGGCATATTCTGAGTCGTACCATATCGGGAACATGATAAGACCCTACTGCCGCAGCTTTCAAGACAGCGCCGTGTCTCCCTCTACGGCCTGATGTGCGCAAACCTCCCGTAGGGGCGGTGCTTGCCCCGCCCTAAAGGCTGAAACCGTCGGTCGCGAGCTTCCGGATGTATCCGGAGTTCTCAACACGGTCAACCCAACGGTCTGGAATCGCATCGACACCCAGGTAAGCCCCCAGAATCGCTCCGCAGATGGCGCCGGTCGAATCGCTGTCACCGGAATGATTGACGGCGGCCAAAACGCCCGCCGCGAAGTCGTCAGGAAACCTGAGCGCACAATAAACCGCAATCCCCAGCGCCTCCTCTCCGACCCAGCCCTGGCCGATCGCCGGGATAGCCTCTTCGACGGGCTTATCGCTCTTGGCAAGCCCCTGGGACAGGTTCACCATTTCAAGCGTCTCCTCGTGGCGGTCCCATTGGACGAGGCGCTCCTTGCAGAGCTCGATTGCGTCGCCGATCGGCTTGTCTCTCGCGAGATGAGCGATCATTTCGGCGAGAAAGCCGGCGGTCAGGTAACCGGACGGGTGGCCGTGGGTGATGGCTGCGAACTCTGCGCCGAGTTGGAAGGCCTTGTCGGTCGGGAACGAAAGCCCCACGGGCGCCATTCGCATCACGCCGCCGCATCCCTTGCTGTCGTTGAACGGCTTTTCGGTTGTACCCATCTGGCCGCTCCCAAGAGCCGACAGGCAGGTCATCCCGGGACCTCTGCGCTGTGCTGGGTCCTTCTGGGTCTCGAACCACTCCAAGTATCGCCGATAGACGGCGTCAGCCGCGTCGCAGACGACCTTTTCCTGCCACTTCGGGTGCGCCTCGATGCAGCCGAGAGCGGTCGCTAGCGTCATCTGCGTGTCGTCGGTATAGCAGCCTGCCGCAAAGCCTCGATAAGGATGGAAATCAGTGACGCCGTTTGATCCAAAGGTCCGCTTGATCTCATCGAGCGACATGAACTCAACCGGGGCGCCGAGCGCATCGCCAATCGCCACACCGAGCATGCACCCGAGGCATTTCTTTAGCTTGGGGACACTTAGCTGAGTCAAGCGCTAACCGCATGCTTCCTAGATTGGCGAACAAAAAGTTCATTCACAGATGGTCGGCCCTCTCATTGCGTACCTCTCGCACATCCGCCGCCGAGTCGAACTCCCCTTCGATGCTGTCCGCTATTGCGTCGAGCTCCCTCAGTGAGGCATCGGCTTTTATCCTGGGCTGTCGCTCCGTCGCGTCAGCCTCGTCAGAAAAAATGACCACGACATCAGTTCGTTCTTTCCTTGTCATGCTCTCTAATAGCCTGACTTTGCCATTTTCATAAACGCCCTTGACCGCTTTCATTCGTAGTACTCCCCTGAACTTTGTAACTGCGATTCTGATGGCCAACTAATCATATCAGACGTGCACAAGGATGCAACAGAGGTCACGAACTGCAAGACGGTCGAGCCCTGACAGGAACCGCAGGCTCATTCCAGCTTGAGTTCCCGCTTGGTCGCCTTGCTGAGGTGCTCCAACGCCCATTCATGTCCACAGTAATAGTCGAGAATGTAGAGCAAGTCGTGGACAGCCAGGAGCACCTCTTCGATCGAGTCCAAGTGGGGAGGCTTCACGACCATGTGAGCGATTCTGTTCCTGATCTGAACACCTTTTCTTATAGTGTCCATATAAGTTTTAGAGAGCTGGGGAACTTTGTTTGGCGGCGCGCATCTGAAAGGCAGTTTGGGAAGGTAATCCCGAAGCATTGTCTCCAGAGGAGGAGAGGGGATGTTCTGTATCAGCCACTCTGTGGCCGGCACTAGAGTAATGATGCACTGCTTCACGGCTATCTCTGCTGCGGTCATCGCCATGACAATTGCGCTGCGCTGACTGGTATGCATTTGGACCCAAGCCTCCCGAAACAGCTCGTGACCGAGTGGTTCCTCAGCAACCTGCGCCAATTTCTCGACCTCAATCCACACATTGCTAGGAACAGGGTGATTCGACCATAGGTCGAAACATGCCATGCCCGAGTGAGGTATTGGTCTCCAGTCCTTCCTATCGAACGACCACTTGCTGGCCAATACAGCTAGAGGCCGAGCCGAACCCGGTAACGCAGCGCGCCACCTAACAACCTTTACGGTTTGGCTAGCGTGTCTAGAAAGCTCTCTATAGACGTTTTCGGCAAAGGACTGGAATGCCTTAGGAAGCAGAAAAAGATTAAGCACAAAGCCTTTGTTGAAGCTGCCGTCAGATCCAAAAAGAGGCTCACCGATGAAGTGTCGATTCGGGTCTTCGTCGCTTCCGGGCGGTAGCTTATTCTCAGCGAGGCTCTCGAACATCTCTCTTATTTTCGGTGAGGGTCTTATTTCACAACTTGCAGTGCAGTGCGCGTGCCTTTCGCTATGGCCCCTTTGTATTTCCTCTCGAGTGTAACGGCGCAAGGACACTGTTACGTTGTGCGGGGGGCCGAAGTTCAGCTCCCAATGCTCATTCTCTTTTAGCAACAGGTCTCTTACACTGTATTCGATTTGGAAGTACACTCTTCATTTCCTTTCAATGATCAAACAGACCCAACAACTGACTCACGGCACCTCAATACTGTCCAGGATCGTCTTCACGACGTCGTCGGAGGTCTTCTCTTGCGCCTCGGCCTCGTACGTGAGGATGATGCGGTGGCGCAGGATGTCGGGAGCGATGGCCTTGATGTCGTCAGGGATAACGTAGCCGCGATGGCGGAGGAAGGCGTGCGTCTTGGCCGCAGTTGTCAAGTAGATCGAGGCGCGAGGTGAGGCGCCGTATTCGATCATTGGCGTTAGATCGTGGAGGCCGTATTTGGCTGGGAAGCGGGACGCGAAGACTATCTCGACGATGTAGTCCTTGAGCTTGTCCTCGATGTATATCTCGTTGACGAGCTTCCGCGCGTCGAGTATCCGCTCTGGAGCGACGACTGTCTTGACCTGTGGCTCCTCACCCGTGGTCATCAGGTCGATTATTTGCCGCTCCTCCTGCTTGCTGGGATATGAGATGAGCACCTTCAGCATGAACCTATCCACCTGCGCCTCAGGCAGCGGATATGTGCCCTCCTGCTCGATGGGATTCTGCGTGGCCAGCACCAGGAACGGCTGCTCAAGCTTGAATGTTTCCTTGCTTATCGTTACCTGACGCTCCTGCATCGCCTCCAAGAGCGCACTCTGCACCTTGGCGGGGGCGCGGTTGATCTCGTCGGCCAGAATGATGTTCGAGAAAATTGGGCCTTTATGAACCGCGAACTCGCCGGTCTTCTGGTTATAGACCATCGTGCCAATAAGGTCCGCAGGCAGCAGGTCTGGCGTGAACTGTATTCTCTGGAAGGCCGCCGTTATCGTTCCGGCGAGCGACTTGACCGACAGCGTTTTGGCGAGTCCCGGGACACCCTCGAGGAGAATGTGTCCGTCAGCCAAAAGACCGATCAGCAGCCGATCGATGATGAGGTCCTGCCCCACGATGACCTTGCGCATCTCGGCCGTTATGTCGTCAATAAAGCCGCTCTCGTGCTTGACCCGTTCGTGTAATTCCTTTATCAGAACGTCCATTGCGATGCTCCTTCCGTGTGTCTTTGGGACTATGGTTCGTAGGTATAACAATTGAGCCGCCCATTCTACAACAATCACGCATTGAGAGTGCGTTGACTCCTCTTGCTCCTTTTCCCCGTTTTCGCTTTGCGGAAACTCCTCTGTCCGCACTTGACAGAGATGTAGAGAGTGTCGAATACTCATTACTGGTGGCTGGCGCGGGGGGAGATGCGGCTGCCCAGGCGGCGGCTCGGGACCTTCATGCGCGCTTGGCGGCGCAGTCTCTCCTTGAGGCCTATGCCGAAGTGGCGGAACTGGTAGACGCGCTAGGTTCAGGACCTAGTGTGTGATTACGCACGTGGGGGTTCGAGTCCCCCCTTCGGCATTTCATTAGCCCACTAAAATGCGGTGCCTTGTAAGTCTTTCTTGAGCATCCGGGAGAAAGGGGACACTGATTGTGAACAGCGGTCGCGCCTCGGCGATGGTAAGGCTTCTAGTCCTTGCTCTGTTGGTCCTATGCCCGGCGCTTGGGATGTTCGTTCTGCCAGCGGCGCTGATTTGGGTCTTGGGCGGCTTCAGAACGCTTGACCGCTTCACGAGAGGCGTATACTGCCTGTTCTTCGGCGTCAGCTGCTGGACCTGGCTGCCCTGGCTCACGCGATACATACCCATCTCGCTGTCCTCTCTGATCTGGGTAGTCGTTCTTGCGCTAGCCGGGCTTTTAGTCTTCCTGGGTGTGAGAGGCAAAGGACTGCCTCGCAGGCCGACCAGGGGTCTCGGCAAAGGAACATGTCTCCTGCTGGCAGTTGTGACCGCTGTGATCGTCTTAGCCCGGCTCTTGCCGACCGTCATTGCGATCGTGCCGCCGGGGCCCGATATGAGCATGCACGCCTACAACGCCAGGTTGATAATCGACAGCGATTCGATACCGAATACCCACAGGCCGCTTCTTCCCATCGATTCTTTTGGCGAATACCCGATAGGCTTCGCCGTGCTCGCTGCAAGCACTTCGCTGATGGCCGGAATGAACGTCCAAGATAGCGCGCTTCTTTGGACTGGTCTCACCTACGTGCTTCTTCATTTCGGGCTGTTCCTACTCCTACGAGTATGGTTCGGTCCCGCTGTTTCTTTGGGGACAGCCGCCATGGCGGCCTTCCTCGTGTTTGCGCCTCAGAGCTACAGTGAGTGGGGCCTCAATCCTACAGTTCTCTCTTTTGCCTTCGTTCTGGCGGCGCTCGGGCTGCTCTTTTCTTTGAAGGAGGACCATCGTTTCCTAAGTCTGTTCGCTCAAGCCTCATTTTGGGCCGCTGCGCTGCTGATACACTCGATTCCATTCTTGGGTGCAGCCTACTTCTTGCTCGCCTTTGGCCTATGTTTCTCGGCACGTGCCGTGGTCTTGAAGAGAGCGGCGGACCTGAAAAGGTACGCGGCGCGGTGTGCTTTGGTAGTCGCAATTGCCCTGGTGCTGGTTGCGCCATTTCTGGCTGGGTATTCCGTGAACGTCAGCGACAATGAGATCGGATGGGTCAAGTGGTATCAACGTGAGGCAGACCACGTCTGGCACGGCACAATCCACAATTGTCTTTGGGTTATACCGCTGTATCTGGTCCGCGTCGTCTTCAGGCATCACGTTCTCGGGTTCGCTATTCTGGGCCTCTTTTTGTCCACCCTCAGCTGGCGCATCCGGCTCCAGGTCACGCTTGCCTCCCTCGTGTTGCTGGCATTGACCTTAAACTCGCAGTATTGGCTGCTCCCGTTCTCTTATGCACTGTATCCCGAGCGAATGGCCATGATGCTGCTGGCGCCGATGTCGGTCCTATGGGCTGGCCTCGTGGACAGGCTGGTGGTTTTTGCCGCCAAGAGCAGGCAAAGATTGACGCAAGCCCCGAAAACAACCACTCAACAGCGAATCTCCAGAGCGCTGCCACTAGTCTGCGCATCCCTCGCGCTTCTTGTTGTTCTGCTGCGCGTGGTCTCCCAACTGCTTGGCGCTCAATGGCTGGACTTGCTTCGATTCCGGCATGTTCTTCCGTTGATCTTCGCTCTGGTGTTGTTTCAGGTATGGTCTTTTATGCGGGAGCGCAAGCTCGCCATCGCCGCAGCAGGCCTCTCGGTCGTAGGGGTAGCAGCCTGCATTGTGGCAGGCCTTTCCTGGGATTTTTACAATCAATTCTACGTGGTCCATTTCTCGCCTCGGGGCTCCGTTTCGCAGGACGACCTGCGGGCGTTTGAATGGATCAAGCGGAATACGAGTCGGGCGGACATAATCTTGAATGTCCCCGAACACGACTATAGCGGCCTTTGGATACCCGCCATCTGCGGCAGGAGGATCTTAAACCCCGCTTCCAATCCCTTCTACTTCGACGAATTGACCGAAGGAAACCGGGATGTGGTACCAACCTATCTCTTCGTTGGTTCCCGAGCGCTGCTTTACAAGGACATCGACCGCTATTGGCTTGAAAGGGCACGTGCCTCACCCTACTGGAAAGAACTGGCCATATTTGGCCGCGCTGGCGTATTCAAGTTGCAGCCATATCAAGGCAGAGTTAACTGGAAAGACATAAGCCAACCCACACTTGGTCCGTTCCCGAGGAACTGACCGAGGCTCAGAGCCGACGCATCTTTTTGTGGGCAGCAAATCACTGGATCCGAATCTTTACGGCATACCAGTAAAGGAAGCAATCCACCTCCCCCAATGGCGGAAGGTCGTATCATTGGGCCGCGCAGAGGTCTATGAACGCCGGCTGGTGGGTCCGGAGGCGCCTGCCCCGACGCTAATCGGGCCGGGAGCCAGGCAGTAATGCTCTCTGGGCCCAGGCCCAGTATTCAGACCATCCAGAACCAGTTGGCGAAGAGAACCGCGAAGAAGAGCATGAACGCAGAAAAAATCAGAACGAGGCACAGATAGACCCTTTCGCGTTTCGCGTGAAGTGCGAGGAGGATGCTAAGCGGAAACAGAACTTGGGCGAATCTGCCGGCTCCCTCTAACAGGCCTGCTGAAATCGGCAGCAGCATCCCAGCTGCGGTGAAGATCGCATACCCAACATCGAGTTTGAGCGCTATCGGCACAACAGCAAGCAAGACCACTATTGTAACGAGTATCCAGAGGCCCCACATCAGGGCAATCTCCATTTCCTGGGTGCTTAGAATGGATAGATGATTCAGGTCCAAGCGAGAAAGCCTGTCCAGTAGGATGGTGAGCGGGTTGTTAAGATGTCTGCCCCAGGCGCCGCTCGCCGTTACGTTCGCGAACATATCGCCAGTCTGCGAATACAGGATGAAACTGAACAGCCCTGACCCTAGCGGGATGAGCAACAGCCATACAGCGTTGCATCTAATCCGCTTCGGATTGAACCGGATATGCTTCAAGTATTGCCAGGCGCCGACGAGAAACAAAATCGTACCAACTGACCGCGTCAGAGCCGCAATCAGGCCGCACAAGCCAGCCTTGAGCCACTTCTGAGCGTCCGCGAATAAGAAAAAGCCCAGACAACATAAAAGGAAGAGTGATTCAGTGTAGATTGCTGAAAAGAAGAAGGACCATGGCCCGATGGCCATCAGCAAGACCGATCTTGTCGCAGTGTCCCGGCCCCATCGCCGACTTACTAGCCGGTAGAGCAGGCACAAAGCAATCAGGAAGGCGAGGTTGGAAACCGTCGTCCCAGCAATCGGATCATCAGGTATTATCGTCGTTAGCGCGGCGATGAGAAAAGGATACATCGGGAAAAAATTCGACGAGGAGAATCCCTGCTGGGTGAGATGGTACCCTTCCTCCGCGACTGTAAGGTACCATGCTCCGTCCCAGTTGCTCGCCATGTGCCAAACGCTGGCCGGCGCTTTGGAAAAATAGAGCGTGCTCAGGTAGCAGATGATGACGAGAAAAGCTCGAGATACGAATAGCACCGTGAGCGGATAGCTGACGGCGTTCTTGAGGCCAAACAACAGCGAATAGAGCTTGTAGCCAAGATATAGAGCCAGGATGGTCGTTACGGCCTCTGGGACCCTTGAGTTCCTATAGAAGAACTCAGGATCGCACAAAAGGCAGACGAACACCGCGATCGTTACAATCTGCCAGACGACTCTCTTGTGTTTGGCAAAGGCGTCCCGAAACAACAGGTACGAGGTTAGGCCAATGATGATGCCGGCGCTAATCGCGGCAAGACCGTTCGTTCGAACAGCTATGAAAATTGCCGCCACCAGAACGGCGGACGCAAGGGAGGCATAGCTGAACGCGCAACGCCAACTAAGTGAGTGATTCACTTGCGCAAAGGCCGCTACGGCGAGGAGTATGGCGCCGATGATCGTCAACGCGTATATCAACGGCGCGAGACCCCTGAGCAAAAGGTATATTCTGATGGCAAGGTTCGGATTCAAGGCTAAGACGATGTGGTGACCCGTGATCTCAGCCAGCAACTCCGTTGTTCCACTTGAACGCCGTAGGAGCAGAAGATGCCCCATTGGCCCGAGCGATTCTCTGGTCGTGTCGGAGCCCAGCTGTGACATCATTGCTGCCAGCTGCGGGATAATGCAGTCAGAGGCGCGGCCGTGCCCGACGAGGACGGCCAGCGTATTATCAGGGAGGTCGCCGAGCGTCTCCACAAGCGACATCGACTCCTCAGGATTGTTCGGGGGAAAGTGCGCCTGTCGTAAGACCTTCTCGGTCACACAATCCAGCAGCACTATATGGTAGCCCACTTCGCGCAGGTAGCGAACCTCGTCTCCGAGCCTCACGCGCGAGTATCCCTGCGTCCTCTCTCCCCGCGACTCGGCAATCAGCTGCGGCGCCTCAGGTGGCCAGGACGGAATGGTCATCGCCCTGTACTCGATGTTATCTTGGCTCAGCGAGGGCAGGAAGATGAGCAGCAAGAGGACCGAAAGAACCGGGACAGCGATCTTGACCCAGACGGGACTTTCGAGCGCGGCCCGTGCCCAGAGCTTACGTATCCGATCGACGACTGTCCTGAAAACCGGTCTGTCTCGGCCGCAGGTCCGATCCAGCCGGACCGATGCGAAGGCTGCGGCCACGATCGCGAAGAGAAGCGTCAGAAGAAGGGGACGATACGCCCTTGAGAAGTCCGAGAATATGCTGCCGGCGACCCAGGATCCGTGGGTGAGCTGGATGTCGATGAGCAGGAATAGAGCAGCTGCCATTGTGGCGAAGCTAAACCAGAAAGCAATGCGGAGTCCCTTCACGGCCTTCGTGTCCTCTTGGCTCAAAACCCCATTCCCACTAACCGAGAATCAGGTGGCGCCGCGAAATCAATCCCATATATCAGGGATGATACTCACGGGTCTGCGCCACAGACGAGTTCCTCCCGTTAACCGGTCGTAACCAAGATAGCGATTATACACAATTGAAGCGCCGCAGCATGTCCAATGTCAACCTGACGGATACTAGACACATTTGCGCACATATCCAAAATTCGCGGTCGCTGTGTACCCGTGGATTACGCCAGGAGCAGACCCGTCAGAACAGTTTGGCTCACCACTTGTTAAACAGATGGCCGCGGAGGGATGCGGTCGTATCCAAACGAATCGGGCAGGGGTAATGAGTCACTTGTTTGAGAGGATTTCTGCGGCGCTTGACAGCGGCTTTGCGAATCTTCTCTACCTCTACCTTATTCCGTTGGCAGTTGCATTTCTCGTGCTTTTCTATCGCTGGTCCGAGCGGCGGTCTGCGCGGATATTGTCCCGATTCGCCAGGACTTCGGTTCTGGGCCGTCTTGTCGAGTCGGTCGATCAGCCCCGTTGCAGGCTGAAGGCCGGGCTCTATATTGTTGCCATCGCGCTTGTCCTGATGGCGCTTGCTGGGCCGAGGTTCGGGGAGCGAACGGTTGAGCTCTCGGCGGAGGGCGTCGATGTGGTCGTCCTGCTTGACACATCCAGAAGCATGCTCGCGGAGGACATCGCACCGAGCAGGTATGAGCGAGCAAAGCTTGAGGTCTTTCGGCTGCTCGAGCGACTCGAGGGCAATCGCGTGGCGCTGGTCGTGTTCGCGGGAAAGGCGCACGTCCAGTGTCCGCTGACGATGGACTACGGCGCGTTTGCGATGTTCCTTTCCAGCGTGCAGGTGGGTTCGGTGGAACTGGGCGGCACGGCGCTTCCGTCCGCGATTGAGAAGGCGTGTAATCTTTTCAGCGCCGGCGAAAGGAAGTACAAGGCGCTGGTCGTTTTCTCCGATGGCGAGAACCATTCCGGGAACCTCGAGGTCGCGGCGAGGGAAGCGGCTAAGCAGGGCGTTGTAATACACGCGGTTGGCGTGGGAACTGGGAAGGGCGCGCCTCTCCCAGTGCGCTCAGAATCGGGCGAGCTCAAGGAGTACCAGAAGGCTCGGGACGGCAGCGTCGTCATCTCGAGGCTCAATCTGACTGGTCTTTCAAGGGTCGCCGACATGACAGGCGGCAAGATCGTGCCCATGACGGGCCAGGCGGGGAGCATGGCTCCCGTTTGGGCTGCGATTTCTGACATGGCGACTAAGGAGCTTCAGTCCAGAACCTACACTATCTACAACGAGAGGTTTCAATACCCGCTACTACTTGCTATATTAGTTATCGTGGTGGCGGTCTTGCTGCCCACTAGGGCCAAGCGCGCCGTTCAATGACGACGATGGGGACGGACCAGAATACGTGTGTGGCCATGTTTGTACGCCAATCGCTGACTAAATGCTTCATCGTTCTCGTTTTGACGGGAGTCTGGGCAACAACGACCGGGCTCTCTTGGAAGGACGCCGCCTCCCAGGAGGCCGAGCAGGCCGTAAACCTCTACGAAGAGAACAAGCTGGACGAGGCGCTGGCCAAGATCACCGCTGCACAGGTTGGCATGCCCGACTCGCCTGAGCTGCAATACAACATGGGCAACGTCCTTTATAAGCAGGGCAGGTTCGAGGATGCGCTCGCAGGCTACAAGGTCGCCTCGCAGGATGCGCCGGCCACTCTGGCGCAATCCGCGACGTTCAATGTGGGCAACGCCTCGTTCAAAGCGGATGACCTCGAGGCAGCGGTTGAGGCTTATGTGAAGGTGCTCCTAGGGGACCCGAATGATGACGAGGCGCGGTTCAATCTTGAGATCGCGCTGCGGACGAAGCAGGCCCAGGAGCAGCAGAAGCAGAGCGATCAGAGCGAGGATCAGGAGCGGCGGGAGCAAAAGGACGAGCAACAGCCGTCGGATCGTGGCGAACAGCAAAACCAGCAACAGAAAGACGAGCAAGAGCAGCAAGAGCAGGAAGCGGAACGGAAAGAGCCCAAAGAGGAGCAGAGTCAAGACCAGCGGACTCAGGAGTTGACGAAGGACCAGATAGAGCAGATTCTTGCCGCGCTTGAGCAGCAGGAGGAGCAGGTTGAGAAGAATCTGCAGAAGAAGGCGATCGGCTCCTCCTCCGTGGAGAAGGATTGGTAGCGTGTTTGAATTGAGGCCGCCACGCCCTCGGGCAGTGCTGTTCGTTGCGATTGTAGTGTTTTCGGCCTTGGGTGGCTCAGCGTGGGCTGGCTCAGCGTCGCTCGAGGCCACGGTCAGCAAGAGCACGCTATTCATCGACGATCAGATCACGCTGGTCGTTACTGCAAGCGGCATCGACGGGGAGCCCCAGCTGCCGGACCTCTCGGATGATTTCACGGTAGTTTCCGAGTCACAGTCCCGCAGCGTGACCGTAATCAACATGCAGATCGAATCGAGCACGACTTATCGCTACGTGCTTCAACCTGAAAGGGTCGGCGTGCTAAGAATCCCGCCGATACGAGCGCGAGCCGGTCCCAAGACGGTTCGGACGAAGCCGATACAGATTGAGGTTTTGGAGCACCAATCGAAACCAAAGTCGCCGGCAGAGCCGCGTTCTGGCCGGCAGCCGCGCGCGGGCGAGCCGGAACCGCAGACTGCGGGCGATGAGGACATCTTCATCAAGACGGAGGTTGACAAGGACGAGTTGTTCCTGGGCGAGCAGCTGACGTTGACGTTCAGGCTTTTCTCGAGATACGACCTGGGGTCGGCGGACTACACCGCGCCGGGCTGCACCAACTTCTGGAAAGAGGATATCGAGGGTCAGAACAGATACACGACTGTGGTTCGCGGTAAGCGCTTTAGAGTTGAGGAGTTGACTACAGCGCTCTTCCCCACGAAGACAGGCTTGCAGACGATTGGCCCGGCGTCCCTCAAGTGCACACTTGACACGTTCTTCACGCCCGGCTTCTCGTTTCGCCGGCGAGGCTTACAGCGACCGCGTCATCTCGAGACTAGGCCAATCGATGTTACAGTGAAACCGCTTCCGGAAGGCGCTCCGAATGGTTTTTCCGGCACAGTTGGCCAGTTCTCGATTAGCTCGACGGTTGACCAGAAGGGCGTCAAGGTGGGAAAACCAATAACGCTCGAGGTCAGAGTCTGGGGCACGGGCAACGTGAAGACCATCCAGCAGATTCCGAAGACCCAAGTCGAGGGTTTCGACGTTTATGAGCCGAACATAAAGGAAAGCGTTGACCGGAGGAAGTCACCTATTCAAGGCGCCAAGTCGTTTGAATTCGTCATGGTTCCTAAAAAGCCTGGGTCGCAGGTGATTCCCTCAGTCAGTTTCTCCTTCTTCGACCCGAGCGCCGCAAGATATAGAACGGTCAAGACCCGTCCGATCGAATTGACCGTTACCGGGACAGCCTCGGAATCGGCGGAAGCGCCATTGGCCGGCCTGCTGAAGAGGGCCGACGTCCTGCAAACCGGCACGGACATCCACTACATAAGACCCAAGATGACGGCTTTTGAGGATTTCCGACAAGACCTCTACAAGCGAAGAATAACGCTGTTGTTGGTTCTGTTGCCCGGCCTTGTCGCAGCCGGGTTCTGTATAAGGGGCGTTTTGGCCCAGAAGCTCCTCAGCGGCGACAGGCTGCGAAGCACGAGGAAGGAGGCGATGCGGGGCCTCACAAAGGCAAAACCACTGATGAATCCGGATGCGCCTCAGGATTTCTACTCGCAGGTCGCGAAATCACTCATAAACTATGTCTCGAAGAGATTTGACGTGCCAGCGCCGGGCGTTTCGGCTCTCACAGTGAGCTCCCTGATCGGCGATTCGGACGACGGCAAACGCGCTGCGTCGCTCACCTCAAAGTGTATAGAAGTGTGCGACTTTTATCGCTTCTCCGCACAAAAGAGCTCGACAGAGGAAATGCGAAGCGTGCTGTCGAAGGTTGACGAGGCGATCTCGATACTACATGGGATTGCGCCAATGAAGGGAGGAGAGCAGCGCCCGTGATGATCTGCCCCACCAACTCGGTCAGACCTTTCGCTGAGGGATTGCGGCGAACAGCCCTCTTTGTAATCATCGCGGTAATGGCCTGTCCGGCGGCGTCGCACGCTAGGGTTCAGGTCGATCCCAACGTTACAATTGAGCTCTACAACGACGGCTGCGACCACTATGAGCAGGATGACTTCGCGGGCGCACGGGACAGGTTCCTCGCCGCGGCGCTGGCCAGATGGCAGAACCCACACCTCTTCTACAACCTCGGCAACTGTTACTTCAGAATGGGCGACCTCGGACGGGCAATCCTATACTACGAGAGGGCGAAACAGATGGCGCCTCGCGATGCGTCCATTACGCATAACCTGGACTTAGCACGGTCGGGAATACTCGACAAGGTCGAGCCGACCGAGCGCAACGTTCTTGCACAGCTCTTTGCGGACATCTATTCGCTGTTCAATGTCAACGAATGGACGGCTATTTCGCTCTCACTCTACTTGGCGCTCATGGCCGTGGTTATCGCTGTCATCCTTTTGAAAGATGAGGCGAAGCGCGAAGGAAGTAGGGCAAGAAGAGAAGCTGCCCGGCGGATACTCGTGCGAATTGGTGCGGTTTTGCTCATTCTAGCCGTGTTCTGTTGGACTAACACCGCAATCAAGGCTCGCGCTTTCAACGCACGTGATTTGGGGATCGTGGTCGCAGAAGCCGTGAAGGCCAGGAGCGGCCCCAGGGAGGAGTTTGCCGAGGTCTTTGAGCTTCACAGTGGCACGAAGGTCCGCATTCAGACCACTAAGGACGATTGGCATCAGATAAGCATCGAAACGGGTCTCTCTGGTTGGTTGCCCAAAGAATCGGTCGAGACCATCGAATAGTAGCCTTTAGCCACGAATGAACACGAATGAGCACGAATGTAGATTGTGCCCGGCGCGCTATTCGTGGCAATTCGTGGTTAAATAGCCTCTATGGAAATCAGATGCCCCCAGTGTGGCCACAGATTCGATGCGATGGGCGAGGTGCTGATCGATTGCCCGTGCTGCCACCACATGATCGACACCAGAACCATCAGTCCTGAGAGCGAGGCAGAACCTCCCCACGATCGCTCATTCGAGAGACGTCGCGGTGAGAACGAGGCGTTTTCGGTCAAGGACCTCCGCCGGGAGGATGGGCCGCGTGCTCGTGCCCCACGCAACGCCGACAACTGGCAAGAACCCGAGCCGGACGACAACGAGTTCTGGGCCGCAAGGCAGCACAAGGACGTGCAGGACGCGATCAAATACAGCGCCTCGCCCAAGTTGAAGCAAATGTCGGAGCGCGACAGAAAGCGACGTGCTGGGTACTCGCCTGGCATGTTCACCTTCATCGCGGGCTTGTTTTTCCCGGGCGCCGGACACTTCCGCATGGGACGGCCGGCTCGCGGCGCCGCTTTCTTCTTGCTCGTCATCCTTGCGGGCATTGTTACGTTCTTCGCCGTTCCCTTGGATGAGGGATTTGACGTAACGGCAAGAGGTTACCAGAACCTCCCGAGGACGAACATCTACGCCCTCGTGGGCTCCCTCCTGAGCAGCAAGGTCAAATACACAGTCCTTGCCGTCGGCGTTGCGCACCTCATCTCGATTATCGATCTCATCGTGCTCCTCGGCATGGGTCGCAACCCGAGACCCGACCAGCACGATTACGAAGGTCCCAAGCCTTGACGCCCGAGTCTGCTCCGGATGGGCGCGATCCATGAAGACACGCCAAGCCAAATGGCCATCAAATGAAGCTTAGCAGACGAGAGTTCTTGCGGCTCGCTGGAGGCGCAGGCGCCGCGGCGGGACTCGGCTCGCTTGCGGGGTTGAGCGGGTGCGAGTCGAGGGGGATGCGGGAGCTGCGCCAAAAGGTGGTCATATTGGGCTTCGATGGCGTCTCGCCATCGCTCCTGGAGCCCTGGGCCGAGAAAGGTCTGCTCCCCAACGTCAAAAAGCTGATGCGCCTGGGCGGCTACCGAAGGCTTGGCACGACGAATCCGCCCGAATCGCCAGTCGCTTGGGCATCATTTGTGACCGGGTGCAACCCCGGCAAGCACGGGATATTCGATTTCCTCAAGCGGGACCCTCAGACCTACTCGCCACACATTGCCATTGCGCAGCCCAGGCGGCCGAGGTTTCTGTTTGACACCATCCCGATTGAGGCGCCCGGGGCCGTGTGCGGCCGACGAGGCAAGTCGTTCTGGAAGATCGCGAGCGAGCACGGGGTACGATCGGCGGCTCTGCTCGCGCCCGTGAGTTTCGAGCCAGAGGAGCTAGAGGGCGGCTACATTCTCTCCGGTCTCGGCGTGCCCGATTTGCGGGGCACTCAGGGAACCTATCACTATTTCTCGACGGGGCTTTCGAGAGCTCAAATCGGGGACACCGAGATGGGAGGGAAACTCATCAAGCTCGACTTCCGCGGCGCCGTCGCGAGAGCGGAGGTCCAGGGGCCGTGGGACCCCGTCCTTTTACAGCAGAAGGAAAAGCTCGCGAAGGAGCTGGCCGCGCTCGATGGCGAGATCGCAGCATCACCCGCAAGCCCGAGACGTCTAGGCCAGCTTCGGGAGGACAAGGCCGAGCTTCTGCGGCGGCGGAGTGAACTTGAGGCCCGTAGGCCAATCCTTGTCGCGCCCATTACGTTCCGGCGGGTAGGCAGCGATGAGCTCGTTGTGAAAGTCGCCGGACGAGAGGTCCGTCTGCGGCTCGGCCAGTGGTCGGAATTCGTGCCGGTTGAGTTCGATGTAACAGCGTTTGCCTCGGCGAGAGGCATTGCGCGTTTCTACCTCGAGTCGGTGTCACCTGAGGTCAGCGTCTATATGACGCCGATCAATATCGATCCGACCGACCCAGTTATGCCGATCTCCCGGCCGAGGCGGTTTTCGAGGGAGCTTGCCGAGCAGATTGGCCTTTTTAAGACGCAGGGCTGGGCCATTGATACGATGGCTCTCAACGAGGGCAAGCTCTCGGACGAGACGTTCTTGCAGGATGCAGTGAGTACGTTCGAGGCACGAAAGCGAATGCTTGATTTCGCTCTTGACGAGTTGCCGAACAATCTCTTCTTCATGCTCTTTTCGGGCACAGACCGCGTGCAGCACGCGTTCTTTCGGATGCTTGACAAGGAGCACACGCTCTACGACCCGCAGCTCGAAGCGCGGCTTGGCAACCCGATTCTTGACTCCTACAGGCGCATGGATGACGTCATTGGCCAGGTGTTGCGCAAGGCCGATTCGGACACCACAGTTATGGTTCTCTCTGACCACGGGTTTCATCCTTTCAGGCGGGGCATCAACCTCAACACGTGGCTCGTTCGGAACGGCTACATGCAGTTCGCGGGGACGGGCGGCAAGGATTTCAATCTTGAGGCCCTATTTGGCCGGGGCGATTTCTGGCCGAATGTCGATTTTGAGCGGACAAGGGCATACGCGCTTGGCCTGGGGCAGATTTACGTCAATCTGAAGGGACGGGAGGCTCTCGGCGCCGTGCGGCCTGGCGCGGAGTATCGATCGCTCAAGAAGGAACTTGTGAGGGGACTGTCCGGCCTTCTGGACCCGAAGACCGGGGCCGTCGCCGTGAGGACCGTCTATGACCGCGACGACATCTATTTCGGAAACCAGTTTGACGAGGCGCCGGACCTTCAGGTAGGGATGGCAAGCGGTTATCGCGTTTCGTGGCAGAGCACTCTGGGCGGCGTCTCGCCGGACGTTTTCGCGAATAACAACAAGAAGTGGTCTGGCGATCACTGCTCGCTCGACGTTGCGATAAGTTCCGGGATTCTGCTTTGCAACCGCCCAATCCGAACGGGCCGGCCCACAATCCTGGACCTCGCGCCCACTGCGCTGTCGATACTCGGCATTGCCCCGCCGTCTTCGATGGACGGGAGGGTCCTCTCCCTAAGTGCTCGCTAACCCGAATAGCTCAAGGCCATGACTCCTAGCCCGGATCATTTATAAACGGTGGAGATTGGGTTGTTGATCTGGTTTTGGGACAGGCTTTGGGGATCTTAGGTTGGATTGTTGGTGAGTTGATGCTGAGGCGGAGGGGCGGACGGGATTGTCCTGAGATTCAATGCTGAGATCGCTGTGATGCGCTTGATTCGTGCCCATCTTGCGTGATTTTTGCCGTAATAATCCCTGGGGCGTGGCTCGACGGAGTTTTTGTGCTGGCTCGGCGCCGAGTTCGCCGTGCGGCGAACCTCACCCTGCCGCCGACTTGCAACAACTTGAGGCGCAACGTGTCAAACTGCACGCGGGCAAGTTCTGTGCGCTTAAGCAGGCAACGCAGACTGTGCATCAAAACATACGCAAACCCGTGCAACAGCAGCCGAATCGCTAGTTTGCGGCTTTGGCCTTCGCGTCGGGCGCCGTGAGGTCTTCCATGCGGAGCTTCAGGATTTTCGAGACGCCTTTGCTCTCCATCGTTACACCATACAAGAGGTCGGCTATCTCCATCGTCCGCCGGTTGTGCGTGATGATTACGAACTGCGTCGATTGGCTGTAGAGGCGCAGCCGCTCGATGAACCTGACCGTGTTCGCCTCGTCAAGGGCCGCGTCGATCTCGTCCAGGATGCAGACCGGTGCCGGGCGGTGCTCAAATAGCGCGAACGTAAGCGCGATGCCCGCAAGCGCCTTCTCACCTCCTGAGAGCAGGCCAACGCTCATCTGACGCTTGCCATGAGGCTGTGCGATTATCTCAACGCCCGCCTCCAAGACGTCGTCGCTCCCGACGAGTTTGAGCCGTGCCGTGCCGCCGCCAAATAGGTCGGTGAACCGCTGGCCGAACTTGCCGCTTATCGACTCGAACGCCTCAACAAACCGGCGCTTTGCCTCGCTGTCAATCTTGCCGATGGTGCGATTGATGAGCTTGACGGACTGGGCTATGTCGCCGCGCTCGCGTTTCAGGAAATCGAGCTCGTCCTTTGTCGATTTGTAGTCCTGAATGGCCGCGAAGTTCACGTCGCCCAGGCTCTGAAGCCGGTCGGAAATGACTCCCAGCTCGGCCCGCATCTCAGCCCGCGTCTCGGCCGCAATCGGCCCGTCTCGCCCGTATTCAGCCAGCAAACCATCAACGTCCCGCATCTCTGGGAAGCCGGGCATCTCGCCCTCGATGCGCTGAAGCGAAGCCTCAAGCTGCGCCTCAAGGGACGAGGCGCGTGCGCGTGCGTCGCTCAACGAGGCTGCGACCTTTCGCTCCTGCTCGAGATAACGGTCGTATTCTCGGCTCAAGACCTCCCGTCTGGTCGCCAGCTCATTCTGCTGCTTGCTCTTCTCATCAAGGCTCGATGAGAGCATCGACATCGCTCTTTCAAGCTCGGCAAGCCGCTTGGACCCCTCCGTCTGCCCTCGCCGCAGCCTGACCACTTCCTCATCGAGCTGTCTCAACAGACGCTGCTTCTGTTGCTCCTTGTCCCTTATACTCTGCATATCCGCCTCAAGCCGAGAGAAGTTCGCCGACGCGCCGCGCTGCTTCTCCCGCGCCGCGGCCCGGCGCTGCGCGAACTCGGACAGCCGACTCTCAAGCGACGAGCTCTTCTTTATGTCGATGGCAACCTCGGCTCGCATCGTCTCGACTGACACCTCAAGCTGCTTGCCATCGTCCTCAAGTTGCGCTATCTCGGCCTGAAGCTCCTTGTCCCGGTCGGCGCATCGCGACTTGGCCTTGTCGATTTCCTGCACCCGAGCTTGAAGGTTCTTCATCTCATCGATGGCCAGGTCGCATTCGCGGCTCAAGCCTTCGAGTATCTTCCGCTCGTCCATGAGCCCCAGCCGAGCAGCGTCCACGGCCTCCTGCGACTTGGTAGAAGCCTCTTGGGCCTTCAAATAGAGCTCGTTCGCGTCCTTCAACGCCTTCTCCTCCACTGCGAGGTCTGAAACAAGCTTCTCCTCGCTCTTCTCCAGGTCGGACAGCTCCCGCTGCCGAGTCAAGACTCGCGCGCCGGGAACCTTGCTGCCGCCGTGGACTACGCCGCTGCTCTCAACAACCTCGCCGGACAGCGTAACAAAAGTCGCGCCATTGCCGCCTGCGCCCCAGAGCGAGACGGCGCGGTCAAGGTCCTCAACGACCCACACGTCGTGCAACAGCATGTTCGTAAGATCGGGATAGTTGCAGGACTCCACAAAACTCTGCGCCGGCCCCAGCGTGCCGGGCAGCGAGTGCGGTTCGGACGTGAACGAGGCGCGCGCTTGGGCCGCCTCCTTTGCGACGAAGCTGCCCCTGCCGGCCTTGTGCTCCTGAAGGTACGAGACCGCTTCGCCGACCTGCCTAAAATCATCCATGACGAGGCACTGAAGGCGAGAGCCGAGCACGGCCTCCAGGGGCGTCTCATAGCCCTCTTTGGCGTGGAGCAGGTGGCCAATGACCTCAGGTGTGTCGCCGCCGGAGGAGCGCTCCTTCCAGACCTTCGCGACCGCGCGGATTCCTTCTTGAAAGCCCTCAAGCTGGCTCAAGAGCTCGCGCGTCGTCTGAAGCCGAGAGCGCGTCAACGCCAGCTTCGATTTCAGCGTAGCGCAATGCTGAACCGCCGCGTCCCTCGCACTAGCAGCGTCTGACAGCGCCCTGGAGCAGGACTCACTTGCCGCTTCAAGCGAGGCGAGCTGCTCTTGATGGCTTGAAGCCTGCTCCTTCGCAAGGTCAAGCCTCGCCCGGAGCTTATTAAGCCTGGTCCGGCTTTCGGTCGCGTGTTCACTTGTCGAAACGAGTTGCTGGGACAGATGCTTGAGCGTGAACGTGTTGGCCCGGCTCTCCTCCTGAGCCCTCGCCAGCTTGGTCGCTGCCTGCATCCAGCGATTCTGCGCCTTGGTTAACCTATCGGTAAGTCTCCTGCGCTCCTGTCGCGCCTCGTCACAAGCCGCCTTTGCCAACCTCGAGCCGTCGTCGATCTTGGCGAGCGAGGCAGTGATACGCTCGTGCTCCCTTTCAAACTTCCGAAGCTCTTTGCCAGTCTCCTCGGACTGCTTCGAGAGCTCCCCGAGGTCCTCCTGGCACGATTTGGCGCGCTGGTTCTCCGATCGTATCTTCTCCGTCAGCGTTCCGGTAGAAAGGCGAAGCGAGTCGGCCTCGACTCGCGATTCCCGCAGCCGTCGCTCAAGGTCATCCCGCTCGTCCGACAGGGCCTTAAAACGGTTCTGTGCCTGCTCCAAGGCATTCTTCGTCTTCGCGACATCACGCAAGAGCTCGGCCTTTCGCTCCGCATTCCTTTCCTGCGAGTCCTGCTCTGCTCTGAGCCGCTCTGAAAGCTCCGTGTATTCCGCGCAATTGAGCCGCATCCGCAGATCACGGGCCCGCTTCTGCAAATCCTTGAACCGCTGCGCCTTCTCCGACTGCGATTTTAGGGTCCGAGTGGTTCGCGAGATCTCAAGAACCCGCTGATCGACGCGCACCAAGTTGTCCTCGGTGTCGGCAAGCCGCGCGAGCGCCATCTTCTTGCGATGACGATACTTCTGGATGCCGGCCGCCTCCTCGATGATCAGACGCCGTTCAGAGGGTTTCTCGTCGATGAGGTATGAAATCTGCCCCTGCGGGATGACGGAGTAAGACCTGGCCCCGACGCCCGTATCCATGAAGAGCTCCTGAATGTCGCGCAGGCGGCACGGGGCCTGATTTATCGAAAACTCGCTCTCGCCAGACCGAAACATCTTCCGTGAGATGACGATCTCGTCGAACTTGACCTTGAGCCAATCGGCCGCGCCGGTGAAGTGCATGGAAACCTGCGCGTAGTTGATCGGCCTTTGCTCCTCAGTGCCTGAGAAGATGACCTCCTGCATGCGCTGGCCGCGTAGAAGGCGTGGGCTCTGTTCGCCGAACGCCCAGACAACCGCATCACAGATATTGCTCTTCCCGCAGCCGTTCGGACCAACCAGCACCGTCGCCCGGTCGGCGAGCTCCAGCCGCACTCGTCGCGGGAATGACTTGAAACCGACCAACTCGATGCTTTTCAGCTTCATTCTTCAGGACCAGAATCAGGACGAAAAAGCCAACAGCGCCAAACCACAACGCATCTTACATCAACACAACATATAACGTCAATACGAAACTACTACACAAGTTGTTCCATACGTTCGGGTTGTGGATCGGCGTCCCGGCCCGCCGTGAGGAGAGGAGGAGGATAAGGACGGTGCGCCCCTGACGCCACCTGACTGAACGGGCTGTCCCATAAGTCGATTCTGGAGATGTAGGGGCGCGGTCTTTGACCCGCCCGTTCTAATTGATTGGTGCATCGATGGCGCCGGATTTAACGAATTGACAGACACGGGCGGGTCTGAGACCACGCCCCTACAGCCTAATTCCGACGACTATGTCGCGAATGAAGACGATGCTCGTTGATCTTGAAAATCAGCCGAATCTGATGTATCGTTGTTGTGTGAACGGACAGGGTCGGAATGTCCCCTCAGTGCTACCCGACATACCAACGGGCGAGGGGCGTGAGGCGGAGGGGCGCGTTCAGTTCTGTGATCGATTCGATAGAGATGAAGTCCTGCTTGAACATCTCCAGCAGCAAGCGCTCGGGGACGACGTTGGGATACTTGCCCGCCAGCCTCTGCGTCGCATCGCCAACGGCGAAAACGGCGCCACGAGCCTCCTGCTGCATCATCTCCGCAAGCAGCATCGTCTCCGCCGCCGCGTAATCGCTGCTGGACGATTTGACCGATCTTTGCAGTCGGCGCCTCGCCAGGTCGCCCACAGTGTCGAGCAGCTCGGCGAGCTCCTTCGTGCCGCGGACGTTGACGCCCGTCTTCTCCTCGGTGCCGGAGTTGCGGACGAAGATCGAGGCAACCGTCCTTGAGCCGCCATGAGGGGCCAGCGAAATAAAGATCATGTCCTTGTCCTCGGCGAACTCGACCCGCTTAACATCGAAATCCGAGGCAAACCGAGCGAGGCATTCCCGCTCGAGCCAGTCTGCGAACTGCCGCCAGTATTCCTTGCCGAACGCGAACTCCTCCTTCCGCGTGTAGTAAGCATAGAACGTCCGTTTGAAGCCGCGCATAAACGGCGCCGCCATCATGTGATGAAACGCCCTGACGTCCATCGACTGAAGCATCGTCTGCGTCGCGACGAACGTGTTGATGGCGGCCTTCAGACCGTTGCCGGCGAAGAACAACCCACGGGCGGTCGGAGGCCGGAGGCCGGAGATTCGCCGCGCGGCGAATTGGCGGTTGGTTCGCCGCGCGGCGAATTGGCGGTTGGCGGTCTCAAGGATACCGGGAGTTATCGAGTGGCCGGTCTCCTCGAATCCCATCAGGTATGGAATTGCGCCCGGTTTGACGAGGTCTTTTTCTAGGGCTGCAATCTCGTCGGGGCGGCAGTGCTTCTGCTGAATCCAATCGACCTGGCACTGAAGGTCGAAATAGACCTGGCTGTCGCTTGACCGATGCGAACGGAGCGCTTCGAGCCCTTTCCAAGCCGTTTCAAGCTCCTTTGCTGCGTCTTCTTGGCCTCCTTCCGCGAAGTGCTTTTTGAGCAACGTCATTCGGCCCTCGAGAAGCGACGAGAACGCCTCGTAAAGCACCCATTTGTCGCCGACGGCTGTCATGCCCGGGCTCACGCTGAGTGATTTGTCCGCGAAGGCGCCAACGTTGATGTCGCTCTCGACCGTGTGCACCATGCGCGGGCGATTTGCAACCGCTCGCCTCTCGACGAGGTACTTCGCCTGCAAGAACGCCGTCTCATCTCCGGAAGAGACAATGAGCCCGTCTTGATGAGGCGCGTAGTCGAGCCGGAAGAAGCGGTCCCCGTCCGCGTCGAACACCGTGGCAACCAGCAGACGATCGCCGGCCACGAGGTCATCTCTCAGCTCGTCGGCGAGGCGGAACATCTCAAGGACGGCCTTGTGCTCGGAAAACGGCGAACTCCCCCCGCCCTCACCGGCGAAGACATCCCCGCGCGTAATGATCTCGGTCCCCTCAAGCGCCGCAACGCCGCCGCCCTCATTCACGTGCCCGGCGTCGGACGTGTTGACCTCGTGAACAGTGCCGAAGCCCCATTTGCGGAAGAGCTTCCCGGCGAACTTGCTGAGGCAGCCGTTAGCAGCGTCAACGACGAGCTCGATGCGATCGAGGTTTAGCCGCGCTGCCGCATCCTGGGTCGGGTCAAGCCAGCTATTGGCCGGGTCGAGCATAAACTCCTCGAACAATGCAGAGGCCGCATGGTTATGGTCTTCCAGCGCACCGGTCGGGTCCAGCCCTTGTAGATCAACGCTGTCGGCGAGCTCAAAAATGACGGCGGTGAGGCGCTCGTCATCTGAGGGGAGATATTTGAGGCCTTGGTTCGCCCAGAAGAGCTTGACGCCGTTTTGATCCTTGAGGTTATGGGACGCCGTAATCATTGCCCCGGCCGCTGCGCCGACGTGGAGCAAATACGCCGGGACAGCAGGCGTCGGGACGACGCCGACCGAGAAGACGGCGGCGCCCGCCTTTCGAATACCTAGTATGAATGGCTCAATGAAATCGCCGTCGGGGTCTCTCGGGTCCCAACCCACAACGACAGGATCGCCCGGCTCAAGTCTCTTGAGCCCGAGAAGGTCGGTTACGAAGGAGTAGGCATAGAGCTCCATGAATCTAGGCGTGATGAGGCCTGCCTGGAGGAAAGCTTGCAGCGGGCCGAGGCCCCGAACACGGGCAGAGCTATCGAGGGCCGTTGGCCGACGTATCCCATCCGTTCCCTGAATCCGCATCTTATTAGAGGAAGGCAGGCTAGAAAGCCCGCCCTACAGAAGACCGACTCATCTCTTCGATGTATTCCTCGGCCAGCTGGAGGTCCTGCATTGTATTGATACCGAGCGCCTCCCGGCTGTCCGCAACCTTGCAGAGACGCACCCGATTGCCACGTTTTGCGAACAACCGGACCGCGTCGGTCAGGTAGTACTCGCCCTGCGCATTGTTGGTCTGAACCTCGCTGATGAGGTCGAGAAGGCAATGATCACCCGCTAGGCAATACGCGCCGACGTTGATCTCATTGATCCTCAACTCCTTCTTGCTGGCGTCGGCCGCCTCGACTATCGCCTCAAACTGCCCGTTTGGCGCCCGCGTTATCCGCCCCAGAGAACCGGGCTCCTCAACGTCCGCCGTGGCGAGAACCAGTCCGGCCTCAGTTCTCATCTGCTCATCTATCATCTTGTTCACGGTGTTGAAACTCAGAAGTGGGACGTCGCCGCTGAGAATCAACAGACCGTTCTTTGAGTGAGCTAGATACGGCAGAACCTGCGCAACAGCGTGCGCGGTTCCGAGCTGCTCATCTTGAGGCACAAATTCAATCAGCTCATCCTGCCCGGTTCTGCCCAGAGCATCATGCCAGCCGGTCGGCTTCGTCTGCCAATACGTCTTCCCGGCATATTCCTTAACTTCGTCCGCCCCGTGACCAACCACGATATATATCTTGCGCACGCCAAACTTAGCGACAAGGTCAAGAACGTAACCGAGCAGCGGCTTGCCGTGCGCCTCAATCAGTACCTTCGGGTCATCGCCGTCCATCCGTTTGCCCTTCCCGGCGGCAAGGATTATGCAGTCCATCGAAGTAATGATCCCGTACTTGTCCAGGCAATCGAGAAAAACGTCAACTACCGTGGGGTCAAGCTGCGTCCCTTTGTTCATCTTAAGCTGTTCGACGGCGGTCTCAAGCGTCATCCGCTTCCTGTAACTTCTGGTGGAGGTCATCGCGTCAAACGCGTCCGCCACGCACAATACCCGCGAAAGGAGCGGTATCTCCTCGCCGGCGAGGCGGTCGGGGTAGCCTTTGCCGTCCCAGCGCTCGTGGTGATGCCGAATAAGAACCTTCTCCTTGGACAGAAAACTCAACGGCTCAATCATCCGCGCCCCTTTGTCCGGATGCTCGCGCATCACGCGCCACTCTTCGCGAGTGAGTTCTTCTGTCTTACATAGCACCTCTTCGGGGATACCTATCTTGCCAATATCGTGAAGACTGCCACCTATCTGAAGGGCAACGATCTGTTCTTCGGCTAGACCCATCTCGGTCGCAGTCCTGACCGAGTACTCGGTTACACGCGAGGAATGGCCCTGGGTGTAAGCGTCCCGCTCCTCGAGAACCACCGCGAAGGACTTGATTACTTCCAGGTAACTCCTTTGCAGCTTGTCCTGAGAATCCTGGAGCTGTTTGGTTCTCAGCCGGACCTTCTTTTCGAGCTCCCGATTGAGCCTCGTGAGCTCTCTGGTCAGCCGGATATTCTCGAGCTTCAATCGCCGCTTATCCACAACCGTCTGCACAGTATGCAGCAGCTGCTCGATCTTGACCGGCTTAGCGAGATAATCGTAGGCGCCTTTCTTGAGCGAGGAAACCGCCGATTCGATGGTCATGTAGGCCGTCATAAGGATGACCGCGGTCTCAGGCTCCTTATTCATCGCCAAGATACGGTCCAGAAGAGCTAAACCGTCCATGCCCGGCATCCTGATGTCGGTTACAACCACGTCAAACGAATTCTTGGCGAGAGCCTCCAGCGCGGACTGACCGTTGTCCGCGGCCTCAACATGATACCCCCCCAACGAAAGCGCCTGAACCAGAAGCTCCCTCAGGTCGGTCGAATCCTCCACAACAAGAATAGAAGTCCTCTGCTCCACGACTTCACCATTCAATGGGTCACCACGAATTAGAGCCGATAAGGCGTCTAGCTCTTCGTCTCCGCAACAGCGGGACTTAACTCCTTTGCGACCTGCGCTTTTTGATACTTGTCCACCTTGCCGGCCTTAAGACAACTAGTGCAGACCGTTACTCGTTTGACCTTCCCATTGACGTTCGCGCGAACGGTCTGCAAGTTGGGTATCCAGCGGCGATTGCTCACGTTGTGAGCGTGGCTTATTTTGTGCCCGAACATCGGCCTTTTACCGCATATATCACATACTCTTGCCATGATGAAACTCCTTTCTAGCATCATATAAATGGCAGGCTAGAAAGCCCGCCCTGCACCGCCAACCATAAGGTGACCTACGTCGCCAAGTACCTCTCGCTGAATCTCCACAAGGCGGGATATCCCGCGCCTCGCAAGCGCGAGAAGCTCATCAAGGGACTCCTTTTCAAAAGGTTGCGACTCGGCGGTGCCTTGAATCTCGACAAACTGACCTGTATCGGTCATGACTACGTTCATATCGACCGCCGCTTTCGAATCTTCGGAGTAGTCTAGGTCCAAGAGGAACTCATCCGAGACGACTCCGACGCTCGTCGCTGCCACGAAGCCGCTCAAGCACGGCAAGCCCTGCTCCCTGCCAGCAAGCCAAGTCAGCGCGTCGCACAACGCCACAAAACAGCCTGTTACAGACGCTGTTCTGGTCCCGCCGTCCGCCTGGATCACGTCGCAATCCATCCAGACCGTCCGATCCTTGATCAACGACAGATCGACGACCGCTCGCAAAGACCGACCGATCAGCCGCTGTATCTCGTGCGTCCGGCCAGAAATCCTCCCCCGATTTGCCTCCCTGGGTATCCTATTGGGCGACGAACGAGGCAGCATGCCATACTCGCCGGTTATCCATCCCTGCCCCGAACCTCGCAGCCACTGCGGCACGTCGTCCTTGACAGTAGCCGTGCACAATACCTTTGTGTCACCCAGCGTGATGAGCGCCGAGCCTTCGGCGAACTTCGCATAGCCCCGATCAATTACGACTGGGCGAATCTCGTCATTCTTCCTACCGTTTGCCCTCAACTGAATAAAACCTCCAAACTAATATCCGGCCGACTTCACCATAGTATCCCTGGCTACGTCGGCTGAACCGGCGAGCCAACAGTGTGCCAGACCCTACCTACGGAAATTCCAAGAATCACTTCCATACTTCTCTCGCGAAAGCGTATCGGCAAGCGCACGCTCGCCTTCTGTCAGATTCGACCGTTCAAGTGTCCTTCCAAGGCTCTTGGCGAAGCCCTCTCCTATTGCGCTCTTGACCTCGTCGAAGGTCAGGCCCCTGCCCACTACCTCCTCGAGGCAGGCTGGCCGCAGGGCCTCACCGCTGGTCGTGGCTGACTTCGCCATAGTAGCCTGCTTGTCCGCCAAAGCACTAGCTGCGGCGGCGGCTACGTCGGCTGAACCCGACCCCTCATCCACGCGCATTACACTCAACGTCAACGGGATGTCAACACGCAGCGGGATGGAACCGTGCTGCACGAGAACCTCATCTCCCCGTTTCTGAGCGCTGCCTATTAGCTTCCGGCCCCCGACGAGTATCTCATACGCCGAGGCCGTCATGAAGCAAGCCGACGACGCGCTTCCGGCTCGAAGGTCCTGACCGGTCACAACCTCGATCTCATCGCCGGGAACCCCCAGCAACTCGCAACCCGCCGAAAGGCACGCCGCGATGGCCCGATAACATTCAAGCAACCGCCCCCCAAAAGGACCCGCCTTCACCGGCGCAACCACACAATACGTAACCTCCTGGTCATGTAGAACCGCCCGGCCGCCAGTTATCCGCCGAACAACATCGACGCCGTGTTCTTCACAGGAGGCCTTCCTTACCGCGTCGTTGGCTCTTTGGAAATAGCCCAAAGAAACGCACGGCCTCTCCCAACAGTAAAGCCTGAGCACCGGATCGTCTCTGGACGAATCGAAACTCGAGAAAAGCGACTCGTCAACTGCCATGTTGAAAGCGGCGGAGCAAGTCCCCGAATCAATCAATCGCAAGAGAAAACCACCCCCAGCGTCTATATGTCAACCAGCACGTGAATAGGTCAGGGAAATGCGGCCATTCGCGTCCCCTGTGGACAGACCCTTGCTTATTGAGGCTGTCCCGCAAGTCGGCGCTGGGCTTTGTAGGAGCGGCTCACGAGCCGCCCTGCCGCCGCAATCGTCGAAACGCTAGATAGCCCACGATCAGGCCCACTATCAAAAGAGCAGCCCCAAGCCACAAGTATGGCGTCATGCAGAGCGTTATCGTGCAACAGACTAGGACGAACACGCCGGCCAGGAGCGGCGCCATGCCCCAACGCTTCAGCAATGACCCAACAGTACAAACAAACGAGAAAACATAGAAGGCAGAGAGCATGATCGTTGCGCTGATCTGCGAGCCCTCATACATCCCATGCTCCCCGCCGCAGCCGAAAGCGGCGACGACCAGGCAGCAAGCCGCAATCCTCGTGAATTGTGATAATCTCATGCTCCTCCCTGCCCAAGAGCCGACCCAGGATAATCTGTCGCCAGCTCGAACGCCTCCAATACATTCACAGCATTATCCGCGATCTTCTCCATGTTGGAGATTATATCATTCGATATAACTTGGCCCCAAAGTCTCTCCTCAGTTTGGCTTTCGCCGCGCTTGAAGGCAACATATCTGTCCCTGTTTCGCTTGCGCAGCGTCCGCTTCAACTCGTCGATCTTGGCCTCTTCCTCAAGTGCCGCCTCGGCCAGACCTTTGTTCTCCTCCTTCAATGCGCGCAGCGAGCGCTCGGCCATACTCAAGACCATATCCGACATCTCCAGGATATCCTGCTTTGCTGGGGCAGAGAAGCTCTGGCCGAGCTTTTCTAGCCGCTCAAGTAGCTTCGACGTGCTCTCCAGCGAGTCCCCGATGTTCTCAACGTCGTTGACCGCGTGCAATAGGTGCGTCAGCGTCTCGCTGTCCCTCGCCGAAACGCCCTTGTGCATGACCAGGCTGATGTATTCCGTGATCTCGGCCTGATGGCCGTCCAGTTCATCTTCCAGCTTGTAGATCTCGGAACTCGGGCCGGTGTCCTCCTCAGCCACCATTTCTCTGGCAAGAGTCAGCATCCCATACGCCCGGTCGAACATGTGCAATATGGCCTTCTTGACCTGTTGTATTGCCACCGGCGGCGAATTGAGGAACTGCGCCTGCAACAGAGCACCCACCTTGGTCCTGCTAGGGGCTGGCGCCCTATCGGGTATCGCCCAGGTGACGAGCCGAGCGAGGCACTTGATGAACGGGAGCTGCACTACCGTGTTGAAGACGTTGAACATCGTGTGCGCGTTGGCGATGTGCCGGGCAATAGCGGCCGGCGAGTTGGCGTTGCCCGGTGTAACGAGGTCCACAAGCTTCCCAAAATGCGACAGAGCTACAAAAACCCACGCAACACCTATGATGTTAGATAAGCAGTGCGCAAGGGCAGCTCTCCTGGCCTCTCGACTCGTCCCGATCGACGACAACAGCGCCGTGACCGTGGTGCCGATGTTATCGCCCAGCATGAGCGGCAAGGCCGTCCTGAAATCGATGAGCCCGCTCGTCCCAAGTGCAATCACGAGCCCCACCGTTGCGCTGCTCGACTGGACCACCGCGGTCAGCATTATCCCCGCCAGAATACCCAGCAGCGGGTTGGCGCCAAACTGAAGGAAGAACTCCTTGAATTGATCGCTGCCCTGGAGCGGCTTCAGCGACGTCACCATGGTCACCAGACCATAGAAAAGCATCCCAAACCCGAGAATAACTTGGCCCCAAAGCCTCATACGCTCGCGCTGCTTCGAGCCCATCGTAATCGCCATACCAACCGCGATCGCGGGCAGCGCATACTTGCTGATGTTGAACGCCACAAGCTGGGCCGTGATTGTGGTCCCGATGTGAGCCCCAAGTATGACCCCAATTGCCTGAACCAGCGTCAGAAGCCCAGCGTTCACGAAGCCAACCACCATCACCGTCGTCGCGCTGCTGCTCTGGATGAGCGCCGTTACGCCGGCCCCGACCATGACTCCCCTTATCGGTCCCCCTGTCAAAAGGTCGAGAATCCGGCGAAGCCGGCTTCCTGCCGCCTTTTGGAGCGAATCCGACATGATCTGAATGCCGAATATGAAAAGCCCCAATCCACCGAGGACGCCAAAGAAAAGCGGGATAGGATCAACGGCGTCCTTCAGATGCCAAAGACCCGCGCCGATGCCTGTAATCCACAACACGCAGAAAGCGACGACGATCACGCTCAGGCCCATCAGCTTCTTTCTAAGCACCGCGAAATTCAGAGCCATATTGCCTCCCAAGCGGGGTCAGTTCACAGTAGAGGCGGCCAATTGCAGCCGAACGGAAGCGTATTGCCAGCCCCATCACCTGTCAATTGCTAATCAATGTCGCCCCATCGAACCGCGGATTCGTATTTCGACGAAGCTCCGGCCATAGGCCTTGAACTATCCGCCTGGAACCTTAGAATCCAATGTCATGAAACCAAGACCTGTCATTGGTATCGAGGTCCACGTTCAGCTGCTCACCAAGAGCAAGATATTCTGCTCGTGCAGCACCCAGTTCGGCGCGAAGCCAAACTCCAACACCTGCCCGGTGTGCCTCGGTCTCCCCGGTGTGCTGCCGGTTCTCAACAGGAAGGCGGTGGACCTCGCTATCAAAGCGGCGCTCGCCCTCAACTGCGACATAAGATCGAGAAGCCAGTTCGCACGCAAGAACTACTTCTATCCCGACCTCACGAAGGGGTTTCAGATAACGCAGTTTTCGCTGCCGCTCGCGACAAACGGCCACATCAACATCAACGTAGAGGATGACTCCGGGGAAACGGTGCGGAAGCGCATCCGAATAAACCGGCTGCATCTCGAGGAAGATTCGGGCAAATCGCTCCACAACGAGGAGCAGAACCTTGAGGGCACGAGCCTCATCGACTTCAACCGCTGCGGAGTTCCGCTCATCGAGATCGTAACTGAGCCTGACCTCGAAAACCCCGAAGAGGCCCGGCAATACCTTCTGAAGCTGAAAACGATCATGCAATACTGTGGCGTGAGCGACTGCAACATGGAGGAGGGCAGCCTTCGCTGCGATGCGAACATCTCCCTTCGTAACGAGGACGGCAGCATCGGCACCAAGTGCGAGATCAAGAACCTCAACTCGTTCCGGTTCGCCAAGCGCGCGCTCGAATACGAGATGAGCAGGCAGCAAGCAGTCATCGACGCCGGTGGAGTGGTCGAGCAGGCGACCTACGGGTTCAATCCGGCCTCGGGCAAGACCTTTCTGATGCGAAGCAAGGAGCACTCGCACGACTACAGGTATTTCCCCGAACCGGACCTGGTCTTCCTGGATGCGACCGATGACTGGGTAGCAGAGATCAGAGAGACGCTGCCCGAGCTTCCGGACGCGAGGCGCAAGCGGCTTGTCGAGCAATACGGCATCCCCGAATACGACGCGTCGGTCCTCACAGCCACGCAGGAGGTCGCGGACTACTTCGAGAAATGCGCCTCACTTCACGCCGACGGGAAGGCGGTCAGCAATTGGGTCATGGGGTCGGTTCTGCGGGTCGTCAAAGAGCGCAACATCAACATCGACGAGTGCCCAGTAACGCCCGAACATCTGGCAGAGCTTCTCGCTCTGGTCAAAGACCGCAAGATCAGCGGCAAGATAGCGAAGGATGTCTTCGAACAGGTCGTCCAGACCGGGAAAGGCCCCGAGGCAATCGTTGCCGAGCAGAATCTGTCAACCGTTTCCGACGAGAATGTGATCGCTAACATCATCCACGAGGTCGCTGATTCAAGTCCCGATCTCATCGAGAAGCTCAAGCAGGGCAAACTCAACGTGCTGGGCTTCTTCGTCGGGCAAGTGATGAAGCGCACCAAGGGGCAGGCCGATCCGCAAATCGTCAATCGCATCGTCAAGAAGATCTTACTGGAGGAGTAGAGGCGGTCCCGACGCGAATTAGATGCCTTGTAGGGGCGCGGTCTGGAGACCACGCCCGCCAAGTCAGAAGTCAACAGAAACGCAAGAACAGGAGAAAAAGATGACTATTGAGAATCAAGATTCCATCCACGAAGAGCGCATGCGCATCCTGAAAATGGTCGAGGACGGCAAGATTTCGGCGGATGACGCGATGGGGCTGCTGAAGTCGGTTGGGAGCGGGATGGTTTTCTCAACGAGCAGCACAAGTTCCGCCGGAGCCGTCAAGGTCAAGGACAAGAAATCGCTCAAGGGCAAGAAGCTGCGGATACAGGTCTTTGAGGGCGACAAGGAAAAGCCGAAGGTGAACATCAAGCTTCCGCTTTCTTTGGCCAAGCTCGGCGGCAGGTTTTTGTCGAAGACAGGCAAGGCTAAGATTGAGGGACTCGACCTCGACCTTGACGCGGTGCTGGCCAACCTCGACGAGCTCGACGATGAGAACATAATCGAGGTTGACGACGAGAAGGGCAAGACCCGCATCAACCTGTTCATTGAGTAGATTCATTCGCGACTCCGCCACCCTGGGCGATTCCTTGAATTGGGGTCGCCTCCTTGGCCGAATCGACGGATCGCCGCCGCGCAACGGAAGATGTGTTCTGTAGGGGCGGCTCACGAGCCGCCCTTGACCCCCCAACCCGCTAGATCAAAGGAGGGCGGCTCGTGAGCCGCCCCTACAACTGATTGGCATGTCCATTCTCAATACCCAAGCTGCTCGAGCTGCTTGAGGTTGCTTAGCGTCCCTGCCGAGTCGGGCTTGAGCGCAAGCGCCGCCTCCCACTGTGCGCGAGCGTTCACGTAGTCCTTGCGCTTGGCATAGACGACGCCAAGCGCATTGTGCGCCTCAGCAGAGTTGGGATCGATCGATAGGGCCTTCTTGAACGCCGCCTCCGCCTGCTCCAACTTGCCCGTCTGATCGAGCAGAATACCCATATCCACCAGCGCCTTCGAGTTGTTCGGCTCGAGCTGGACAAGCCGTTTGTACGCCTCGATTGCACGTGGGAAGTGCTTGGCGGCAACGAGGGCCTGGATTCTACCCCTCAGTTCCTCGCTCGACAGGCCGGCAAAAGCCTCGACCTGCGAGGTTTTGATCTCTTCAATCAAGGGGCCAGCCAGATTGCTTCCTTGCAGCCGCTCATCGGAAGTGGCGAGGTTGGGGTCGAGCGCAAGCGCACGCTGCATAGCCTCCTCCGCCTTTTCCGCGTTGCCTATCTTCTCGTTAAGAATCGCGATATCCGCATAGGCAAGTGCGAATGTGGGCTTCAGCGCTACCGCTCGCTCATACGCGCCGAGAGCCTCCTGAAATCTTCCAGCCCCCTCATAGACCAAGCCGAGGTTGCGCTGCGCGTCCGGGTCACGAGGAGCAAGCCTGCATATCTTCACCGCAGGGCCAATTGCCTGCTCGAATTGACGCCGTTTGACGTGGATGTTGATAGCTGCCTTGAGTGCGGGCAGGAAGTTCGGTTTGATAAGGTGCGCTTTCTCGAAGGCGTCGAGCGCCTCGGAAGTTTGGCCCTCACGCTCCAGCAGCGTGCCTAAGTTCATTTGGACGAGGTGATCGTCGGGTTTGAGCTCTGCGATCTTCGCATACTCCTCAATCGCCAGCGCAGTCTGCCCAATCGTCGTCGCCTTTTCAGCCAGCATGTTGTGCAGGATCATAATGTCTCCAGCCGTTCTACTGGAAGCCCGCCAGAGCCTCTTTCCCTCCTCACGATCGCCCTGCCAATAGTAGGAATCGCCAAGCTGGAGCTCCCAGACCATCGCCACGCACCGGCTGGTGTAGTCCTTGAAGAGGCCGGGGTCCTCGAGGCTCCTGTTGACGAGCTTTCTAGAGACTTCCCGCTCGCTGTCGGTGAATTCGTCCGCCTGCTCCGCCGGAACGAGCACCGTCGCAACACCGATGGGCTTCAGCCTGAACTCCTTGACGCCGCCCAGATCGACGCCGGGCACATAGCATATAGGCCTCGTCTCCTCCCCAAACAGCCGATGCTCCGCTTGCAACTGAGCGACCTGGCGCTGCTTTTCGGACATCAGCCGCATGTCCTTGACGTAGAAATCGCGCCTCAAGATGCCGGAGCGATCGATTATCTCGACGTCGGGGCAAATCCCCTCGACATCCTTCAAGAAAAGCAGCGTGAAAACCTCCATATCACGATCGACAAAAACGACGGAGTCGTCGCTCGGCATTGACTTGAGGATGTTGACCCCATAGTCGTAAGTGAGGAAATGACGGCTCTTATCGCTGTAGAAATAGTTGGCAAGAAGCGGCATGGCGCAGACCAGAAGGCCAAAGGCGCTGGCCAGGACGGCAAGTGTTTTCGGCTTGCTGACCAGCCGGTAAACGTTCCGAAGGACAGACGAGGCGCCAAGGGACATGAGGATAGCGGCGACCGCGAACGATGGGATGAAGAAGACCTCCACTAGATACGTGTCGCGCGGAATGAGCCTGAAATTCGTATATAGAATGAAGAAAAGACTGCAAAGGAGAAAGGTCACGAAAAGCAGGAGCAGCGCCCTGTTGCGCCGGCGAATACCGACCACAACGCCTATCGCAGACAAGAGGAAGCCGAGCGGGGTGAATTGTCTGACGAGCGCGGAGATATAGAACCAAAGCTGCCTAGAGAAAAGAGCGAGCGACCTGGCCGTATGACTCGAGCTGCCGTATTCGCGGCGCAGTATGTGGGTTACGAAGCTCGCAAATGTGTCGGGCGCGCCCCAGTTGAGCGCCGGGTTGGTCGAGGCGCGAAACGTCAGGTAGAGGTGAACCAATACGCCAAGAATGCCGAGCGCAATCGCGGGGAAGACAACACGGCCATTCAGCAGCAGTCGCGGCGATCTGTATATCACATAAACAGCCAGCGCGGCGAGAAGGAGCGCCACGGTGTGATGGCTCGACAGTCCCAGGCCGCCGACAAACGCTGCCAGAAGAAGGAACCTGTGATCCCTTTGCCCCTCGGGCTCTCGTTCCCATCGCAATACGAGATAGAGCGTCAGGAGGACAAAAAGAAGCGTCAGAGCATAGACCTCAGCAATCGTCGTCTGGGACCAGAACGTGAGCGAGAACGTGAACGCCACCGCGGCGATGGCGGCGCCCAGGGCTGCAAATGGGCTTGCGGGCCTGTTTGTGGGTTTGGCGGTCGAGACACACAGGCATATCCTGTAGAGAACGAAGACCGCGGCCGCTCCGGACAGCACTGAGACAAGCCCGCATCTTGCGGCAAGCGACCCGAATGGAAAGACGGTGCAGGCAAGCTCGATCAGAAGGACAAAGATCGGGTAGCCGGGCGGGTGCGGTATCCCGAGGCAGCTCGCGGCCGTGATGAGTTCGCCGCTATCGCCGACATAAATGGTTGGGCACAGGGTCTTCAAATACGTGAAGAACGCAAGGACGAAAAGCGCAATGCCAACCCAGTATCTCACGCCCGCGCTCCACGCCCATGAATGGGCCGGCCAATTAGAGGGGCGGTCCCATAAGTCAGTGCACGATGTCGTAGGGGCGTGGTCTCAGACCCGCCCTTTCGAATGAATTGCCATGTGGAGAATGCCATTTTGACGGATTGATATAAGCGGGCGGGTCTGAGACCACGCCCCTACAAGCCGATTCCGGCAATCACACCTCAAATGAACGCCTCCCGGTTGATCTCGACAATCAGGCGGCGAAGCCCTACACAAACACCACTGAGGCGGCTAGTCGGTTACGACAAGGTATGGGAAGGAAGTGCTGCGGTTGCCGCCCTCGTCCACCGCTTGAATCTCTATCAGATGATGGCCTCGCTCGCCGCCAGAGATGCGGCATCTGGCGCCATAATAGGTCCTGTGGCCGTCGCCGGTAAGCGAATCAAGCTGAACGGTCCCGAAGTCGAAATCGCCCGCGTCATAGACCGACTTCCCGGCCTCGACCGAGGCGATGTCCGAAGGCCCATCGGGGTCGTTGACGATAACGTTGAGGAAGAGCGTCCCACCCGTGTCCTGGTCGATCTTGCAGCTGCCAAAACCGGCGAGGAGTATCTCTGGCTCGGGCCCCACGTTCCGGCTTGAGACGCCTCGAATCGAGTCCAGAATGTAGTTCTGGAGATTCAGGCTTAGCCTTGGCGCCGGCTCTCCACCAACGGGTGAAGACGTTCCAATACCGGGAATGGCGCCAGGTGATGTGCTCCGGAGCCCCGGGAGGTCGAACTGCGGATAATCGTCGATCGTCACGTAAGGCCAGACGTTGCTCATATTCCCATCGGCGTCGGTCGCTATAACCTCATACAGATGAAGACCCGCCCGAAGTCCGGGCTTGACCTCCACGAAACAGGCGTATATCCCGTCCCCGGCAAGGCCGTCCTGCGACTCGCCGTCGTCAAGGAGCGGCACGAGCGCCTCGCCTTTTAAGCAAAGATCGACGCGAGCGATATCGTCGTCAGGATCGGTGCAATACGCTACCATGTGGAGCCGGCCTCCAAGCCGCTCGGAGACGTGAGAGCCGAAGTAGCCTGCCATCCAGACCGTTGGAGGCACCGAGCGGGCGGAAGGAGTTGTCCCCTGCGAGCCTTCCTCAATATCTGGGCCATCGATTGCGCCAACCGCGGGGAACCTCGCCGTCTTGCTCGTCGCATCGGCGAAGAGAAAATAGTGAGTGTGCTCCCCGGGCGTGAGCATGATGTTCGTAGCGTAGTAGCCGTTGGCCGCCTCTCCCGAACAGTGGGAGAGCGCATACTCCGCGTCATCTACGATGACCTTCGCCACCGACGGCGGCTCGAGCTCCCTGTCGAAGTAGTGGATCTTGAACTCGTATCTCGTCGCGCTTCTGCCGGACGGACCATACGTCGCATCCGAAAGCGTCGGGGCGGAGTTATGCACTGGCAGGTCTTTCAAAGCGTATAACTTCTCCTCAGACCCGAAATAGACGCTGCCGTCTGGCCCAATCGCTGGTGAGCTGTGAACGTCAAAGCCATAACCAGGCCTGACCGGATCGTAGAAACGCCACATCAGCGTGCCGTCCTTGCCAACGCAGTAGAGGTTGCCGTCGTGCGAGCCGAATAGAACGTTGCCGTTCCCGTCGATCGCAGGCGAGGTGTGGATGATGTTGTTTGCGGCGTAGGTCCAGTCTATCGTTCCCGTCTCAGCATCGATCGCGTAGAGCTTGTGGTCGTAAGAGCCCACGTAAAGCACGCCATCTTGAGATAGCGCTGGCGACGAATGCACGATGTTGTCGGCATTAACTCGCCACTTGAGCGTCCCGTCGGAGTTGATGGCGAGTATTTGATAGCCCGCGCCCACATATATTGTCGCGTTAGGACCTACAACCGGCGAGGACGTAATAACGTCGCCCGTATCGTAGCTCCAGCGCAGGTTCCCGTCGTGCCGAACCGCGTAAAGTTTGTTGTCGTCGGACCCAAAGAAGACCGTGCCGTCAAACCATATCGCGGGCGAAGAGGTTACCCAGCTGCCGGTATTGAATCGCCACCTCAGCTCGCCGTCGGGCGTCATTGAATACAGATAGCTGTCGTTGCAGCCGAAATAGACGTTCCCGTCGATACCGATCACGGGAGATGAATCTAAAACGCCGCCGGTCTTATAGGACCAGTTCAGCGCGCCCTCTTGATCGAAAGAGTAGAAGTAGCGATCGCCAGAACCGATGTACAAACTGCCATCCTCGGCAAGAGCTGGTGTGCTCGCGACATAATCGCCCGTGCTGACCGCCCACTTGACCGTCCCATCGGTGTTGATCGCATAGACATTGCCGTCGCAGCAGCCGAAGTAAACGGTGTTGTCGGCATCTACGACGGGGGACGAGATTATATAGCTGCCCGCAACGAAGCTCCAGTTGAGCGTTGGCGCCGAGGTGGCCACAACAGGAGAGCTGCCGCTGTGGTCTGGATCGTGCCTGAACATCGGCCAAATCTCGGTCCTTTCATCTGAAAGAACCGTCGGGCCATAGAAATAAGGCGGAACTTCGCCAAACTCTGGCAGCCACACCACTCCCGCGCCGCCTCCGCCCTCAAACTCGAAGTAGAACGTGTGATAGCCAACCTTCATGGACGTGGTATAGGAGTAAGTCCCCTCCCACGGGTCGCCCGCCACAAACGCCATGCTGCGAGGCATGTTGTCTATATAGACCAGCGCGGATACTGGAGCAGCGAGGTCCCTGTCGAAGAAGTCAACGCTATACGTGAACTGCGTCCTGGTGGTCCCGATCTCAGGCTCCACCCGGCCAAACGCAAGCCCAATACTTCGACCCGTCCAGAAGCAGAACGAATACTCCGAGCTGTTGGGGCACAGCTCGAGGTCCGAAACACGCATCTTCACGCATATCTGCCGTCCAGCAGCGAAAGCGCGTCCCGGAACATAACTATAGCGATAGCCGTTTCCCACATCATCTCGGGTAACATATCCGCCGTTATACTGAACGTCCTCGCCATCTTTCATCACATAGACAAAACCCTCGCCATCATCATGATCGACCCTTATCGAGACCGAGTTGGTATCCACGCCCTTGCCGACGTCCGTAACCGTCAACATGATGATCGTGCTTGTATCGACATCCACCGAATGTGGCGCGGGGAATATATCCGAGAACACGGGAGGCGCAGAATCGACCTCGAAGTTTGCCTCGTCCTGAAACGGCTCGAAGACCACGCCCTCATTGACGTGGTCGCCGGTACCGGTTCCGACGCCCGCCGGCCCATCTACCGCGCCCCACCAGTTCAGGACGGCGTCTATCGCGGCCCCCTCCTGAAGGTTCACCACTCCAAACTCCTCATTGCTCACGATGTCGTTGGAATGGATCATCGGGGTCGCGCCGTGCGGGTCAGTGAATCCCGGGTCGGTCTCGCAGCGCACGCCGTTGCGATTGCACATGATCGCGTTGTTGAGTATGGAGGGTGACGCCTTTCCGCTGTGTGCGTAGCAGTGAATGCCGGCCCTCGAGAACAGAGCAATGGAATTGTGCTGAATCAGCGGCGAGCAGCTGTCTATGAATATCGACGTGCCATACTTGAAGACGCATTCCTCGATCTTATTCTTGTCGTTCTCGCACTTGAAGAACTCCCAGTCACCGGGCTGTGGCATCGGCGTGGAACCCGAAAGAAGAACCGAGCCGCCGGCAGCGTCGTCATTGAAGGACGTGAAATGAATCCTGTCCCGAGTCGTGCCGTTCAAGACAAGCTGGCCCTTAACGTAGATGCTCATGTCCTTGGCCATCTTGATTATCGTCCCAAGAGGAACATCCACAACGGTGTCTTCCACGACGAACTCATAAGGGTCGCCGCTATCAGCAACGCCGGACATGTCGGAACCAACCAAGATCGCCGTGCGAGTGTTGGAGACTATCTCAAACTGCTCTTCTCGCTCCGTATTTGGGCACAGCATAGAACCCGTGAGAACGTTCTCCTTCCAGTCGGCGGTTGCGTCAACAAGCGTGTCGAAAACGCCGCCGACCGGGTCGCTTGATATGATAGCCGTGGAAAGCCCGTAGCTTCTGTATCCACCGGCTATTACCACCGGGTCGATGACAACGTAAGGATAATGGAAACCAGTTACGTCATCCCAAGTGGCGCCGCGGCCCCGAATCGTGCCGCCAATCGCCACAGCACGATAGGCATTACTCATCAATGTGTTGTTGATGTAAAGCGGATCGCACGTGCCCAAGAGAGTCAACGGATAGCCGTGATTGCTCTGAATCCGGTTGTCCTGAAGCGTCGGCTCGCAGGGGCCCAGATAATCTCGCCCCGTCTCGAGGCATATACCGCCGCCCTCATAGATGCCGCTAGCCTCATCTACGACGTGACCGCAGTCCCGAATTGTATTGCGCGAGACCTCGGGCCTCGCCGGCTGCGCCTCTGCGTAGATATACAGGCCATACAAGTAGAAGTTGGCGATGGTGTTGTTGATGAATGTAGGGCAACACTGATCGATCTTGATGAAAGTGCCGTAGCTGAAGTCGCTGTTCTTCACCAAGCAGTCACTGCAGCATATCCTGAACTGATACCAGTCCCCTGGCGAGGGGACGCTGTTGCTTCCCGGAACCCTCAAGCCGGAAGCATTGTTGTGAAGCGACGTGAAGTAGCTGCGCGAGGCTGGAAGGTCGGAAGTCTGAATGGTGCCCAGTATCTCGAGGCTTGTGCCCCCGGAGAACTTTACCACGCAGTTCGGCGAAATAGCGAGATCGCAGCCCGCGGCGATGACGAGGTCCTCCAACACGACGTAAGGAAGATGCTGATTCATCGGCGATATCTGCCCCGCCGCCACAGCCCTGTCGTCAACTAGCGGGAGGAAGTATTCGACGTAAGTATAATCGCCGGTCTCATCGTCCAGCTCACCGGGCTTTATGTAGCCCTTGATACCGATCGCGGAAACGAACCTGTCGTCATTCGTCCTCTGTCGAATCATGTTCCCGTCCGGAATCGGGTTCTGTGGGACGCCGCCCACGTCAAGCATGACAGGCAATGTGTTCTCAAACACTATCGGCAAGCCGCCGCGAGCAACCTCAGGATCGGTGCTCATGATTATCTGGTTAAACTCTATCAGCGGAACGCACGGCCCGAAGGACGAAGGAGGAGTGTAGCAATAGATCGCGACACCAGCATCATACTGATCATTATTGTCGAAGTCCTGATACTCCTCTTGGCCAGCGTCGAACTTGCCGTTCTCGGGGTTGTCGTCCGTATAAGGCTCACCGATGTCGAAAATCTTGTTGCACTCGATAACAGGGCTGACGAGCGTGTCCCGTGCAACGATGTAGAACCCATAGCGACTGAACATCTCGATACGGTTGCCATACAGCCTCGGTGAGCAATCCTCGATCTCTATCGACTTGCCGTAGCGGAAAGTACAACCAGAGAACGTGGCATTGTGGTTGTAGATGTAAATCGAATTCCAGTCACCCACCTGAGGCGACCCTGTGCTGCCCTCCCAAGCGCCGTCAAGCGTTGTATCGTCGTTTATCGAGGTAAAAAGCGCCTCCTCCGCCTCCACTACGCCATCAACGAAGATGTCAACATGCGACGCAAGCTTGACAACAACGCCCGGCCCTATAATCAGCTTGACCCTGTCGCTCGGATCATCTGGATTGACGCTATGAACGGTAAGATCACGCATCAAGACAATTGGGTTTTCGCTCGCATCCCAAGTTGTATCCTCAGTGATCTCGTAGTCGGACCATTCGCCGGCCTGGCATATAGTCAAACCAATGATAAGAAAAACAAATACCGAGCAACCGATCGCGACCCGTCTTAATGACATTTCCGGTCCTCCATCAAATAACATGACGCCGCAACCAATGCACACAAAACCACCACTATGGCCAGTCTGCCCAGTCTGACATGCAGCATAGAATGTAAACTTATCAGTTAGCCGTTAATACAGCCGCATTTAACATACCCTATTTTTTGCGCCATTCAAGTCTTTTCTTGGGAGGAGTTCCCCAACTGGCAAACGCGCGAACGAGTAACCAGACAATTCCTGCCGCAGACGGTCAGTCTGGCTCCTTAAGAATCCGCTGCGGTCTCAGCAGGCGCTGCCCAAGAAACACCTGCTCCACGCCCTTGTCCGCCATAGCCTTGGCGTCGGCGGATTGACCTATTGACCCCTTGCCCCCTTGTCCGCCATAGCCTTGGCGTCGGCGGATTCCCCTTTCTCCCCCTTTCCGACTGAGGCGCGCTCGGCACGTGCGAGCCGACGCCCGCGGCCTCGGCTGAATCTGCATCTCGTGCGCGGTACGCACCTTCGTCACGGACGATCAGGCAGGCGGAGATGGTTGGGTCAGCTGGCATCGACCTTAGATGTCATGGGGAAGAGCTCACCGGCTGGGTCGTATCTAGTGCCGTGGAAGTAGCCGTCGGACTGCTTCCAGAGCGCAGCGCGGATGTGATAGACGCCCTCGTCGGGGAGTATCGGCTCGACCACCGGTCGCGGCTCACCCGTGAGCTCCGTGAGCGGCAGCGCCTCCTCCGTCGGCGGCAGCAGATACCACCTTCCGTTCTCATACTTGCACCAGATGTCGGGCGTCACGAAGACCTTCATCGTCATCTTCCTGTAGCCCTCCGCCCCGATCATCAACTCCGCCCAGCCGATAGGGACGTTGTTGAATGTTACCTTGGCCGCGATGTAGGGCCCGCCATTCCCATCTGTGAACGGTTCAAATAGAAACTTATCGCGGCGCTCCCACAATGGCTCGTTAGCCCTGTTCTCGCCCTGCGAGCGAAGGCAAACCTCGCACGTCCTAAGATGCTCCGGAATCCCCGACACGATCGCGGTCACCACGCGCCTCACCTCGATCTTCTCAGAGGTCAGGAATCCTCCTACCAGATCATTATCCACTTGGATTCCACGGAGAAGTTACGCCCGTTGGCGGTTGAGCCGATATAGTCTCCTCCTAAAGAATCCTCAATCCAGTCCCGGGTGTCCCACGTCATGACTTGCTGATGGTCATAAGAATATACAATAGATGACTCCGCGATGTGTTGGAACCACCAGACGTCTCGGCAATCCCTGAAAACGTGATCCCCTGGGCTTGATACCCACAGCCCATCGAAATGGAAAGGAGGATCACAGAACTGACCATTGGAATGTAATATGGTCAATGCCCTCCTGGGCCAGCCCCCGGGTCCTGTTGCACCGGCCTCTCTGCATAACACATAATAGCAATCACTCAGGTTGTCGAAATCGATCTCTATGACTCTGTCATAGGGAATGTTGCTGTTAATGGTCGTAAATCGCGCCCAGTTTTCGCCGTCAAAGAGGACCAGCCCGTCCTCAGTGCCGAACCATCTCCTATTCATCTGGTCCACATAGAAATACCGTAACTTCGAGTCTAGCAGGGGATTCTCTGCACCGGTAAACAGCTGCCACTCCTCCGTCTCGAGATTCAGGGACAGGATCGCGCACGTTCTCGACTCCTCATCCAAGGAATACAGTGTTGGGATATATACTAAGCCATCCGGCCCAAACACCGGATATTGCCCCACCATCTCCGCATCCGGGATAATGTCGCTGAAGTCGAAAGTGTGAATCTCTATCGGTTCCTCGCCATCCCACCAGGATAGCGCGCATTCATAGAAGTGATACTCATCTGGGCGCACGCCGCTCATCAAAAACAACCGACCCTGGGCATCTGATGTCAATGTTGTGGCCCAATATGGAATCTCATCAATGAGGCCAGGATATTCGACGAGGGCACCATCTACGAGATAGGCCAGTCTGCCGTCAACAACAATGCTCCCGCTCGAGCTCCCGCCGCGCTGGGAAAACACCGATTCTGGGCCACACTGCGCCTCTGCTGCTCGATCAAGCGCAGCCGTCTCCACCATGTAATCTTGGCCTGTTCGCACCATCGCCCAGACTCGCCCTCCGGCGCCAACCGCGAAATCATTGACATAAAGGTTGGCTGGTCCCCGTATCGTCTCAATGCAATCCTCATTGATGAGAAAAATGCCCTCGGACCAGTATTCATGCCAGTATGTCCCAGGATAGCCCGCACGCGTATTGTCCCAGTCTCCGGTGGCAACAATCACATTGCCTTCCGGATCTGCGAAAGCGCAGTGGATCCGAGGCATCTCCGGCCTTTGGAAGTAGTGAATCCAGGGATAGGCCTCTATCAGCTGAGTGTGACAAACACTCGCAGTGAGAATAAGAAGAAGCAAAGTTGTTTTCTGTTTAATCCTCACAAAGGTCATGATCTCCCTCCTTTACCTCTGCGACTATGATGGGGACGAGTTGAATCTCGCCTATTGGCTCGGACTCATGTGACGGCAAAGCGCCGTGACACCCCTCCGAGTAACCCAGCGTTACTGGGTCTTCATTATTGGGACCGCAAAAGCCCAGAAATATCCCCGTTTCGGGATCTTCGACCTTCTGCTCATCGACGTCGAACCAGGGGTCGTTCGCTCCGTAGTTATAGCCCGCGATTGTTTTGGGGTCGTAGCGGGAGCCATCCGGATCAAGTTTGAAGTAGCCATCAACTCGCTTCCAGAGGAAGCCCGGGATGTGAAATTCGCCATCCTGCTGGGGTATCTGCCGCGTGATCTGTTCGACCGCCCGTCGCAGCTCACCCGTGAGCTCTGTGACCCGGATCAGCTCCTCTCTGGGCGGGAGCAGATACCACCGTTTCTTCTCATCGTCGTGCTTGCACCAGATGTCAGGCGTCACGAAGACCTTCATCGTCATCTTCCTGTAGCCCTCCGCCTCGATCATCAACTCCGCCCAGCCGATAGGGACGTTGTTGAATGTTACCCTGGCCGCGATGTAGGGCACGCCATTCCCATCTGTGAACGGTTCAAATAGAAACTTATCGCGGCGCTCCCACAATGGCTCGTTAGCCCTGTTCTCGCCCTGCGAGCGAAGGCAAACCTCGCACGTCCTAAGATGCTCCGGAATCCGCGACACGATCGCGGTCACCACGCGCCTCACGTCGATCCTGTTAGACCACAAGCCCAGCATGTCTCCTACCAGATCATCAGCGAATCGGCCTCAAGGCAGAAGTTGCGCCCCTCTGCCGTTGGGACGATACGAGCCCTCTCACCCTCTAAGTCAATCTCCCCTATTTGGTTCCCATGGAACGGTCCGTTACCAGATCATAACACTGTAATTAGTAACGAAGAACGTGTCCCCGACTGACGTAGGGAAGATATAAAGATCCCAAGCCGAATACTCAGGGATGTCCATCCAATCTCGCAGGCTGAATTCGCTGATTCTGTCGTGATCATAGGCGTAAACTAGATCATCATCCCAGCCTGGGAGGAGATAGTGAATCCCGTTGGCTCCCCGGCGCAGGATAGGCCCCCTCGGCAAATAAAAGGGCTCCCCAATTTGCCGTCCATTAGGCGCGAAGACACTCAACGCGACGTAATGGTCTGGATCTTGCTGCCAGTCTTCCGCTGCTGAACCGACGTAATAGACCTCATCGATCTCGTCATAAACGACCAGCTTGATGCGATCGTAGGACAGATCGCTGTTGTCTGTCGTGAAGCGCACCCAGTTCTCGCCGTCAAACAAGACCAGGCCGTCCTCTGTGCAGAACCATCTTCTATTCATCTGGTCCACGTAGAAATACTCTAACTTCGAGTCGAGGAGCGGATTCTCCCCACCGCTGAACAGCAGCCATTCTTCAGTGTCCAGATTCAGGCAAAGGACGCCGCACGTTCTGGACTCCTCATCCAACGAATACTCCGCTGCGATATATACCAACCCATCCGGCCCGAACACGGGGTATTCCCCCATCAGGTCTGTACACACCCCCACCATCTCCGCATCCGGGAGAATGTTGCTGAAGTCTAAAGTGTGAATCTCTATCGGTTCCTCGGCATCCCACCAGGATATCGCGTATTGATAGAAATACCATCCAACTTGCTCGCCGCTGAGCACAAATAAGCGACCTTGAGCATCTGATGTCATGGACCTGGAGTGATATGGGATCGCATCAATCAATCCTGTATACTCAACGAGTGTAGTTCCCACCAAATAGGCCAATCTAGAATCAACTGCCCCGCTCGATCGCGAGCGCGCAATGCGTCGCGATTGTAGGGAAGTACATCGCGCGTTAGATCCTAAATCAAGCAGGCTCTTCTCCACTAGGTAGTCCTGGCCCGTGGCAATCAGCGCCCACGTTTTACCCCTTCGGTCAGCCGCGAGGTCGACGGTAATCATGTCTTCAGGACACGATATCGCTTGGATCCGATCCTCATTGATGAGAAAGATGCCTTCGGACCAAAACTCTCGCCAGTAGTATCCAGACGGGCCCGCACGTGTGTTGTCCCAGTCCCCGGTCCCAACAAGTACATTGCCTTCCGGATCCGCGAACGCGCAACGAATCCTCGGCATCTCCGGTCTTTTGAAATAGTGGACCCAAGGGTAGGCGTCCCCAGGCCAAGCATTCAGGATCGACGCCGCCACGATAAGAACAATCAGTGTTATGCGGTGCTCAGTCCTTGCACAAACCATCATCACCCTCCTCAAACTGAAGCGCTTCATCCGTCTCCTCAATATCGATAAATGCCTCCGCCGGACTGAGAGGCGCTAACTCAATCTCTCCTATAGGCTCGGATGCGTGTTGTGGGAGGGTGTTCTGGCATTCATTAGTAGGGCTAGGTGGCTCCTGCCTCGGATCCTCATTGTTGGGGCCACAGAAGTACAAGAAAACGTCTTGATCGTTCTTGACTTCCTGCGCATCGACGCTGAACCATGGGTCGTTGGCTCCGTAGTTGTACCCTCTGATCTTTGAGGGCACATATCGGTCCCACGGCTTGTTCAGCGGGTCATCGATGATGAAGTAGCCATTGACTCGCTTCCAGAGGAAGCCGGGGACGTGAATAGCGGACGGTTGGGGTGGTGGAACGATACCGACCTGGCCCTGGTCAACAGCGTAGGGGCTACGCTCCGGGTCGATCACCCAAGGGATCCTGACCGGCAGAAGCTGCCATCTATTGTTCTCTTCGTCGAACCTGCACCTCAACTCAGGCGTCACGAAGACCTTCATCGTCATCTTCCTGTAGCCCTCCGCCTCGATCATCAACTCCGCCCAGCCGATAGGGACGTTGTTGAATGTTACCCTGGCCGCGATGTAGGGCACGCCATTCCCATCTGTGAACGGTTCAAATAGAAACTTATCGCGGCGCTCCCACAATGGCTCGTTAGCCCTATTCTCGCCCTGCGAGCGAAGGCAAACCTCGCACGTCCTAAGATGCTCAGGTATCCGCGACACGATCGCGGTCACCACGCGCCTCGGGTCGATCTTCTCAGCCGACAGGCGCGACGCCACCATCTTCCGTCCTCATACTTGCAGTTGATCTCTGGATACACCAACACGTTCATTGTCTTCTTGTCGGTCACGAAATGCCCATCCTCATCTTCCGCCCAGACTTGAAGCACGCCAAACCCAATGAGGACATCGTTCATCTTGGCCTGTCTCTGTCCATATCATTCATCTTACGCTAGGGCTCGCAGATGTAAAGGCCGAACTCAAGACGTCCCCTGCAAAACAGACAGCCACTCCGCAGCCATAATGAACGCCTCTGCAAGCCGAATCATTGGACGATCCGCGCCTCAATCCCACGAAGACACGCGTCTTGGGCGGTTTCTGAACTGAGATTCGCTACTGCGTCAAAACGCGCCGCCCAAGCCTCTCAAAAGCAGCCGGCGCTCCATCTCAAATGCTGCAAATTGCCTCGAAAACAGAGCAAGGACATCCCGGCCGCGCGCGGTGAGCAAGAGCGGGCCAGAAGAGGCGCCGGTATCTTCGCAGAGGCCCAATTCGCGGGCGTAATTGCCATACCAGACGAAAGATGCCTTCTGCGAGACTCTCGCCCACCGGCCACTGGAGCGGCAGAATGACACAAAGCTCTGCATCTGAGCATCCGCCGACGCGAGCGCCGTTTCCTCCGATTGCTCCGCTGCCTTCAAGATGCAGAAAATGCCGAACTTGTGCCCATTCGTGCAGCGAGCGGCAGAAATCCCTGTAATCAGAATCCGCCTCTGGCGAGGGGAAACGGCCCATACAAAGGACCTATCCAATGAGGCGGCGTATGCCGTCCCCAAATCGGTGAGAACTATCCTGCCGTCACCAGAAGCCAAAAGCCCAAAACTCTCCCCAAAGCGTATCCAAAGCCGCGCCCGATACTCAGGATTCCGTATCTGACGCGGGTTCTTGGCCACATTCGGGACGTTCTCAACCACCTCGCGGAACGTGACAAACGACCGCTTCCTCATAAAGGCGAAGAAGCCGTTGAGATAGGAAAGCTTGGCGAACGCGCAGACAGGCGGCTTCGGGCAATCAAGACCCAGGAGCTTCGCCTCCTTTTCCTCAAGCGCCTCGGCAAGCCGGACGACCTTGCTAGCCGTAAAACGCACCCTATAGAGCGGAGGCCTGTATCGCGGCAGCGTCTTGGGGAAAGCCTCCGCGAAATGGACGCCAATCACCCATGAGAAAGAGAAACGCTCCGAATACTCATCGACATACGAGACGAGCCGGTCGTAATGGTCCCTATCGGCACGGCCCAGCTGTATCTCCAAAAGAACCAGCGAGTTGCTCGCTCTGTCCCTGAACGCGAGGTCTATTCTGCCAGCCGCGCAAACGTCCTCGCACGTCTCAGCCTCGAGCCCGGATAACGAGAGCCGCTTTCTCGCTAGATGCGACTCGACTATCTGAGGATACCGAAACAACAGGCTCTGGACCGCCCTCTCATCCACAGCCGGAACGCCTTGCCTCGCCATCTCATTCCCAGAACGCTGCGCAGCAGTCGCGATTCTCCCACACCGAGACCCGCCTCAGGGATACTGGAAAGTCCCGAAGGTGCTCCTTGAGGGCCTTGAATATCCAGCGCGCGATGTTCTCACTCGAGGGATTCAATTCGTCAAATGGCTCGACATCGTTGAGGCATTTGTGATCGAGGCGCTGTAGAACACTCTCCGTAGCAGCCTTGAGGTCCTTGAAATCGACCGCGAGGCCCACGTGATTGAGCGACTCGGCTGCGACCGTCACCTCAACCAGCCAGTTGTGCCCGTGCAGGTTCTCGCACTTGCCGTCGTATTCCCGCAACCGATGAGCCGCTGCAAACGAGCTCTTGACCGTCAGCTCAAACATCGAACCTCAAACCATCCAACTTTGGATTCGCTCAACCACAATGACATAAAGGGCTCAAGTAACCTAAAACTTGAAACTTGAAACTTGGAACTTGAAACTTGAAACTCCCAGCCCTCGACTTTAGACTTTGGACTTTGGAAAATACTCCCTGTATTTGGCCACTACCGCCTCGCGTATCTTGCTCCTGAGCTCGGTGTTCTGCGCGACGACCGTCTGCACAAACTCGCCGCCCGACTGCCGGGCCGAAGGATAACCGACGAAAACGGCGCCGTTGGGCTTGATGACTACCTTAAAGCCCTTGATCACGAGCTCGCCGTCGAATGTAACGTCGGCATACGCCAGAACCTGGCTCGTTCCCTCTTGGGACTCGAACGGATAAATCCGAACTTCGCTCACTTCCACGCCTACTTCTTACCCCATCCTCCCCCCTCCCGTCAAGGTGCGTGCCGCACTCCCATATCTCCTTTTACCCGTGAATGTGACTGGTCGGCTCGCACCCAAAGGGAGCTCGCCTCCGACGCCTGCCCTCTTCTCTCTTTCCTCTCTGTGTCTCTGTGTCTCTGTGGTGTATTACTACAATCAATCGCCGGTGATAGTGAGCGGCCAGAGTGCGAGGTCGGACGCGAACGTGCCGTCGGCGTTGCTTGACAGAGGCGTTGCGTACGCCCTATATTTGGGCGAGATCGGCAATGCGGACATCCATTTTGAGGAAGATCGAATGAAGGATTATGACGTAGGAAACATTCGTAATATCGTCCTTTGTGGACATGGTGACAGCGGCAAAACCTCCGTGGCTGAGGCGCTGCTCTTCAACAACAAGAAGACGACGCGGCTGGGCAAGGTTGAGGACGGCGCCACAGTGATGGATTACGACCCTGACGAGGTGGAGCGGGGCATATCGATTTCGAGCTCGTTCTCGTTCTTCGAGACGAAGGGTGTGCGCATTAACCTCATAGACACGCCCGGGTATGCTGATTTCATCATGGACGCCAAGAGCCCGATCAAGGTGTGTGAGGGCGCGATACTCGTTTTGTGCGGCGTGGCTGGCGTCGAGGTCCAGACGCAGCAGGTCTGGGATTTCTGCGAGGAGTTCGATACCCGCAGAATGATCTTTTTCAACAAGATGGGCCGTGAGAGAGCAAATCTGGACCGCGCGGTCGAGTCGATAAAGAAGTTCCTCACCGAAAAGGCCGTCGTGCTCAATCTTCCGCTCGGCGAGGAGACCGATTTCAAGGGCGTGATAGACCTTTTGGCGATGAAGGCGTTCGTCTATGAGAGCGATGGCTCCGGCAAGAGTAAGAAGGTTGACATCCCCGAGAGCGACGCTGACCGCGCGGCCGAATACCGTGGGAAGATGGTTGAGGCGATCGTCTCGACCGATGACGCGCTATTGGAGCGCTATTTCGAGGACGAGAGCATCTCCGACAACGAGCTGCTCGAGGCCTTGGCAAGGGCGGTCAAGGAAGGCGCCTTGGTCCCTGTGCTGTGTGGTTCGGCGAAACAGAACATCGGGATAGATGTCTTGAGCAGGATGGCGATTTCATTGCTGCCCTGCCCGCTGGAGTCGCCGCCGGTGCTGGCCACAGACGTCTCGGGACAAAACGAAATCGAGGTGAAGACAGACCCAGAGGGCCCGCTTTCTGCATTTGTTTTTAAGACGATCGCGGACCCATACGCGGGCAAGCTATCCGTCATAAAGGTGTATTCCGGGGCGCTTTCTTCCGACACCACGGTCTATAATCCCACACAAGACCGCAAGGAGCGCATCGGCCAGCTCATATACCTCGAGGGCAAGGCACACTCGATATGTCCACTTGCGAAGGCGGGCGACATCGTTGCCGTGGCCAAGCTGAAGGAGACGACCACCGGCGACACGTTGTGCAGCGAGAGTAAGAAGGTCCGGTTTTCCTCAATCGCATATCCCGAGCCGATGATCTCCTTCGCGATAGAGCCGAAGTCCAAGGGCGACGAGGACAAGATCTCCAACGCCGTCACTCGCCTTATGGAAGAGGACCCAACCATGAAGTCGAAGCGAGACCCCGACACGAAGGAGCTGGTTATTTCGGGCTCGGGTCAGCTCCACGTGGAGGTCATCGTCGGCAAGATGAAGCGGAAATTCGGCGTCGAGGTCAACCTGAGAGCGCCCAAAGTGCCGTATCGAGAGACGATCAAGAAAAGCGCCAAGGCGCAGGGCAAATACAAGAAGCAGACAGGCGGGCGCGGGCAATTCGGTGACTGTTGGCTCAGGATCGAGCCACTGCCTCATGGAACGGGCTTCGAGTTTGTCGATAAGATCGTCGGAGGGACCATACCGAGGCAGTACATTCCGGCAGTCGAGAAGGGCGTAATCGGCGCTATGGCAAAGGGCGTGCTTGCGGGCTACCAGGTCGTCGATGTGCGCGTCACGGTCTATGATGGCTCGTTCCACACTGTCGATTCATCAGAGATGGCTTTCAAGATAGCTGGCTCCATGGCCTTCAAAAAGGCTGCCGCTGACGCAAAGATAGTCCTCTTGGAGCCGATCATGGAGCTAGAAGTTGTCGTTCCGGAGGAGTCGATGGGCGACGTGATCGGAGACCTCAGTTCGAGAAGAGGCAAGGTCATTGGCACGGAAACCATCTCTGGCCGGCAGGTGATCAAGGCCAGCGCCCCGCTTGCGGAGCTCGCCAAATACGCCCCAGACCTGAGGTCCATTACTGGCGGAAGAGGAAGCTACACCATGCGATTCTCATCCTACGAGCAAGTCCCAGCTGCGATTAGCGAGAAGATCATCGCCGCGTCGAAAAAGGACGAGGGGGAGTAGGTCCCCAGGACTTCCCAATCTGCGTAATCTGTGCGGTGTGTGTAGGGGCGATTCACGAATCGCCCTTTCTCGCGTCCGATCCGATGAAACTAGGGCGGCTCGTGAGCCGCCCCTACGGGAGAACATGAATGCGCTCGGTGCTTTGGACAGCTCTCACCGTTGCGTGGCTAGTTCTGCCGCCCTCGTCTTTGGCGCTCTCTGGCCAGCCGGACCCTGCGCCTCCGTTCTGGCCACTTACGCCATCACACTGCGTCGAATACCGGCAAAACGCCTCAATCGACTGGACGAGCCACGTCATCTACGCCGTCGGGTCCTCGGAAGTCGAGGGTGGGGATGAGGCGCAGGCGACCGTCAGGGCCTACGGGAATGCCAGACAGGCGATCCTGGCGGCTATACAGGAGATGAATGCAACATCAACCGCAACCGTCGAGGCGCAGCTGAGCCGTCGCGCTTCAGCACTGCTCGAGCTCCAGCGCCTGGCATCCGACCCCTGCGTGCTAGCGCAGTGCGTTCGATATCGGGAGGCGCCGAGCGCCTCAGTCCTGCTAGGCCTGGACCTGAGAAGCAGCCGCGTCTTGCCGCGTCTTGTTGAGGGTATCGGCGTGGGCGAGCTCCAGGTCGGTCTGCCGAAGCCAACGCCTCCACCGCCCGACGCGAGCGCCGAATGGTTGTCGTCGATCAGGCACCCGACGGGGCTGATCGTCGATGCGCGCAAAGTCGCACTAAGCCCCGCGCTCTGCCCCGCCATATACGCAGAGGACGGGCGACTCGTCTTTGACGTCCAACACGCAAGGCGACTCTGGTTCATGCAGCATGGCGGCATCACGTATATGTCGGACCTTGACGCCGCGAAGGCTTGCAGGCTCATCGGCGTGAATCCCAAGACCGTCGAGGCAGTGTCCGCCTCGAAGCCGACCGGCTGCGACATCATCGTCTCGGACGACGACGCCGACAGGTTGATCTTCCTCCGCGAGCGTCTCCCCTTCTTCGCTGAGTGCAGGCTGATAATCGTCTGCCGACCTGTCAATTGACGTTGAACTGCGCTGAATCTGTGCAGATGAAACCGTAGGGCGAGGCGCTGGGCGCGAGCGTTGAGATGTGACTATAGGCGCCGGGCTTGTGGTGGCCCGCAGCAAACCCATCGGCGTTGAGCGAGCAGCTCACCTCTATATCGACCTGCGCTTCATCCGTCGGGTAGTGGAAACCCATATCGACGGTGCCGGTATCTGGCGTCCCGTCGGTTCTTGTCGTATATCGCTCAAGACCGTAATCGCTGGGCGTTCCCCAGCCGGCGTCTATGCAAGGGCTGTCCGCATCCTGACCTGCCGTCAGGGAGGACAGATAGTAGTCACCCAGTGGCCCTGTTACGAAGAGCGGGTCATCCGAGATGTTTCCCTCGCCGCCTCCCGCGAAGTCGCGGACGCAGCAATAAGTAATCGCAGATGAGCTGCTAATCTCACCGCCCACCGGGGCGTTGTTGCCCCAGATAATGCAATTTTGAATCCTCCCGTCGCATGCACCCAGACCGCCACCATACGCCGCGCTATTCCCGGCTATCGTGCAATTCGTGATGTTCCCGCTATAATAACAGATGCCGCCCCCACCGTAGGGCGACGTGTTTTCCGTGATCAGGCAATTAAATACCTCCCCAGCGGAATGGCTCAGACCGGTGCAACCATTGCCTATTACAAAGCAGTCACGGACGGTGCCGCTGAAATATGCAATGCCGCAGCCATAGTTGTTCCTTATGAGGCAGCTTTCGATGTCGCCAGCGCACCCGTGAATACCACCATAAATGAGAGGTCCCCCCCCGTTGCCGCTGACGATGCAGTTGCTGATCGTAACATTCGCACGAGGCGAACGATCACTCGTTATTCCAGTGTAGCCGCCGGTAATAGTGAGCCCAGAAATCTCGCAAAGCCCATCTTCCGCCCATCTGAGCGTCACCACAGGCTCGTCTGACAGGCCGTGAATCACCGTGGAGACAACCGTCCGTGGGTCTGACGGATCTATCGATCTGAGGGCGATGCTCTTGCCTAAGAAGTCGATGTTCTCGCGATAAATCCCTGGATGGACGATTATCGTGTCGCCGTCAAGTGAGGCGTCAATTGCCTCCTGAATCGTCTCGAAGTCACCCGTCCCGTCCTGCGTCACGTGCAGCTCTGCCGTTCCCGCTCGATGGTATCTGAATGAGCAGCTGGCCACATTTGTCAATGGGTCCGCGAGGTCGCTTGAGTCATGCGGGAACGCGGCGGCATATACGAATGAAGTGCCGTCAGGTTCGGTCCCCACAAGAGGATAGATAAAGGACTCGTCGAAGATGGGGCCCTCCTGGAGCTCAACTCCCGAAAACCAGGGGACCCAATCAGACGTCCAATTGGGGATGAAGAGAAGATCGCGGCCTCGAAATGCAATGGCTGCGTAGATGTCCACTAATTGCGTGAATCCGAAGGCCCCTGCCGTGAGGTGGAGCGTCATTTCATCGGAACCTGTGTACAGATCTTGATCCGCCGTTATTGAGACGAAGCATCCTTCGGGGTACTCATAAGCGCCCATATCGACTTTCGAGCCTATTACCCGAGGCATCCCGGCGATATCCAATTGTCCATTTACCGCCCAATTGTTGCCAGAGTTTGTGCACGGTGAGCCGGGCAGCAGCCGGTAATCGCGGTTTTCAGGATCGGCGAAGAGCGGGTCGTCAGAGATATTCCCCTCGCCGCCGCCGGTCCAATTCTTGATGCAGGAGTACGAGACCTCGTCCTCTTCGGGGAGGCCCTCATCCTCCCAGATAACGCAGTTGACGAATTCGCCATCGAACCAGCCGATGGCTCCCCGGTGTGAATTGTCAACAAGCGTGCAATTGATGAGGTTGCCATCGAATCTCTCATAATACCGACCCAAGGCACTCCCGCCGTATGTGGCCTCGTTGCCGGAAATCACGCAGTTCGCAATGGTGCCTCCGCACTCATAGAGGCCCCCTCCGTAGCAGGTGCTGAAGTTGTCCGATATCGTGCAGCTCTCTATTATGCAATTGCAACCGGAGATCCCACCGCCGCCGAAAATACCCATATCGCCGTAATCCCGGGTCCGGTTGCCGCTGATCAGGCAGTTGAGGATCCGACCATCGCAGCCATATACCCCGCCGCCAAACTGCCCCGCCGAGTTTCCTAGAATCTTACAGCTGATGATGTCCCCGTCGCATCCTGACAGGCCCCCACCGGCACGGTCCGCGTAATTGCCACTAATCAGGCAATTAGTTATGGCGCCGTCACAATTGACTATGCCGCCTGAACCGTTGTCCCTCACGGTACAATTCTCTATCGGGCCGTCGCAGGCAAGAATCCCATCGCCTGTGTCGCGCACGATGCAGTTCTTAATCGTCGGCCTCGCCTTGATCTCGTCCTGAACAACCCTAACGCCACTTATCCCGGCTCCCTCTTGAGCTTGGCCGTTCGTTATCGTAAAACCCGAAAGCAAGCACGTCTCGTCCACCCTCCCGTAAAAAGTTATCACGGAGCCGTTTTGCGCGCCGCCGATGACTGTTCTCTCCACAACATCCAGGTCACCGGGATCGGTGGATCGCAGGGTCAAGTTCTTGTTGCTGACCTCGATGTTTTCATAATAGACGCCGGGATAGACAACAATCACATCCCCATCCAGCGCGGTATCGATGGCTCTCTGAATTGTGGTGAAGTCGCCGGACCCATCCTGCTTTACAAGGAGTGTTGTCGGTTCGCCCTTGTGATATATGAATGAGGCCTGAGACAGATCGGTGAGCAGAGCGCTTGAATCCGTTGAGCCGTGCACAAAAAGCGCCGAATAGACGATGTAGTTGCCGTCAGGGGCTGCGTCAGTAAGTTCATACTCAAACGTATCGACAAACGTACTCTCCGGCCCAAGAGATACGTCGGCAATCCAGGGGGTCATATCAGCAGAGAGCGACGGGATGAAAAACAGTTGTCCGCCGGGAACTCTAAACGCCGCATAGACGTCAACGAGCTGGTCAAAGTCCGAGCTTCCCGCGTGGATCGACAGCTTGGCTGTCTCACCGGTTGCGTAAACTTTCTTGTCGGGCTCAACGAAGACGTAACAGCCTACGGCGTATTCGTAGGCGCCCATGTCAACAATTCGGTTGGCTATTCTCGGACCACCCTCAACGTCCCTGAGGCCCACGACATACGAGTTGTTTCCCGCGTCAACGCACGGCGAACGGGCGGAAAGATGATAATCGCCCTCAACTGCATCGACGAACAGCGGGTCGTCCGAGATGTTGCCAAAGCCTGAACCATCCCAATCGCCTATGCAGCTACTGAATGATGTGAACGATGAGTCATCTGGGTAAACATCGGGGCCTTCAGGGGCCCAGTTACCCCAAATGATGCTGTTGAAGATTTTCCCGTTAAACTCGTATAGCCCGCCTCCTCGTTCCGCGATGTTGCCAGTTATGGTGCAATTTTTTATCGTGGGCGACCTGTCGTTTGCCCAAATTGCACCTGCTCTTGGCGCGGAGTTATCGCAGATGAGGCAGTTAGCAAATAGGCCGTCGCACGCGCGAATCGCACCACCATACGCGCCGATATTGCCGGAGATGACGCAACGAACGATCTCACCCCGACAATCATAGAGGGCCCCACCGCCTGATGCCTGATTCCCGGCAATCCAACAGCCCTTGATTCGACCGTCGCAGCCACAAAACCCGCCACCCGAACTTGCAGTGTTGCCGTAGATGATACAATTGTAGATCGAAGCCATTGAATGGGGTCCATCTTCCAATCCGCCGAATATTCCGCCGCCATTGGTCGCTGAGCCGTTTGTCATCGTAAGGCCGCGGAGCTGACAGGTTTCGTCCTCAGTGCCCGAGAACTCCACCACTGAGCCGAGCTGCTGACCGTCGATGATCGTCGCCTCAACTACGTCCCAATCCTCTGGGTCCGTCGAACGAAGGATGATATTCTTGCCCTCAAACCGGATGTTCTCGTAGTGCGTTCCAGGGTGGACGATGATGGTGTCGCCATCAACAGCGGCATCGATCGCCTCCTGAATGACAGTGAAATCACCAGAGCCGTCTATACTGACGTGGTATTCCGCCGCCGAGAGCATGGCCGCCACGTAACCAAGAACCATGACTGAAACCATAATCAAGATAGAAGAAGACAGCTTCATCCTATAACCCTCCTTGTCATATTCCGCTGTATTCCAAGCAGTGGTGTCGAAACGCTCACTCATCAACTCGAATCAGAAACGATTTTAGACAGGTTGATATGAAGGACTTACGCGCCGCTGCCGAAAGCCCCGCGGCGTAAAGATACGAGCCCGGCGCTGCGTTCGCCGGGACTGTCAGCTCGAATACCTGAAGCGGTCCCATGCTGGCGTCCGCGGGCAGAAAGATGTTCGTTACAAGAGGCAGGATACCGACATCGAAGCCATCCGGGCCGAGGCACACGATGGTTTCGTCGGGCAAAACAATCGCTACGTAGGCATCGACAAGGGTTTCTGGGCCCGTGTTTTCAATGGCGGCAAACGCCTCGATCAAATCCCCCGGGGCAAACTCATCGTTATTGAGCGAACACTCGATAGCTACATCAAGGATGGGATAGTGGTATCCCATATCGGCAATCCCTTTGTCGGCGCCTCCGTCGGTCCGGGTTGTGAGCTTGTCCAGGCCGAGGTTCTCGGCCGTGTCGCTGCCAGCGTCTATGCAAGGGCTATCCGCATCCTGACCCGCCGTCAGGGAGGACAGATAATAGTCACCCAGTGGCCCAGTTGCGAAAACCGGGTCTTCGCTGATGTTGCCAACGCCGCCTTGCGTCCAGTTTTGAATGCAGCTGTAAGATGGCGTGCAACAGTCCGGCCCCACTTCCCCTGCATCGCCATTGTCCCAGATAATGCAGTCCACGATGGCGCCTGTATGGAAGTAGACACCACCAGCGTCTCTTGCTGCCGAGTTGTGAGCAATTGTGCAGTTCTGGACCATCCCCTGGCAACTGCCCAGGCCACCTCCCGCGCTGTAGTCAGCAACATTATTGATTATCAAACAGTTCTTGATCTGTCCGTCGAAGTCGTATATACCGCCTCCACAACCCATGCTTGCGAAGTTGTCCCTGATGACGCAGTCTTCAAGCGTTCCAGAGCAAGAGTCCAAGCCCGCTCCCATCCAGGCAACATTACCGGAAATGGTGCAGCCCTTGATAATTCCATGGCAATCGTAAAGGCCGGAGCCAGTGTTGTTGCTGATTGTGCAGTATCTTATGTCTCCTACGCATCCATGTATCCCGGCACCGTCCCAGGTGGCGAAGTTCCCGGTCCAGTTGTCTTTTATGACGCAGTTTAGTATGTCTCCTTCACAATCATATATCCCGCCACCTTCATAATGGGCCGCGTTGCCGGTAATCTGGCTATTGGCGATGTCGCCCATCCATTGATAAAGACCTCCGCCTCTTCCGTAGCCGGCGGAGTTGTCGCTGATGACACAATTATTGATGCTCCCACTGCTCTCGGATAGCCCACCCCCGCTCCCATGTCCTGTCCAGTTCGAGAGTATGGAGCAGCTGTCAGTCTTTGCGCTACAGTCGTGGAGACCTCCACCGTCATGGCTCGCGAAGTTCTGCTTCACCGTGCACCCCACCATGCTCCCCTCGAACCTGAAGAGCCCGCCGCCGCTGCCATCTGCCGTGTTCCCGATTATGAGGCAGTTTTCAAGGCTACCGCCGAAACATTCGGCGAGGCCCGCGCCCCATCCCGCTGTGTTATCCCTGATTGTGCAGCCTTCTATCCTCCCGGCGCACCACATTAGGCCACCGCCTGACGCGGCAACGGCATCCGCCGCAGCGTTCTCCGTGATCGTGCAGTTTTCGATCGAGGCCTTCGTATGAGGCGCGTTCCATTTGCGGGCGCCGCATATCCCCCCGCCGTAGCCGTTCTTCCCATTTATGATCGTGAAACCCGACAGCAAACACGCCTCGTCCTCCGTGCCGTAAAAGGCAACGACTGGACCGATCTGGCCGCCGTCGATGATAGTGCTCTCGACGCAGCCTGCGTCTTCAGGATCAACGCAACAGAGCACGATATTCTTGCCCTGAAAGTGGATGTTCTCGTAGTATGTCCCCGGGTGGACGATTATCGTGTCACCATCAACCGCCGTATCTATCGCCTCCTGGATGACCGTGAAATCACCAGTGCCATCTTGGTTCACGTGATATTCCGCCGCGAACAGGCTGGCACCCAGCACCATTGCCAGACAAACAGATATCAACGTAGTGTAGAAGTGTTTCATCGCTAAACTCCTTTCGATTACAATCATACATGGAACTTCGGAACATGCCAATAGGGCTATAACAGACTACGTACTAACCACCGGAAAATCTGTTTTTTGCGCATTCTCCAAAGTGGCAAGATGCGCCAGCACGGGCAACGAGAGCCTGATCCCCATCCTCTTTGCGAGCCGAAGAAACCACGCGCTGGTGGAGTTGCCGACATAGAAACGGGCGCCACTCTCTCCGGCCCAGTCCTTATATGTGAAGTTGCCCTTCTCGCTGGGATGCCAATCAGGGCTAGCTTGATTGGCGGGCGAGGCGCCTACTGTTCGATATACGGCAGCTCGTAAGGATGTGGCTCTTGAGGAGGTCCCTGTATCGGTATCCCTGGTAGCGCTATTTGGAGGGACGGTTTGTAGCGCCAGAGCAAGTCCCTGGCGGCAGACTTCGCCATAGTAGATCGCAGAGCTACGTCGGCTGAAAGGGCCTCAAGTCTCTGTATCAAGCTCTGATTGTCTCTAAGAGAGACGCTCGTTGTGACCGAGATGGCCGATATCGCGAGCGTTGATATCGTGCAATTGGGCGACTTTACGATGCAATCCTCAGAGCAGGTTGAAATCCAGACGGAATCTGGGCCCCTGACAAAACGGTTCGGGCGGACGACGCTCCAAGTAGCGTTCTTGGCCGAAAGCCCGAACTCCCAAGTCTTCTGGTACCTCTCGGCTTGTGGCCGCAGCACGAACTTGCGCCTCATCGCGTCCATGACGTCGGGCCGCTCGAAGACTCTTCCGTCCCTGTATTCAACGAAGAGTAACTTGTCTTCGGGAAACCTGCTCATAGTCCCGAGCCGATCCAGAAAACCGTCGAACGTGTCGGACTTTACGAAGCGAGAGTAGATAAACGTAAGGTGAAGTGAGAACGCGTCCGGCAGTATCGGTGTTCCTTCGGGCCCTATCGGGTCCCCCACAAGATAGACGACGCTGCCGGAGGGCATCTCGGGACGAACCGCCTCGATTCCCCGAGGGATAAGCATGATCTTCCTCACGATTTGATCGTATTCCTGTAAGGTCTGAGCAGTCCGCCGCGACGCCAAACATGCGAGGGGTACAAGTGCGCTTCTTGACGCTGACTTGGCTAGTGAGTAAGGTCTGGTCTGAAATACTCCCAATCAAAGGACGCGAAGGCCAAAGGACCAATAGTAAGGAGGGCATTGTCATGCTCACACATCTTCGCATAAAGAACTTCAAGGCGTGGCAGGACACCGGCGATATCCGCTTGGCGCCGCTGACAGTCTTTTTTGGCACAAATAGCTCTGGCAAGAGCAGCATCAGTCAGTTTCTGTTGATGTTGAAGCAGACGGCTCAATCGGCGGACAGGCAGAGAGTGCTCCATCTGGGCGACAAGGACTCAATCGTCGATCTTGGAAGCTACCAAGATATCGTTTACGGGCACGATGTTGAGGAGTTGATCGATTTCAACTTTGGATGGGACCTTCCTCAGAATATACGGGTAGAAGATGCTATTTCAGGCAAGAAGTTCTCTGGTGATCGCATCATCTTCCGGGCAGTAGTAGGACTGCTCGAAACCAAGAGACGGGACGTAGCGGTGCAGCAGATGCGATATGAGTTGGGTGACTTATCAGAAGACGGTTTAGTAGTAGTTATGCAACGGAAGGAATCTGGCAAGAACAAGTATGAGTTGTCCACATTGGGCTACGGATTGAAGCGTAAACGGGGTAAACCATGGCCGCTGCCCGCGCCCGTGCGTTTCTATGGATTCCCGGATGAGGCAGGTGCCCATTATCAGAATGCGGACTTCGTTGGCGACCTTGCACTTGCACTGGAACGATGCTTGCGCCGGATTTACTATCTTGGGCCCTTGCGGAAGCATCCGGAACGTTCTTATCCATGGTCCGGTGAATCGCCGGAGCACGTCGGCTGGGAGGGCGAAGGGGCGGTTTACGCCATATTGGCGGCGGCAAGTCGGTCCATCAACGCGGGGAAATACGAGAAGTATCGAGTTTTCAATACTCTCATTGCTGGTTGGCTTGAACAGATGGGGTTAATTGACTCATTTGAAGTCCAACCAGTTGCGGAGGGTCGGCGCGAGTACGAGGTCCTGATCAGGACCAAGGACATCAAGCAAAAGGTGAACCTCACCGATGTCGGCTTCGGTGTCTCTCAAGTTTTGCCGGTGTTGGTCCAATGCTTCTATGCACCTCCGGATTCAGTGATCCTACTGGAGCAACCCGAGCTTCACCTTCACCCGTCTGTGCAAGCCTCGCTTGCAGATCTGTTCATTGAGGCGATTCACGCGCGGGAGAACGGTAAGGATCGCAACATTCAGCTTATAGTCGAGAGCCATTCCGAGTATTTCCTTCGGCGATTGCAGCGTCGCATCGCGGAGGAGATGATCACGCAGGACAAAGTGGCCATCTACTTCTGCAAGCCCACTAGTTCGGAGGCAGAGATGGGGCGCCTACACTTGGACATCTTCGGGAACATCACTAACTGGCCAGAGGGCTTCTTCGGCGATGAGGTTAGTGATCTGGTCGAAATGACTCGAGCAGGAATCAAGCGCCGAGTGAAGGCAGGGTCGAAATGAGCAGCGCATATCCGCCGTGCGTGGTTGACACAAACGTGCCCCTCGCCGCAAACGGCAGCTCTGACGCAAGCGATGCGTGTATGTTGGCCTGTGTTGATTGTCTGGTGCAGATCGTAACGAACGGTCACGTTATCTTGGACAATCTCTGGTTCATCTTGGGCGAGTATATGAACAAGTTGGATCCCTCTAATCAGCGAGAAATCGGAAACAAGTTCCTGAAATGGGTCTTGACCAATCAAGCCAATCCGTTGCGCTGCACCCTGGTCCCAATCACCCCGAAGCCAGGTTCTTTTCAGGATGGTATCCCTCTCGACTTCAAGGAGTTCCCTGAGCATCCAGACCTACGGAACTTCGACCCGTCGGACCGGAAGTTCGTCGCCGTCGCAGCTGGTCATCCGGAGCATCCTCCGATTCTGAATGCAACCGACACCGACTGGTTGATCGCTATAAAGGCCCTAACAGAGAGTGGAATCAAGGTCGTGTTCCTTTGCCCGGAAATCAAGGATGTGCTCGAAGGCAAACTCAAAAAAGCCGCTAATGGTTGAGTTCTTCAAGTTTCCCCATACACCGCATTTGGTCTGGCTTGGCGAAGGGCTGCCTCGGGTCGACAAGGTTCTTTCACCCGAGGAAGCCGATTGGTTCTGTGAGGGGGACATCTATGTCGAAGAAAAGGTGGATGGCGCTAACATTGGCTTGTCTCTTGGTCCGGACGGTGGAATACGGGTTCAGAACCGGGGAAGCTATCTCAGCGGCAGGAGCCATCGTCAGTTTGATCCACTTTGGCCTTGGATTAGCACACGGCAGAGCGCCTTGAGTGAGGCGCTGGGGTGTGATCTCATTCTCTTTGGTGAATGGTGCTACGCGCAGCATTCAATCTACTACGATCAGCTGCCCGACTGGTTTCTTGCGTTCGACGTTTACGATGCACGGGCTAATGCGTTCTGGTGCGTCGCGAGGAGGAATCACTTCATCGATGCGTTGGGCTTGTGCCGAGTCCCCGTGGTGACAGAGGGTTCATTCACCGTATCAGAACTCGTCGGGCTGTTGGCTGAATCCCGCCTGACGAGTGGCCCAATGGAAGGGATTTACTTGCGGAAGGAAAACAGCGATCGCGTGCTCGGCCGGGCGAAGATCGTCCGCGCGGAGTTCGCTCAGAACATCGATGAGCATTGGACCAAGGCCCCTTTCCGCCGGAACGCTCTCGACAGGAAAGCGACCGTTAGAGCTGCAAGATGATTCGCCCCGGCAATTTGCTGTTGCCGCCGGCCTCAGCCTAGCTGGGCAAGCTCGATTTTCAGGTCGTCTATCCCCAGGAACATCTTGCCGATGCGGTTGACCTTTGCGGGGAGGTCGGTTACGTAGAACTCGCGGGAGCCGGGCGAGGCGCTTTCGTTGGTGAGGTCTATCTCGTTGAGCGTCCGGGCGACCGCTGAGGTGACGCTGGACGCGGAATCTACGATTGTGGTTCCTCGTCCCACGATGTCGCCAATCAGCGGAGCCAAAAGCGGGTAGTGTGTGCAGCCCAGAATCAGCACGTCAACCCCAGCGTCCCTGACCGTCGAAAGGTAACGCTCGGCCACTTGATACGTCACCGGGTCGTCCAGCCAGCCCTCCTCTACCAGCGGCACAAATAGCGGGCACGGCTTTGCCACCACCTTCGCGCCGGGACGCAGCCGGAGTATCTCGCGCTCGTAACATCCGCTGTTGATCGTCGCCTCGGTTCCGATGACGCCAATTGCGCCCGATTTCGAGGCCGCAACAGCCGCCTGGGCGCCCGGCTCGATCACGCCGATTATCGGGAGATCATAGCTCTCACGAAGCGCATCGAGCGCCGTCGCGGATGCGGAATTGCACGCGATGACGACCATCTTGACGCCCTTGTCAAGCAGGAATTCAGCGTTCTGGAATGAGAATCGCGTGATTGTGCTTTTGGTCTTCGTCCCATAAGGAACACGGGCCGTATCGCCCAGATAGATGTAGTTCTCGCTCGGCAGCCGCTCTGTCAACGCCTTGATTACAGACAGCCCGCCAATGCCGGAGTCGAAAACCCCAATCGGAGAAGAGCTCTTGTTGGCGTTCATATCATCTCGCCCACCGAGCACCGTCCTGTGAGTGGGCGCTCATGGGCATCTTTTTCTTCAATGGCCCGGCAGAATGAAGATCAGCCATTGCTTGCGGCTTGCCCGCTCGCTTGCGCCTCGAGCCGAGCGATGCCACGATAGATCGCCTCGGCTAGTCGGTCGAGGTATTTGCTTTGCTTGAGTAGGTGCTCGTCGGCTGGATTTGTCGGATAGCCGATCTCGAGCAAAACCGCCGGCATCGAGGCGCCGATCAGAACGATGAACGGCCCCTGGGCTGGCTCGTTTGACGCCAGATGAACCCCGTTTGTCTTGCACGCAGCAAGTATATGCCTCGCAAGCGCGAGCCCCTCGCGGAAGTATTCATTCTCGGAAAGGTCCCAGAGCATCGTGGCATATTCATCAGGCTTCTGCGATTTATTACCTGGCTCCAGCGTTATAACCTTGTTCTCCGCCGAGACAGTTTTGGCAGTCTCGGCGTCCGCCGGCTCGACGCTTGCGACGAACGCTCTGAGGCCGCTCAAGTCCCTGTCAAGTGAGCCGCAAGCGTGAAGACTGATGAAGAGGTCCGCCTTTTCGCTGTTGGCAAGCGCAGTCCTTCTCTCCAGCGAGATTGGCGCGTCCGCATCTCGCGTCAAGACCACACGGACCCTCATCCTTTTCTCAAGGGTCTTTTTGAGCCGCATTGCGAGCTTCATCGTAACCTCCTTCTCCAGAAGCCCTGTCGGGCCAGAATAGCCGGTGTCCGCTCCGCCGTGGCCCGGATCGATGACGACTACGTCGAAATCGGCGTCCCTGAAACGGAGCGGGGCGCCGTTCGGCGGGCCGTTCATCAAGGTGGCCTCGGTCGCTCCATTAGGGGACTCATCTTCCTGGACGAGGTCTTCCTGTAGATAGCCGACCTCGGGGTATGCGGACGGCCGGCTCTTGATCGGTCGCGTTATGCCCTTGCGCCGGTCGAACACGACGACCTGTTCACCGACCACATCGAAAGACAGCTTCTCATCCATAATGCCATTCAGCGCCTCGGTGATAAAATCGACCGGGACGAGTATCGCGCCGTTGACGATGGAAGGTGATGTGGAGAGCCTGACGATCTTGCCTTCGAGTGCGACCCGATTGCTCCCGACAAACAACACAAGGAACTTCTCTTTGTTGGAAACAATCACCTTCCGGCCGAGAGCGTTCCAGATTCTTTCAAGACCGAGCGATCTCGTCAGGACGCTCAGATCGACCAGCTGATGGCCGTCGGCAAGCACAAGCTCGATGGCCACCTGCCGGAATGGGGGTTCGCTCGCTACATCGCTCCCCGCGTCGGCGCCACTCGCCGCCACCGAAAACGCTACTAACAAAACTGCTACTGAGTAAACGGCGAACAGCTTGGTCGGCTTTCTCACGGCTCAAGTGACCTCTCTATTGAACCAACGTCATATTCTCATTCCTACTTATCGGCAGAGCCGAAGAATAATTGAAGGTATGCTACATCGGTGTTTTGAGCTTGGCAAACCGTCAGGCTCCGACGAATCCCCGTAAGAAGTCGAAAGAAGAACTCTTGCCATTGCCCGGATTCTGAGGCTGCCTCGGGAGAGGCTGGGACATAAGTCGTTGCGGATTGTAGGGGCGGTGTCTCAGACCCGCCCGTTCTAATTGATTGCCGTATCGAGGATGCGGTATTCGATTGGATTGACTTAGGCGGGCGGGTCTGAGACACCGCCCCTACAGGCCGATTCCGACAATCGCGTCGCATAAGAAAACCGCCGCGTTGATCTTGACAATCGACCGTGTTTCCTGTATCCTTATTGTGTGAATCGACAATGAAATCCTCGCCAATCGACTTATGACCCAGCCTCGGGAGGCTTGCCCTCAGCCCATGTGGATTCGAAGCGGGCTCAGTTCAGGGCGAGCCAGCGATCAGAGTTCGCTTTTTTTCGGGCGGCTGGTATTTTGCATAGCGATAGAGTTGCTCCAGCGAGTTGTTCCAAGAGTTCAGTCGGAGAGATGATTGATGCGCCTCAGCGAGAGAGAACTGATTTCGCTCATCAGGCGGAAGCTCGCTCCGGGCGTTTCTTCGGAGGATGTCATTGTGGGGCCCGGCGACGACGCCGCCGTTATCGCCCATCCTGTGGGGGAGGCGCTGGTCATTTCAACCGATGCGCTGGTTGAGGATGTGCATTTCAGCCTCGAGTGGGCCACGGGGTTTCTTCTGGGCCAAAAGGCTCTGCTGACAAGCGTCAGCGACATATTCGCCATGGGCGCCGCGCCGCAAACGTGCCTTGTAAGCCTCGGCCTTCCAACGAGAATTGAGCCTGCTTTTGTCGAAGACCTCTTTGACGGCATGATCAAACAGGCGAATCGCTTTAACGCGTCGATCGTCGGTGGCAACATCTCGAGGTCGGAAAACCTCTTCATTGATATGACTGTTACCGGGGTTGTCCGACCCGAGGCGGTTATCACAAGGGCCGGGGCGAACGTTGGGGACAGCATTTACGTAACCGGCGAGCTCGGCGGCGCGGCGCTTGCGGCGAAGTGCCTGCTCAAAGGCCGAATCGATGGAGCGATGGTAGCGAGAGCCGAGGCAGTTCTCAGAGGCGCCAGCGACGGGACGCGAGCTGTGGGTGATGACGCGGCGGTCGTTGAGCTTTTGGCGCGGTTCTTTGTGCCCAAGATCAGAGCGGACGAGTCGCTCTTGCTGGCGGAAGCGAGGATATGCACCTCGATGATCGACATAAGTGATGGGATCGGGTCGGACCTGAGTCATATTTGCGACGAGAGCGGCGTTGGCGCATTAGTTGAGATTGATAGTATTCCGCTGTTTGATAGGATACCGGCGATTGCGATGACAGAAGAGTCTGACTTAACACAGTTTGCGATATGTGGCGGGGAGGATTACGAGCTTCTTTTCACCATTGATCGTAACAACGAGGCCCGGCTGCATCAGCTTTTCGACAAGAATGCGCTTTGTCCGATCAGCAGGATCGGCCATGTAGTCCCAAAATCGAAGGGCGTGGTTTACGTGGACGGCAACGGGGAGCGTTTCAAGTCCGCCGAAGGGCGAGATTCCGCAAAAGGCGAACGATTCGCCGGGTTTGATCACTTTACCAGAAGGGCGGATGGGCACTGACAATGAGAAGGCTCTCCTGGCGCAGGGTGAAGGTTACGCTGCTGAAGCTCCTTCATCTCGGTGATAGCCCCGAGCGGACGGCGATGGCTTTTGCAGTCGGCATATTCTGGGGGATGTCTCCCGTAACACCGCCGTTCTTCGGCCTACAGACAGGGATGGCGCTGTTCTGTGCCCTTGTGTTCAGGTTGAACAAGATTGCGGCGTTCATCGGGACACTCATCTCAAACCCCTTCACCTTTGCGCCGGTATATATGTTTGGGACCTACGTGGGCTCTGTGGTTCTGGGTTATGATTTGAATATCAATGCCTCGGCGTTCAAGCATTTCTCTCTAGAAGATGTGTTTGGCGGGACGAGAGAAGCCGCAAAGGCCTACTTCGTCGGCAACTTCATCACTGCGACGGTCGCCGCTGTCGCCGCATACTTCGTCCTCTGCTGGTTCATCGCGCGCTATAGGAGACTGAGGGAGGCGCGGCGCAAGAGGCTGAAACTGGATACTTGAGACTGAACATAACCTCGGCGAGGCCGTGTTAGCACAAGTACTGACCGTAGTATTCCTTCTTCTGCTGTCGTTTTTTTTCTCCGGCAGTGAAGCCGCGATGCTCTCTCTTTCTCGGATGCGCGTGGCTCGTTCGTCGGCCACGCACATGAGGGCCTCAGGCGCCATAAAATCGCTCTTGTCCGATACGCGGGGCTTGATGACGACGCTTCTGCTCGGCAATGAGTTCGTCAACGTGGCGCTGGCGTCCGTCATAGCCTCGATCGTCCTGCCCAGGCTAGGTGAGAAACAGGGGACGCCGGTCGCCTTTGGCCTTGCGCTTGGGCTTCTAATCCTGTTCGGTGAGTTCACACCTAAATCGCTTGCTCTTCGCTATCCCGAGGATTTCGCGGTCGCTGCGGTGCATCCTCTCAGGTTCATCTACACGGCTCTGAAACCGGTCCGAAAGCTGGTTCAGGGCATGACGAATATGCTGCTTTCTGGCTCATTGAGAAAGTCGCAGTTGAGGAGGGGCTTTTCAGACGAGGAGTTTGAGAGTCTGATTGAGGCAGGCCTTGCAAAGGGCTTGTATAAGCGGGACGAGGCCCAGATGATGCGGCGGATACTGGCACTGCGACATATAACTGCTAAGGAGCTCATGACTCCTCGCCCAGAGGTTGTGGCAATGCCTGAGAAGACCACGGTCGCTGATGCAGTATCCGCGCTGCGCAAGACCTATTTCGCAAGGATTCCAGTTTTTGCCGAGTCAATCGACAACGTGCTCGGCGTGGTGCTGGCAAAGGAGCTGATTAAGGCCGCGAATTCCGGCGCAGGACGCTCTCGGGTCACGGAGTTTGTGAGGGAAGTGCCGGTTGTGCCGGAGACCAAGAAAGCAAACAACCTGCTCGCGCTGCTTGTGGCAGAGAAAGCTCACCTGGCGGTGGTTATCGACGAGTATGGCGGGACAGAGGGGATTGTGACCCTGGAGGACGTCTTGGAGGAGATTGTCGGGGAGATCGTTGACGAAAAGGACGAGGAGGTGCTGGAAATCACCAGAATCGGGCTTGATACATTCAGCGTGCTTTCCAGCGCGAGGCTCGACCTGTTTGCCGAAGAGGTCGGCCTTGAACTGCCCGATGGGGACTATGACACGGTCGGGGGGTTCATCGTAACGAAGTTGGGGAGCATCCCAGCGCAGGGCGAGCGGATTGAAGAGGGGCCCCTTGTGTTTGAGGTACTCAGAACGGAGAAGTCGAGGGTCATTTCAATGCTGGTCAGGAGGCGTCGGCCAAAACCAACCAAATCCGCCGAAGGGCGAGATTCCGCAAAAGCCGAACAGAGGGACGAGACCTGATGCTGACGGTCCTGCTCCCGTTAATCGCAGTAGCCTGTCTAATCGCGCTCGAGGCCTTCTTTTCCGGCGTCGAGGCGGCGGCTATATCTTGCGACAAAGTTACAGTTCAGCAGCTTGCCAAGAACGGGGACCGCGCCGCGAGCAGGCTGCTTAAAATGCTTGCATCCCCGGGCAGACTGGTTGCCACGACGCTTCTAGGCACGAATCTCTGCGTTGTCGGCAATTCGGTCATAGCGACGATTTTCGTGAGCAAGCACCTTGGTCTGGCCGCGCCCGCCATCGTGACGGCCGTTCTTGGGCCGTTGGTCTTCTTCTTTGGCGAGCTCTTGCCGAAGATAACCTTCCAGCAAAGAGCTAATCGGCTTGCACTAGCCTTTTCTGCGCCGCTGAGACTCGCACAGGTTATCCTTTCTCCGATCGTTTCGGTTCTGAATGTTATTCAACGACGCATAATCGGGAAACGGGCGTCCCAAGCTGGCCTTTTAGACACCGTGCTAATCAGCCGGGACCTGTTAGCCAGTCCTGCGCAGGACGAGCTCTCCTCGCTGCGGCGCCTTGGCCCAAGAGCGATCTCGCGTGTGATACGGTTCTCCGAGAAGAGAGTCGAGGATATCATGGTCGATATTAGCCAAGTGGTCTCGGTCTCGCCCGACACACGTGTGCCCCGCGCAATTTCCGTGGCGCTTCAGAGGGGCTTGTCGAGGCTATTGGTTCATTCTGGGCAGATCAGCAATCCGGCGGGTTTCGTCCACATCTCATCTCTTCATGCCGCGGCCGCCGATGGAACAGTCGTAGACCAGATGAGCCAGCTGCTCTACGTGGCCGAGGCGCAGAGATGTTCAGATGTTCTCAAGCAGATGCAGAACCTGCATGTCCAGATGGCGGCGGTTGTCAACGAACATGGCGCTTGTGTCGGGATCGTTACCCTCGAGGACCTGATTGAGGAGATATTCGGCGAGATTCGCGACGAGCTTGACCGTTCACCCCGTATCGAGCGTCATCCCGAGGAGGGTTACATCGATGTTGACGCCTACATCGGGGTAACAGAAATGAGATCGATGCTCGATATCTCGCTTCCTTCTGGCCGATACGAGACGCTGGCGGGCCTTCTGATCGAGCAATTCGGCGCCATCCCACGGCCCGGCGCCGCAATCGTCGCCAGCAACAGGACATTCATCATTCTCGATTCGGACGAACGGAGGATAAAACGAGTTAGGATAGTTCTCGAGGCCAACTCGGCAAAGACTGAGAAGGTCGCTGCGCCCGGCGAAAGGAACAACCGCATCAATCAGCGTTCTGGTTAGCTATCGGAGGCAGAGAGAACGTTGCACAGCTCGAAAGAGTCGCATTCTCACCAGCCCGCGGAGATACCGATCGTGGTCATCGCCGGCCCAACTGCGGTAGGCAAGACGCGCCTCGCCCTTGCGGCAGGGACGCAGGTCCCGGTGGAGATCATAAGCGCGGATTCGAGGCAGATATACCGCAGGATGGACATCGGTACCGGGAAACCCACCCCTGACCAGCAACGGATTGCTCCGCATCATCTCATTGACATTCTCGACCCGGACGAGGTCTTCAGCGCGGCTGACTTCGCCGAAGAGGCGATACCAATCATCAAGAGGATTCACGAGAGGGGCGCTGCGCCGCTCGTCGTCGGAGGGACGTTCCTTTACCTGAAGGCTCTGCTGTGGGGCTTTTTTGACGCGCCATCGCGGTCTGATGACATTAGGGCAAGGTTGAGGGACGAGGCGCAGCGTCTTGGAGGTGGGAGCCTTCACAAGAGGCTGACGGAGCTTGACCCGGAGACCGCAAGCGCCATCCATCCGAACGATCACGTTAGGCTCATCAGGGCGCTTGAGATATGCGAGACGACCGGGCGGACGGTGTCCGAGCTCAGGATGCAGCAGCCATCGCCCAACGAAGGGCTGTTTTCACCCACTATTTTCGCGCTCACGATGGAGAGAGACGCGTTGAATGCTGTCATAGACGCCAGGGTTGATGATATGTTTGCGAATGGATTCGTTAGGGAAGTTCAGGGACTGCTTGATGCGGGATACGAGCCCTCACTCAACTCGTTTTCAAGCCTCGGCTATCGCCACGCAGCGGACTTCATTAACGGTGTGCTGACTCTGGGCCAGGCTGTACAGGCCACTAAAGCCCAGACGAGGCGTTACGCCAAGAAGCAGACGTTATGGTTGAAACAGGACTGGGGATTTGAGTTCCTGAGCGCGCAGAATGCCGAATCAAACGTCGGCAAGGTAGTTGAGCGGTGCAAAAAAGTCTTGCAACCGGGATTCGCGTGAGCTATTGTAGCATCATGTGCGCTCAATGGGCAGTTTGCAGTCCATAACATCGAGGTGATAAGAGGCTCCATTCTGGATGACAAATCCTTCAATCAATATACAGGACGCTTTTCTGAATCTGGCAAGGATCCGGAGTATCCCCGTAACGGTTCTCTTGGTCAACGGGGACCGGCTCTCAGGCTGCATCCAGGGTTTTGATAAGTTCACGATCATTCTGAACGGCGACAACGAGCAGCAGATGATCTTCAAACACGCCATCGCCTCGATGTCCCCGACCGTGCCGATCAAGGACCTTTTCAGGCCACAAAGCCGAAAACACGAAGACCGAGGCGCCGCCTCGAAGTAGGTCCGATTCGGTTTCAGCCGACGTAGCTCTGCGACTTACTATGGCGAAGTCTGCAGGCGCCATTTACGCCAACCAGTATTGAGCCGGCGAGGCAAAGATACGCAAAGAGCTCCCCAACTTCCCTAAACACGCTCGTCTGTTTCGCGATCTGCACTTCGACCACATCGGTTCGCCTGACAAAGATGGGTGTCTCAAGCCTGATTCTGCCGGTGGCATCGACGAGGCCGGATACGCCGGAGTTCGCGCACCGAAGGACCGGGACTCGGTTTTCGATGGCCCGAAAGACTGTGGCCGCGAAGTGCTGATAAGGACCGGACGTCCTACCGAACCACGCGTCGTTTGAGAGCGTGCAGATTAGCTCGGCACCGTTCTTCACGAACTCCCTGGAGATCTCGGGAAACACGATCTCGTAGCAGATCGGCACCCCAATGGAAAGGTCGCCCAGCGGAAGAATGGAGTGGGTTGGCCCCTTGGTCAGCGAGCCCTGGTGACCGGCTATCGCCTCAACAAAGGTTAAGAGCCAAGAAAGCGGGACGTATTCGCCGAACGGCACGAGGTGGACCTTGTCGTATCTGTGCGTCCGGCTCTCAGGGTCCACCACATACGCGGAATTCATGAACCGGCCGTCTTGACTCGCCAACGCGCCAAATAGGACGGTGCATCCATTGTCGCTGAACGTCCTTTTGACCCACGATTGAGAGGTCGGACGCACATTGTAGGCGTGGTTGATCGCAGCTTCCGGTAGAACCACCGCATCGACGCCCTTGGCCTGAAGCTCGCCGGCCTGCTGCGCGTATGTTTCGAGCATTTGTTGCATGAATCGCCCGCTCAGCTTCATTGCCTGCGGGATGTTCGGTTGGATGATCCCCACCTTGATCGACGCTGAGGATGGCGGGAACGTCGAAAGCCTGCCGCTGCCGTAGCCCCAGGCGAAAACGAGAACAAGAGCTATCGCGGCGAGAATCCTTCCCCATCCAAGCTCCACGCGCTGTCTGACGAGCCTTGCCAGAAGAAGGAAAACGAGCCAGTTGACCAGGACAATCCCAAAAGAGACCCCATAGCTGCCCAGGGCGTCCGCTATCTGGATGAGCGTTGTCTGCCGATAGAGCGCCCAGCTCAGTTCGTTCCAGGGGAACCCGCTCAAGACCTTCGCCTTCGTGAACTCGATTGCGACCCAAAACATCGGGACAAGAATGGCGCCCCAGCCGTCCAGACGACAAAACGAGACGACGTTGGCAAAAACCCCAACGAGCGCGGACAGGTAGGCCACGAGCAACAGCAGGATGAGCACGCTCGAGAAGAAGCCCAGGGCGCTGTAGTTGCTCAGCGCCTCAGTTATCCAAAACAGCGAGATAAGGTAGAAGACAAAGCCTGTTATGAAGCCCAGACTGAACGCTCTGAGGCCCTTCTCGCTCCTTAGAACGAAGAACAGCGGAACGAGCGCTACGAAGACGAGATAAAAAAGCTCGAATCGCGGGAACGCCAAGGCGAGCAGGACGCCGCCCGCTGCGGCGATCGCGGCCTTCCGCCAATAACTAACCCTTAGTCGCATAGGTCGCATTGTAGGATCCGGCCTACATTAATGTTACGTAGGGGCGGTGCTTGCCCCGCCCTTCTCTGATGTGATCGAACGTCCGAA
>CBDVDH010000003.1:0-101723 GCA_965372715.1 uncultured bacterium | reverse complement strand
CATCTTATGCGACCATCAATTCGAAAGGGCGGGTCTGAGACCACGCCCCTACACAGCACAGCATACAATTATAACCCTGTGGCGCATAGGACCCCTACACGTCGCGTTCCGCTCACCCGGGGGCGAAGGTCGCCGCTGCGCCGTCGTTAGAATTTCACGCCGGGCGCCTCTTGGGCCTCCTTCGGCGCCTCGAAGTAGGTTGCCTCTTCTGTGCCTCTTATTCGCGCGAAGATGACGCCTGGGATGCCCTTTATGAACGTGTTGAGTTCCTTGGCGGCAAGGTTGTAGCGGCGCCTGGCGACGGCGATGCGGTTCTCGGTACCCGCCAGCTCATCCTGGAGGTTGAGGAAGTTCTGGCTGGCCTTGAGGTCGGGGTAATTCTCGACGACGACCAGAAGCCGCGCAAGCGCGGACGTGAGGTTGTTGTTTGCCGCTATTTTATCCGGGATGGTTTGGGCAGACCCGACCCTGGCCCTTGCCTTTGTGATCTCGGTGAACACCTCCTTCTCGTGCTTCGCGTATCCCTTGACCGTCTCGACCAGGTTTGGCACGAGGTCGTAGCGCCTCTGCAATTGCGTCTCAACCTGGCCCCACGCCTCGGAGACGCCCTCGTCGAGCGACACGACTCTGTTGTAGCCTCTGACAAACCATCCCCCGGCAATGAATAGGGTCACCAAGAGGACGGCAATGATGATAAGAAATACCTTGAGACCTTTGCTCATATACATCTATCTCTCCTTGCTTCAATTACATCGCGGGTAGGCGATTATTGGCCGTTATCAAAGACAGCTTCATTACCAGGACCCTGAGGCGCCGCCGCCTCCGAATGAACCTCCCCCGAAGCCGCCGAATCCGCCTCCGAAACCGCCGGAGCTGCCACCCCCGGACCAGAACCCGCCTCTACGGCCCATCCCCAGAAGCGAGCCCAATAGAAAGAACCGCCCGAAGCCCCGGAAAAGCATTAGCAAGATAAGAAGCGGCAGGAACCCTAACGCGCCGCATCCGAAGCCCCGCCGCGCTGCACGTGGGGTACCAACCTTGGGCAGGGCCCCAGCGCTTGCGAGCTTCACGCCGTAGATCGATGCAACGTGATTGGCTACGGCGGTTGTCCCGACTACAGTTCCGTAACCGAATCTGCCCTCCTTGAAATGCGGACTGAAATACTCGCGGATGATCCGTCCCGCCATCCCGTCCGTGAGCTTCGGCTCAAGTCCGTAGCCAACCTCTATGCGCATCTTCCTGTCGTCTTTGGCTATCAAGATCAGGGCGCCATTGTCCTTGCCCTTTCGGCCGATGCCCCACTCTTGAGCGAGGTCAACCGAATACGTCTCAAGGTCCAAAGGAGCCGTCGTCTTCACCATCACGACAGCGACCTGCGCTGTTGTCTTCTTGTCGAGCTCAGAAAGCAGCGCCGTCAGCTTGGCCTTGTCGGACTGCTTGATAAGGCCGATGTAATCGTTGACGTAGCCCGTGTATTGGGGGAACTTCACGCTTCCGGCCAGCACAATAGACGCGGCTAGCAGCAGGCAGAAGATTACCGTTTTGACGAGGCGCTTGTTGGAACGTTTCATGCCCGGGCTCATAGCTCGTCGATCGCGATTGCCAGCTTGTCGAGCTGCGTCAGATAGTCCGCGAATATCTCATCGACCGTCTTGGCGTCGGGCGCCTTCACGCCCTCCTTGAACCCGAGTGTTTTGAGAAACGGGCTTGAAGAAACCCCGAAGACCTGGGTTGTTTTCTCGATGACTTCGCGCCTCGTTCTCGGAAGGTCCTGACCTTTCAGCCGGAGCATGTTCCTGAAGATCGGGATGAAAGAGGTCAGCGATTCGACCAGCAGTGCGGTGATGTCCCTTTTCAAAAGACCTCGTTCGAGATAGCCCTGCCGGACGCGGATCAGCTTGCCCTTCAGCTCGTGCTCGCACTGGAGCCGTACGTTGCTTTTGTCTATCTCGAGGCTCGCAAAGGGGTCTTTGCCAAAGAGCGCGACGTGATTCTCCTGTATGTCGAGGAACTCTATCGGGAAAACGTCGGCCGACCGGCGGATGTGCTCCTCGTCCAGGAGAAGAGGCGCGACGATGCCCTTCTTTCTGCCCTTGGCCACTGTTTTGAGGCTCTTTTTGAGCGCGGCCTGGGTCACCTCGCTCAGGACTATCATCAGATTGACGTTCGAGCGCTTGGCCACAAAGTCGGCGCCCGTTGCGCTGCCGTAAAGAACGATCGATTTGAGATTGTCGCCGTGGAGCGAGATAATCTCCTGGCAATACGGGTTTAGGACCTCTATGACTCTTGGATTGAGGCCTTCAAGTCCTGATAGCTCTGCCATGCTCCTATCCCTTCATCTTTTGGCCGAAATGATCAGCCTGAATCTTGGGCCCTCTGATAGCCCTTCAGCTCATTATTCTAACGATCCGATGTATCATCCGCTCAGCCGCACACAATATCAAGCAAGGGCATGTCCCAGGAGCTGTTTTCGCGTTCCTCGGGTTGACGAAGAGGTCGTGCTTCTTGCCGTGCCGCTTCAGATGGCACCCGGCATCTGCAAGCTGTCGAATCAGGACCAGACGCTTCAGACCTCAATCCCCACTTGTTTGGTTTGGACCTCGCCGGTCAACTCCAGTCCGTCCTCCAACATCAGGCGAAACGCGTCTTCAATGTTCTCTTCTAGCTCTTCTAAAGAGCGCCCTTGACTGAAAACACCCGGAACTTCTTTCAACCTTCCGACGTACCAGCCCTCATCCTCCCAATAGTCAAGAGTGAAATACTTCAGCATAGTCTGCTCCGTTCATGCTTCTGCCCTTCGACGTTTCCGCGGCCTTTGACCTATTCCCACTCAATCGTGCTCGGGGGCTTTGTGCTGATGTCATAGACGACGCGGTTGACCCCCTCGACTTCATTTATGATGCGGCTGGAGATTTTCGCAAGAACGTCGTAGGGCAGCCTTGCCCAGTCAGCGGTCATGGCGTCGAGGCTCTCCACGACGCGGATAGCGACAGCATTCTCGTAGGTCCGCTCATCGCCCATAACGCCGACGCTCTTCACAGGCAGCAGAACCGCGAACCACTGCCACAGGTCATCAATCAGTCCAGCCCTCTCGATCTCCTCCCTCACGATGGCGTCCGCCTCTCTCAAGACGGCGAGCTGAGGAGGCGCGATAGGGCCGATGATCCGGACAGCAAGCCCCGGTCCCGGGAAGGGCTGTCTCATGATCAAGCGGTCCGGAATGCCGAGCTCCTTGCCGATGAGCCTGACTTCGTCCTTAAAGAGCTCCCGCAGCGGCTCAATGAGCTTGAGCCTCATCCGTTCGGGCAGGCCCCACACGTTATGATGGCCTTTAATGAGTGCAGAAGGGCCTCTTACTGAGACGCTCTCGATCACGTCGGGATAGAGCGTGCCCTGAGCAAGATACTCGCAGTCCTTAAGCGGACTGGCCGACTCCTCAAAGACCTCGATGAAGAGGTTGCCGATTATTTTGCGCTTCTCCTGTGGGTCCGAAACGCCGCGCAGCGAGGAGAGAAAACGCTCTCGTGCGCTCACGACTGTCAGGTTGATTCCGAGGTCAGCTCTGAGAATCCTTGCGACCTCCTTCGCCTCGCTTTTGCGCAAGAGACCATTATCGACGAATATCGCGATGAGATTGGCGCCGATGGCCCTAGCGAGAAGCACCGCCACAACGGTGGAGTCCACGCCCCCGCTAGTGGCGCACACGACCTTTCCGTCACCGACGAGCTCCTTGCATTTTCTGATCTCCTGTTCGATGAACGATTCTGGGGTCCAGGTCGGTTCGCACTTGCATATCTCGAATAAGAAATTGCGCAGTATCTTCTGCCCATCAGGCGTGTGGGCAACCTCGGGATGGAACTGAACACCGAATATCGGCTTTCGGGTGTGCCGGATAGCGGCGTTGGGTGAGTTTGCGGTCTTTGCGATTGCCTTCAGGTTAGGTCCGAGAGATTCAACACGGTCGCCGTGGCTCATCCAGACCTTCGTCTCAACCCCGCCGCCCCCGGGAATCCCCTTGAAAAGATCGTCCTTATGCAGTATCGACAGCTGAGCGCCGCCGTATTCCCGACGCAATGCCCGGCTGACCTCGCCGCCGAAATGCGAACACAGAAGCTGCATCCCGTAGCAGATACCGAGTATCGGCACCGGCGCACCGAGAACTCGCTTGTCCGGGAGCAGCGCCTCGTCAGAGGAGATATTCCCCGGGCCGCCGGAGAGGATTATGCCCTTGACGCCGTCTGAAAGAACCGTCGATGCGTCCGCGTTGTAGGGGAGTATTTCGGAAAAAACGCGGCTCTCCCGAACTCTCCTTGCTATCAGCTGAGTATATTGCGAGCCGAAATCGAGCACTACTACCCGCTGGCCGGCGATGTGCTGCGCTTTCTGGTCAGAGGTGCTCATTGGCCCCACGCTTCACAATACGCCTGAAAAGGAGGCGCATTCTCTTGTCCTGGGCTACCGGCCCATTGGCATTACGATGCAGAGCTGGGTCGGCTCATCCTCGTCGGGCTTCAAAACGCAACCAGATGTCGGCTCCGTGAGCTCAAAGACAACCTTGTCCGTCTCGATGATCTTGAGCGCTTCCTCGAAGAACATGGCGTTGTAGTCAACCTCCAGACGGTCCTCGTATTCTGGTTCAATCACTGCTTCTTCGCCCGGGACGCGGCTTGCCTCTCGCTCTTGCTTCTGCTTCTGGATGAGCTCGGCCAAGCCCTCGCCCTCATATTCCGCTTCAATCTCGTCAATCGCCTCGCCGATTTCGGCGTCCTCGCCGACGAGTGTTATGGCCCCTTCTTTGAAGAAGAAGCGGACCCGATGAGTCCTGGGGTCTGAGCAGACCGAGACGCGCTTCAATACAGTGTCGAGGCCTTCGCGGGACACTTTTGCTTTGACGTTCCAGGACTTAGGGATCACCGCGCGGTAGTCCGGATAGTCAGTGTCTATCAGTGTGGACAGGAACGTGAGCCTATCGCTCTTGAACAGGAGCCGGCGCCTGTCGAGGCCCATCTGAACGGCGTCATCGTCAGAAAACAACCGCATTATCTCTTCAATGCTTTTCCTCGGGATAATCAGCTGGACGGGTTTCTCACCCTCGTGCTTGTAACCTATGTCTGAGACCTTATACGACAGCCGATGGCTATCGGTCGAGACAAAGATTGAGCCTTCCTCCGCGCCAAGCTCCATCAGGCCACCGTTGAGGTACCTTCGGGCGTCGTTCTCGCACATCGACGAGATGATCTTTGCAAACGCCGACTTCAGCGCAGCGAAGTTGATCTCAGATAGACACGACGGGTCATACTCCGGCATCGGCGGGAACTCCTCGGCCGGAAGTCCCACGATCTTGAACGTGGCGTGGCCCGACGACAGCTTGAGCCAGTTGCCGTCGAGCGTCTCGACCGTAACCTTTTCCTCCGGAAGCTGTCTTGCTATCTCAAAGATCTTTTTGGCCTGCACGACGATTGAACCACCTCTTGCGACGTCAGCCTTTACCGCTTCCTGAACCGAAACCGTCAGGTCCGTGGCGTAAATAGTAATCCCGTTGTCTGTCGTCTCAAGAAGCGTCTCGGAAAGCATCGGGTTGATACTCCGCTGGCCTGCAATCCCCTGAATATCCTGCAACCCCCTCAAAAAGTCCGTGGCTGCGGCTACAAATCTCATATCACCCTCCTAAGAAGCCAGACCAATCGGATTGTGCTGAAACAAACACCAACATTCATGGCCTGACGCAAATAGTATCTCAAATCTCTACGTAGAACTACTAGACTATCTTGACTCTGAATTGCTGTCGTCATCCCCGCTTAAAGAACTCCCGCTGTTGAGGCGATTGATCAAGAGCCGGCTCGGCTTGAAAATCGCCTTCTGCCTCGGCCCAACCAGAACCGTCTCACCCGTTCCAGGGTCTCTTCTCGAACAAGGCTTGTAATCCCTGACAACGAAAGAGCCAAATCCTCTGAACTCGACCCTGCGCCCGTTCTGAAGAGCCTCTTTGACGGCCGTCAAGAAGACCTCGACCATCGGCTTGGCCTGATCAACTGGCAGCAACGTTCGCTGCGAAATCTCCTGGACAAGGTCGGACCCTTTCAATTGCGCCTAGCCCTTTTGCCTTCTCCCTCTAAGCCTTCGCAGAACACGACCCCCAAATGACTGTTTACGCATGATCGCACCGCACGGGCACACCTCGAAACAGCAATAACACTTTATACAGTCTGAATAGTTTATTCGGCAATGTTTGTCAATCGTTATGGCGCCCACGGGGCAGATGTTACGGCAGTGCCCACAGGCTGTGCATTTGGCGGGCTGCACCTCAAGCACGCTTCTATGGAGGCCCAGGGCAATATCTGTTAGCCTCTCTATTATGGGGTTCGCCCTTAACAGAAGCCGAGTTGGAATATCGAATCCCCGCTCAACCTCTGAGAGCTTCTCGCCCAAGACTTCTAGCTGATCGAGCTGGGCGGCTATGCCGCGTGCTATCGTGTCCTTTACAGTGTGGACTCTGTCGGACGAAAGGCCGATCGCCTCGCAGGCGACGACGTCTAGGTTGGCGGCGTTTTTGGATGCAAGCACAAGGCCGAGTTTTCGAGCGCTTCCCGACGAGGGGCCGTAGCCCTGCATCCCGACAACCCCATCCATCAATGCTATCCCCTTGCCGACTGACGAATATAGGTCAACAATCGACTCACTAAAGGCCTCGTATCTACTGAGCCGATGAAACCGGCGCCGCTCCGAAGGGGGTAGAACCGCAAAGAAGTTCTTGACTGCCCCGGTGAACACGGTCTGGACGTGGGTTTTGACCTTGGGCAGCGAGATGACAAGGTCGGCTTCGAGGAAGAGCCGGGAGACGAGGGCCGATTTGACTTGCTTGCCGCCCAGAATCTCAATCTCCTTATAGCCGTCCTGGGAAAGCGGGAGTATCGATGTTCCTTCTTGCCTGCACATCGCGGCATAGCCCGATCGCTCGAAACAGCCCTTAGTATCCTCAAACGTGCCGGAAGAATCGGAGACCACAGGATTGAGGCCATGCGATTTCAAATACCTGATGACGCTGCGTGTGAACTGAACGTGCGTGTTGGCGGCGGCATCCGGACTGGCCCCGTTTAGAAGGTTAATCTTAACCAACACATTCCTGCCGACGTAGGCGTCCAGCTTCTCAAACCCGATGAGTTCACAGGCTTTGGCAATCGCAGAACCTAGCGACTGGGCCTCATACGATTCACAGCGGACAATTGCGACCGGGGCTCTTGGCGTCATTTACGCCTCAACGCCTGAGTTTCCGCTGTATCAAGAAAAGAGGGGCAAGAAGCAGGCCAAGAACCACCAGAAGCGACAACACAAGCGGCAAAGGATGCTCCTGTGAGATGTATTGTACATAAGCCATCGCCGCTCGCAGATAGAGCGGAATTGAGCCCGGAATCTCCCGCGTCCCCTCAATGTAAACCTCGCACGCGCCGTAGTAATCCAGCCGCCTCTCGTGCTCTTTTGCGGAGCTGATGATGGCTTGCACCCTTTCTGAGCTCTCCAAATGCGTCCGAAGCGCCACGACCGCGACGATCGTCAGAACTGCGATGGAGGCTATTAACACGGTGGAAACGACACGCAGCTTCTTCTTTGAGTCTCCCCGGGCCGGGAACGGAAGCTTGACTTCTGGAGGCGCCTTCTCCCTTATGTGCTTCACATCCCGCCTCTCGACTTTCTCCTCCAGCTTGGCCTCAGCCATACTCTTCTCGAAATACTTGAGAAGCTCCGTGGCCTTGTTAAATCGCTGGATTGGCTTCTTCGCCATCGCTTTGAGTATCATGTAGTTGACCCAGGGAGGCAGATCCGGTCGCACCCTCATCGGTGATTCTGGAGCCTGCCTCAAATGAGCGAGGAGTACTGCCACCGATGAATCCCCTGAAAACGGTACTTTGCCGGTGAACATCTCATACATCACCACGCCAAGCGAGTAGATGTCCGATCTGGCCTCGACGCTTTTGCCGCGAACCTGCTCCGGAGACATGTAGTCGGGCGTCCCCATTATCACCCCGGTCTGTGAGACGGACGTGCCGCCCAGGTGGCGCGCAAGCCCCAGGTCAACTATCTTGACCCCAAGATTCTTGGTGATCAGGATGTTCTGCGGCTTTACGTCCCGGTGAACGACCCCGACGCGATGCGCCGCGTCAAGCCCCAGGCAGACCTGAGAGATTATCGTGTAGGCCAACTCAACGTCGAAAGGTCCCTCGCGCCGGACCATCTGCTTCAGGCTCATCCCCTCGACGAACTCCATCACCAAGACAAGTAGTCCGGAAACCTCCAGAATGTCGGTGAGGCGGATTATGTTTGGATGCACCACGCGCCTCGACATCTTGAGCTCGCCCAAAAACCGCGCACGAACTTGTTCGTCGCTCGTGAGAGAGGGTTTGAGGACTTTCAGGGCAACGAGCTCCTCAGTCTCTAAGTCAACGGCGCGGAAGACCCGACCAAAGCCGCCTTTGCCAACTTCAGAGACTATCTCATACCGACCGCCAACCTTCACGCCCTTCTTAAAGGACGGCAGCGCAATGTCGGTCTTTGTGTCCTCGTCATCGTCCGTTATAAGCAGGCAGCCGCAATCGGTGCAATTCGTCGCCTCATCCGTGTTGGCGCAGCCGCATTCGGGACACTGAATCGTCACAGGCGTTCCTCACTCCTTACCGTCTGTTAATTGACCTCATATCAAGATAGTGTATCTGCTCTGTGCTCGCAAGCTGTAGGTGGATAGGAGTTCCCCCATTGGGGAAACGGGACAAAAGGACAATGGGAGAAAAGGAAAAAGGGAATTCATGTAGGGGCGCGGTCTCAGGCCCGCCCGCAGATGAATCGGTCCACGAAGGACGCGAAGAACCACGAAGAGGCCACGCGGAATGCAAGATCAACCCTCCTATGTTGACCTTCGGCTTCCAACTGAAAAAAAGCTTGACAATCCCGAAAACACCGGTACTATCAATGCCTAGTTTTTGCGCAGATTGCGTTTGGAGTGTCCGTCCGGCCGATGGAAACTCTCTTGGAGGCGCTCATGATAGGCTCGTTCGATAAAACGATTTGAGTCGGGTTTGCGAGGCGCCTCACCGTCCGACCTCGCAGGCCCTAATTCCCGCGCTCGCACTGTATTCGTTCGGCGCACGCACTGAAGAGACGGCAGAACACCCGTAGTTGTCACAGAGGCAGGCCATTTCTCTTATTCCTAAACACTTCAAACGGTGTATGATGTTTGAGTTTTGGCCACAACCTACGAAAGTAGAAAGGGAGTAACTATGATTAATAGAAGGAGGTTGTTTTGATGAGAGTAAGGAATGCTGTTGTTTTGGTTTTGGTCATCAACGTGATGGCTCTGCTTCTGCTGAGCCATCCGTCTGCCGGGTTTGAGTGGGAGAATTTCACGGAAGAAGATGGCTTGATTCACTTTCGCGCGCACAGTCTGTATGAGAGTGCAGACGGGTCGATCTGGATGGGGATGGACTGTAGCGCTCACTCGTGCTGTGGGCTGAACCAGTACATAGACGGCGAGCTGCTTACATGGGATGAGGGGGTCCGTTTCTGCCCATATGGGGTATACGGTATCTGTGAGGATGCTCGGGGGACCATTTGGTCCTCTTGTAACGTCCAGGGTTGTGGTTTTCTGCAAGACGGACTATGGCAGAAAGGATTCGAAGTCGCGTACACGGTGAGCGGCATTGATTGTGGTCCCGACGGCCGCCTCTGGGTGGGCTCGGTTTTTGAGGGGATTGTCTCGTATGATCCTCTAACAGGAGAAAAGGAGCAAGTCTTAGCTCCGCCGTGGATAGATGACCCTTGGATGTGGCAGACCCCTCGGCATCTCTTCGTCTCTAGCGATGGCCATATCTGGTTCAGTTTGGGCCTGCCCGACCGTTGCCTCTACGAAATCAACGATACGGGAGAAGTCCTCAGAACGTTTCCGGGGCGAAGGGGAACTCTCGCCGAAGGCCCTGATGGGACTATTTGGTTCGGGCAAGCTAGATGGATGGGAGAATACGAGGAGTTTGGCTACCCATCACTTCCTATTCATAGTGTGGAGAGGTTAGAGGGCGATGAGTTCGTTTACGCCGGGCCACCTGAGGGATACCCCGTTCTGGCACATGGACCTATTTCCATATCAAGCAGCGGCGAGCTTGTGTGCGCTGGAGATTTGAAACCGTTCCGAGCGATCGTTACGTTTGACGGACAGAACTGGTCATACTACAAATTTCCATTCGATGCCGCGCTCATCTGGATCGCAGACCTGCTGATTGATTCGCGCGACGACATTTGGGTCGCCACCCGGCCAACAGGCCCCTTGTCACCTATAGAAGGCTTCTACGTGCTCCATAGGGACGGCGCACCTGATATTTGGCTGTCCGTCGCGGTGAAAGAGCAGCGCTATTCGGCTGGGGATTCGATCGCAGCGTTGATCGACCTGGGGTCGACGGGCCACGGTCAGGCTATCGACTTGTACCTCGCTCTTGAGACCCCATCGGGCAGTCTGCTCTTCTACCCGTCGTTTGGGACGTCGATGACGCCGTTCGTGTCCAACGTTGACATACCGGCGGACACATACCTGCACTACGAGCCGTTCAGCTTGACGCTGCCAGACTTACCGGCTGGCACATATCGCTGGCATGCGGCGTTGACCCACGCGGGTAGCATGGACTTCGCCAGCAACATCGCCTCGTGTGAGTGGGAGTTCACCGAATAGGGGGAGAAAAGGAAATTCATGTAGGGCGTGGTCTGAAGACCCGCCCGTGTAGGTCAAGGGCTGGCCGCCCGATCTGCCGGGCATCCCCACCCCTAACTTGGAATTCACCGCGCGGCCAACGTCGGCTGAAAAGGAGGATTCCCGTTCTTTCGGAGAACTCCTCCAAGAAAAAACCCTTGACATGGCAGATGTTCTGCGCTGAACTGTGAGTGTGGGAGTCTTTGGGCGGGTTGAGCTCTTTGTAACACAGGTAGCAAAGAGCGTTCAGACACAGTTGCCTTTCTGAAGCTCGGGCTCGTGTGATACGTGCTCCTAGTGCTCTCGAAGGTCGCTCCTGCTGATTCGCTCGCCAAAACTCTCCCCACTTAGAGTTTTCTTAAGCTGTAGGCGAAGCAGCCTCAGAAATGAAGGCGAATAGCGAAAGGGGTAATGCCTTGAGGTAGAAGTTCAGCGGACGTTAATCACCAAACAGCAAATAGCGAGGCGGCGAGCTCATTCGTCGCCACTCCAGCAAATGCACAGGCCGCCTTTGCTTTTTTAGTCGAGAGAGACTTATTTCCTGAAGGAGGAAAACAAATGAAGAAGATCGCTATGGTCTCGTTTCTGGTCTTGACGCTGGCCTTTGTGGTTGCGGCTGATTCATCAGTCCGAACCGCGCCACAGTCAAGCGAAATCGTTCCCGGTCAGTTCATCATTGTTCTACATGATGACGTGGCTAATCCGGCAGATGTGGCTCACGAGCTATCAGCTCGGCATGGGTTGATTGTGGGCCACACCTATCGCGTAGCGCTGAAGGGTTTCTCCGCACACATTCCCGCCCAGAGGCTGTGGGCCGTGGAATCCGATCCCCGGGTCAGATTCATTGAGCCTGATAGAATTGCCTATGCCATACAGCAGGAGACTCCCACGGGCGTCGATCGCATTGACGCTGATTCGAGTCCGGCGGCCAAGATTGATGGCTACGATGATCCCATGGATGTGGATATCGCCATCATAGATACTGGCATCAGCACACATCGGGACCTCAATTGTTATCGCGGTGCCAACTTCACGAACACAAAAGGTGAGAATCCGGACGGCAACGATGACAACGGCCACGGCTCCCATGTTGCAGGGACCGCAGCCGCTATTGACGATGGCATCGGCGTGGTTGGCGTGGCCCCCGGCGCCAGGCTGTGGTCAGTGAAAGTGCTCGATAGCACAGGCTCCGGAGACTTTTCCTGGGTCATCGCTGGGATAGACTGGGTGACCGAGCGTGCCGACGAGATCGACGTTGCCAATATGAGCCTGAGTGGGACCGGGAAACTTGATTCTCTCCGCCTCGCTCTCCAAAACAGCGTCGCTGCTGGTGTCTTCTACGCCGTGGCGGCTGGCAATGACAGGAGAGATGTCTATGGTCGTGATCGCAAGTTCGGAACCAGAGACGATATTATTCCTGCGGCTTACCCTGAAGTAGCGGCTGTGTCGGCTATGGCTGATTCTGACGGGCAACCGGGCGGTGGTGGTGAGGCAACAAGTTACGGAGCCGATGACACGTTCGCATCGTTCAGCAACTTCAGCCGAAGTGTTGTCAAAGGCAATCCGGTTAATTCTCCCGGCGCCGCAATCGACCTAGCGGCCCCGGGCGTTGACATCTACTCAACCTATCTAGGAGACGGCTACGAGACTGGAAGCGGGACGAGTATGGCCTCACCTCACGTTGCGGGCGCCGCGGCCCTGTACATTTCGGTCAATCGCAACATTTGGGTCAATGGCAAGCCCACAAATGCGGCTGACGTTGCGGCAGTTCGCCAGGCTTTGATTGATATCTACAGCGTCCCGCAAGATGGCGAGAAAGGCTTCACGGGCGACCCTGACGCGAATCCGGAGCCGCTGCTCAACGTTGCGGGCCTGGGGGGCGAGGGCGAGAACACGCCGCCGACTGCTGTTATCGATTCGATAACACCGAATCCAGCGACACAGGGCGAGCATACGGTTGTGTTCAGTGGTTCAGGCACGGACAGCGACGGGGACATCGTTGCTTATGAGTGGACTTCCAACCTTGAGGCGGGGGTCCTCAGCACCCAGGCGAGTTTCTCTAAGCCGGCCATTGAGCTCACGGTAGGCACGCACACCATCTCGTTCGAGGTTCAGGACGACGACGGCGCCTGGTCCGAGCCAGCCACAGACACGTTGGAGATCATCGCGGGTGAGGGCGACAACACGCCGCCGACCGCTTACATCGATTCGATTCAGCCAAATCCGGCGACACAGGGCGAGCATACGGTTGTCTTCAGTGGTTCAGGCACGGACAGCGACGGGAGCGTCGTTGCCTATGAGTGGACTTCCAACCTCGAGGGGGGGGTCCTCAGCACCGATGAGGATTTCTCTAAGCCGGCCATTGAGCTCACGGTAGGCACGCACACCATCTCGTTCGAGGTTCAGGACGACGACGGCGCCTGGTCCGAGCCAGCCACAGACACGTTGGAGATCATCGCGGGTGAGGGCGAGAACACGCCGCCGACCGCTCAAATCGATTTGATCGACCCGAATCCCGCGACAGAAGGCCAGGAGGTTCACTTCATTGGTTCGGGCACGGACAGCGACGGGGACGTCGTTGCCTATAAGTGGACTTCCAACCGCGACGGGTTTCTCAGCGACCTTGCGGACTTCACTACCAGCGGTCTCTCCGTCGGGAGACACACGATCTCGTTCGAGGTTCAGGACGACGACGGTAGCTGGTCAGCTCCGGCCACGAGGAAGTTGATGATTAAGAAGGGGTGACGGGGCTGAAAGTACCCGCAGCCGTTGAAAGGGATCATCCCTTGAGATAAAGCGATGCTGCGCATAAGTATGCACGGGGCATGTAGGGGCGGCTCACGAGCCGCCCTAGCCTCATCGTATCGAACACATAAGGGGCGACTTGACATTCCGTCGCGCTGACGCTTTGTGAATCGCCCCTACACAACGGCGCCTTTTCGTCGCCTCGGCTAAAGCCGGGCGACAAGGGCCCCGTCAGTTTGAAGTATGCCCGAGCCCGTCTAAACGGTAAGCGTGTACCGATTTGCGGGGACCAAGGCTACGACCCAAAGTTACCTGCGATCCAGGGTGAAACCCGGCCAAGCCCCCATAACCAGATTGATACGGACAGGAGGGGACCATTTGGAGTGCGGCGGCCTGACGCCGCTTTCATTGGCGGTGACCTGGCACCGCCTTCCCAGAAGTGCTTTGTTGGCGGTGAATGGACGATTTCAGCAACCCTGAATGATCAATCGAAGCGGGCGCCGGGTCAGGCCGCGGCGAGCCAAAGCGGTGTCAAGCCACCGCACTCCAAAGCACCCATCTGGTGCAACTCCTCAGCCAAATCTCGCTGCCTCAATTGCCTTCTAAACTCGCCAAGCCGGTCTGACCCGACGCATCCACTGATAGCAATCTGATTTTCGGGCCAAGAGGCCCCGCTTTACAAGCGGTCGATGCCGCTATAGGATGCCCCAAGACAAGTAAAGCCTGTCTTGGGAAGGACGATGAAGCACGACTCACGAGTAAAGAACAGAAGCGCGAGGCGCGAGAAGCGCGAGTCGCTTCGGGCTATCGCGTCCTACTTCTGGCAGTACCGGCGCTACACGATGTGGGGAATCGTCGCCCTGCTCATCGTTGACGCAGTGCAACTCATCACGCCGCTGATCATCCGGCGCCTCGTTGACCTCATGACGGCGGGAACAATCCACCTGTCGGACATTCCGCTCTTCGCCGTTGCAGTGTTCGTCATCGGCCTAATAATGGCGATCAGTCGGTTCTTTTGGTTCTTCTTTCTGATTGTTACCGCTGAGCGTATCTCCGAGCAGATTCGCGGCAAGTTCTTCAGCCACCTACTCACGCTCTCGCAGCGATTCTTCCAGCACAGCAAAACGGGCGATCTGATGGCCCGCATCTCGAACGACACGGAGAAGGTCCGGCTCGCCTGCGGGATGGGGATTATCACGATGATCGACGGCTTTCTCTTCGCGGCTGCCGCGATTGCGATGATGATCTATATCAACGCCGGCCTGGCGCTCTACGCGCTGCTGCCGCTGCCGATTCTGACGGTCGTCGTCATCAAGTTCGGACGCATGGTCCATTCTCGCTTCGAGGTGGTTCAGGCGCGCGTCTCGGACATGACCGAGAAGATCAGGGACAGCTTTGCGGGGATAAGGGTCGTCAAGACGTTCGGGCAGGAGGCGGGCGAGCTCGACCGCGTGAGGGATGTCAGCTGGGACTATGTCAAGGACAACATGCGCCTTGTCAGGATTTGGGGCGCGTTCATGCCGCTTATATGGCTTTTGGCTGGCCTGTCAATGGCCATAGCGTTCTATAAGGGGGGCTCAGACGTCATCTTGGGCCAAATGTCAGTCGGCAGCTTCTTCGCCTTCTCGATGTACCTCGAGACGCTGACCTGGCCGATGATCGCCCTCGGATGGTTGATAAACCTGCTCCAACGCGGCGCCGCCTCGATGGGGCGCATCAATCGCGTTATGAACGTCAGGCCCGAGATCGTTGACGAGCCGAACCCCTTCGAGCCGCCCAGCTGCCCTGGACGTATCGAGTGTAGGGACCTGACCTTCGCTTACGGCGATGGCGTCGCGCCTGTCCTCTCAAATGTCAGTTTCGATGTTGCGCCGGGCAAGACGTTAGCGATTGTGGGCCGCACAGGCGCGGGCAAGAGCACGATCGTCCGACTCCTGTTGCGTGAATTCGACCCGCCGCCGGGCACGCTCTTCATTGACGGCGTGGACGCCAGGAAGCTGAGAACGCACGCTTTAAGGAGGCTCTTCGGGTACGTACCGCAGGACTCCTTCCTATTCTCAGAGAGCATCGGGGAGAACATCGCCTTCGGCCAAGAGGAGCTTGACGAGTCTGCGGTCAAGGAGTTTGCGCGCAGGTCGGCGATTGACAAAGACATTGCAGATTTCCCCAACGGATACGACACGATCGTTGGCGAGCGAGGCGTGATGCTCTCCGGCGGCCAGAAACAGCGCGTTGCCATTGCCAGAGCTCTAGTAAAGAACCCGCCCGTCCTTCTCCTCGATGATTGCCTGTCCGCCGTCGATACCGAGACTGAGGCCCAGATACTCGGTAACCTGAGGGATGCGATCGAGAATGTCACAACGATAATCGTCTCGCACCGGCTCTCGGCGGTGCAGCTGGCGGACGAGATAATCGTCCTCGACGAAGGCCAGGTGAAACAACGAGGCACGCACAAGAAGCTGCTCAAGGAGGGCGGCATCTACGCGGCGCTCTTCGCCAAGCAGCAGATCGAGGAAAGGCTTGCGAGAGATTCATGAGAGGTTCTGTCCGCAGATTACGCAGATTACGCAGATTGACTGAGTGGACGACAAGTCGGACTGGCACCGCGCTAGCGACTCTTTCTCTGTGTCTCTGTGTCTCTGTGGTTCGTACTATTTGGATAGCAAATGAATGACGATTACTACCCCGAGGATGCTCTAGACCGGCCTTACGATTGGCGCCTGATGAAGCGCCTGCTCAAGTATGCCAAGCCTTATTGGCCGATCATCGCGCTTTGCGCGTTCCTTGTCATCATAAGCGCGGGATTCGACGTCTCGCTGCCGTATCTGACGCGGCTGGCCATCGACCGGCACATCGCGGTCGCGAGCAAGATGATAACGCTCGAAGACAACTCGCTTCGTGAGCGCTTCTATCGGCAATACAAGGACTTGCTCGTGCCCATATCGAAGACCGAGTTCCTTATCGACACCACGCAGACCAACAACCTGCTGTCCGCCGACCTCAAGCTTCTAGGAGACAAAGGACTGATCGGCGACGAGCGCATCTATCTGATTCTGAAGAGCAACTATCCGCCGAGCAAATGGCGGCAGGTTGCGGATATCTGTCGCAAGAATGCCTTCGCAGAATCCGATGGTGGCTTCTACGTCGAGGTCGAAAAGCTCAGCAAGCTGCCGCTCGGGGACCTGCTCACGCTGCGTGGGAAAGACCTGAGCGGCCTGAAGACCCTGGGCGTCATCTTCCTGTCGATACTCGTCGTCAACTTCATCATCTTCTACGCTCACGTCTATTTGATGCAATACACGAGCCAGCGGGCGCTTTTCGACCTGAGGCTGTCCCTGTTTGACCACATCCAAAGGCTGCCTCTTGCGTTCTTCGACAGGTCTCCGGTCGGACGACTCGTAACCCGAACCACCAACGACTTCTCCACGCTGGAGGAGATGTTCGGCGCGATTCTCATTACAATCATCAAGGACGTGCTGATGCTGCTGGCCATCGCCGGCGTCATGCTCTACATGAGCGTGAAGTTCGCCCTCGTCGCGTTCACCATCCTGCCACTAGTCATATACGTGTCGATCGTGTTCCGAAGAAAAGCGCGAAGCGCATACCGCAAGATAAGGGTCAAGATCGCCAAGATGAACGCGTCGTTCGCGGAGTTTATCTCCGGCATGAGCGTGATACAGGCGTTCTGCCAGGAGGGGCGGATCGACAAGAAGTTCCAGGACGTCAACCACGAAGTGTTCTCATGGCGAAAGAAACAGATAATGATAATGGCCGTCTTCAGACCCACTGTCTGGATTCTGAACAACACGGCGGTCGCGCTCATCATCTGGTATGGCGGCGGCCGAGTTGTCCAAAATGAGGTTACGCTGGGCATATTCGTCGCGTTTATCGCTTACATGAGGATGTTCTTCAGGCCGATACACGACTTGACGGAGAAGTTCAACATCATCCAGGCCGCGATGGCGTCCTCCGAGCGGATCTTCCAGCTGCTGGACAGGGACGTGGAGCCGAGAATCGCCGCGCTGCCCGAAGTATCCGCGCCGAGGGACACGAGCGTTGAGTTCAAGGACGTCTGGTTCGCCTACGGCGACGATAACTGGGTCCTGAAGGACGTCTCATTCAAGGTGAGGCCCGGCGAAACGCTCGCGATAGTCGGCGCGACCGGCGCCGGGAAGACGACGATGACAAGCCTGCTGTCGCGCCTCTACCTTCTCCAAAAGGGAAAGATACTCATCGACGGTGCCGACATCGCCCGACTCTCGCTCGAAAACCTCAGGAAGATGATCGGCGTGGTTCAGCAGGACGTCTTCCTCTTCTCTACCACTGTCGGAGGCAACATCAGGCTCAATGAGGCGGGCATCGACGATGCGACAGTTGAAAAAAGCGTCCAAATTGCTCGCGCAAACCGCCTCATCTCCCGCCTCCCCAAAGGTCTCGAGGAGCCTGTTGTTGAACGAGGCGCGACATTGTCGGCCGGCGAGAAGCAATTGCTGGCGTTCGCCCGTGTGCTGGCGTTTGACCCAAGAATACTCGTCCTGGACGAGGCGACCTCGAACATCGACCCGGAGACCGAGTCACTCATTCAGGAGGCCCTCATCAACCTGACAAAGGGCCGAACATGCCTCATCGTCGCCCACCGCCTCAGCACAATAGAGCACGCCGACCGCATCATCGTCCTGCACAAGGGTCGCCTCCGCGAGGAAGGCACCCATCGAGAACTCCTGACGAGGCGCGGCATCTACTACGACCTGTATCGGCTGCAATACGTCTGAGCGCATGCCACTCACGGATAACTGCCTCTTTTTGAGGTGCTGACCAATTGTGGTGTGACGTGCGTAAACGCCGTGTAGGGGCGGTGCTTGCCCCGCCCTTTCGAATTGATGGTCGCATAACCCGTATTATTCACAAACTGAGGATGCGATGAGATGTGGGGCGGGCTTTCCAGCCTGCCTTTTGCAGCGATCTCCGTATCCCTCACATGAAACACTCTGTTGCGCGAGCCTCTGTCTTTGGCAGGCTGGAAGAGGCTGTCCCATAAGTCGGCGCGTGGAGGTTCTTTCGTTCACTTGCACAAAGATGATACAAGAAATGCTGCCAATTGTCAAGATCAATGTGGCCGTGTTCTATTGGATCGAAACGCCTGGAGTTTGGCTCCCAACGGGCAGTGATGTCTGTAGGGGCGGTGCTTGCCCCGCCCTTGATGGGTTCAGTCAGATCAGAGAAGGGCACGGCAAGCAGTGCCCCTACGATGCCCGACACCGACTTATGACCCAGCCTCGGAAAGCCTGCCCTACACCGACGAGAGTCACGGCCTTGAATTATTCGGGATAAGATGCCTCGTATCCGCAGGGATTCATGTAGGCGGGCGGGTCAGAGACCGCGCCCCTACCGGCCCACAGCGAATTATTAAACAGCCTTCCTGTGCCCGATTTCCAACACAAGATGTTGGTGTCGGTATGGTCGGAGACAAGCCCTCAACCGAATTGTGGTTTGAGAGCCTCACCACGCGTGCGGGGGCCGGCTGTCACGGACGATGACGCCATATCTGAGGCCCTTGTCGGAGACCGTCATGGCATCCGCGCCAAAAAGCTCCAAGAGTTCGTGCAGTATCGATAGCCCGGCGTCAATCACGGGCGCCCGACCGCTTGGCAGGCCCGGAACTGCATAACGTTCATAAAGCGACATCTTCCCGAGCCTCTCGATATGCTTGAGTATGACCTCCCGCGAGATTCGCGTCTTGTGGACCCTTGCGGGCACGTAGGGCGCAATCTCGTGCTCCATCGCAACCAGCGTCGTCGCCGAGCCCCCGACGGCAACCAAGAGCGGGCTGGCCGACTCGCTCTTCACCCGTGCAACGAGCTCTTCAACGCTTTCAACGGCCAGAGCGTCGCGGATGCTGGCTCTTAATCGCTTCATCTCAACGGTGCTTATTGGATATCGCGTAACGAATCTATCCGTGAGGGTAAGTGAGCCGATGGCGAGACTGGCGCCGAGCTCGGGTGGAGTCGCCCCGCCAGTCCTTGCCCCACCCGGACGGCCAAAAACGAGCTCCGTGCTGCCGCCGCCCACGTCCATCACGACAGTTGGCCCCGCGTGGGTCGAAAGGTCGTGCGCCGCGCCCCAAAACGTCAGCCGGGCCTCCTCCTCGCCGCTTATCACCTCAACGTTGAGGCCCGTCTCCCGCTCAACCCTCTCAATGAACTCGTCCCGGTTCGGCGCCTCGCGAAGCGCGCTCGTGCCGACGATTGAAATGCTCGTCGCGCCGGCCTGTCGCAGCTTCTGAACGTAGTCGATGACCGGCGCGAGGGTGCGCTCGATGCTCGTTTGCCGCACAGAGGGGTCGCTCCCTGTGCCCGCCCCAAGAGCAGTTATGACGCTCTCGTTGACGATCTCCCGGCCCAGGCCATCCGCCGACTCTTCCACCGCGAGGCACAACACAGAACCCGTCCCGATGTCTATCGCCCCAAATATCTCCGACATATCACATCACCTGAAATGCGCACGGCTGACGCAATGCCCGCTCTCGTCAATCACGGCAACGTTCACGCCGCGCTTGTTCAGCGAACACCAAACGCCGCCGACCGATATGATGGCCCTCCCAATGCCCTCCGAGTCGCCGATGCTTCTGGCCACGATCCCACACGGCGCCATGATACCACTAGAGCCGATCTCCTGGCCCTTCTCGAGCTCGATTTCGACCTCCTGAACACCCATCCTCGAGACCGCAGAACCCAGCCGAGCGTCCATCGCGCCGACGAGAATGAACGAGGCGCCTCGAACAGGGATTATCTCACGCTGCGCGCCGACGCGGACCATGCAGCCGTAGAGCTCGTGCCAGGTCCGCGTCGAGGGTCTCCCGTTGACCGCAAGCACAACAATGCTCCCTGCAGGATTGCTATTGAGGAACTCCCTGAGGGAGCAGGTAGAGTTGTCGGCCGAGTGATGCGCATTCTCGGGCGAGGCCGGCAATTCTGGGCGGGCCCAGGGCACAATATCAAAAAGCTGAAACGCCGCCAGGCCCAGGACGATAACAGCCAATAGAATCCAGGGCGCAACAGCAGCCAGACGTGCGCCGAAGCTCATCGCGGCAGCTTGCGGAGCAGCTCGTCGATGCGGTCATCCTTGCCGAAGAGCTCCTTCGCCTCAATCAGCGTTCGCTGCGAGTTGCCGATCTCGCCGAGCCTGGCATAGACGCGGGCAAGGTCGAGGTGCAGCTGAAGGTCCTGGACGTTCTCCACGCAGCGCACCAGGGCGTCTCTCGCCTCGGTGAGCTTCCCGAGCTTCTCGAGAATGACGACCATGTTGTGGCAGGCCTGCCTCAAACTGGGGTCTATGCGGAGAGCATTCTCATAGGCGCTCAATGCCAGGCCGTCCTCGCCCCGGTGGGCATACACGGCGCCCATGTTGAAGTAGGCCTGCGCGTAGTCGGGATCGATGGAAAGAACTCGCTTCCAAAGCTCGATCGCCTCGTCGATCCGTCCCTTGTATGAGTAAAGCGCCCCCAGATTGAAGATCGAATGCCGGTCGTTTGGGTTGCATTTGAGGCTCTTCAGGCTCTCGTCAATCGCCTCGTCGATCTTGCCCGTGTTGCGGAGGCTGACCGAGGCGAGATAGTGGTTGAGAAAGCTGGACCCGCAGAACTCCGATGCCCTCTGGAATTGAGCCGCCGCCAGCTTGTATTTCGCCTTCTCCTTGAGCGATAGCCCTTTGGATTGGTGATATTCGGAGAAAAGCTCCGATGACGAGAGTTGGAGGATTGTGACCACGACAGCGCCTACCACGAGGGCTAGGGCGGTCCTACTGGGGACCCTATTCTCAGCAGGTGGCCGCCTTTGGGCTTCTTGCACGGCCTTCGGCGACGCGGAAACGACGCCGCAGAACACCCAGAACATCATCAAGGTAACGGGCAGCTGGAGCGGGAAGCTGAAAAACGAATGGACGAGCATCGCCAGTTGCCCTACGACGATTGCCTGAAACATGAGTCGAGTCTTTCGCGTCTCCGCTGTTCTGGCTGCGTGCAAGCCTGCTCTGAAGAATGATACGACGAGAAAGAGGAAGGCTATGAGTCCATGGGGCCCGAGCTCCGCCACGGTCTGGAGATACTCGTTGTGCGTGCGCTGGACCTTCTTGAAGCGCCCCGTGATTCGATGCTCCTGGACGGAGCGATACTCGGGGTAGAGCATCTCATAATTGGCCAGGCCGACGCCGAGTGGACGTTCAGCTATCATTGACAAAGTCGATTTCCACGTCAGGAGCCTGAACTGTATTGGCTTGTCGGTTAGGTCGATGAACGATGCGGCCTTGTCGGTCACGAGCAGCCTGGTGGATGGGCTGACGATTATCAAAGCGCCTAAGGCGCACACCAACGGCAGGATGACGACGATGGCCTTGTGCCGCCATCTTGGGGCGCCCGCTTCGGAGCGCCTGAAGGCCGGGAGAAGACAGGCCCAAGCCGCCCAGAAAGCCATGCCGACGAGGCAGCCCACCCAGCCGCCCCTGCTCGCCGTTATCAGGAGAAAGTAGAGCTGTATGAAGAGGCAAAGCCCGGACCCAACTGCAAGCCATGCCCCGCCTCCAGAGACCAATAGGGCCACTGCCGCGGGGACCGCCATTATGATGTATGCCGCCGCGAAGTTGTTGTGGCCAATTGTCGATGGCGTGTGGAGCTCGCCGTAGGAATCCGCGATCTGCCTTTGGCCGAAGAGCCCATAGTATTGAACGATCCCCAGGAACGCGACCAGGGTGCTGACGATGGTAACAGTCACGAGAACCTTCCGGACGCTGAGGCCCCGGAGCAGGAGCCCCTTGCACGCGATCATCAGAGCCATCATATACAACAGGTTGGTGGCGGTTCTTGCAGCCCAGGGCTTGTTTTCCGCAAAGAAGGCGGACACAAAAGCACAGGCCACGAAAACAAGGGCAGGCACTATCATAGGCCCCTTGAGGAGGTCCCTTAGCCTGGGCCATAACGCAAGCAACACACTCACCAGCAGAAACGGAATCAGAAGCTGGAGGATAGCCCATTTGATCTGGCTGTATCTGTCCTGCGTCAGCGGCGTGAAAGCAAGCGGCACGGCAGCAAGCAGCAGGAGCAGGAGATTCTGCGCAGCGAGCGTATAGAGGTTGCGGGCCCGTTTCCCTTCGGTCCTAGCTTGCCTTCGACCTGAGTATCTGGCCTCTCTGGCGCACGTCAATCTCGCCCACCTCGACCGTCGGAATCGCCATCTTGATGATACGCCTCATTGACGTAGTAGGCGAGGTTTTCGAGGTAAATGGTAAAATCAACGTTATGAACGAAGATGCCTTTAGGAACGTTGATATGCGTCGGCGCGAAGTTCAAAATGGCCTTTATCCCCGCCCGAGCAATCGCGTCCGCGGCCTCCTGCGCGCTTGCGCCCGGGACCGCGATGACGCCGAGCTCAATACCTCGCTCCTTCACGACCTCGGGAAGATCATCCACGCGGAGGACCTCAAGGCCCGAATCACTCCCGGCAATCGTCTTTTCGGGGTATTTGTCGAAGATAGCCGCTATCTTGAAGTTGCTCTGTGCAAGCCCTTTGTGCCTCGCCAGCGCGAGACCGAGCCTGCCCGCGCCCACTATCGCAACCTTCCAGACCCTTTTTAGGCCAAGCTCGTTCAGGAGAGCGTCCTTCAAGCTCTTGACGCCGTACCCCACGCCGGCGGTTCCGAACGCACCGAACAGGCCGAGGTCCTTACGAACGAGGGCGGAGCTAATCGAGAACTTGTCCGCGAGCTCCTTTGAGGAGACTGTTTCCTTAGCCTCGTTCTCCAATTCGCCGAGGCATCTCAGGTATAGGGACGCCCTGAAAACGGTTAGAGACGAGATTCTTGAAGCCTCTGAGCTGCCCGTTTCAGGTGGATTCGGGCCACGACCCTTGATTGGTTTCACCTTGCTAGGTCACGGTTTCTGCGATTGCCTCGGGCAGGAAGTCGAGAAGATCGGACGCCACCAGGCTCGCCTCGCCCACGGTTCTGGCTGCGATGTCGCCCGCCAAACCATGAAAATACACGCCGAGTTTCGCCGCCTCAAGTGGGGCAGCGCCTTGCCCGGCGAATGCCGCGATGAGGCCAGTGAGCACGTCCCCGGTCCCGCCACTAGCCATTCCCGGATTGCCGGTCATGTTGATGAACGCAGTCCCGTCGGGGGCGGTCACGATTGTCCTTGCGCCTTTGAGCACGACAAAAACACCGGTCGATTGTGCGAACCTCCGGGCTGCGCCGAGCCGGTCCTTGAGGATTTCCGGCATGGCCACGCCGCTCACGCGTGAGAACTCCTTCGGATGAGGCGTCAGAACAATCGGGGATTCGAGCTTGTCCAGTAACGAGGCGCTTCCTGCCAGGGCGTTGATCCCGTCGGCGTCGAGCACAACTGGGATGCAGCTGATTTTTGGTAGAAGCTCACGGACGAACTTGACGGTCCCGGGCGATGTGCCAAGCCCCGGGCCGACTGCGATGGCGCTAATCCTCAACTCGTCAATCGTGCGCAACACCGAATCAACCGCCGCGGCAGAAATCGTGCCCGGGCGCTCCTCCGCAAGCGGCACCGTCATCGCCTCGGTCATCTTGACCTCCATGATCTCGTTGAGCGAGGCGGGAACCGCTGCTGTGCAAAGGCCCGCCCCGGCCCTCATTGCGGCCGCCGACGCAAGCGCAACCGCGCCCGTCTTGCCCGTCGAACCTCCGACGATCAGAACGTGGCCGAACGTCCCTTTATGTGCGTCCGGCTTGCGCAGGAATATCCGCAAGTCGAGCTCGTCCGGGTCCATGCGAAACGTCTTCACATCGCTCTTGGCGACGAGCTCGGGTGGGATACCGATGTCGGCCACGACGAGCTCGCCGACGAACTCAGCTCCCGGATAGAGCAGCTGACCGATCTTGGGCAGGCCGAATGTTATGGTGGCCGCCGCCCTGACCACATTCCCGAGTATCTCCGGCGTGTCGGACGAAAGCCCCGATGGCGTATCGACTGAGACGACGTAAGCGGGCACACTGTTCACCATCTCGATTACTTCCGCGATTATGCCCGAGGCGCCTCGCGTGAGCCCTGTGCCGAGCATCGCATCCACGATGATGTCGCACGAGAAAAGAACGTCCGCGAATCGACGGAAGACCGCCTGGTCCGGCGCTGTGTCAACTGGGATGCCGAGCCCGGAGAGAATGTCGAGGTTCAGCTTGGCGTCGCCTTTGACCTCGTCTGCGATGCCCAGAAGAATGGTCTTGGTCGGCACGCCCATCCCATTGAGCCAGCGGCTTACGACGAAGCCATCGCCTCCATTGTTGCCCTTGCCGCACAGGATGACCACCTGCCTCGTCTCGAGGTCGCCGAACCGCCGCTTCAGGTGCTCAACGACGCTCCTGCCAGCGTTCTCCATCAGAACTGGCCCAGGGATGCCCAGAACCTCAATAGCCTCCCGATCGATGGCCCTCATCTCGGCCGCTGTTACGACTTCCATGCGTCTCCTTTCACCGCTCATTTGATGTGCTGAAAGCCTATGTGAATCCGCCCGCCTTTGTCAAACAACGGGGCATGAGAGGTTTCCGAGACAATCCCCGACGTGCAGGCTGGGAAGAACATTGCGGAAACGGGCTGGCAAACAATGCGGGAGCGGAGATAGAATGAATCACGGGCAAGAGCCGCGACTGTCAACCCGCGGATTCGGTTCCGCAGAAGAACAGAACGACCCTGATATGGTCGAACAAGGAAATGGAGGGAATCTGAATGGCAGCATACATCAAAGCTATCGTAACATTCATCGACATTCTGGGATTTAAGGAAATAGTTGAGACCCGAACGCCTGATGAGATCAAGAGGATAATAGGATTCTTGATACAGGTCTGTGACGAGGCGACCATTCCCGACGAACCACCGAAGGTATTTGAAATGCGTTACATCAATTTCTCGGACTCGATAGTAAGGACTTCAAGAATCTCCGACGAAGACGACAGGTATGAGGTCAATCTAAAAGTCATTCTTGAGCTCAATGCAATCATGCATATTCAACGCAGCTTGATTCAAGAAGGTGTCATTGTTCGAGGAGGGATCACGGTCGGAGAAATATTCGTGGAGGATAAAATGATCTTTGGTCCGGCATTGAACAGGGCCTACCACCTAGAGTCTAAAGTCGCCGTATATCCGCGCGTGCTGATTGATGGAGCTGTGCATCAGAGGCTTCATGACAACGTTGTATTAGGGGATATGAAGTACATATGGCGAGACGACGATGGTCAGTTCTTCGTTGACTATCTAGTTGGAAACATTGGCCAGCTCTGGGAGTTTGGAATGGACCCTGACCTTGTGCGCGAAAGCCTAGTGGTTCACAGAGAGCTCATCATGAGGAACCGCAAGAAGCACAAAGAGGACAGCCGCAATCTGGCGAAATACAATTGGTTGGCCACTTATCATAACCAAGTGCTGGCCCGATTTGAGGAGGCGGGCGGTGAACTACTGTGCAGGTGGTGCGGCGCATCGCGCGAGGAGTTGCGTGTCGATCTGAGCGATATTGGACCCAAGTCTGAGTAGGGTGCGCGTCAGCCTCCCAGGCTCGCCCGATTGGAAACGGGGTTAATACAATGCTAGCCGGGGGGCTCGCCGGTAGTTCCGGGCCATTAGGTGGTGGCCACTGTCGAAAGATGCTCTGATGTCGGCGTTTTTGCAGGTTCCGCCATGTTGATGTATCCTTGAGCGCGGGCCTGGGTCGAGGCAATTCCTTAAGGCATCTGAATGGGAGAAAGGAATGGAGCATTTCACGGCGGTCTTCGAGCAAGAAGGCGAGTGGTGGGTTGGATACGTTGAGGAACTGCCCGGGGCGAATACACAGGCGCGAACGCTCGATGAGGCGCGAGAGAATCTCAAGGAGGCAGTGCAGCTCGTCATTGAGGCCAATCGGGAATTGGCGCGTCGCGAGGCTGAGGGTCGCAATGTGATTCGGGAAGAGCTCTTAGTTCACTCCGGATGAAGCGAGGCGCTCTGCCGAGAGCTCCCTGGACTCTTGCATCTCGGTCGGCAGGGCTGCCTGCTGCTTCGCGAGGGCAAGAAGCACTCCGTCTATTGGAACCCGGCCAACCGGATGACCTCGACAATTCCTCGGCACACGGAACTACTCAACAAGCTGGTGCTCAAGATATGCAAGGACCTCGGTGTGGCTGATCCCTGGTCGAGATGACGCAGGCGACGATAAGGACAGCCTTGCGGTGGAGCCCGCCCGGCCGGGGCTACGGCTGCGGGGCCTGGCCGCTGAACATGAATATAAGGAGCCAGCCCAGAAGCCATAAGGCCACGATGGCGATCGAGATAGGAATCTGCCTGAACCCGACGAACAGGCGGCGGTATGCGCTTCCCAAGATAAAGAGCACGCTCATCAAGATGACAATCAGTCCTGTGATAAGATGAATGCCGCTGATGTGGGCCAGAATCGGGCCTTTTGTGAAGAATACGTCGGCTAAGAAAACGGTCGCGATGTTGAAGATGTTGCTGCCGAAGACGTTGCCGATAGCCATATTCACAGCGCGCATCTTGATTGCTGCGAAGCAAACCGTGAATTCGGGCAACGAGGTCGCAACGGCAAGGAATAACGTGCCGATTACGGTCTGGCCCAGGACGAGGCGCGTCCCCAAGATGTTGATGGGGATTTCCGCGAGGATGTCGCCCAGGACAACCATTCGCCAGCCGGCGCCGACGATTATCGCGGCGCAGACCGTGAACTTGATGCAGACGCCAGGGAGCTTCTCATCTTTGTAGGCGAGCGCCTCAGCATCCCGTGGTCTGTTGCTCCTTTCGTGGACGAAGATCAGGACCATCGAGAGCAGATAAATAGCGAGCAGCACGACGCTGCCCACTCCTATCGGCCATTGCACTTTGGCCTGGTTATGAGGCGCGCCCACGGAGAGAGTAACTCTGTGAATAACGATCGCAAGAAGCGCAACGGAGATTATGAATAGATTAAAGCCGCTCGAAAGTAAGTGCCTGTGTCCCTCCTCATTCCATTTCGCCAGCCGAGGCATCATTAGCCCGAGAATGCCCAGTATCGCGAGGTTGAAGAGGTTGCTGCCGAACAGATTGCCGATGGCTATGTCTGGCGCCCCGATGGCGCCCGCCGTGCAGCCCGTGATCATCTCTGGCATGGAGGTAACGGCAGCCAGCAACACGAGCCCGATCCAGGTGCTGCCTATCTTCAGTTTTTCGCCTATTATGTGGCCAAGCCGGGAGAGTCTCATGCCGGCCAGAACAACTGCCGCGCCGCAAACGAGGAACTGTGTCCAAAGTAGGTTCTCGTTAATCCAGGCTTGCACTGTCCGCCTCAGTTGAATTAGATTCGAGCTTAGGTAAGTTTTGGCCGGAGAATAGCTAAGCAGGGCAGCCAAGTCAAGCGAGCCGGTGGACGCCGAGGTTGCTCATTGCTGCCTGGGCATAATCGGGCGAAGGCAGCGCATTGATCATCCGTCTTTGCAGGATTAGACCGCGGCACGTGAATCACTTTGGAGAAGCGGATGACGCATGTTGTCTATCGAGTTTTGTGGGATGCTTGAACCTAAGAAATCGCTTGGCCAGGTCTTTCTCAGCGACCCGAATCTTCTAGAAAAGGTCGCAGAACTGGCTGAGCCTGGGGGCAGAATCGTCGTGGAGATCGGGGCCGGTGATGGCCGCCTGACTGAGCTATTGGCCCATGACGCAGAGGTTGTGTATGCCGTCGAGATGGACGCAGGGCTCTATGAACAGCTGAAAGAACGATTCGGCGACAGTCCGAACGTCATCCCCGTGTGTCGGGACGCGAGGGAGCTCGATCTGACTGAGGCCGTCTTCTCACTTGCCTCAAACAAGAAGGTGAGAGTCGTTGGCAACCTGCCATATTGCTCGTTCGTTCATATCCTGCTAGCGCTGATGAGCCAGCTTGAGCGGATTGACGACATCCGCGTTATGGGGCAGAGGGAGATGGCCGAACGCCTCATGGCGGCGCCTAACACACCGGAGTACGGCCGGCTTTCCGTGACTATACAGGCGAGGACGAAGGTGCGGAGGCTTCTCACGGTGCCGCGAACAGCGTTTTGGCCGAGGCCAAACGTCGATTCCGCAGTGGTTGCTTTGACGCCGCGAACGCCCCCGTTTACTTCACAAGAGACGCTGAAACGGTTCGATGAATTCGTAACAGCCGCCTTTGCCCACAGGCGAAAGACGCTTATCAATTCGCTCTCTCAGGGCGAGGCGTTCCGCGATCAAAGGGAAGCCGTTGAGAGGCTCCTGGGACAATCAGGCATGTCCCCCGCTTGCAGACCTCAGGAGATTGCTGTAGATGAATATGTGTCGCTCTTTGAGAAGCTGGCTTGTATGGCTGGATACCACGAAGCAAAAAAGCTGCATTGAGAATGAATGAGATGGCATCAGACAGCTCCGTCGTGCTTCTGTTTTCGGGAGGGCTTGATTCCACTCTTGCCGCGACGGTTCTTTTGAAGGACTTTGAGAAGGTTCATCTTCTCTCGATTTCAAGGGGCTATGGCCACACCAAGATCGAGAGAACCGCGAGGCGATTTGAGGAACTGAAAGGCCGCCTTGACGCGAACAGGTTCGCCCACACGATCATCTCTGTAAAAGGGCTTTTCAGGCAGGTTGTCCTTCGCACCCTCGTCCGAGACATTTTGAGGTATAAGGGGCTCTTCGTGATTTGCGTTGGCTGCAAGCTCGTGATGCACACAGTAGGGGCGATTTATTGTCTCGAGCACGGGATACCCAACATCGCGGATGGCGCGTCAGGCGCCACCGAATGGATGTCCGACCAGGCTGCGGTAACGCTGGAGGGATATCGGCAGTTGCACGAGGCCTTTGGTATTCGCTATTCTAACCCGGTCGTAAAGATCAAGGACAGAGAGCATGAACGCGAGGCGCTCAGGGAGCTGGGTATCAGCACGGGCCGCAAGGTTGCGGGCCGGGACCTCGGAACGCAGCCAGTCTGCTTCTACGGAGACGCTTTAACTTTCCTGAGAGAGTCGCTTTTTAAGGTCTCGCTTCCGGTTTCCGATAAGGCAATAGCGGATTACGTTGCTGAAAAGAAGCCGACGCTGATGAGGCACGTTCATCGGCATTTCGAGCTCTTAGGACAAGATTTGACCGAGAAGATAGGGCTGTTATCAGAGTTGCAGGGCTTCTAAATCCTTCTCAGGTGTTTTCAGCGAGCGGCTGATAATGGACAAGAAACAGTCTGGACGGAGAAACAATGCTTTTCAAATGTAACCATTGCGGCATAGAATTCAAAGCTGACCCCAGCAAGATTACTCCGAACCCCAAAGTCAAGTTCAAGTGCATAAAATGCAGAATAGGCCACTTAGTATGCGTATCTGCCGCAGGCGCCTCCGGAATTAAACCAGTGAGTACGGCCGCCGCGGCGGCTCCCAGAGCCACTGCAAAAGGAGGCAGCCCAGCAAGCCTGGATGACGCAAGAAAGATGCTCACGCAGGTCAAGGAGCTTCCCAGCCTGCCATTCGTTGCCACCAAACTCATGGAACTCACCGCTTTGCCGACTACCACCATGAAGCAGATGGAAGACGTGATCCTAAAGGACTCAGCGGTGGCCTCCAAGGTGCTCAAGTACTCGAATTCTGCTCTTTACGGACGAGCCGGCCAGATAACGAGCATGACGGACGCACTCGTGCTATTGGGCTTCTCGACAGTCAAAACGATCGTCATCGCATCATCCGTCAAGAGTATGCACTCGTCCGGCGTCCGCGGCTACTCCGCCGCCGGCAAGACCTTATGGGCGCATTCAGTGGAAACCGGCATCGCAGCCCGCCTCTTGGCTAAGCGAAAGAAGAAACAACTCGTGGAAGAAGCCTTTATCGTAGGCCTTCTCCACGATATCGGAAAAAACATCATCGAAACCAAGCTCCCTGGAGCTGTGCGCAATCTAATAGCTCTCAAGAAAAGTGGCGAGCTGACCTTCGAGGAGATTGAGCAGAGAGTACTTGGCATAAGCCACTCCGAGCTGGGCGCGATTCTCTGCCACAAATGGAACTTCCCGGATGTGTTGGAGCAGGCGATTCTCCACCATCATAACCCAAATGCCAACAAGAAGGAGCCTATTCTTTCGCACTTGGCTCGAGTTTCGGACGCGATTTCCTATCACCTCTCGACACATCCCGACAAGCAACCCCAAAGCGAGGCGGACATACTCGAACTCGATTCCAGCGCCTTTCTTGAGCTTGACAGAGAGACCTTTCTCGAGGTTGTAGAAGAAACTCAAGAAACGGTCGAGAGGGACAGAAAGACCCTGGGCATATAGGATTCGGCCCAGCTACCCTCGGGCGCGATTTTGGCCCGCAGTGGGGACACTTACGGACACGGGACGGCGTTCGCAGGCTGCCAAGGACAAGCCCTCACGCGGCACACGATGCCCCCCTGCGGTCACGGATAACGCGGCCTACGCGGGTAGTATTGGGATCGAGGCGACTTGTGAGGGCCCTTGCAGCCTCGTCAGAACTGGTGGCAGGCCACGAGTCGCCCTTCGCCGATGCTCTTGAGTTCGGGTTCGGTCTTCTGGCATAGGGGCAGCGCCTCGGCACAGCGCTCGCGGAACTGGCAGCCTGACCCGCCCGGATCCAGTAGGCGCCGGGAGACGGCGGCGGGCTGCGTGGGAGCTCTTCCAAGCGAGGGGATCGACGCGAGGAGAAGCTTCGTGTATGGGTGCATCGGGCTCACGAAGAGCTCCTGTGCGGGTGCAATCTCCAAAAGCCTCCCGAGATACATGACAGCAATCGTATCCGCCATCTGGCCGACGATTCGCATGTTGTGGGCGATGATTACGTAGGTCAGGCGCCTCTTCGCTTTGAGCTCGACTAACAGATTCAGGATCTTGGCCTGAACAGAGACGTCGAGCGCCGAGACGGGTTCGTCCGCGACGATCAATCTGGGTTTAACCGCGAGGGCTCGGGCGATGCCAATGCGCTGACGTTGACCGCCGGAGAACTCGTGTGGGAACTTGTCCTTAGCGTCAGTAGGAAGACCGACGACGTGCAATAGCTCACCCACGCGGTTGCGCTGCTCCTCCCTGCCTCCGAGTCGGTGTATTCGCATGCCCTCAGCGACTATCTGCCCGACCCTCATCCTGGGGTCGAGCGAGGCGAATGGGTCCTGGAATATCATCTGGACAGACCGTCTGAAGGCTAAGAGCTCTTTCCTGTCGAGGGAGAAGACATCCTTGCCCTCGAAACAAACCGTGCCCCCATCTGGGTTAAGAAGTCGGGTCATCAACATGGCCAGCGTCGTCTTCCCTGAGCCAGACTCGCCCACGAGAGCAAACGTCTCCCCCTCCCGAACTGAGAACGAGACGTCATCCACAGCAGTTAGCTTCGCTCTGGAGAGCGCCGATCTCTTCAACCAGAAGTGTTTCGTGAGTCGGTCTGCCTCGAGCATATTCTCTGACATAGCATTCTCATATTTGTGTTGACCCGATAGCCCATCGCGCCCGAGCGAACGAATTTACCATATCTTGATGTTCCGCAAATACCCACCTCGCATACCTGACCCATGGTGTGCATCAGTATGCGCCTACTGCGGTTGGTTGAACGTATCAGAACATTTCAAGAGGAGGGAACGAGTGGGCGAGTAAAGGCGGCGATGAGTGTGTTTGGCTGATTTGCACGACGAACATCTAATGATCGAAAGGAGTAAGACGCTCAATGTATAGGAGCAGACATCTTATAGTTGTCGCAGTTGCCTTGCTGATTGGAGGAGCTGCGTTGTCTTCAGGTATTGTTTGGGCCGGTGAGCCCGACGATGGCGCAATGGACCAATGGCTCAAGGATCACGGTCTCACGTGGCTTCGAGGATTGAAGTTCAAGGCCGACTTCCGTCTCCGCTACCAGGGCGAATGGTGGGAATACACCGACGCCGACGACAAGGAACGGGAGAATGATAGGCATAGAGGCAGATTCCGCCTGAGGTTCGGTTTCACGAAGGAACACGAAGATGAAGGGCTGAAGGTCGGATTCAGATTGGCTAGCGGCTCCAGCGATGATCCAACTTCCACAAATCAGACCCTAGAGGCTCATTACAACAAGAAGGCGGTTTGGATTGACCTCGGATATGTTGAATATACTCCGCCAGAGGCGCCGGGTCTCAGACTGGCAGGCGGCAAGGTGAAGAATCCGTTTATTCACACGGACATCATCTGGGATTCCGACGTCAACATGGACGGTCTGTATCAGAGCTACGAATGGAACAACGGAGCCTTTACTTCCTTCGTCACACTAGCGGAGATGTTTCTCGATGAGAATAAAATGGATACAGATCATGACACCGGGATGCTCGCCTGTCAGACAGGGGTGAGCTTCAACGGGGATTCATTCTCAGCCACCCTTGCGGCGACATGTTATGACTTCGACGAGTATGAGAGAAGCTTCAGAGGATCTCATGGCAACGCAGTCGATGCGGATGGAGTTCTGGCGGCCGGTGATTTTAACGTCTTTGACGTAGTCGCTGAGCTTGGCGCCAAACTTGGTGACATCCCTGTAAAGGTTGTGCTGGATTACGCCATTAACACAACCGATGATTCCAAAGGAGCGTCGGAGTTCGAGGGCAAAGATACTGCTTTGGCGGCTCATCTGAATATCGGCAAGTGTAAGAAGAAACACGATTGGGAGATCAAATACAAGTATGCCTATATTGAGGCCAATGCGGTGCCAGGCGACTTCTGCGACTCTGACTTCGGCCATGCCAATCGAAAAGGGCACAAACTGAGCATCGGCTATCAGCCGTTCAAGAAGGCATCCCTGCACCTCACTGGCCTTCTGACTGAGCCCAAGGACATTCTCCAGGCGCAGAGAAGTCACGACCACTTCACGATTCAAGCAGACCTGAAGGTCAAGTTCTGATTGGTCAGAGACGTGATCGGCCAGCAACCGTCCTTGAAGGCAACGATTGATCTGGTAAGTTGAACGGTTATGAGCAAGAAGACGATCTTGGTGGTAGATGACGAGAGGGATATTGTCGAGCTCATTGACTATAACCTAACGCGGGCGGGCTATACTGTTCTTCGAGAGTATGACGGGGAGGCGGCGTTTTCCACAGCAGGGAGGCGCCGGCCCGACCTCGTCATTTTGGACCTGATGCTTCCAGGGATTGACGGCGTTGACGTGTGCAAGCAGCTCAAGGCCTCTGATGCCACTGCCGGGATACCAATAATCATGCTTACTGCCAGAACAGAGGAGGCGGATGTAGTCCTTGGCCTGGAGCTTGGCGCGGACGATTACGTCACAAAACCTTTCAGCCCGAGGGTCCTGATTTCGCGCGTGAGGGCCATTCTCCGCCGGAAGGCGGCGCTTGCTGGTGATTCGAGCAAGGTGCTCAAGGCATCAGGGCTCTCGGTTGACACCGAGCGGTATGAGGCGAGGGCAGACGGCAAGGTACTGGCGTTGACGGTGACAGAGTTCAAGATTCTTGAGTTCCTGATGCGCGGACGGGGTAGGGTGTACGACCGCTACAAGATCGTCGATGCTGTTCGTGGTGAAGACGTGATTGTCATCGACAGAACGGTTGACGTTCATATTGCTGCGCTTCGCAAAAAACTGGGGTCCTACGGGTCGCTGATAGAGACAGTTCGCGGCGTGGGATACAAGTTCAAGTATCCGTCGGGTGAAGATGAAGCGTCTTTATAGCACGCTCTACGTCTCATACGTGACGGTCATTGTAATCTGCGTTTGTGCGGTAGCCATATATGCGGGTGTCTCGCTGAGGGACTATTTTCTCTCGAAGCTCGAGGCCGACATCGTTGTTCAGGCCGAGCTCGCCTCGCAGAGATTTCTCCTGATCGCCCAAGATAGAAGGCCCATAGAGACCGACGTAGTCTGCAAACAAATAGGCCGGACCACGGGAACCAGGATCACCATAATGAACCGCAGCGGTGTTGTCCTGGGCGATTCTCTTGCAGACCCCGGGACGATGGACAATCACGGCTCTCGTCCCGAGGTTGTAGGGGCGCTCGAGACTGGGCTGGGCAAAAACGTCCGCTTCAGCAAGACCCTTCGGAAGCGCACGTTCTACGTTGCCATACCTGTGCCTTCCGAGAATGAGCCGGTTGGCGTAGTGCGAGTCGCAGTTCCAGAGGATGAGGTCACCGAACAGCTGTGGACGGTCTATGCTGCGCTGGGCGTGGGGGCGCTGATTGCGGCAGCACTTGCATTAGTTGTAAGCGGCCTTCTCGCTCGCGCGATAGCTAAACCTCTTGAGGCGCTAGGCAGTGCAGCCGGAAGGCTTGGCAGAGGCGAATTGGACGTGAGAGTGCAGGTCTCAACCGATGATGAGCTCGGCATGTTGTCCAGAGCATTCAACGAAATGGCGGACAACCTAGAGGCAAATGTTCAAGCGCTCGCAGCTGAGCGGAATGAGAGAGAGGCCATTCTAGCCAGTATGAAGGAGGGAGTTATCACCGTCCACACAACCGGGAAGGTATTGCTGGCGAATGACGCGTTCAAAGAGATGATAGGGGCCGAGCGAGAGAGCGTCGAGGGGAGGACGCTCATCGAGTCGGTTCGCAACGCTGAACTTGCCCAATTCGTCAAGGAAGCTCAGGCAGCAGCGGGCCCGTCGGAGACCGAGCTGGCTCTTCACGGGGCAGGTTATCGGGTTCTGAGCCTCCATGCGGTTCCTCTCATAGGAGGCAATGGCAACAGAGTCGGCAGCCTCATAGTTGCCCGCGACGTGACCAAAATGCGGCGACTTGAGGAGGTGAGGAAGAGCTTCGTCGCGAATGTGTCCCACGAGCTGAAGACGCCGATAACTCTCGTCAAGGGCTACGTCGAGACGCTCCTTGATGGTGCTCTGCACGACACCAAGAAACTGCCGGAGTTCCTCTCGACCGTCAAAGAACATGCAGACCGCATGAACGCCATGATAGATGACTTATTGCAGCTGGCCGCGTTGGAGGCGGGGCAAGATAAGAATAGTGTGTCATTGATTGATGTTGTCTCCGTCGCCGAGCGCGTAAGGTCTAACTTCGCGGATATCGCCTCCAGCAAGGGGATAGAAATCCGCCTCGATGCGCCCGAGCGCCCGGTCAACGTTACGGCTAATGAGTCCCTGCTAGAGCACGCGATTGCGAACCTCGTAGATAACGCGGTCAAATACACCGGTGAAGGCGGTCATATCGCCATCGAGGTTTGTCTCAAGGGCAACATGGCGATTCTCAACGTGACAGATGACGGTATTGGGATAGAGAAGCGGCACCAGAAGCGCATCTTCGAGCGCTTTTATCGGGTCGATAGAGCACGCTCACGCGAGCTCGGCGGAACGGGCCTCGGCCTCTCCATCGTCAAGCACATCGTTACCTCACACGGCGGCAGCGTCTCCGTCGAGAGCCAGCCCGGACAAGGCTCCACGTTCACAATCATCCTGCCGGCAGAATAGACCCTCCAAACCTTACGGCTTAACCAAATCTTTGCGCAACGGTCATGCGCGGTTAAATCACGGGCCTCATTGTGTCTTCGGAATTGAGAAGGCCCGATAACGGGCCGGCATGTTTGGCAAAAGCTAACTAACAAGCTGAGAGGAGAGCAATGCACGCCAAACGCAGAGTTTTCGACAGGTTCAGGACAATCGCAACGGTCGGGGCGCTAGCGCTGCTGCTGACGGTTGCTCAGTTGGCGACGCCGGCGATTGGGCAGCAGAGCCAGCACGTGGTTGTGAAGGGCTCGGACACAATCGTCAATCTCGCCAGTGCTTGGGCGGAGGAGTATATGAAGCAGCGGCCTGATGTCTCCATCTCGGTGACCGGCGGCGGCTCAGGCACAGGGATTGCCGCCATGCTTAACGGTACTTGCGACATCGCAAACTGCTCGAGGCGCTGGAAGCAGAAGGAGAAGGACAGGGCGGCCCAGCTCGGCATCACGCCGGTTGAGCACATTGTTGCCTACGACGGCATCTCGGTCGTTGTCAACAAGAAGAACCCTGTGGGCGCGTTGACACTCGAGCAGATACGAAGGATATTCAACGGCAGCTACACTAACTGGCGTCAGGTGGGCGGCCCCAACAAGAGGATTGGCGTGCTGACACGAGACACTTCCTCCGGGACGTATCTCTATTTCCAGGAGCACGTGCTGATGAAGGACGACTACACCACCAGCGCGAGAATGCTTCCGTCCAACGCAGCCATTGCAAACTCCGTAACACAAGACCGCTTTAGCATCGGCTACATCGGGTTGGGATACGCGCTTACGTCCGACGTGAAGATGATAAAGGTTAAGAAGTCCGAGAAAGCTTCTGCGGTAACACCTTCGGTTGCGACCGTGGCAAACGGGGACTATCCCATCTCCAGACCGCTTCTCATGTACACTAATGGTCAGCCGACCGGCGCGGCCGGCAAGTTCCTGCTTTTTGTGAAGAGCCCTGACGGGCAGAAGATCGTCGAGAAGATGAGATTCGTTCCCCTCGGGAAGTAATGAAGACCAATAAGCAAGGCGCAGACTGGTGGGTCAGACCGGGCCTCTTGGTCTGCGCCTCGGCCTCAGTTCTGTTAGTTACAGCGATCCTAATCTCGCTTGTGAGGGAGGGTCTCCCTGCTCTTTGGGAGGTCCCTCTCTCCTCTTTTACAAGCACGATTTGGCGGCCGATATCGTTTGTGCAAGAGCAGTTCGGCATAGCGCCGCTTTTTGTATCTTCCTTATTCGTTACGCTGCTGGCTGCGCTGATCGCGGTGCCGCTGGGTTTGGGCGCTGCCGTCTATATCTCTCACATAGCCTGCCCGCTCGAGCGGGAGATACTCAAGCCTGCCGTCGAGATTTTGGCTGGGATACCCTCAGTCGTGCTCGGGTTCTTCGGGCTGATGATCATGGTTCCATTGGTCAAGAGCGTGTTTGGGCTTGACAGTGGGCTTTGTGCACTGACCGGCTCGCTCCTCTTGGCCTTCATGGCTCTGCCGACAATCATCACCATCTCGGAGGACGCTTTAAGGAGCGTGCCCAAAAACTACATCGACGCCTCGCTTGCCCTGGGCGCATCGCCCGCGCAGACAGTCTTCAGGACAACAGTTCCGGCTGCGCGATCGGGCCTAGTCGCTGCCTCACTGATGGGCATGGGGCGGGTCATCGGTGAGACAATGGCGGTCATAATGGTGACCGGCAATGCCATTGAGATACCCGGGTCCGTCTTCGATCCCGTTCGGACAATGACGGCGACGATTGCTGCCGAGATGGGCGAAGTGGCCTTTGGAGGCGTCCATTATCATGTCCTATTCCTAATAAGTGTCATCCTGCTCATCATCACAATCGGGACAAACTGGATTGCTCAATATGTTCTCCGAAAAAGCAGAATAGCGGAATGAAAATCAGCAAAAGCCGGATACTCAAGAACCCGTCTTTTCACATCATGCGCGGCATAACTTATCTTGTCGTGGCCGCAATAGGCTACGTCGTTCTCGACATCGTCGTTAGAGGCATAGGCGCCATATCCTGGAGCTTCCTAACCGAATCGCCGCGGGGTGGTGGCGTAGAGGGCGGCATACTCGCTCCCATTGTGGGGACTCTCTATCTGGTCGCCGGCACAATGCTCGTCGCGTTCCCCATTGGCGTCGGAGGCGCGATCTACCTTTCGGAATACGCGAAGGACAGCAAACTGACGAGGGCCATCCGTGTTGGAATCATAACGCTGGCGGGCGTTCCATCCATAGTATTCGGCCTGTTCGGGCTTGGCGTCTTCGTGCTACTGTTGGGCTTCGGGACGTCGCTTGCGGCCGGATGCCTGACGCTGGCCTCGATGATATTGCCGATCATTATCGTCTCGACAGAGGAGGCGTTAAGAGCTGTACCCAAATCGCTACGGGACGCGAGCCTTGCCCTTGGGGCCACCAAGTGGCAGACGATATGGCACAATGTCCTGCCGTTCGCACTTCCAGGGATTCTCACTGGGTCAATCCTCAGCATAGGCCGGGCGGCTGGGGAGACAGCGCCTCTTCTGTTCACGGCCGTTGCCTTCTTCTTGCCGAAGCTTCCTCAATCAATCTTTGATCAGGTAATGGCGCTGCCATACCACCTATTTGTCATGGCAACTCAGTATCCTGACGCTGAGAAAGCCAAAACAATGCAATACGGGACCGCGCTGGTTCTGATTGCGCTCGTATTAGGAATGAATCTTGTCGCAGTTGTGCTCAGAAGCCGTTCTAGAAAGAAGCTCCGCTGGTGAAGTCGAATCTGAGCTAGTCCCGCGGGACGTCAGAATAAAGGTCAGAGACCTCGACTTTTTCTACAAGGACAGCCAAGTTCTGTTCGACATATCGATGGATATTCCGCCCGGCAAGGTAACGGCCATCATCGGACCGTCCGGATGCGGCAAATCCACTTTTCTCAGAACCATCAACCGAATGAACGACGAAATCGATGGCGTGCGCGCTTGCGGCACGATTCTCATCGACGGCCAGGAGGTTCTTTCCGAGAGCTGCGATGTCGTCGGGCTGAGGCGCAAGGTCGGAATGGTCTTCCAGAAATCGAATCCGTTCCCCAAGTCCATTTTCGACAACGTGGCCTACGGACCTCGTATTCACGGTGTCCGGGACAAGAGGAAGTTGAGAGAAATTGTGGAGAAGAGCCTCAGACGCGCTTGGCTGTGGAAAGAGGTTAACGACAGACTTGACACTAGCGCATTTGACCTGTCCGGCGGCCAGCAGCAACGGCTGTGCATAGCCAGAGCGCTCGCAGTCGGCCCCGAGATACTCCTCATGGATGAGCCTGCTTCCGCGCTCGATCCGACCGCCACCTCAAAGATTGAGGACCTCATCAGGGACCTGAGGAAGGAATACACGATCGTTATTGTAACGCACAATATGCAGCAGGCGGCCAGGGTCTCGGACTGGACCGCCTTCTTCTACCAGGGCAAGCTGATCGAGCTTGGCCGGACTAAGGAATTGTTCACCAACCCAACCGACAAAATGACAAACGACTACATAACGGGCCGGTTCGGCTAAGGAGGCGCAATATGACACTTAGGCTTCAACGAGAGATCGAGCGGCTGAAATGCAAAATCCTAGAGGTCGGAGCGCTCGTGGAGCAGGCCATCAGATTCGCTGTTGTCGCCATCGACGAAAGAGACGCGGATTCTGCTCAAAAGGTGATTGAGGGGGATGCGTCCATAGACGAGATGGAGGTCCTGCTTGAGGAGGAGTGCCTGAAGATTCTGTCGCTACACCAGCCCGTCGCCCAAGACCTACGGCTCATCGCCTCGGCGATGAAGATCAACAACGACCTCGAGAGAATGGGCGATTTGGCCGTCAATATATCCGAAAGGGCGCTATACCTGACGACAAAGGCCAAGATCGCGCCTCCGTTCAATCTTGCCGATATGAAACGTTCCGTGCAATCGATGGTCAAGAGGAGTCTGGATGCGCTCGTCCATCAAGATGAGGCCCTTGCCCGCCTTGTCATCGCGGAGGACGACGTGATAGACGACATGAATCGCAAGAACTATGCGGCGGCCATAGTAGAAATGAAGAAGGACTCGCACAAGATCGCCAGACTGATGCACTTCGTGTCCGTGTCAAGTCAGCTGGAAAGGATCGCTGACCTGGCCACGAACGTCGCCGAGGATGTCATCTATCTTGTTGAGGGAGACATCATTCGCCATAAGGCAAAGATCGCCGCTGAGTCGAGCGCCGAGGGTGAGCATTGATGCCCTCGCGCGGCGATTAGAGCGCAGTCCGCGCCTAGTCGACTCTCACGTGATCTCGCAGGTGAGTTCCGGGCCGTTCAGTGTTACGACGAACTGGTTGAGCACGTCTCGACCGAGAAGAGGTTGGTCATCTCCTTCGGGCAGCTCAACAACCTCAAGTTCTCCCATATCTTTTCCACAGAACGTCACGCTTAGGAAGTGGGAGCGTGTGCCGATTATGCCACCGCCAACAACCTCGATTTCGCAAGGCTCGTAATCAGTTTGGCCAATGGAATTGATGACCGAACCTGGCAGATGACAGGCATACGCTCCCGTATCCAGAAGACAATATACCGAAGAGACCTCTCTTGTGAGTGGATTCTCGAAGGAAACTTCAACGACAGGCGCAGGCGGATCCAGATTCTGATGGTAATGGGCACGCATCGTTAGCCTCTATCCGCTGAATCTTCCCTTGGGAGACAAGAGTCTGCGGCGCCGCGGCGTCCTTTGAATTCTCGTCACTAGTATAGACTCACCGGGATGTAAATCGTGGGCAAGCTTCCGGAGCTCGTCACGATCGGCATGTGTGCCGATCAATTCGCCTTCAGCAAACGCAACGAACTCGGATTCGTGCTCCAGGAGCAACCGAGGTAGCTCCCTTTTATAAGCTTTGATGCTCTCGTCTTCCGAAACGGGCGGCAGTCTATGCTTGCGCTGCAAAGCAACAGAACCATGCTTATGATCCTTGGACAATTCTGGCTCCCTGACTTCGCGTCCTAAGCTAATGCTCGAGAATAAACCTCTACCGCATGGTTGTACCCAATTGAGTTCGGATTCTCAATAGCAGAATCATGTCGCGCACAATTCAGAACAAGAATTGGGAACGCTCGGGGCTCAATATCCAGGAGGGTCCGACCTAATCGAAAGGCCCTACCGGTTCTCTCCCTACTCCCCCTCAAACCCCACAACGCCCTCCTTCAGCGTCACGCATACCTTCGATTTCCCCACGAAGTCGCCGCGGATGAGCCTGGACGCCAATGGATTCTCGATGAGGCGCTGCATGGTGCGCTTGAGGGAACGTGCGCCGTATTGGGGGTCGAAGCCTCGTTCGGCGAGCATGTCCTTTACAGCGTTGTCAACTTCCAGGCTGAGTTCGTTTTCCAGGAGGCGGGGCTCAAGTCCCTTCAGCAAGAGGTCAACGATCTGCCTGACCTCGTCCCTGCCGAGCGGTGTAAAGAAGACTATCTCATCGACCCGGTTTAAGAACTCAGGGCGGAACGATTGCCTAAGCCTCGCCAGCACGTCTTTCCTGACCGCCTCATACTCACCTCGGGAGCGCTCGTCGCCGGTCTGCTCCGGCAGGTTGTGCAGCAGCTCGCTGCCGATATTGGATGTCATGATGATGACGGCGTTCTTGAAATTGACGACGCGCCCCTTGCCGTCGGTGAGGCGCCCGTCGTCGAGCACCTGTAGAAGGACGTTCTGAACCTCAGGATGTGCTTTTTCGATCTCGTCCAGCAGCACGATGGAATACGGCTTGCGACGAACCGCCTCGGTCAATCGGCCGCCCTCGTCGTAGCCAACGTATCCCGGCGGGGCGCCGATGAGCTTGGAAACGTCAAATCGCTCCATAAACTCCGACATATCGACCCTCACGAGCTTCTCTTCGTCGTTGAATAAGAGCTCCGCAAGCGCCTTGGCGAGCTCGGTCTTGCCGACGCCAGTGGGGCCCAGGAATATGAACGAACCGATGGGGCGCTTGGGGTCCGAAAGACCCGCACGGCTGCGCCTTATCGCCTCGGAGACATGCCGAACAGCGTCGTCTTGGTTCACAAGTCTCCCGTGGAGCAGGTCCTCCATCCTCTCGAGGCGCTCCGCCTCATCCTTCAGGAGGTTGCTCGCCGGGATACCAGTCCACGACGAGACTATCTGTGCGACTTGTTCGGCGCCGACCACGAGCTCCTTGCTCCCTGCCTTCTTCTCGTCTTCGGCCTTTACCTGTTCCAGCTCATCCTGAAGCTGGAGCCGCTTCTGCTTCAGCGTGGCCGCAAGCTCGTATTTCTGGTTCAGCGCGGCCTCTTTTTCCTGGTCCTCAAGCTCTCTCAGCTTGCCTTCCATCCTTTGTATGTGGGGCGGCACGTATATCGCGTCGATGTGGACTTTCGATGCCGCCTCATCTATCAAGTCGATGGCCTTGTCGGGCAGAAAGCGATCCGTTATATATCTTGCGGAGAGCGTCGCAGCGGCCTGAATCGCCTTGTCCGTTATCCTCACGCTATGATGCTTTTCGTAGGACGGTTTCAAGCCTTCGATGATGTCAATTGTGGCCTCGATAGTGGGTTCTTCGACCAGAATCGGGGCGAAGCGTCTCTCGAGCCCGGGGTCCTTCTCGATGCGTTTTCGATATTCGTCGATCGTCGTGGCGCCTATGCACTGCAAGTCGCCCCGGGCGAGAGACGGCTTTAGGAGATTCGAGGCGTCCATTCCGCCCTCTGCGGCGCCGGCGCCGACGACGGCGTGGAGCTCGTCGATGAACAGGATTATCTCTCCCCGAGCCTCTTGCACCTCCTTCAGAACGGCCTTGAGTCTGTCCTCAAACTCGCCGCGGTATTTGGCGCCAGCGACGAGCTGGCCCAGGTCGAGGGCGATCAGTTTCTTATTCAGAAGTGTCTCTGGTATCTCGCTTTTCACGATCTTTTGGGCGAGGCCCTCTGCTATCGCGGTCTTGCCGACGCCCGGGTCGCCGATCAGCACAGGATTGTTCTTGGTCTTGCGCGACAGTATTTGGATTACGCGCCTTATCTCGGACTCACGTCCGATCACCGGCGAGAGCTTCCCCGCCCGCGCGAGCTCGGTAAGATCGCTCCCAAAGCGCTTGAGCGAGCGATATTTCTCTTCGGGCCTCTCGTCCGTGACCCGTCCAGCGCCCCGAACCTTCTGAAGCGCGACGTATATCTCCTCCTTGCTGAGGCCAAGCTCTCTCGCGATGGCCGCGCCCCGGCTGTTCTCGACGGACAGAATGCCTATAAGAAGGTGCTCACAGCTTATGAACTCGTCATTGAATCTCTGCGCCTCACGCTCCGCAGCCTTCAAGGCCTGATCGAAATCCGGCGTCATGAAGATCTGACCGCCCGCCGACTCGGCAACCGTGGACGGCACTTGACCGCGAAAGACCGCATCACGAACCTGCTCCTTGCACCTATCAGGGTCGAGGCCAGCCTCGCTTGTTATTTGGGCGACGATGGAGTCCTCCACAAAGAAGAGCCCAAACAGGAGATGGTCCGTGTCCAGCTGCGACTGGGACAGCTGCCCCATCGTCCGCTGCGCAAGCGCGATGGCCTCCTGCGCCTTATCTGTGAATTTCTGGTTCCTCATATCAGCCCACTCCACTCAAAGCAACGTCTCAACAAAAGACAGACAGGACAGCTGCCGAATTAGTCGCCCCCGGGCGCAACCTCGTGCCCACTTCTCAGAAAGGCTGCCGCACTGGTCGCGGTTATTCAAGCCCGTAGAAGGCGATACTTCACACCGAGGCCTCTGCCCATCGTCATCCGTAGGGGCGCCGCTTGCTGCGCCCTTGATACACGTTTGGTCGCATGCCGTAGGGGCAGGCGCGGGGGCCTGCCCCTACATTACGTCTGTGTCTCTGTGGTGTGCATTCCTCCGATCAATCGGCCACGATGTCGAACTCGCCGGTCGCGGTGAAGCGCAGGCCCAGCCGGGTATCTTCGCCGGGAGCCGAGGCTCTCGGTCAGGGGAACTCCTTGCGGAACCAGGCGGCCTCCTCGAAGAGCCCTTCCTCGAGCGTGTGTTTCGGCGAGTAGCCGAAGTCTGACTTCGCCATGCTGCAATCGGAGTGGGTGTGCATGACGTCGCCTCGCTGCTTGCCGACGTTCGTTACCTCGATTGATGTGTCCAGGATCTTTTCGAGAAGATGAACCAGGTCGTTCACGGTTATCCGGGAGCCGCCGCCGATGTTATAGGGAATCATCTTGGCGTCACCGGTCGCGGCGAGCATACACGCCTCAACAACGTCGAGCACGAACGTGAAGTCCCTGGTCTGCGAGCCGTCGCCGAATACTTCAACCGGCTGGCCCTTGAGCGCCGCCGCAATGAACTTGTGAATGGCCATATCAGGCCTCTGGCGCGGCCCATAGACGGTGAAGAAGCGCAGGCTGACGACCGGAACGCCGAAGTTTTTGGCGTATATGCCGCAGAGGTGCTCGGCCGCGAGCTTGGTTACCCCATACGGCGAGATCGGCTTGAGCGGGTGTTCCTCTGTGACGGGGAGCTGCTCGACCTCGCCATACACGGACGAGGACGAGGCGCAAACGAATCTGCTCAGACCCTTGTCCTTTGCGGCTTCCAGCAGCTCTTGTGTGGCCTCGACGTTGAACCTCGTATAGTCCTTGAAATGGTGGCCCCAGCTGGCTCTGACGCCCGCTTGGGCCGCCAGGTGAAATACGAGGTCAACGTCCGAGAGCAGCGTGTCGAGGTCGATGGCCAACAGATCGCTCTTTATGAGCCTGAACCGTGAGCTAGCGTTCAGGATTGCTAGATTGCTCTCCTTTATACTGGCTGAGTAGTAGGGCGTGAATGAGTCTACCCCAACCACATCGTGCCCGTCGTTGATGAGGCGCTCGGCCAAATGCGAGCCGATAAAGCCTGCGACACCCGTTACGACAGCTCTCATTTTTACTGCTTCTCCTTACTCGACTGTTACCGACTTGGCCAGCCCACGCGGGTTGTCAGGGTCCCGCTTAAGCAAGACTGCTATGAAATAGGCGAGCAGCTGGCCCACCACCAGCTGAGGTATCGGCGCCAGGGCCTTATGGACCTTTGGCAGGACTATTTGCTCGTCGAACACGCTCTCCCACTGGTCGAAATGGAAACCAATCATTCTGCCGCCCCTCGACTTCATCTCGGACACGCTGTTCAACGTGGACCTGTATAGCGCCTCATTGTCCGGGGTCGGCATCAAGACAACAACGACCATATCTTCGTCAACGAGCGAGATAGGCCCGTGCTTCATGAAGCCTCCAGCCATGCCCTCCGCCGGGATATACGTTACCTCCTTGAGCTTCAATGCCGCCTCAAGCGCGGCCGGGAGGTGATAGCTCCGGCCTATATAAAGCCACTTCTTGAACGTCCCTACGCGGTTGGCGATACGTCTAACGAAGCCGGGCTTTTCATCCAAAATGCTGCGCACGACGCTAGGCAGCTCGCCCATGCCGGTCTTAATTCCCTCAAGCTCGCTTGGGGGAAGCGACTTGCGCGTCTCGGCAAGCCAAAGCGCGGTCCTCGTAAGAATAACGATCTGCGAGGTCATGGCCTTCGTGGATAGAACGCTTTTTTCAGGCCCTGCGCCCTGCATGATCACGAAATCCACCTCTCTGGTCATGCTAGAACCAAGAGCATTGACGATAGCCGCCGTCTTGGCCCCGCTCGCCTTGGCGTATCTCAGCGCCTCGAGCGTGTCGAACGTCTCACCCGATTGAGAGATGGCAAGGACAAGTGTGCGTTCATCAACACCGCAGAGGTTGCGGAACTCGTCGGAATTCACTGCCGGGGCATACTCGCCCGCGAACTCCTTGAAGTAATACTGCGCAAGCAGCGCGGCGTAGAAGGTCGTGCCGCAGCCGATGAGATACGTCCGGTCCGCATTGTCTATCATTTCCGCCAGGGCCGCGATCTTCTCGTCATCTAGCTCGAGCGCATGTCGCAAGGCGATGGGCTGCTCGTAGATCTCCTTGAGCAAAAAGTGCGGATACCCGCCTTTTTTGGCCTGCTCCGCGTCCCATGTGACCGTATCTATCTCCTTGGGCTGAGGCTCACCGGTTGACGCGTTTTTTACCTTGAAGCTGTCCTTTGACACGATCGCATACTCGTTGTCGTTCAGATAGACAACGTTCTTGGTGTATTCAATGAAAGCCACAATGTCAGATGCAACGTAATTGGCGTTCTTGCCGGCGCCAATAATCAAGGGGCTCTTGTTTCTGGCGCAGAACAGCTGGTCCGGGTGGCCCGCCTCGATTGCCGCGAACGCATAAGTCCCCTCGAGGCGCTCCACTGTGGCCCTCACCGCACGCTCGAAATCGCCATATTCCGCGTAGTAGAACTCCAGCAGGTGAGGTATTACCTCAGTATCGGTCTCGGACTTGAACACGTGCCCCTTCGTTATGAGCTCCTCTCTCAATGATACGTAATTCCCGATGATCCCGTTGTGAACGAGCGCTATTCTTCCATTGGGACTTGTATGAGGATGCGAGTTGAGCTTGCTCGGGTGGCCGTGAGTGGCCCACCGGGAATGGGCTATCCCCAGATTGCCCCGGAGCTCGGAGAACCTTTCCTTCTCAAAGACCTCGGCAACTCTGCCGGTATTCTTTCTTACGTCGATCTGCCCATTCGAAAGAACAGCCATGCCGCAGCTGTCGTAGCCTCGATACTCGAGGTTCAACATGCAGTTGTACAATCGCTTCGTGACGTCCGAGCTACCGACTATTCCGCTTATTCCACACACTGATCTAATCCTGAAGGGCCCTTCTTTGACAAATCACGCTATCGTCCCACGGTGAGGTAATCTGGAACCGGGGGGCACCAGCGTCCCCGGCAGGAGCGTGTTGCTCGCGCCTATCACGGCGTTATCGCCAACGAAGGCGCCAACCTTCATAAGACCCGTATTAACCATCCGATCGCCGATCTTCACTTCAATGGTCTTGTCCTCAAGACTCTCGTTGACAGTCATGGTCCCGGAGCCGATGATCGCGTCCTGACCTATTACGCTGTCGCCGATGAAAGACAGACGTCCAACCCTGGTTCTGCCGAAGAACACGCAGTTCTTGAGCTCAACGCCATAACCTACGGTGGTGTGGTCGCCGAGCGACGTGAACTCCCGTATCAGGCAGTTGTTGCCGATATAGCAGTGTTTGCCGATATAGCAGGGACCTCGAAGAACCACTCCGTCACTTATCTTAGCGTAATCGTCTATAAACACGGGACCCGTGAAAGCGACGTTGGACGCGACCGTGGCAAGCTGAGATATCGTAGCGTTCTCCCAGCCGTTCATCAGGATGCGGTTGGCTTGCAGCACGTCCCAGGGAAGGTTCACGTCCGTCCAATCTTCCTCCCAGATAGTCGCATAAAAGCCATAATCGCTGCTCAGAACGTTGAAGGCCGCTGCGACGTTAGCCTCGTTCTTCTCAACCAGGTCAAAGAACTCCGAGGCCAGCACGAACGTGCCAGCCAGCACGTAGTTGCCCATTGCGTGGCCCTTCGGCTTCTCGACGACCCTGGATATTCTCGACGTATCGTCCAGATAGACGTTGCCGTAAAACTCAGTGTGTGGCGCGAGTGCGACCACGGCCGTCGATTTCTTGAACTCACTGAATGACGCGAGGCAGTTCGAGAAGATGTTCTCGGAGAAAACAGTATCACCGTAAGATAGGATGAAGTAGTCAAGTCCCTTGAACCTATCCCGGGCCAAGAGGAGCGCGTCGCCGATGCTATCCTGTTCGCTTTGCTGAACGTATTCTATGTTCATGCCCCAGGAAGCGCCCCGGCCGAAATGGTCTCGGATCTGCTCCGAATGATGGCCGATGACAATCACCACGTCGGTTATCCCTGTCTCCCTGAGCATCCCCAGCGAATGCTCGAGAAGTGGCTGGCCGGAGAGTATGATCATGGGTTTGGGTCTGGTGTCTGAAAGAGGCGAGAGATTCGCTCCTTTCCCCGCAGCAAGAATGAGTGCTTTCATCTCAGTTCATAACCTCTCTACGTCAATCAAGCGATATCCGCTTTCTTCTGAGCTGCCTCTCCGCCTATCGGCCCGTAGCAATCGAAACGGGACGCCTCGCGGCAGGAACCCGGCTGCCCGCAGAGAACACCCACTTCAGGCAAGTTTAGGGCGAAGGCATCTCGAATGCTCAACGTTGTCATCATTTGCCATCTAACTTGAAAGTAGCCATAATCCCCTTTATTGTCAAATCACAGGTGATGCCGACCAACGGGATGCGGATTTGCGGTATTGAGCGTGAGAAGCAGTATAGGAGCGGGTGCGATGCTCATTAAGGTGGCCCTCAGACAATGATCTCGACGTGGACGAGTATGGCCTTGCTGCTCTCGATGGCCGCCCTACTCCTACTGCAAGCGCTCTGCCTAGCGTTCAGGGCAAGAAAACTCGTCTCTTTGATGGAACTCGCGCTTATCGCGAACGCCGTGGCACTGATTGCATGGCGGGTTTATTCTTACCTTATCGGCCTGAGAACCGGCCTTGAACCACCATCGGCGATTGCGGCTGGCGTTCTCGTGCTTGTATATGTGGCGGCGGTAAGAATGCTTGGAACAAGGAAGGTCGGGCTCCTGCTGTGGACGGCGATGACGCTAACCGGCTTCTTTTCATTCACTTTCTTCGCCACACAAGAGGACAACGGTTCACTGTTGCCGGGATTCGTGAGCAGCTCTCAATCGATATCGACCGAGGAGCTCGAGGACCAGAGACGGCAGAACTTTGAGTACCTTAACTTCATTAGTCTCTCGGGCGTCAAGGCTGAATACTACGAGGACAGGCTCTATGGCCGCTCGATCCGGCTGGAGTGCGACATAAGGAACTTAGGGCCGAAGGACGTTGGCGCCTTGACGCTCTCGGCCGCCCTTATATCTGAGGACGGCGCAATAATCCTAAAGGAGGAACTCAATCCCGTATCCAAGAACGCTCCGCTGAGGGCAGGTAAGAAAGTCCAGTATATGACGAATATGACGAGATTCTCTGAAACACCTGAAGGATGGAACCCAAAAAACATCGATGTGCGCATAACCGAACTTAGAATCGCGGGCAACCGGATGATCTCAGCCGCCGAGTTTCCCGCGAAGAAATCCAAGGCAAAGGACAAATGAAAAAGAAGCAAGACAGACCCAGCCTCCTGTTTTGGGGACTCATGGGTTATGACAGGCCGTCCACAAGAATCCGCTGCGTCAACTTCGCAGACCAGCTCAAAAAACGCGGCTACACGTGCGACTACGTCCTCTACAGGGACAAATACGGCCAGCAGTTCGGCCACGAACAGATGCTGCATCTCGGCGATCGCCACAAGCTGCTGATCACTCGTTCCGCATACAAAGACCACAAGGACCGAGACGGTGAGGTCATATACCTCCAAAAGGCCCACTGGCACGCACTGGCGGCTCATCTTCTGCACAAGCGCCGGGGCGCGAAGATGATCCTCGACTACGACGACTGGGACCTCGACAGGTCGCCATTTTTGAATCACGAATTGCTAAATGGCCTGATCTTTGGCAGCAGGGATGAAGTTGTGATCACCTGGAAGCTCGTGAGCGAGTCTGTGGCTTGTGTTGCGGCAAGCAAAGAGCTTGAGTCGCTGCTGAAGTTGAGGCACCCGCGTGTATATTACATCCCGACCGGCGCCGATGCGGAGCGCTTCTCGCTTAGCCGGACTCAGCGGCAGGCACGGTCCGAGATGCAAAAGACGGTCTTCGTCTGGGGCGGCAACGTCTGGGGCGGCATCATGCTCGGCAATGTGGTTTTCCTCCTGAACTGCTTCTCGAAGGTCTTTGAGGCTAATCGCGATGTGGTGCTCCGACTTCTGGCGTGGGGCACCCTCAGCAAAGCCGTTCAAGGGCTGCTCTCAACGACATACCGGCATCTACCGATTGAGTTCCGCGAGTTCATCCATCCGGACAAGGTGCCCGATTTCCTGGCCTGCGCGCACGTGGGCCTCCTTCCGCTTGAGGGCGACGACATGAACGTTCAGTGGCTAAAGAGCAAGAGCCCGACCAAGCAATTTGAATACATGGCGATGGAATTGGCGACCGTGGCGACGCCGATCGGCGACGTGACGTATCTCGTGAACGACGGCGTCAACGGCTTCCTGGCAGGCTCCGAACGTGAGTTTGCCGACAAGATGCTCCGGCTGGCGAGCGACAGGTCACTCTGTGAGAGCATGGGCAGAAAGGCCAGGAAAACGATCCTGAAGGACTATTGCCTCGAGCGCCTCGGCGACAAGCTCGACGCAATGCTGAGGGAGCTCCGGCGGGAAGACCTGATTTGAGATTTAGCGGGCTGCCTGTATGGAGTGCGGTGACCCGGCACCGCTTTCACTCGCGATGACCCGGCATCGCCTCTGATTAACTTCCTAACTTGTGGATATTGCCCAGAGCGCACTTGGATAGTCTTCAGGTATGCCCCGCCCTCTCATCTGTTCCTCTTGATATTCATTGATTTCGGGCCTCGAATAGCTCATTCTTTCCTCTTGTCGGTTATTACGCCCGTTCGCACCACAATTGGATTTGAGATGAAGGACTTTTTCATAAGCTACTCTCATGGCGATTCGCAGTGGGCCGATTGGATCTGCTGGCAGTTGGACGGCGTGAATTACACTTATATTCGAGACAAAAGGGACTTCGGGACCGGAGAGAACATCCACAAGCACATGTATGACGCCTCGCTCGAGGCGGAGCGCGTCATGGTTCTGCTCTCCCCTCGTTCGTTAGCATCTCGTGCTGTTTGGGACGAGATATCGTCCGCTCTCTACACAAATGAAGAAGGTCAGCCTTCACGATTTGTCCCGGTCTTGATTGATAAGGACACGCCGCTCGGGATTCTCTCGGGCAGGAAGTACATCAATCTGGCGGCCCTGAATGAAGACCAAGCCAGAGCAAAACTGCTTGCCGATCTCATGGGCCCGAGCGAAGCGACCACCAGGCCCGAATTTCCGGGCATTGCCGAGGATGTGGCTAAAGAGCCTCCAGGTCGGCGTTTCCCCGGTGCATTGCCCCCGGTCTGGAACGTGCCGCATTCGAGGAACCGCAACTTCACGGGCCGCGAGGAGCATCTTGCCAGGTTGGAGAGTGCATTGAGTTCTGGCAAGGTCGGCGTCATATCACAGGCGATGCACGGCCTGGGCGGCATCGGGAAGACGCAGATTGCGCTCGAATACGTGTATCGGCACTGCGCCGACTACGAGATCGTCTGGTGGATGAGGTCCGAGCTTGCCCCAACGCTGCGGGACGACTATGCCTCACTGGGCGCGGAGCTTAAGCTGCCGGGCATCGATCCCATGAACCAGCCCGAAGCCATTGAGGCGGTGAGAAGGGAGCTCGGGCGGCGGCGAGGTTGGCTTCTCGTCTTCGACAACGTCTGTGAGCCAAGCGACATTGCCGACTTGATTCCAGAGGGCGGCAAAGGCCACGTGATCGCGACCTCTCGGAATCCGAGCTTCAGGGGCATCGCGCAGCCGATCAAGGTGAAGGAGTTTGAGCCTGACAAATCCGTCGAGTTCATTGGCAAACGAACGGGCAGAGAGGACGATGCGGGTTTCCGCGAGCTTTCGAGGGAGCTCGGCGACTTTCCGCTCGCGCTGGAACAGGCGGCGGCCTACCTGGAGGAGACGGGTTGCTCCGCCTCAGACTACCTCGATCTCTTTCGAAAGCGGCAGAAGGAGCTTCTGGAGCGATGCTCTAACTTGGACCCGTACGAGAAATCCGTCGCAACCACCTGGGAGATCACATCAGAGAAGTTCAAAGAGGAACGCCCCGTTGCGGCAGAATTGATGAATCTCTTCGCCTTCTTCGCGCCGGACAGAATCCCGCTGGACGTGATCCGCTAGGGCGCGCGCTTTCTGCCGCGTTCGCTTGCCGCCGCGGCCAAAGACAGAATGCGATTCGACAAGGCCGTCCAGAACCTGAAGCGCTACTCGTTGATCGACCGGGAAGGAAACCACGCCAGCCTGCACCGATTGCTTCAGGCTGTCGCGCGAGACAGGCTGTCAGGTCAGAACAAAACTGATTTGGTCGAGGCGGCAGTCGAGCTACTGAACGACGCCTTTCCGGACGACAGTCATGACGTTACGACCTGGTCCGAATGCTCCCGGCTGATAGCGCATGCGCTCGCCGCGGCCGGCCACGCGGAAGCGATTGGCCTGGCTTCGAATGCTCTCAGGCGCCTGCTCAATCAGGCTGGCCTGTATCTGGGAGGCCGCGCTGACTTCTCACAGGCCAAGGACTGTTACGAGCGGGCGCTTGCGATCTATGAGGCGGTCTATAGCCCAGATCATCCCGAGGTTGCGACGATTGTGAACAATCTCGGCACGGTACTTCAGGACCTTGGTGACCTGAAAGGGGCGAAGGAGTCTTTTGAGCGAGCGATTGCCATCGACGAGAAGGCTCTTGGCCCCGATCATGCTCGAGTTGGGACTGACGTGAACAATCTCGGCTCGGTACTTCAGAACCTTGGTGACCTGAAGGGCGCGAAGGAGTGTTATGAGCGGGCGCTTGCCGTACACGAGGCTTGCTATGGCCCGGACCATCCGACAGTTGCAGCTTACGTGAACAATCTTGGCATGGTGCTTCAAGACCTTGCCGATCTCAACGGCGCGAAGGAGCGTTTTGAGCGAGCACTTAAGATAGACGAGGCTTCTTATGGCCCGGACCACCCCGATGTTGCGAGGGACGTGAACAATCTTGGCTCGGTGCTTCGCGACCTTGGCGATCTCAACGGCGCGAAGGAGCGTTATGAGCGAGCGCTTGCTATCGACGAGAAGGCTTTTGGCCCTGATCATCCTGAAGTTGCGACTCACCTGAACAATCTTGGCATAGTGCTTCAGGCCCTTGGCGATCTGAATGGCGCGAAGAAGTCTATTGAGCGAGCGCTTGCTATCGACGAGAAGGCTTTTGGCTCGGACCATCCGAACGTTGCGATTCGGGTCAGCAATCTTGGCATAGTGCTTCAGGCCCTTGGTAATCTGAATGGCGCGAAGAAGTGTATTGAGCGAGCGCTTGCTATCGACGAGAAGGCTTTTGGCCCGGGCCATCCGAACGTTGCCATTCGGGTCAGCAATCTTGGCATAGTGCTTCAGGCCCTTGGCAATCTGAATAGCGCTAAGAAGTCTTGTGAGCGGGGTCGTTCTATAGCTGAGGATTCCTATGGCCTGGACCATCCGACAGTTGCTACTTGCGTGAATAATCTTGGCTTGGTGCTTAAGGCCCTTGGCGATCTGAACGGCGCGAAGGAGTGCTATGAGCGGGCGATTGCAATATTCAGGAAGTTCCTGGGCGACGATCATCCGAAGACGAGACTTGTCCGGGAGAACCTTGAGCTATTGAAGGGGCAGATGAAGGGGGGATAGCAATCTATCCTTGTGGCCAGCGATTTCCGTCCTGAAGCTCTCCCCGACGGGGGAACACACCGGTAGTCGTAGGTGCTAACCTACGGAATCGAAACGCATCCCCACCTCCCCAAGATCGGCCCTGAAGGGGCCGAACCTGTCTGATAGCGCGCCTCGGAGGGGGTGAGGGCGCCTGTCCCCTTTGGGCTGCGTTAGGCGGCGAGCACCAAGGGTTGGCGTGTATCGGGCGCAAGCCAGCCTTCGTAACCGACCGGTTCAGGGGCAAAAGACACCCTCACTAAAGGCTCATCCGGTCACTGGGCCACCCGCTCCTTCAGCTCGTATAAATCAAGGCCGTTCTGGACAAAGTAATCCTTGATGTAGTCGTCGAGGATTGGCCGCTTCTCACGCATGAAATCCACGATGCTCTCCTCCTTCAGCGGGAGGCCGACCTTCATGAACTCGCGGAATATCGTGATTACGTCGCCGAAGAGGCAGACAGGCTGCGTCCCGAAGTCCCGGTCCGCGATGCGGCGCCCCATCGAGAGGCCCGCCGCGCGAAGCGTCTCACGCGCCTTCTCCCGGGTGCCGAAGTGATAGACAGGATTCGAGTAGGTCAGCCCGTAGTCCTCGTGAAGCCGTTTGTATTCGGCCAGCGTGACCGGCATCTGGTCCGGCATCCAGGCCGTCGTCTCGGCGGACCCATCAGACACGCATGGGATTCCGTGTTCGAGGTTGTAGATCACCGAACGGGCGTGCATCGCCATCTTGCAGCCCACGCAGACAATAAACAACGCTTTGTACTTCCTGAAATCCGCGACGAAGCTATCGAGGACGATCTTCTTGAAGAGTCCCTTCACGCTGGCTCTAAACTGAGTGAAAACGCTCCTTTCGAGGTGCTTTTCGAGCTCCGGGACGCGCACCCTTGACCGGCCCACGAACCAGTGACCATAACCCCGGGCGTAAGTGAGCAAATGAACCTTGTCGTATTGCCCGGCAAGCGTCAGTGCCGTGACCGTCGAATCCAACCCGCCCGAATACATCAACGTAACAGCCGGCCTCCTCGCACTCCGCTCCGGTTCGTTCTCCTTCACGACGTCTATCCTCTCACCACAGAGACACTGAGACACAGAGAACCCCTACCGGTAGTGCTTGACGAGTTTGGTCAGAACGTCGGCGAATAGCGCGCATTCGGCGGGCGTGTTATAGACATAGACCGAGGCGCGGATTGAGTGCGGCAAGTCGCAGGCGTTGTACCACGAGTGGACGCAGAGGTAGCCAGCCCGAACCATGATGTTGTTGGCCTGATCGAGTATGCGAGCGACTTCCAGCGCCTTCATCCCATCGACGGACACGTTGAGAATCCCACCGCGCAGTTCAGGGGCGTCTGGGCCGATTATGCTAAGACCGTCAATGTCCTTGAGCATATCGGTCATGATGCGATTGAGGGCCACTTCGTGCTCGTGAACCTCGTCAGGCCCGAGATTCATCAGGTATTCCGCCGCGACTCCGGCCCCGATTGCCCCCGCGTAGTTCTGAAGTCCCGCCTCGAATCGGTCAGGCAGACCGGCGGGGATATAGCTGTCGTAGAACGTGTTCAGCACAGTTTCACCACCCACAATGAACGGCTCCATCTTGTTCAGCACCTCCTCCTTTGCCCAGAGGACGCCAACGCCGGTCGGGCCCATCATCTTGTGCACGGAAAAGACGAGGATATCGATGTCCAGGTCCTGAACGTCAACCTTGCTGTGGGCCACGGACTGTGCCCCATCGACCATCACCAGGGCGCCATGACGGTGGGCGATTTCAGCGATTTCCTTGACCGGCATCGTCACGCCCGTCAGGTTCGACGTTTGGGCCACGCTGACGAGCCTCACCTTGCTCGACATCGCCTCTGTGAGGGCCGAGCGGTCGAACGTCAGGTCCTCTCTGAGTTTCACGATGACGTGCTCCACTTTCCGCCGGCGCTTGAGCACCTGCCAGGGCAGGAGGTTGGAGTTGTGCTCCACATTGGTGGTGACCACGGCATCGCCCTCCGAAAAGGGCAGCGAGTTGGCGACGAGGTTCAGGCCCTCGCTGGTGTTCTTGACGAAGATCAGCTCCTTGGACTGGGGAGCGTTGATCAACCTGGCAAGCCGTTCCCGAGCCCGGTCATACTCCTCCGTGGTGCGCCGTCCGAAATAGTAGGCCGTTCTGCCGTGACAGCCCGGATATGAATAGTAGTAATCGTTCATCGCCTCAACAACGGGAATCGGCTTCAGCGACATGCAGGCGTTGTCCAGATAGACGACCGGTTTCTTCTTGACCTTAACCTGGAGCGCAGGAAAGAGCTTTCTTATGCTCGTAACGTCCAAAGTCATGCTCTCATCCCGCAAGTTTGACTATTGCGCCCGCCAGGAGACCCATTAGGCCGAACATCCCTACTATCACGAACAGATTGAAATACTTGAAAACAAATCCGGAGAAGGCCGGCGAGTAGCCGAAGAGCTTCCCTGAAACGACGCACTTGAGGTCCGGCCGCCAGAAATACGAATCGTTGAGCAGCTCGTGAAACATCCGCGGCACGGATACCGAGAGCACGGTCACGAGCGTCCGAGCCCAGAACCGGAAGCGTTTGGAGAACACTCCGAGGAAGCCGAGCAACAAAACGCCCAGACCTCCGAATATGAACGAAAGAGTTACAAATACGAGCAACCCGAGCATTGAGGTCATGCCCTTGCCGCTAAGTCCGCAGCACGCCATCTTGCTGCCTCGCCTCCTTTCAATTTCAGAGCGAGCTGGTCCACGTCCAAGCCCTTCTCGCCGAGCTTTTCTCTCATGTAGGACACAGCAATTCTTTTCTTCTCGTCGATAAATCGCAGAACATCGTGCTCGGCATATCTCGGGTGTATCTTGAAGAACGTCGAGAAAAGGTAGATCAAGTTGCCGGGCACGCACAGCGGCTGCGTTCCTGGGTTCCTGCCCGCGATGCTCAGGCCAACCTTCTTGATTCCCTTCTGCGCAAGTATCCGCTTCTCCTCATCTCGACTGCCAACCCTGTAAACCGGCATCGAGAAATCTATCCCAAACTCCCCGTAGTAGTCTTTGATGGCCTTCAGGTTCGCCTCCATCTGCTCCACGTAATAGTTGGTCTGAGTGGATGACCCGTCCGAGGAATGCCGAATCCCGTGCTCCAGACAATACATTATAGTGCACGTGTGCATCGCCAGCTTGCAGGCCATGCACCAGATGAACTTGGACCTGTAGGCTCGGTAGTCCCCGGGCAGTGTGTCGATCAGAAGTCGCTCAAAGAGGTCCGAGCAGTCTTGAATGATGTGAACATAGCGATCTTTCCCTAGTATCCGGTCGAAGTTAGGCATTTGCTTCTCTGACCAACGCACGAAACAGTGGCCATAGCCATTGCAAAACGTCAGAAGGTGCAACTTCTCATAGACCTCGGACAGCAACACGACGGTGGTTGTGGAATCGAGTCCGCCAGAGAACATAACCGTGCTTTCGCCCTGCCTCGTCATAGTCCTTCCCAAAAACTCCCTGCCGGTTGGGATTTGCGCAAACTCCTTCTTGACTCCGAGTTGTCCTACTGTGGGCCGCGACACCCTTTCATTCCTTCCCCGACCGCAAGCTCAAGAAGGGAAATACCCCGCAAGCTCTCGCTGACCGCCGAGGCAATAAGAGACCACACTTTGCGCGTGCGGCAGTCTGCCGCTTTCCTGCATAGGGATGGCTCGTCAACGCACGCAACGAGGCACAAACTGCCCTCAAGTGCCGCGATTATCTGATCGGTTCGGATCTCGTCCGCCGGTCTCGAAAGAACGTATCCTCCACCCTGCCCTTTGACGCTTCTCAACAGGCCGGACCTCCTCAATTGGTTCAGGATCCGGTCGAGGTACTTCTTTGAGACATCCTCATTCTCTGCGATGATCTCGCTCGAGACGACTCGCGCCGCATTGCGAGCTATAAAAACCATTGCCCTGAGTCCGTATCTGGACCGTGTTGATAGTTTCATTATTCACCTCTGCCAATAATATACCATTATAGTAGATTTAATGTCAAGCTCGTTTATTGAACAACAAATACTTGGTGATATCTCATCCCTGGAGTACTATCTGGGGCATAACCGGAAAACGGGTACGGTTGGAAACCATATAATCACAAGTGGGGAGTGAACTCGTATGAGATTGCGACTGGATGCTGCCGGTGGTGGATTGTATTTGCCTAAGCAACGGCCGAGACCGATGGCGTCTCACGACGCAGCTGGCTTCGTCGTTAGGACACGCAGCGAAGTGCCTATCCGGGACGGAGCGAGTTGATGAGCCGGTTTCCTTGCCCCTACCTGAAGGGCGAGGTCGAGCTCACTGAGGAGCGGGAGCGTCACATCGCAGACCGCCATCCCGATTTGTTGCCAGAGCACCGGGACCGGGTGACAGAAACGCTTTTCGATCCGGACCTCGTCCGCAGAAGCGTTCGGTTCGGGAGCGCCAATCTGTTCTCTCGATGGTTTACTGACCTCCGAAGGGGCAAGCATGTAGTGGTGGTTGTCGTCACGAGCCCGACACAATGGAGCGCCACTGGAGAAGCACCGCTTACATAACTACAAAGTTGAGCGAAGGAGAGATTGAATGGAGAAGACACTGAGGTTCAAGTATGATCGGGGGGCCGACATCCTCCACATAGACAAGTGCCCTCCCTACGCGGAGCAGGAGTCGGAGGAGCTGAAGGACGAAGTAATAGCGCGTCTCAACCCCCATACTGGCGAGGTCGAGAACCTCGAGGTGCTATTCTTCTCCACTCGACTCCTGCGGACGGACCTCTTTGAGCTGCCGGTCGTGGCGGACCTGCGGCTCATAGGCAAGTAAGGCGAGGCAAAGTGGAGAGGAAAACGGAATACCTGATCAGAGGCGACGTCAAGTTCGGGCCCTTGGAGCGAGTTGATGTGGCCGAGCTGGAGCGCACCTGCAGGCACGATTGGTTCAATCAGACGCTCTGTCAAGTCAACGAGTGTGTGGTGCGCCTCGGCGTGCTAAAGGGAGAGTTCCACTGGCATCGGCACGAGAGGGAGGATGAGCTCTTTTACGTTGTCAAGGGCCGTTTACTGGTTGATTTGGAGGACAGGACGATGGAGTTGTTGCCGTGCCAGGCAACGGTAGTCCCTAAAGGCGTGGTTCATCGGACACGTGCTCCGGAGCGCACCGTGGTTCTGATGGTAGAGGCGACTACGGTCTGCCCGACAGGGGATGATTAGAAGGTGGCTGGCCACAGACTCGCATCTCGCATCGAGCGGAGGAATCTAGATGAAAAAACTCCTTTACATCACAGACTCAGAACAGTTCTTTCAAGTGCTCAATGAGGAAAAAGAGAAGGTGAGAGCGCGGCTTCGGCAGCTGCCTTTTGCCGAGAAGATTAAGATAATGGCCAGGATGCGCGAGTTGTTTCCGCGGCCTGCCGCACAACCCAGGTCAGGCGGCTGCCTGGCAGCAACAGAAGGCGATACTGATTGAAAAAGAGAATTGTAATCCTGGGCGCGGGGCCGACGGGCATTGGCGCTGCGTATCGGCTGAACGAATTGGGCTACAAGGACTGGGACATATACGAGCAGAACGACTACGTCGGTGGGCTTGCGGCGTCCTTTTCGGATGATAAGGGCTTCGTGTGGGACATCGGCGGCCACGTCTTGTTTTCGCACTACGACTACTTCGATAGGTATATCGACGGCGTTCTGGGCGACGATTACCTCGCGCACGAGCGGCGGAGTTTCGTGAGGATACACGGCAGATGGGTCCCGTATCCATTTCAGAATAACATCCGCTATCTTAGAAGCGACGTGGTTCTCGAATGCCTCGTCGGCTTGCTGGAGGCGTCGAGGAATGAACGGCCCGTTGGCAACTTTCGAGAGTGGATTGACGCGGTCTTCGGGAAGGGCATCTCCAAGCACTTTATGGTTCCGTATAACGACATGGTCTGGAAGTTCCCGCTCGAAAGGATTTCGAAGGATTGGATTGCCGACCGAGTCAGCGTCATCGATTTTGAGAGGGTGCTGAGCAACGTAATCCTCGAGCGGGACGACGTCGGCTGGGGCCCCAACAGCAAGTTCAGGTTCCCGCTCAACGGCGGCACTGGGGCGATGTTTGAGGGCTACCGACGTCACATCGAGGACCATCTCCACCTGAGGCGCCGGATCGTTTCCCTCGATCCTAGAGCCAAGACCATCCAGTTTGAAAATGGCGAGCGAACGACCTACGACGCGCTTCTGAGCAGCATCCCGCTCGACGAACTGGCCTCAATCACGCGAGGCGCGCCGGATGATGTGCGTGACGCGGCCTCCGGGCTTGGAACTACGGCTGGCGTGATGATCGGCCTGGGCTTTGAAAAGCCGTGCCCCAGCGACAAGTGCTGGATGTATTTCCCGGAGAGCAACTGCCCGTTCTACCGCGTTACCTATTTCTCCAACTACTCGCCCAACAACGTGCCCGAGGCGGGCCATTACTCGCTCGTTTGCGAGGTCTCTTGCCAGCCGAACGAAGTCGATAGGGTCGCGGCCGACGCGGTGAAAAGCACGCTGGACGGCCTGGTCGCAGCGGGACTTATCTCGCCGGAGGACTTCGACGCGGTTGTAAGCACGAAGGTCATCAAGGTCCAGCGCTCCTACCCCGTCCCGACGCTGGACCGAGACAAGAACCTAAAGCTGATGCTCGAGTTCTTTGAGGCGCATGATATTCTCTCGCGGGGCAGATTTGGCGGCTGGCGATACGAGGTCGGCAACACCGACCACTCCTTCATGCAGGGCAAAGAGGCCATTGACAGGCTCCTTCTGGATGAGAGAGAAAGAGTCTGGACGAAACTGTCATGAAACTGCGGATTGCCGATTGCGGATTGCCGATTGCGGATTGCAGTGAACCACAGAGACACAGAGACACAGAAGAGGGATGAAGCATGAAGGATGAATACGGCCAACTGACAACTGACTTTGGGCCTTCGACCTTGAACTTGAAACTTGAAACTTGGAACTATTGAATGAGCCTGCCGCTTACATACGTCATCGTTATCACAGCCGGCACGGTGGTTTCTTTGATTCTCACCCCGGTCGTCAGAGCGTTTGCGAGGCGCGTCGGCGCTATGGACGTGCCGGGTCGTCGGAAGATTCACCCCCATCCGATACCATCGCTCGGCGGCATTGCGATTATCGTCGCGTTTGTGGCCGCGGTCCTTCTGGGCACGTCCCTGCACCCTGACCTGGGAGAATTGCTGGGCAGCAAGCTGACCGGTATCTTCCTCGGATGCCTCATCCTGATGGGAGTGGGCATCTACGACGACACCAAGGGCGCGCGGCCAACTGTCAAGCTTGCGGGGCAGATAGCTGCGGCAATCGTGCTCCTTGTCTATGGCTTCAATATCGAGAAATTCACGTCGCCGCTTTCGGAAACCGGCTCAATTGCCGTTCCGGCCATAGTTGGCGTGATGCTGACCGTGCTCTGGGTCGTGGGCCTAACCAACTCAATAAACCTCATAGATGGCCTCGACGGACTCGCAGCAGGCATCGTCTTCATCGCCTCACTCACGATGATGTCGGTGGCGGTCTATCGGGGTGATTACGAGATCGGCCTCCTGTCTCTCGCGGTCGCCGGCGCCGTCCTGGGGTTCCTCAAGTACAATTTCTCTCCCGCAAGCATCTTCATGGGCGACACCGGAAGCATGTGCCTCGGGTTCATATTCGCCGCAATGTCGCTTCTCGGCGCCTCAAAAAGCACAGTCGCGGTCGCCCTTTTGGTCCCAATTGCCTCGATGGCGGTCCCCCTGATGGACACTGTGCTCGCCTTCTTGAGGAGGCTCATTCGAGGAACGCACCCGTTTGAGGGCGACCGGGAGCATCTGCACCACAGGCTGCTCGCTCTCGGGCTGTCGCAGCGCCAAGCGGTCAAACTGATCTATTTCATCTCCGCATATCTCGGCGTCATCGCCTTCATCACGGTCCTTATCCCGTTCAAATACACCTTCCTTATCCTGATTATCCTGGCAATGGGCCTCGTCCTAGCGCTGAAGACGCTCGCATACCTTGAGAAACACGTTGCGTCCCTGGCGGCGAAGGTGGCTCGCGGCTCAACTGACAGCGATTCCCACGAAGCTCTGAAGCAATAGCCGTCTTATCGAGCGGCTGCAAGTTGGCAGTTGGCGGTTGGCAGTCGCCGTCCCCTGGCTCAATGACAAGACAATCTCCATCCAATTCGAACCTCGAACTACCACAAAAACCCACATGAATCTTGGCCAAATCATGACGGTGATAACGCTCGTGAGAATCGGTGCTGAATCATGGGATCGCGATGCACCGTTCAGTCTCGTCCGCCATAAGGAATGTGGTTACCTTTTCAAAGGGGCGTTGGGTTGAGCTCCCGAGCAGGAATGTGACGGCCCCAACCGGCTTATGTTGCGGTAGAACAGCAACAATCAGGCCTCTTGTTTGTAGCAGGCTGGCCTGGCGAATAGTCACGGGCTTACCCCGCGGAACTGCGGAGATGCTGACCCAGTCTAGGACACCAGCCAGCTGCCATTGATGCTGCCGATCCAGAGCGATTGTAGCCTTTGTCCCCTCCACGTGAGCCTGGAGTTCCATGACACCCAGCAGCAGCCCATCCGACCCAAACTCAACCCGAGCTACAACCTCATCCACTGGGGCCTCGATATGTAGCTCTGCCTTGTCGATTAACATCGAATCTACGTTGGGCGTGAGGCGAAAATCGCCAGCCACAGCCGGGAGAGCGCGAACTTGGGCATGTATTACATCCGAGGAGAGCCCAAGATAGGAGCGCTGCCTGGCAAGTATCCGAGCGGCAAGCTCTTGGTCCCGGACAGCTCGCTCACCGTCAAACCTGAAAGCTAAAACGGTAGTCTGTTGGGGTATCTTTCGGTATTGAGCCATCCTCACCCAATCGCTAAAGATATACGAACTCACGTTCTTGCCATACTCGCTGCGTAGGCAGTCATCCAGCTGGCCGAGAGAGCTTCCCAGCTTACTCAAGAGCTCATCGCCTACCACAACTAAGATCAGCGTGTTGTCCGGCACCTGCGGCTGGACCTTGACAATTGCTTTGGGGACCATTTCCATCTCGTCTGATAGGGCAACGTTCATTCCCAGCTGGTTCACGAAACCAGCGCCGTAAGCACCAATTATGACCGCAACGAGGCCAACCGAGATGAATCTGAGCGGCTGCTTGGAGAATCTTGGCGTTACGTTCTTGGAGACAATAGACCGCAGGACAACAGCAATTGCCACAATGGCGGCAGCCACGAATCTCAGACGCCCGTTCAGACTCTCTCCAAGGAACATATCCGCCCAACCCATCCTCAGCAACTCGAACACCCAGTAACCAATCAGTATCGCAATCGCCCAATCTAGGACAGAGAGAATCCGGGATAGCCGCTCCGAGTGCCGTTTCGAGTCCAGAAGCCCACCAAGGCAGAAAACCAGAACATAGCTGATAAAAGCCGCAGCCCCAAATGTGAAGAGGTAGAGCCGCTGCCACAACAACTCGGCATGTGCGTAGCTGAAGGAGGGGGCGATCACTATCCATATCAGCAAGAATAGCGAGAAACGCCAGTTTGACCGGAAACCGAAATAAAGCAAAAGCAGGCTAGCAGTAATAAGCGCCGGCGATAGCTGAAGTGGGAAAATACCTCCATAGACCAGGCAGATCATTGTCTCGGCAGCTTTGGTGATCGTAAGTGTTTTGACCCCGTTCAGGTACCAATCTGCCTCCCCGCTCAGCCGGCTCAAAAGGCGCCACCTCAGAGCCAAAAACATCCCAGTGATCAGCCACAGCGGCAGATGCAGCCTGAGTAAGGTTCTCTTCACAGAACTCCGAGCATCCTGCGCCCCCCACAGTAGCTCATAAGCGAGTAGTAAGACGGGGATGAGTAGTACGTGTGGATATGAGAGTATCCCAGCTAAATATGAGGCGAAGGCAATCGCAACCTTACGCCAGGATGGCTTCCTGTGATAGCCAGGTCCCAACAGCCAGAACGTCAATAATGCCAAACACATCCAAACCGCCGTGATATTCGGCGACATCTTGAAGACAGGAAGAACGTGACTTGGCATAACCGTGAAGATCAGAGAAGCGGCCGCAGCTGTAAGGAAGCTTCCAGACAACGCCTCTACAATGAGAAACACTAGAAGACAGGTTGCAGAATAGGCCACAAAAAAGACTGCTCTGGGTACAACCGGGTTCGTGCCGAAAAGCTTGTATTCCAGCGCTGGTAGTATCCTGGCCAGTGGCCTATAGAACTCTGGCTCCCAGTATTCGTAGTCAGCGGTTACATAACCCCCTATCTCAGCCCACGTCTGCGGTCTGAAGTCCGCCCAAGCCTGGCCCTGGTAATATGCTCGAATTGCCGGAAACGTCAGGATGAGCGGCAGCAGAACCAGCCCGACCAAGAACCATCGCCGAAGCCGTAGGTTCTGTGACAAGATGCTGTCCGGCCAGAGTTCCATCTCGACCCCCTATCCTTTCAGAGTTTGCCAATTACTATGCTGATGTTTGAGCAGCAACTATCGGCTGTGTAAGCTCAATTGTCAAACAGTGCCCCCGGCCCCTTGGCCTGGGTCTGTGTCCAGATTGTGGGTAATTGTCACGCCGCTTCCTTGAATTGGTTCCAGCGCGTATCGAGGCGTTGCGACTTTGCGACGTATCTAAAGGCCATCAAGTTTCCGAAGCCGTTTTGCCTCGACCGCATGCCCGTGTCCTTGAATCGCTGCTGGACAAGGTGTTTACAGCCGCGTTCACAGCGGGCACAAACTGGAACGAGGCGGTGCGCTAAGGACCTCTTGCGATCAGCCGTTTCAGGATTCGTCAGGGACCGCATTGAACCTTTCTGGCGGGCATAGGTCGTCCCCAATTTCCCTTCTTGTCCACATAGTCCGCCGTAGTTCGCCTGTCCTTCGGCGAGTCGAAGCCGTCTATCGGGCGGTTACCAGTTAGCAGTTAGCAGTTGCCAGTTGGCGGTTGGCAAATCATCGCCCGGCGCAAGCAGTGGCGATGCATCAGGTCACGGTTGTATTAGCCCCCGGGTTCCAGAGGCTGTCCAATAAGTCCGGGGTTACGACACTGTTATTCTTGCGTGCACAATCCCTAATGATTCTGCGGAGGGCGGCTCCTGGAGGCTGGGTCATAAGTCAATTGACGAGGATTTCGTTGTCTATTCACACAACAACGATACAGGGAATACGGCCGATTGTCAAGATCAACGCGGCAGTTTTCATTCGCGACGCGATTGTCGGAATCGGCCTGTAGGGGCGGTGTCTCAGACCCGCCCGCGTACATGAATCCCTGCGGATACGAGGCATCTTATGCGACCATCAATTCGAAAGGGCGGGGCTGAGACCACGCCCCTACATAACCGCAACGACTTATGACCCAGCCTCCCTGAGCCGCCCCTACACGCCCCGTTGATTCGTGGTTATTTGTGTTCATTCGTGGTTTCCATCAAGCGGGCGGGGCTCGCCGCGGGAAACCCGGACTCTGGCAGGCTGAAAGCCCGCCCCACACCAGTGTGTCATGGCTGTGACGTCGGATGAGGCGGAGAACGGGCCCTCAATCTAAGCCGGCCCTGAATCCGGACGACCGTGAATCTAGCGCATTAGCCCACTGTTCACCGACGTTGTGCGCTGTATATGGCAATACGCTGTTTCCCTAGTTGTCCAATTTGGGACAGTTCTTAGCGGAAGAGGGGAATCACGAATGCACACGAATAAGCACGAATGGCGATGAAGGGCAACGTCAACTTGAGACTTTGAACTTTGAACTTGTCCGACTTCCCGACTTAGTCGGGCGTATGTGGATCGATGCCGTGGACCGTCAGGATTAGATGCTCCAGCGTCTTGAGTATCTCGGTCATGTATTCCTCGACGGCGCGGACGCTGCCTGGGAGCGTGTAGATGAGCGTCTGCCCCATGACGCCAGCGATGGAGCGGCTCAAGAGTGCATTCGGCTTGTCTTGTCCGTATCTGAGCCGAATGTGCTCCATGATTCCTGGGATGAGCTTGTCGCAGAGAGGCGCAACAACGTCCGGGGTGATGTCGTGGGGGCCTAGCCCCGTCCCGCCGGTCGTGATGATCACATCGACCTTGTCCTGGCGCGCCCGCTCAAGGTGGTCTCTAAGCTTGTCCGGGTCATCGGGAAGCACGTAACCCTCGATTTCGAGGCGCCAACGTTTGGGCCCGAAAAAACTATTTAGAATGACGGTGACGAGAGGCCCGCTTTTGTCCTCGTATTCACCCCGGCTCGCCCGGTCACTGAGAGTGATAACCCGAGACGTTAGACCACGTGGGTAATATCTGATGGTGTCGCCGGGCTCGATCCTACCACCGTGAAGCACCCGGCAGAAGATGCCGTCCTTGGGCATGACACACTGTCCAACCTGCTTGAAGATGGCGCACCCGTCCGGGTGGCAGGCTTTCCCGATCTGAGTCACCTCAAGACGAGTCTCGCCGACGCCAAGCTGGTCCAGTAACGCAACTTGTGATAGGTCGATGCCCCGTGTGGTGATGTTCTCGGCGAACTCACCCGGCGCAAACTCACGCCCCACCCGGGTCGAGAAGCGGTCGATGCTCTCCTGACTCAGCAGGCTAACCTGGCGATGAGACTGACCAGCGTGCGCATCGCCCTCGATGCCCCGCTCGGTGACATTAGCACTCTTGACAGGTGTCTTTATCGTGCCTTTTTGGGTCGAGATGTTGACCGATAATACGGTCCCTTTGTGTGTTGGACAGGTCTTACGCATTGTTGGTCAGCCCTTGTTCATCCGCAGATTACGCAGATAACACAGATTGAGGACGTCCTCAACCTATGGGCGTCTTCACTTTCTCCAGCAGGACTATCTCACCGATCTTCATGCTTTTATCGACGGCCTTGCACATGTCATAGACCGAAAGCAGCGCGACAGACACTGCCGTCAGCGCCTCCATTTCGACGCCTGTCCTTGCGATGCAGGAGACCTCGCTCTCGATCGAGACCCCGTCCGGGTGCAACGTGGCCTTGACATCGACCTTCGTGATAGGTAACGGATGACAGAGCGGGATGAGCTGAGGCGTGCATTTCGCGGCCTGCACTCCGGCGATTTCGGCCACCGTCAACACGTCGCCTTTCTTGATGTTGTTGTCGGCGATCAGTTTGACAGTTGCCTCCGCGAGTTTAATGTGGCCCGAAGCTCTCGCAACGCGAAGCTGCGGTGTTTTCTTGCCGATGTCAACCATCCTGACACGGCCCTTCTCATCGACGTGTGAAAAACCGGTGACCATATCAACCTCCCATGCTGTAGAACTTGTTCTCCGCCCCGGAATAACCCGACTCGGGCTTCGCCTGGACGGCACACCTAAGCGCCTCCTCCGGGCCCAATTCCCGACACGAAAAAGCTACGTCGCTGAAGAGGCATGGCTTGACCAAGCCGTTGCTCGTGAGCCTCAGTCGGTTGCAGGTTTTGCAGTCGCCGCCCGCGCCGCCCTCGACCACCCAGAACTCGCCTCTTTCAATATCCATCCGCCGTATGAAGCGCGCCTCAAGCCCGTTTGCCTCCGCAAATCGTCTGACCGCGACCGCGTCAGGCTCGGACGAGGACGCCTTGACCACACAGTTGAGCCTCGTGCCCTCAAAACCAGCATCGACCGCGGCCCGGATGCCTTCCAGAACCCGGCTGACCTCACCCCCACGGGTAACCTCATGGTATCTTGAGGGGTCGAGCGCGTCGAGGCTTATGTTCAGTCGATGCAAGCCGGCCCTCTTCAGAGGCGCGGCGAATTCACTCAAGAATGTGCCGTTAGTCGTCATCGAGAGGTCGCGGACCCCATCGATGTCTGCGAGCATCGAGACGAGACTGACGATGCCCCGCCGGACAAGTGGCTCGCCGCCGGTGATTCGCACCTTGTCAATGCCCATCTTAACCGCCGTTTCGGTGACTTCGCGTATCTCCTCGAACGACAGAATGTCGACATGGCTCCCAAGCGGAACACCCTCCTCAGGCATGCAATACACGCAGCGGAGGTTGCAGCGGTCGGTCACTGAGACGCGAAGGTAGTTGATGCGGCGGTCAAATCTGTCGAACACGAACCATCGTTCCCGCTTTGAGTCTATTGACCCTGGCCGGGACACAGATGATACCGTCCGCTTTAGGAAGCGCCCCGGCGTGCGCCGAACCATGGTATTCAATCGGCCTGACCGTGCCCTGCGGTGTAAGGACTACGGGATACCACGCCTCACGCCTCGTGCCGCGCTTCTCAATACCCTCCTGAAGCGGCATTGCAACGTTCTGCGGCCTGTAATCGTGGCCCATCATCCTCAGCAGGAGCGGCTTGACGAAAAGCTCGAAGATAACGAACGTGGACACGGGATTGCCCGGCAGCCCGAAGCAGAATCCCCTGTCAAAAAGCCCAAACACGGTTGGCTTGCCCGGCTTGATAGCGATGCTCTCGAATAGCAGCTTGGCGCCGTTGCGATTGAGGACATTCGGCACGAGATCGTAGTCTCCGACGGAGACCCCGCCCGAAACCAGCACAACGTCGCTGTCCGCGATTGCGGCCTTCAAAAGCGAATCGATTGCCTGCTCAGTGTCCGCCGCGATCCCATAGTAGCGGGGTATGGCCCCGGCCGCTACAACCTGTGCCCGAAGCTGGTAGCTGTTGCTGTTTCTTATCTGGGAGCCTGCCGGCTTCTCCTTCGGCTCGACGAGCTCGTCCCCGGTCGCTATGATCCCGACCAGCGGCCTGCGCGAGACGAGAGGATTGGTGCAGCCGACCGACGCGAGAACCGCCACGTGTTGGGGCTTGATCCACTCGCCGGACCGCAGCACTGTTTCGCCCGCTTTGGTGTCCTCGGCCCTGAAGCATATATTAGTCGCGGTGTCCTTCCCGACAAACCGAATGGTTTGACCGCCAGCCGACTCGACGTATTCCTTCATTATCACGCAGTCTGCGCCTTTTGGAACCATTGCGCCGGTCATTATCTTGGCGCACGTTCCAGGACCAATGTGCTCTTGCGGGACGTAGCCGGCGGGGATCGTCTCAATAACCTCGAGCTCTTCGAAAAGGTCGTCGCGGCGAATCGCATAGCCATCCATGGCCGACTTGTCGAATGGGGGCATGTCGATGTCGGATTTCACATCCTGTGCCAGAACTCTGCCCAACGATTCGTCGATTTCGACCGGCTCGGCGCCAAGTCGGCTCGCCGAGTCCATCACGATCCTGTACGCTTCCTCACGGAGTATCATCTTGTCGTTCAACATAACATGTTTCCGGCGCTATTCACTCAGGAATCGCCCCGCGCTCGCCTTGAAATTGACCCAGACAACCTTGCCGATCTCAAGCTCCAGCGACCTGATGGAGCTTTGCGTGACAAGCGCGGAGACTTTAACACCTATTTGAACGGACACTTCGACGCCGAGTTTCGCAGGAACGATGTCGAGTATCTTTCCCTGAAAGACGTTCCTTGCGCTGGTTCGTGGGCATTCATTGGAGATGGCGACGTCCTCGCTCCGGAAGATGAGGCACCCTGGGCCTGGCATCTCTTGGGTCAAGACTTGGAATCGAACGCCGCGGGGGCCAATGAACTCCGACAGCTGCCCGTTTTGGCACGGAGGCCGAAGCGTCCCTTTGAAGAAATTCTTGATGCCTACGAGGCTCGCGACGAACTCAGATTTGGGACCCTGGAAGATCGATTCGGGGGTCCCGGTTTGAGCGATTGTCCCGTTTTCCATGATCGCTATCCGCGTGGCCAGTGAGATTGCCTCCTCGTAGTCATGCGTAACGTGGAGCATCGTCTGGCCATGTCGATTCAGGTTCCGAAGGAGCGTGCGAACCTCCCCGCGTGACTGAGCGTCGAGCGACGCGATAGGCTCGTCCAGGAGGAGGCATCTTGGCTCTATGGCGAGCGTCCGGGCAAGCGCCACTCGCTGCGCCTCGCCCCCCGATAGGGCCTCGATGTTCCGGTCAAGAAGCTCCTGCGCGCCGACGCTCTCGGCAAGCTCGTTCACTTTGCTGCGGATTTGCAGACGTCCGAGCCGTTGGCAGCGAAGCCCGTAGGCGATGTTCTCACGGACCGAAAGATGTGGGAAAAGCGATTGATCCTGATACACCAGGCCGATTCTTCTCTTCTGCATACTTTCTTTCGCGAGGTCCTTGCCATCCAGGATTATCTGGCCTGAATCGGGCCTCGTGAGGCCTGCGATCATCTCCAACAGAACGGTTTTGCCGACGCCTGAGGCCCCTAGCAGCACGAAGTATTCGCCCTCGTTCACATCGAACGAGACGCCTCGCAAGGAGAATGCGCCAAGTGATTTGGACAAGTTCCTAATTGTCAGCATTCTTCCTTTTCCAAGCCAGCACGCGGAGGATGATGAATACGACGAGGCACACGGACAAGAAAAGCACACAGACCGGGCGGGAGTATTTCAGGCCGAATGCTCCGAACCGCTCGTAAATGAGTATGGGAGTAATCATCGGATGGTATGCGACGATCATGACAGCGCCAAACTCGCTCATGCCCCGGCCCCACATCAGGATGAGTCCGGAGACGATGGCTCGCCAGGCTAGCGGAACTGAGACCGTGAAGAAGACCCTGAGCGGGGAGGCGCCGAGGGCAAGCGCCACCTTCTCGAGCCGTTCGGGGACTGCCGCAAATCCCTCGCGGGCGGCGTTGATGAGGAAGGGGACGCTCACGAACGCCATGGCCGCGGCTATCCCGAATGGTGTGCCGATGAGTTCAACGCCCACGGACTCTGCTGCGCCGCCCAAGAAACCGTCCCTTGCAAGCACGCCCAGGATGGCGATCCCTGCAACGGAGTGCGGCACGATTATCGGCAGGTCAATGATGCCGGTGACCACCCCTTTGAATGGGAAGCTCTTGCGGGCGAGGATGTATGCGAACGGGATGCAGGCAACCGCGAACGCGAGCGTCGCCGCCATCGACACCCAGACCGTAAGCCATATACTCTCCCAGACCTCCGATTCTTGTGCCGCGTCTGCGACCTCGCCGAACGTGGATTTCAGATATATCCCAAGAAGTGGCGCGACGATGAATAGCAGGACCAGGCCGCCGAGCGCCGTAAACGCAAGGTGCAGCCCGCTGGGCAACCCCCTCGGCCGGGCATGTCTTGTTCCTGATACAGCTGAACTCCTCAACTCACGACCCGCCTGTTGTTTTGCTCAATCGGCTACCCAAGCGAATACTGTATCTTATACACATCAAAACAACCATAATCAGGTCTAGAACCAATCATGAGTCAGCGGTTATGCGTTAGCTTCTTGTTTCACGTGCCAGTCAGCGAACAGGTCCGCCGCTCAACGGACTGCGTGAAACGCTCAGATAGTCGAAGCTGGCCACCCGAAGAATCAGATTGACGGTCGCAGGTTCTGGCTTTTTGGACTGCGTCCGCCGCGCGGCGGATTTCTTCGGTGGTGGCTTGACACCACCCTCTGATAGACATCTATTTTGAACTTGGAAGCCGCTAGCCAGAGAATAGAACGTCCTCAAACAGTGCTCACGCCGCGTCAAGCCGCGGCAGGTCAAAGCGGCGTCAGGCCGCCGCACTCCAAAATCACCCAATGGGTGCAACTCGCAGACCGACCCCTGTCAAACTCATCACCTTTGGGCAGCGGAAGAACGTGTTCGCCCCACCATGTCCCTTGCCGCCAATGTGATTATTGGGAGCCACGCCGGGTATTGAGGTTCTGAGGGGACCGTTCTATGGTTCACGGGATGGTAGAAGCCATGACAGAAGATAAACATCATCGGCTGAGACAAGAGCTCAAGGCCGAGGTCTCACGGGTAGGCGCGGATAAGGTTGTTGTCCTTGGGATCGGCAATACTTTGCGGGGCGACGACGGCTTCGGCCCTGAGGTCGCCAATAGAATATCGCGGCTTATTCAGGATAGGGCGTTTGACGCCGGAACCGTGCCCGAGGATTTTCTCGGACCTATCGTGAAGCTTGGTCCGGCGCTCGTGATAATCGTTGACGCGGCCAGTTTCGATGGGAGCCTCGGCGAACTGAGACTTCTCAAGATTGACCAATTATCCGGCGATTGTCTGGGGACGCACGCGCCGTCGCTTTCGTTAATTGAGCAGTTCCTGATGAGTGAATGCGGCGCAAAGACCGTGGTGCTGGCCGCTCAGCCGGGGACGGTAGCGTTTGGCGAGGCCCAATCTCCGCAAATCAAGGCGGCCATAGAGGACGCGTGCTCTGTGCTTAAATCTGTGCTCGTGCAAGACGCAGCACGGTAGGAAGCCTCAGGCGGGGCATCCCGGCTAGTCCGAATAATTCGAGGTCGTGACTCCGGTAGGTGTAGGGCAAGCTTTCCAGCCTGCCAAAGACAGGGTCTCGCGCGACAGAGTGTTGCGAGTGAGGAATACGGCAATCGCTACAAAAGGCAGGCTGGAAAGCCCGCCCCACATCTCATCTCATCCGCAGTTTATGAATAATATGGGCTAGGCGAGGAATGAGGTCACGTTGCGGCAGTTGGGGCAGAGGATTCTGAGCTTGTCGCCTCTCCTCAACGGCTCGACCGGCTTGGGCGGCTTTTGGCTCAGTGAGAGGTCCTGAAGCGCCGTCAGGAACAATGTGGGGTTGGCAAAGGCGAGAGGCCCGAGGCGCTTGGCTACCCATCGGACGTGGTCGAGCGCTCCGATGATCTCGTCGCACGTCTCGCAAAGCAAAAGCTCCTTTTCGACCGTCTCTTTCAGATCGTCACGGTTGGTGGTAACCAAGTCCCAATCGTGAGACATGTTGACGCCAGTTTCGGTGAGGCAATTGGCGTGGCACTGCCCGCACACGATGCACCGGTCATAGAGGATGGTGATCTGGCGCATCTTTGAGTCCTTGTCATCCTTCTGAATGATCGCGCCCGGAGGACATACGTTGACGCAGGCGCCGCAACCGACGCATTCGTCCGAATCGAAGCGAGGCGCGCCTCGGAAGGCGTCAGGGAGGACCGGCGGTTCGGCGGGGAACTTGCTCGTGTATGGGCCGGTGAAGAGCGCTCTCATCGCTTCCTTCAGCTCGCGCCATTTGGGCTGCCTCATCGCTTGCGCATCCCCTTATCCTCCTCCTCGCCATACTTGTCAAGGAGGTAGGGTTTCTTCATGCCTATACCATATTTGTATGCTCCCCTGGCCAGCGCGTGGGCGCCGGTGGGCAGCGTTATCAAGACGAAGACCAGACAAATGATTGCTTTGCCGCCCATTCCAGAGAAGCCGGAGTATAGGAAGACGCCAAACAGGATGAGGCAGGTTCCCAGAGTTACGCACTTGGTGGATGCCTGAAGCCTGGTGTACACATCAGGCAGCCGGAACAGCCCGACGCACCCGAAGACGTCAAAAGCCAGGCCCAAACCGATTACGATGAAGGCTGCCGTCTCACTCATCAAAGCCTCTCCCCTCGAGGAACTTGGCCAATGCAAGCGTGCCTATAAAAGCAAGGAGCGCCCAGGCAATGGCCAGATAAACGTAAAAATCGCGCCCGGTTAAGATCGCGAGCAGACCGCAAAACCCGACGAATATGACGCCCAGCATATCAAGCGCAACCGCCCTGTCCGGCGCTGTTGGCCCCTTACCCATCCGATAGAGGCAAAGGTATGCGCAGACGACCAACACGCCAAGCCCGAAATAGAGAAATGAGCTTTCTGTCATCGATTACACCTATTCGAATATCTTCTTGAGCAAGCCCTCGAACTTGCCAACGATGAGCCTTGTCGCATCTTCGTCCTTTTCGGCCTCAACTACAAGCCAGTGGACAAATAACGTCCCGTCGTCCTTGATATCGACCGTAAGGGTCCCCGGCGTGAGGGTGATGGAGTTGGCAAGGGCGGTTCGAGCGGTCTCGGTCTTGAGCGAGGTTTTCACCCTGACAATTCCGGGTAATATCGGCACCTGGGGGTGCAGCACGATGTATGCGACGTGGAAGTTTGCCTTGAGGCAGTGGTACAAGAGCACGGGGGCATACACGAGTGCCCAGAAGTATCGGTGGGGGTGCAGGAACTTGACCGGGTGCCTCGCCAGCGTGTCAGAGAGCAGGACTGCGACCAGAAATGACGCTATGAGGCCCACGATCAGGCTCTGGCCGTCCCAGCCGTAAGTGGCGCTATACGGCCAGACGTAGATGCACCAAATAATGTAACATACTACGAAGACCGCTATTCTTCTCATTCTTGTAGCCTCGCCGGATGATCAGGCGCCGCCGCCCACTTCTCTGAAAGCACTGTCTCGGAGTACTTCAGCCCTTGCTGCAAAGCCTGATTGGCAGGTTGCAGCAATCGCGCTCTGACGGAAGGAAGAACCATGAGGCTCATCGCCAGACAAAGGACCGCGAGGAATATCATCGAGGCCTGCATAGTGGCCGGAACCTCACGGAGCTTGGAGAACTGCTCCTTCAGTTTCCCGTAGAATCCATATCTCTGAACCTTCATAAACGATGCCAGCGTCATAACACTGACCACGACGGCCCATGCCGCAAAGCCATATCGTCCCGCCTCGACGCAGGCTACGATGATGATAAGCTTGCTGAAGAAGCCATTGAACGGCGGAACACCGGCGATTGACATCGATGCGACAAGCGACGTTGCACCGGTTGTTGGCATTTTCTTGTGGAGGCCGCCCATCTTGTCCAGCTGGCGCGTGCCGGTGTTGTGCTCGACTGCGCCGGCGGTCAAGAAGAGCAGCGACTTAAATACGGCGTGGTTAGCGAGATGAAAGATTCCGCCGAGGATGCCAAGCGGCGTTCCCAGGCCGATACCGAGTATGACGTAGCCGATCTGCGAGATGCTGTGATAGGCCAAGAGCCGCTTGTAATCCCACTGGCCGATCGCCATGAACACGCCAATAACCATCGAAAGCGTCCCGAGAATCATGAGCGCGTAGGACAGCTTTGAGTCCAGACCAAACACGTTGAAAATAATACGGACAAGCGCATAGACGCCGATGGCCTTGATCAAGACGCCAGAGAGCATGGCCGAGATGGGCGCCGGGGCGGACGGATGTGCGTCAGGAAGCCAGGCGTGGAATGGCACTAGCGCTGCCTTCAAGCCGAGCCCTGCAATGAAGAGCATCAGGCAGAAAGTAACAAGCGGGGGGGTTGGCCCGGCGGCCCCTGCAATCGAGATCTTTTCTGCAAGGTGCGCCATGTTCACCGTCCCGAACTGGGCGTATAGCAGCGCGATGCTGAGCAACACGAAGCTCGAAGCGACGCTCCCCAGTATGCCATACTTGAAAGAGGCCTCGAGCTCCTCGTGCTGGCACCCGAATGCAACTAGCGCGTATGATGAAAGCGCGGCTATCTCCAGAAACACGAAGAGATTAAACAAATCCCCGGTGAGAATGACGCCATTCATCCCAGCAATCATCAGCATGAAGAGACAGTAGAACTTGGGTCGCTGCGTGTATGTGTCCATGTAGCGACAGGAGAACAGGATCACAGCGAAGCTTACTACCGCGACAACGATAACCATAAGGCTTGAGAATCCGTCCAGCACTAGATTGATCCCGATCGGTGGTCGCCAGCCTCCGATTTCATAGACGCAGCTCTTGCCTATCGTAAAGAGCGATAGGACAACAAGGACCGCTGAGCCCAGAACAGCAAGCGTATCGGAGAGACGAATTCTCCGCTTGGGCAAAAGAGGGAAGATAAAGGCAAGGCCGAGCGGCAGCGCGACCATTATCGGAACCAATGCCATCTGCTTGCTCCTCCTAGCCCCTAAGCCTTCTTATTCTGGTTATGTCGTAAGTCCCGTATTTGTGGTACAGCCTGATTGCGATCGCGGTCAGCAGCGCAAGGACGCCAAGCCCGATGACTATGGCCGTCAGAACCATCGCCTGCGGTAATGGGTCCACCGAGCTCTGAGCGAATGTTGCGGCAGACATGCTCCTATCACGAATCGGCGCTATGCCTCCGGCTCTGTAACCGACTAGTATCAACATCAGATTCACCGCATACTCGATGATCTTGACGCCAAGTATGATCTTGATCAGGTTGCGCCGTGTAACAACGCCCAGAAGGCCGACGCAGAAGAGGATTATGCAGAGGATATAGATCATCACTCCTCCTCCTCGGCGCGGAACTGCTCATCGGTGCCGCCTGGCACGACTCTCACCGCCGAAAGAACCACAGCGACTAGAACGAGCGAGGCAGCTACTTTGATCGCAATAGCGATGTTGCAGATTGGTATGACGCCGGCGGAGAAGAGTCGGAAGTCGGCCCCAGGGACGCGCTTCTCGATGAAATTGACGAAGAAAGGACCAGCATAGGCAAGTCCCAGCAAAGCCACTGCCAGGAACATCAGCGCCCCCACGCAGTCCAGTCGAGAGGCAGTCTTGAACGCTAAGTTCTGATAGAGCTTCTCCTTGCCAAACGCCAGCATAATTAAAACGTATGCGCTGGCGATGGTTACGCCTCCCGGAAAACCACCTCCAGGTGTGAGGTGCCCGTATGCGATTAAGAAGAGGCCATACAGAAAAATGAAATCAACCACCCAGCGGGTCGCGGTCTTAACTATTATGCTGAGGCCGCCGTTCATTTCTCGTTGCCTCCCTGCTCGCTGTCCGGCGGGCCTTGCCGATTCTTTCTGCTCCTGCGCCTAAGAAGCACCATAGCGCCTATGATCGCAGTGAACAGTATGGTCGCCTCGCCGAGGGTATCGTAGGCTCGGTAGTCCAGAAGCACTGCCGTCACGGCATTCGCGGCGCCGGTCTCCTTGAGCCCTTCTGCGATATAGGTTCTGGAAGGGGCGTCGATATTGGTTATCATTGAAGGCGTGCCAAACTCTGGCATGTCTGAGAAGCTCATCACCGCGAACGTCAGGAATATGAGAACCAGAACGCCCGAGGCCGCCGCCACGGGTATTGTTCTGATCCCCGTAAAAGTCACGGTTTCGCGCCCGACTACGGCTCTGATCAGGATTATTAGGGTAAGCACTTCAACCACTATGTGGGTTGGGACCACGTCCGGGGCTTTGAGGAGCAGAAACAGCACGGTTGAGCCGAACCCGACGGCCCCCAGGGCAATCACCGCCGACAGAAGGTCATTGGTGAAAAGGGCAATAACCGAGGCGATAATCATGAAAAGCAGGAGCAGCGTTATGAGATCAAACATCCTCTACCTCACCATGCTCGCCAGACCAAGAACCAGATGAGCACAACAAGTCCCAGAACGCACCATGATACATACGAGAGGAGTATTCCTGAGTGCGCCGTCTTTAGTATCCCGGTTATGTAAAAGGCGAGGCGCCGACTTACTTCATACAAGTCAAGCCATTTGGCCTCGGCAGCACGATAGAGGCCCGAAAGCAGACCGATCTTGGGCACGGTCTTGTAGAAGTCCAGGCCCGAGAACTGATACTCCTTTGCCCTGGCTCCCACCTCGCCGCCAACGTATGGTACATCCTCGCGAACCTTGAGCGCTTTTGTGAATACATAGATCAAGGCGCCAACCACGAGCGCCACAATGAGCAGTATGGTTGCAAGGCCCGGCGCCCAGAACCCGAGCAGGTTCTCTGAAGCCTCAGAAAGACCCAGCCCCGCAAGTCCAGGGTTGATGAAGTTTATGATTGGAACCTTGTATGCCCAAACGCCGAACACTACGCAGATTAGGGCGATGACAACCATGGGCAGCTTCATTGCGAAGTTGGGCGTAGGCCCCCTTTTGACCTCGGCCTCGCCCTCCTTAGTTCTTCCCAGAAAGACAGAATGAAGCACTTTGACGAAGCTAGCAAGCGTCAGTGCGCTTCCGAACATGGCTGCAACAAGCAGGAATACCCACAGCAATCCGCCCCTCTTGCCGAATTCGACAATGCCTTGATAGACCATCCATTTGGAGTAGAAGCCGTTCAGTGGCGGAACTCCCGAGATGGCAAGCGCAGCAACTACCGCGGAGAAGAACGTGAGCGGCATTGCCTTCGCCAGGCCACCCATGTCCGACAGCTCCCCGCTTTTGCTCCTTTGCTCTGCCGCCCCAGCGGTCAAGAAGAGACACGATTTATAAAGAGCATGGTTCAGCATGTGGAACAGCCCGCCAGCCACGCCAACAAGCGTCCCGGTCGCAATACCCAGCACCATGTAGCCGACCTGACTTACGGCGTGAAAGCCCAAGAGGCGCCTGAGATTGTGCTGAACCAATGCCATCATAACCGCGGCGATAATGGTGATAGCTCCCAGAATCATCATTAGCGATCTCAAGCCAGGCGTGACCTCAAAGAGGTTGAGTGTGGCCCGTGCAAAGAGGTAGATGCCCAAGAGCTTGTCCAAGGAGGCTGGCAAGAATGCGGCGACCGGCGCTGGCGAGGCCTCCGCGGCGTCTGGGACCCAGGATTGCACCGGCACGGCGCCGGCCTTGGCGAATGCCGCAACGACAAAAAAGATATAGGCCAACGTTCCTGCGCCAGACGTGGTTGCAATCGTGATATTGCCCATGTCGAGGCTGCCCGTGAGCACCCACACAATCGCAACACCCATAATGAGCAGCGAATCGCTTCCGCCCAGGATGATGAACGTCTTCTTGGCGGCGGCGGCGGCCTTCTCCGAGCCCATATTGATGAGTAAGAAGAACGGTATGCCCAGGAAGCCCCAGAACATCAGGAGCAGGATGAGGTTGGTGGATAGCAGCGCGCCGAATGTGGCCCCCAGGGCCAGCAGGTAGTTGCCGTAGTAGGCGCTTGGGCTGTGGTTCTCTCTCGCTAGGAAGCCGAGCGAATAAAGAAGAATAGCAAAGCCGAAGAAACCGGCCGCGAGCGATAAGAAGCCAGTCAGCTGGTCGCAGGCTAGCAGCTGCGTGCCGGCCCAGGACCGGGCGAAGCGCGTGCTCGGCCAAGCGTAGCTCAACTTGCCAGCTGTGAACAGGAAAATGGAGTATCCAAACGCCAAGCCGGTCGCAACGAAGGCGAGTAGCTTCGTAAGGACTGAGAGCTTTCTGGGCAGCACGAGGCAGACTATGCCGGCGACAAGCGGGATGAGAATCGGATACCAGAGAACGCCGCCGCTCACACTCCCATCTCCTTACGCAACCTGGCCGTCTTTTCCTGAGAGAGTTTGACGAGGTCCATGCCCGTCATAATAGGTCTCTTGCTCTTGTAGTCAAACGTCATCGCCATCCGCTCCGTGCAGCAGTAGCACGGGTCAATCGCGGCCAGAATTATTGTAGCGTCCGCTATGGTCCCGCCGACCACGGTTGCCTTTGCCGTCGGAAGGTTCATGAAGGTTGGCGCCCTGACCTTGTGCCGAACGGGGGTGTTCGTGCCGTCCGAACGAACGTAGTGGAAAGTCTCGCCACGAGGCGCCTCGTAATGGCCAATGCCCTCGCCTGGCGGCACCTCCTCAATCTTGGCGTCGATCTCGCCTTGGGGCATCTTCTCCAGGCATTGCTTGATGATTTTGACGGACTCGTACATCTCAAGAACCCTGACGATTGCTTTCGCGAAGACATCGCCCTCCGGCAACGTGATCACTTTCCAGTCGATCTTGTCGTAAGCGGCGTGGGGGTGATCCCTTCTGATGTCCTTGGCGATGCCTGAGGCGCGCACCGTCGGCCCCAGCGCGGCATATTCGAGCGCTTTCTCCGGCGTCAAAATCCCAATGCCCTTGAGCCTCGCGTGAAGGACCGGATCGTCCAGAAACGCGCCGGCCAGAAGGTCCAGCTTGGGCACCAGCTCGTCCAGCCGCTTTGCCACGCTCTCGAATTTGCTCTCGTCCAGGTCCCTTCGCACGCCGCCCGGCTTCATCATTGCGTAGTGGTTCCGGTTGCCGGTCAGCTCCTCAAAGATGTCTAAGACAGGTTCGCGATACTTCCAGGCCCACATGAAGACAGTATTGTATCCAAGGAAATGTCCCGCAAGCCCGGCCCACAAGAGGTGGCTATGGATGCGCTCCAGCTCGCCGATTACGGTCCGGATATACTTGGCCCTTTCGGGGACCTCGACCCCGCCAACGTCCTCGACCGCCTGAACGTAGGCGATCGGGTGGGAGGTCGAGCATATCCCGCATATCCGCTCGATTACGAATGTTACCTGGTCGAAGCTCTTCGACTCGCAGATCTTCTCGATGCCTCGGTGGTTCCAGCCGATCTCGATGTCTATGTCCACGACCGTCTCGCCATCGACGTAGAGTCGGAACAGCTCCGGCTCCTCCTGGAGCGGATGATATGGCCCGATTGGGATGACAGATTTCATATCTTCTTGGGTACCTTACCTTCCCAGGGTTTGCCGCGTCTGAGCGGAAAGACATCGTCGGGCCAATCCTCAGGCAGAAGAAGACGCCGCATGTCAGGATGGTCCTCGAAGTTTATTCCCAACATATCGTGCATCTCACGCTCTATCCACTCCGCCGCCTTTGTTATCGTGGCCACAGACGGAAGAATCGGATTGTCACGATCGGCCAACACACGAACGCTTACGATCATATTATGCTTGTCGAAATCGAAGTGGTGCAAAACCTCGAAACCCGCCGGAGTGTCGATCCCAGTAGCGATGGCGTATCGAACGCCATCCATCTTGAGAATGTATCTGGCGACGTCCAATAGACCGTCTGGCTCAACGTTAAGATAGACCCTTCGTGGGGACTTCTTGAAGACGTTTTTCAGCTTTGGCCCCAGGTCCTCAATCAGCTTGTCCAGAACGCTTTCTTGCACCTTACAGTCCCTTTAGCTTCTCAAGACCCTTGACTATTCCGGCGATCATGGCCTCAGGTTTGGGCGGACAGCCCGGAATATAAACATCAACTGGGATGATCTCATCCAGCGGAACCGTGATCGGGTAGCTATCCCGAAAAATGCCCTGACCCAGCGCGCACGCCCCGAACGCAATGACCAGGCAAGGCTTGGCCGTCTGCTCATATACGGTTCTTATCCTCTTGGCCGATTTCCTGTTCATCGCCCCAGTGACCAGAAGGGCATCCGCGTGTCTCGCGCTGCCCACCAAAAGGACCCCAAAGCGCTCCACGTCGAACCGCGGCGTCAAGAGGTCCAGAATCTCTATGTCGCAGTTATTGCACGAACCAGAGCAGGCGTGGAATACCCAGAGTGATTTCGTGAGTGCCTTCAAGAGTAAGCTCACGTCAGACCCCCAACACGGCCAAAATAACCGCCAGCACGGCGAATACACTCACTAGGCCCCAGAAGAACTTCATCACGTGGTCGATCCTTACCCTGGGGTTGGTGTTTCTGATCAGAGTAACGAGCACAATCAAGACAAGATACTTGATGAGCCCCAGTATGAAAGAAGAAACTGTATTGCCCAAGCCGCCCCAAAGCACCGCAAGTATGAAAACCGGCATCGCGACCAGCATCATCGCCTTCTGAAGCTTGAACATCGCAAGCGGCGCCCCGGAATACTCGATCAACGCGCCGCCCATTATCTCCGTCTCCGCCTCCGCCTGGTCAAACGGCACAAGCCCGAGCTTCCCCTGAAGACACATAATGCAGACCAGAAGCGCGATCACCCCGGACAGAGACCAGGCGAACGAGCCGTGCGCCATCTGATACTGAGCGAGCTCACCGATGCGCAGCCGCCCGCCGCTCTGTATCACGGGCACAAGAATCGCCAGAATAAGCGGCAGCTCGTAACTCAACACCAGCTTCATCTCCCGGCTTGCGCCCAGCGAGGCAAGCGCGTTCTTCGATGCCGCGCCTCCAATAATTATCGCGAGTGATGGGATGGCCAAGAGGTAGAAAACGACGATCAGGTCACCGGCGAAGCTCTGATTCGGCCAGACCATCCCCGCAATCAAGATTGTCGAGGCCAGCGTAACTGCTGCCACACCCATAAGCGGCGCCCCCAGGAAAGCGAGGCGCGAAGCGCCCTCTGGGATAATCGTCTCCTTGCCCAGTAGCTTGAAGAAGTCAGCGAAACCTTGATAAAACGGCGGCCCGACGCGCCACTGGACGCGAGCCGTGACTTTTCTATCCAGCCAGGAGACCAGAAGCCCTAGCACGGCGGTGAAAAGAAAGCCAGGGAATATCAGGAAAAGCAGTAATGCGTGTCCGACGTTCATTTTTTCTCTTCCAGGGGCTCCGACTTCTGCCACGCCCGAGACTTGGCCGCAATGAAGTCGCCTATCAGGTGCACGTCCTCCGCCTCCTCAGGGACTTCCTCGTATTTGATCGCATCGCAGGAACAGGTCTGAACGCATTCAGGCACACCTTCCCTTCTGTCGATGCACTCGTCGCAGATGCTCGCTATGTATCGCAGCGTAGTAGGAATAATGATCCCAAACGGACAGGCCTGCGAACACGACTTGCACCCCGTGCACAGCATATTCGAGCGCTTGGGCATGCCGTCATCTTCTGTCGTCTTCAGAGCGTCGTAGCGGCACGCGTTGACGCAGGATTTCAGCTCACACCGGCGGCAGAAGACCTCAAACGACGCGAGCTCGACAACATTGAGCACACCGTCGTTGTCAGGATGGTAGTAGTAGCTGCACGAGGCCGTGCAGTCCGGCGTGCTTCGCCACTTGTCGAGGTCTATGATGAGCCGTTTACTCACTTCTCAGTCCCAAATCCCAGGCAAGCCTTTGATCTTGTCATACGTAAATACCGGCCCATCTTTACACGCATAATAAGGCCCTAACCGGCAGTGCCCGCATTTGCCCAAGCCGCAGCTCATGTTCTTCTCCATGGAAAGGTAAATGTCGCTGTCCGCAAAGCCCATGTCCAGCAGCTTCTTGGTCGCGAAGAACATCATCACCGGCGGCCCGCACGCGACCGCGGCGGTCTTCTTAATGTCTATTTGCACGTCGTCCAAGAGAATAGTGACAACGCCTACCTTGCCCGTCCAGGTATCGTCTCCCACATCGACGGAGACGTGCAGCTCCAATTGCTTCTTCTCACCCCACCGCTTGAGGCTATCTTTATAAACCAAGTCCTGCGGCGACCGAGCGCCGTAGCAAAGGACAATCCTCTCAAACCGGCCTTTAGCGTCCTCGAACAGCGCGAAAAGAAGCGACCGCAAAGGCGCAAGCCCGACGCCGCCGCCGACGATGAGGACCGTCTTGCCGGCGAACTCGTCCAGCGGGTAACACGCGCCATAAGGCCCCCGGACGCCTACCATCGCCCCGGCCTTCAGCTTGTGCAGCCTCGATGTCACGCTTCCAGCATCCATTATCGTCAGGTCCATCCGCTCGGACACGGACGGAGAAGAGGACGGCGTGAACGGCGCCTCGCCAAACCCAGGAAGGGCCAGCTCGACAAACTGACCGGTTCTGAACTCTATTGGCTGCTCCGGCTTTATGGTAAACGTCTTGATGTTCGGCGTCTCATCGATGACCCGCTCGAGTTTTGCTGCAACAGGACGATATGGATCTAGCATCAGCAGACCTTCCGCAGAACCTCTTTTATGTCAATCTCACCGGCGCAGGCCTCAGTGCATCTGCCACAACCGGTACACGCGGGGATCCCAAGCTCCTGTACGAAGAATGAGAACTTCTTGTCAAACCGATTGCGCAGCCTCTCTGACCTCCGCTTGCGAGGATTCGCTCCGCCAGCCACCCTGGCGAACGCCGGATATAAACACGCGTCCCAGTTCTTGAATCGCTTGAAGCCCTCCTTCTCCTCGAGCTCGCAGAGCAGGAAGCAGTGGCAAGTCGGGCAGATGAAGTTACACGCCCCGCATTCCACGCATTTCTCGGCCTGCTCATGCCAGACAGGGTGCGAGAACTTCTTGTCGAAATCGTGGGAAGCGTCTTCCCACGTCGAGAGGCCCGCCTCCTTCACCTGGCCCTGCACTAGCTCGACCATCTCCGCTCGGCGGGTATCCCTAGCTGCTAACCGCTCCTTGTCAGCCTCGGAAAGGCCCGCGCCGAACTCCTTCAGCGCCTGCTCGCCCGCCTCACTGCCCGCCTCGATCAGGTTGCCGCCGTCGATGGGAGAGACGTTTAGATCGTAGCCCTTCTCGGGATGCGGTTTGCGGCTCAGATAGGTGCAGAAGCAGACTTCCTTAGCCGCCGTGCAGTCCGAAGAAATGATGAACGCATTCTCCCGGGCCGCTTTGTAGAATGGGTCCACAAAATCGCCCGCCAAGAACACGTGGTCGAGGAAGTCGAAGGTCCCAAGGTCGCACGCCTTGAACCCGACAAGGAGCCTTCCGGGCGCCTCTATTTCTTTCTCCGGCCCAGGCCACGAGCCCAGGTCTTCCCTGGCAGGGAAGAGAACCGATTTGATCGGCTCAACGGCGCGGTAAGAACCCTGGTCCAGGTCCTCGAGGTTCTCCGGCCTCACAACGTGCAGTTCGTCGTTATCTTTCTTGAGACCCCAGACCTCGCGCCCCTTTGCGACACCTCTTATGATGTGCAGCAGTGCCTTGTCGCTGGCGAAAACGATCTTCTTACTCATTGAATTCTCAGACAAGATTTAGCTTAAGTATCCTGACCAGAATAATCAGACCTCTAACATCTACATTGGAGAGCGCAGAGATTACTACGTTGAACGCCACCATATCGCAGCACGGATTCCGTTGCAAGCTATTTTTTTCACAAACTCGTGAGCAGGTCAAGACTCCCCCTGTCCAAGACCGCACCTCCCCCGCGGCCATTGCCTGTCTTGGCGGTCTGGGAGCTGTGTTTAACGTTCGTTCCTGGCACCTATCGGGTGCTTCGATGTGTTGCCTTGGCCGCTTGGCGCATCTTCGACGCTCAGGCCATTGGAGATTCTGCCCCGTAGGCGACTCAGCCTGGGCCTGGGCCCGGCGATGAATCGTGCCGCCGATAGGAGATTCAGATGAGGCAGTTCGTTCCGCTATGCCGGTTCAGGAAAGTCTAGAACGGCAGTGAAGGCCCTGAACGAGATGGCGAATGTCAATATCACCCGGGGCGGGGAAAAGCCTCATTCCAAATTTACGCGCGAGCTCCCTTGGAAAGATTGCAGTCTGGGCAGGAGACTTGGCCATTCTCAACCGTCGTCTTTCCTCCTCTTTCCCAAGGTTCGATATGATCGCAATGCCAGCTGTCCCACGTGAGCCTGGCGCCGCTGCATTTGATTCTCAGTTGACACTCGCCTTGGTCACGCCGGAAAATGGCCATTCTTTGCTCGTGGGTGAAACCTCGTTGACTGTCCCTTAACGGTAATGATGGGAAGGCCAAGAGTAGGTCTCTGAGCATGAATTGCATCCGGTGCCTGATTGAGTCTGCTGCGTCTGTGCTGTGGCTTATCCTGTCCTTGTAGGCAATCCATTCAGCATTGGCTTCATCCTCAGGCCTCTGTTCCTCTTCGCGCCGCTGCTTCTCGAACTCGATAAACCAGTTCCGCAACTCAGATTCGACCTGTGCGACGGCGTAGAGACTCGTGAGTTCAGATACGACGCAGTAAAGTGCAATGACGTTGAATCGCTCTAGTTCAGGAGTTTTATCGGGGAATATCTCAGCTAAGAAGTCAAGTTTCTTCCGTACTGACTTGGCTTCTGGCGAATTGAAGTCGAAGTCCTCGTGGGCCTTGTACATCTTGTTGAGGTCTGCATTCTTGACGTTTGTCGGACCGCCAGCAAGCTCCATGCAAACCATCTGTGCCGCGACCAAATCATGCGTGTATCGAGAGTTGGCAAAGGCGACGCAACTGAAGAATCTATGCCCGGCCAGCGTTTTCACGAAATCACGCATCCTCCCGGGATACGCGTTACGTTTCTCCTGTGCTTTCAATGAAGTGCCATTCTGCAACCTAAGAAACATCTCCCTCACCTCGTCTTCATCAAGTTCTGAAAGAACAACGATGTCAAGAGGATAGATATCGAATCTTATTCTGAGGTCATCCGGCAGGTCATTGTATGAACATCCTGCTATTGGCTGACCTTCAATAGCGTCAGCATTGTCAGGAAGTTTGAAGGGGCCGTCGAAGAAGTCCCAGATCGCGCGCAGCCTTTGTTGCCCATCAACGACATCATATTTATCCGGCCTTGAGCCAGTCTGTCTCCAATAGAGCTTGGGAATATCATACCCTCTCAGAATAGTGTCAATGAGCAGTTGTTTCTGAGCCGTACTCCAGACTGCGGGGCGCTGGTAGTCCGGATCGGTGTTGATTCGATTCTTGGTGCCACATACGGTTGCGATAGGCCAGGTTTTCTTGTTTATGCTCATGATTACCCCTCTATGTCTTCGCTTTTCACCCATATTCACAGTGTGAATTGACCATTCAACCCACAAACCGAGAGCAAACTGACTCAGGATTAACACTTCTTACATGTCGTGAGATCGTGTTACATCCCGGTCGTTAGTAGCCCATCGCATAAACTAGAGTTGGGGAGCATCCATGTCAAGCAATCTCCTGCTGGCCGGGAACTCCTGCACGGCCTGCTTCAGAACTGTTTCCAGGGTGCGTTTGATGTATTTTCGAGTCACGGCTGATCTCCGAAACGTGTAATTGTGCATTTACAGTGCATATTTGCACAAATACAGTCAAGGCCAAACTCATCCGCGTTCATGTCCGCGCGGTTTGAGCATTTCCTCTACTAGAGCGTTAATTTCGCACAGCTCCTCTTTCAGCATCTCTCGCACCAAGCCGCGCAACTTGCCGATGCTCTTGATCTTCTGCGGCCTGTCGTGCTGCACCCAATGCTTCACCTTCGCTGTGCATTCCTCGCCAAGGGCTAATATTAGGTCATAAGGTCGAGCGACTTGATCTGGGCGGTTTACGCTGCATCACACGCTTTTTCTCACAGCAGTCCGTACTTTACCCGCAGCAGTTCCACCAGCCAGGGAAGAACGTCTCTTTCCTTCAGGTGTCTAATGATACGTTGCCAACAGCACTTCTTTAGCAAACCGGGAACTTTCAATGCCTGCTGGGTTCTCCTAAAGGCAGAGAAACAATGCCCGCCTGTTCGAAAAGCCGGGTTACGTTCATCATAAATGACTGCCACATGGCCGTATTCAGCGGAGACTGTCCCTTTGGACCGAACACAGGCAGCCAGGATATTACGCACTAACTGGTAATTCTCATGCAAAGGACACGAGTTTAGGTCAATATTGCTGTTCCAGGTAAACAGTTCCGGGACATATTTCCAGTACAAAACCCTGATTCCGATCAACGAGCACCTTTCTTTGCGGCCTAGTTGCCGCGAGAAGGATCCGTTACAAAACTCGGTCTTATATTTTGGATCCCATGGCTTCAATCTGGGCCGCGAACAAGCTCCGACCTGCGCCTCTGTAAACTTACATTCTATCGCGACTTGGTAGGGTCCAGAGACCAAAGCATCTAGACTCGTCGGGCGCGGTTCACCAAGGTAATTGATTTTATGCTCGATAACGAGGCTTTCTGGTGATACTTGGGCCTTCCCTAAAAGCGGCTCCCCGTCATCACCGTTGATTTCGGCTAGAAGGTTCAGATGATAATGGGTTTTTAGGTTGGCCAGCACACTCCAGGCCAAGGCTTGAGAGCTATTCATGCTGCCAAACCACCTATGTCTTTGCAGCCCTCTTAACACGTCAAAGAGGCGCCTAGTTTCGTTTTGAGTGGCGTTGGGATTGACGATAATGTTTAGCCGGGCGTGGTGTTTAAGGAACACTGGCGGGCGTCCATCGGGAGCGAACGGCCGTTCAAAGTAGCGTTGAACGTCGGGAAAGAACCTCCGCTGATAATCCCAGTACCCGTTCACCAAATCCTCTTTGTAACTTGTCATATTAGCAGCCTGTTTTGATCAACCTTAAGTCTCCGTCTATGGACGCGTTCTCGATATCTGGAATAAGACATATCTTTGAGTAAGGATGACACTACAGCCTCGCACGCCCCAATTCAACAGCGGGAAGCTCAGACACAACCACGGCATCATGGCCGATGCTCATGCGGTTTTTGGACTTGTTCTCGTCAGCGAGGCGACGAAATCGACCCAGTTGTCGAGGCCCTGATGCTTCCTTGCTGAGGTGAGGAAGATTTTGAGGTTCGGGTTGACGGAGAGGGCGTCGCTCTTGAGGCGGTCAAGGTCGATGCCGGCAGGCTCGAGCATATCGGACTTCGTGATGACGAGCGCCTTGGCGAGGCGGAAGATGAGCGGGTATTTCTGCGGCTTGTCGTCGCCGTCGGTAACGCTCATGACGACTATCTTAGCGTCCTCGCCGACGTCGAACTCGGCGGGACAGACCAGGTTGCCCACGTTCTCGATCAGGACTACGTCGAGCTCCTCGAGCGGAAGGTCTGAAAGGACGCTCTCGACCATGTTGCCGTCGAGGTGGCAAGCGCCTTTGGTGTTTATCTGCACAACGGGGACGCCCAGCGCGAGAATCCGCTCTGAATCGCGGCTCGTGTAGATGTCGCCCTCGATGACGCCGACCTTAAACCGTTTAAGAAGCCGCGGGATTGTCACTTCCAGAAGGGCCGTCTTGCCCACACCGGGGCCGCCGATCAGGTTGAGGACGGTAACGCCTTTGTCTTTGAAGAGTTCGCGGTTGCGCTCCGCTATCCTGATGTTCGCCTGCAATATCCGGTCATAAACCTTAATCTCCATCTTCTTCTCCTATTCTACCTCAATTGATTCTATTATGAGTTCCCTGCCCGAGACGACCTCGATGTCGGTCGAGGCGCACGTCGGGCAGTGGAATTGTATCTCGTGAACGTCAAATTCGTTATTGCATTCAGCGCAAAGGGCCCTGGTTCTTATTCTTGATATGGAAATGGCCGCGCTGTCCGCGATCGTGCCTTCGGCCAGCGTTTGGAGGCAGAACCGCAGCGTGTCGGGCTGGACACACGTGAACTCGCCTATCTGAAGCCTTATGCCCGTTATCCGCGAGCCGCCGTTCTCCCTGGCGACGCGCTCGACTGTCTCGATAATCCCTGCTGCTACCTTCGCCTCGTGCAAAAAGACCTCCCATCTGTAGGGGCACCGCTTGCTGTGCCCTCCTCAATTCATCGAATGGACACAGGGCGGGGCAAGCACCGCCCCTACAACAGGCCCGGCCCGTAATCGTGACCCAGTATAGGGGTCATCAGAATCCCGCACAGGCGCGGACCCTCCCAGCGCCTAGCATATCCTCGGCAGCTGGTCGGCGCTAAGCATGGGCAGTATGCGCCGCCCGCCGACGCTTGATTCGAGCGAGACCATCCCTGCCGGCGACTTTTCTACGCGGCCGATAACGGCGCTTTGTCTGCCCTGATCGTCCTGTCTGAGCGTCGCAACAAGCCTATCTGCGTCTGATGCCGCTACTATAATTACGCATCTGCCCTCACTTGCCACGTAAAAGGGGTCGAGTCCCAGGAGTTCAAGCGCCGCGGACACATCAGTTCTTATGGGGAGTTTGGCTTCTTCTATGCTGATACACATCCGGCAGCCTGAGGCGACCTCGTTTAGGACCGTCGCGAGCCCGCCCCGGGTCGGATCGCGCATGAACCTGACGCCCGCCCCAGAGGTCAGTGCCGTTGCCACAAGACCGTGAATGGGCGCGCAGTCGGAGGCGATCTGCGAGCTTATTTGAAAGCCCTCCCGCGCCAGGAGGACGGCGGTTCCGTGGTCGGCGATGGTTCCGGTTATTATTACTTTGTCTCCCGGAGCGATGCGCTCGAGGCCGAGATTGACGTCGGCTATTCGCAGGCCGATTCCCGTGGTAGTAATAAAGACGCCGTCGGCCGCGCCCTTTTCAACCACCTTTGTGTCGCCTGCAACTATCGGGACACCGACGGATTTGGACGCCGAGGCCATCGACGCCGCGATTCTCTTCAGGATGGAGAGTTTTAGACCTTCCTCAAGCACGAAGGAGCAGGAAAGAGCTATCGGCCTTGCCCCCATCACCGCGAGGTCGTTGACAGTTCCACAAACTGCGAGCGTGCCGATGTCGCCGCCGGGGAAGAAGAGCGGCTTGACGACGAACGCATCGGTCGTGATGCACAAGTCTTGGTCTGAGGCCTTGACCCAGGCGCCGTCGTCAAGGGCGGCGAGCGCGGGATTGCCGAACGCGGAGACGAAGACCTGCTCGATCAGCTCGCGGCTCAATCGCCCCCCGGCGCCGTGTCCCAGAGTAATCATATCCCTATCCAGCTGCAAACCTCCCGTATTTGAAGCACGCGCTACAGCTTCCCTCTGATGAGACCATACACGGCCCACGTGGGTATTCGGGCGTGCAGGCAGCGCCGAAAAGAGGGCACTGCTCCGGCTCGATTCGGCCGAGCAAAACATCGCCGCACCTGCAATTCGGGTCGTCCCTCGCCTCAGATCGGTCGAATGCGAACCGATGCTCTGCATCGAATTCGGCGAACTCCTCACGGAGGGCAAGCCCGCTCTTGTCGAGAGGTCCGATCCCACGCCAATTCGCGTCCGCGGGCTGAAAGACCTGACGCATCAGGCGCAGTGCTTGGGCATTGCCGTCCGGCCTCACGGCCCTCGTGTATTCGTTGGCCACGGTGGGCTTGTTGGACACAAGCTGGTCTAGAAGCATCAGCATGGCCGCGAGGACATCGACAGGCTCGAATCCCGTCACCGCACAGCAGACACCGTATCTTTCAGGCAGCTGGGAATACGCGTTGCTGCCGATGATTGTGCTGACGTGGCCCGGAAGGATAAGGCCGTCAATTTCGACATCCGGCTGCTGCAATAGAGCGTCCAGTATAGGAGGCACCAGCTTGTGGGCGCACAGGATATGGAAGTTATCGAGCCGCTGTGTTCTGGCCTCGAGGACCGTCGCCGCGACGGACGGGGCCGTGGTCTCGAAGCCCACCGCCAGGAACACGACGCGCCGCGAGGAGTCGCTGGCAGCCAGCTTCAGTGCGTCAAGGGGCGAGATGACGACCTTGATCGCGGCGCCTTTTGCCCTTGCGTCGGCGAGGCTCTCCACAGAACCGGGCACGTTCACCATGTCCCCAAATGTCGCGACCGTCACTCCTTTTGTCATTGCTATCTTAATAGAATGGTCGATGAACGAGGTCTCGGTGACGCAGATTGGGCAGCCGGGGCCTGAGATCAACCTGAGCTCTTTGGGCAGCAGGTGTTTGAGCCCGTATCGGTAGATGGCCACCGTATGGGTCCCGCAGACCTCCATTATGCTGACAGTTCGTCCCAGTCTGGCGGCAACACGCGGGGCCATTTCACGTATCTTCGCGGCGAGCTGGGACACCAAGCCCTTGCTGCGGAACTGTGCGGCAATGCTCACGGTTGCTCGAAGGCCTCCGACAGGAGCTCCAGCGTTCGCTGCGCCTCGACCTCGTCGAGTCGCTCGATGGCGAAACCAGCGTGGACAAGGACGTACTCGCCGATGCGCGCCCCTTCGAGCGCAAGCAGGCTCACCGGCATAGTCGTCCCAGCGAAGTCAACGGCCGCTGTCGTCCCCTCGATGTTGAGTATTCGGCCTGGAATCGCGAGGCACATCTATTGTCTCTCCTCTGGTTGTTCTTTGGCCTGTTCAAGGCTCATGCGACGCGCGGCAATCGCGGCCTGGCCAAGCGCGATGCCCCCGTCGTTGGGCGGAACCTCAGAGTGGGTGAGAACCGCAAAGCCAATCGAATGGAGACGCTCGGTTACCTTGCCCAGGAGGAGGCAGTTCTGAAAAACGCCGCCGCTCAACGCGACCTTGCCAATCCCAGTCCCCTCACGCAGGAGCCGGCAGACGTTCTGGACGATTGCCGCAACGGTGTTGTGAAACCGGCCCGCAAGCTCGTCGGGCGCCACGCCTCGAGCCTTGTCGCGAAGAACTGCCTCAATCGTCCTTCGCACGTCGATCTGCATAGGCGCGCAATTTACGTCAGTGTCAAACGGATATTCGGTTCTGGTGTGGGAACTTGCAGCCATCTCAAGCAGTATCGCCGCCTCGCCCTCGTAGCTGGCCTTCTCGCAAATGCCCAAGAGCGCGGAGACGGCGTCGAAAAGCCGACCCATGCTGGAGGTCATCGGCATGTTTAGACCTCTTTCTATCGCGTGAACCACGAATTCAAGCGGCTGGTGTCTAATGTGCTCCGGGACAAGCTGCGATGTCGCGACATCATCTCCTAGAAGCGCCCAGAGATATGCCACCGCCATCCGCCACGGCTCCTTGGCCGCCGCATCGCCGCCAGGAAGAGGAATGTAGGATAGGTGCGCCGCCCTCTCGTATTGACAGAGGTCGCAGACCAGGAACTCGCCGCCCCAGACCGCCCCGTCGGTCCCGTATCCGGCGCCGTCAAACACCACACCGATCACTCTCTCGTCGAGCTTGTGCTCGGCGAGGCAGCTTGCTACGTGGGCGTGATGGTGCTGGACTGCGACCTTCTGGTTCGTTGGGAAGGATAGCGCGTATCCGGTGGATAGGTAGTCTGGATGGGCGTCGTGCGCGACGCACGACGGTCTTACGTCAAAGACCCTCAGGAAATGCTGCACGCCCTCGTGAAGCGCCTCAATCGATTCAGGGCTTGAAAGCTCGCCGATGTAGTGGCTCAAAAAGGCGCGCCGGCCCTTCGTCACGCAGAATGTGTTTTTCATGTCGGCGCCGCTGGCGAGCACATGAGGCGCCTCAAACGCAAGCTCGATGGGTTTGGGCACGTATCCCCTTGACCTGCGAAGCACAAGCGGCTCACGCTCAAACACTCGGACCACGGAATCGTCGCACCGGACCTGGATCGGGCGGTCGTGCGTCAGGAAGTAATCGACAACGTCGGAAAGGGACTTCGCTGCGTCATCGTCCGCAAAGCGTATAGGCTCGTCTCTTCGATTGCCGCTCGTCATGACTAAGGGCTTCCCGCACTTCCGAAGAAGAAGATGGTGAAGCGGCGTGTATGGGAGCATCAAGCCGTGGCATCTCTGGCCTGGCGAGACGTTAGGCGCGAGGCCGTTCTCACTCCTTCGCTGAAGCAGCACTATGGGGGCCCTGGCGGAGCAGAGCAGCTCCTCCTCCTGCACACCGAGGACACACGTGCTTCGGACGGTGGCGAGGTCCCGGCACATGACCGCGAACGGCTTAGACGGCCTTGATTTTCTCTTGCGAAGCTCGGCCACAACCTGTTGGTTGGTAGCATCACAGGCGATGTGGTAGCCGCCCAGGCCTTTGACCGCCAGTATCTTCCCTTCCTTCAGCAGCTGGGCTGCCCCTCCAATCGGATCGTCGCACGGGACTCGCTGGCCCTGACTATCGAGCAGCGATACGCAGGGGCCGCAGTCGGCGCAGGCGTTCGGCTGGGCATGGAATCGCCTATCAGCAGGGCTCTCATACTCCCGTCGGCAAGCGTCGCACATCGTGAACGCCGACATCGTGGTCGCCTTCCGGTCGTAGGGAAGATCGAGGATGATTGTATAGCGCGGGCCGCAGTTGGTGCAGTTGATGAACGGGTATTGGAAACGCCTGTCGGTCGGACAGAAGAGCTCCTCTAGGCACTGGGGGCACACGGCAAGGTCCGGCGAGACCAGAACGCTTCGGTGCTCGGCGTCCCTACTTTGCCGTATCTCGAACTGCCTGTATCCGAAAGGCTCAAGGAGTTCTGTCGTCAGGTTTTCGAGCCTCGCTACCGGCGGGCAGCTATCGGCCAGCGAGTCCACAAATCGCTGGACCTGCTCCCTCGGCCCTTCTACCTCCAGCAGCACGCCCTCGCCATCGTTCAGGACCCAGCCTCCCAGGCCATACTCGGTCGCTAGCGAGTAAACAAACGGCCGAAAGCCCACGCCCTGCACGATACCCTCGCCCCGGACCCTGGCCCGAACCATCAAATCAAGACCGCAGCACAAAATCGCCCGCTCCTCTTTTCGCTTCAAGCACAATGCTCTGATACCTTAACATAACAACTACGAACATAAGAACCATCCAGTATCAAAGCCCTCCAAAATTACGGGTTGAGGGGAAGGGATGCCAATCGTAGTATTGGTGCTTCCAATTAACGAGTATGACAGTTTTTTGTTCTAGGGAGACTGAGATGACAAAGCAGCTGGTGGCCAGCAGGCTCAAGAAGGTTAAGCAGGAGCTCGCTCGGCAGGGGGTGGATGCCGTTTTCGCAACGCACAGCGAGAATCTGCCGAATCCCAACGTGAGGTACTTGTCCGGCTTCTCTGGCTCAACCGGCATCATAGTGGTCGGCAAGAAGGACGCGTTCATCATCACCGACGGGCGATACTTCGAGCAGGTGGAGCAGGAAGTTGTGGGCTTCGAGCTGAGGAAGCTTCCGCCGGGAGCTGGGTATGGTGATTTCTTGAACGAGACGATTAAGGAGCTGGGCGTCAAGAGCCTGGGTTTCGATCCCAATCATACGCTTTACTCCTCTCATCAGAAGCTGGCGAATGCACTCCTGGACGTCGAACTCAAGGCCTTTCCCAACGTCGTCGAAGACCTGAGGATCGTCAAATCTAAGGAAGAGATCGGTCTGATAAGAAAAGCCTGTGACATAGCGATCGAGGCGTTCCTGAGGCTGGTTGAATTGAACGTTCGGGGTAAAACTGAGCGTGAACTGGCCGCACATCTTGAATACGAGATGCTGAAGCTCGGGGCTCAGAAGTCGGCGTTTGACATCATTCTCTGTTCTGGACCGAGGTCGTCGCTCATCCACGGCAAGCCGTCCCACAGCAAGCTCAAGCCCGGTGACCTTGTCGTCGTCGATTTTGGGGCTGTGTATAAGGGTTACCATTCGGACTTCACGCGCACTTGCGTGGTCGGCCAGCCGAGCGCGAAGCAGCAAGAGCTGTTCTCAGTTCTGAAGAAGGCGCAGCGCAAAGCCGCAAGAGCTGCTGTGCCAGGCGCAGTCTGCAAGGATGTCGATGCGGTTGCACGGGACGTGATCAAGAAAGCAGGCTACGGGGACCAGTTCGGGCACGGCCTTGGCCACGGCATCGGGCTTTTGGTGCATGAGGCGCCTCAGCTTGGCCCCATGTCGGACACGAAGCTTCAGCTGAACATGCTGATGACAATAGAACCTGGGATATACTTCCCCGGCGAGGGTGGACTGCGCCTCGAGGATGATTTCATCGTTGCGGAGGAGGGCGCGGTTCGGATTGCTGATGGCCTCGCGCAGGAGCTTTTCGTCTTGAGGTATGCTTGAAGTATGATTGATGCGGCGTGTGTTTTGACTTTGCGGCAGTTTGGGCGCAATCTGTTGTGCATGATTAGCGGGAGGCAGACTTCGCCATAGTAGCTCGCAGAGCTACGTCGGCTGAATAAGATTTCGGGAGGTATGGGAGGTATGGATTGATCTCATCGAACGATTTGAGGCCCGGCACTAAGATAGAGGTTGATGGGAGTCCCTACTCGGTTGTGGAGTTTCAACACGTCAAACCCGGGAAGGGGCAGGCTTTCGTTCGGACGAAGCTCAAGAACCTTTTCACGGGCGCCGTTTTGGATAAGACGTTCCGCGCCGGCGAGAAGCTCGTTGAGGCGGAGGTGTTTGAGCGCAAGATGCAGTTCCTATATAAGGAGCAGGACATCTACTACTTCATGGACGTGGAGACTTATGAGCAGGTTGAGGTGTCTGAGGAGATTGTCGGCGCCGCAGGTGGGTTCATGCCCGACAACATCGAGGTCAAGATGATGTTCTACAAGGACCGTCCGGCGGGCGTAGAGCTGCCGATATTCGTGAACCTAAAAGTTGCCAAGACCGAGCCTGGGATAAAGGGCGACACGGTATCCGGTGCGACTAAAGCCGCGGTCCTCTCGACAGGGGCCGCTTGCCAGGTGCCTCTTTTCATTGAGGAAGGGGAACTGTTGAAGATTGACACCAGAACCAAGAGCTATTGTGAGAGGGTCCAGGAAACAAAAGAGTCCCGATGGGAGTAGCCATGGACGTTGAATTGATAAGGCAGCTAATGGAGCTGATGGCCTCGTGCCACGTGTGCGAACTGGAATATGAGGCCAGCGACATGCGTCTTAAGCTCAGGCGAGATGGTGCGAGCCCGCTGGACGCGGGGAAGGCCTCGCAGGTGGCTCTTCCAGACCTCGCCTTTGGCGGAACTGAGGCGCCGGAGCTTCGTGGGGGTGAGGTTGCAGAGCCGGAGGTTGCGGTTGTGAAATCACCGATCGTCGGAACCTTTTATCTAGCGCCTGCGCCTGGCGCTGAGCCGTTTGTTAGCACGGGCGATTATGTTACCGTGGGGAAGACGTTGTGCATCGTTGAGGCGATGAAGGTGATGAACGAGATCGAGTCCGATTTCGACGGTAAGGTCATCAAGATTCTGATGGAGGACGCTCAACCGGTAGAGTATGGCCAGCCTCTGATGTGGATCGAGCCGGCCTAGGAGCCGTTAGGTTCTCTGATGTTCAGCAAAATCCTGATTGCCAACCGTGGCGAGATTGCGCTACGGATTATTCGCGCGTGCCGGGAGATGGGGATTCAGTCGGTCGCGGTCTATTCCAACGTCGATGAGAACTCCCTGCACGTTCGCTTCGCTGACGAGAGCGTCTGCATCGGTCCCGCCCGAAACGACAAGAGCTACCTGAATATAACCGGTATAATCAGCGCTGCGCTCGTTACCGGCGCGGATGCCATCCACCCCGGCTACGGCTACCTCGCTGAGGACCCCGGCTTCGCCCGCATCTGTGAGGATCACAAGATCAAGTTCATTGGCCCGTCTCCGAAGTTGATACGGCTGATGGGCGACAAGGCGGTGGCCAGAGCTACGATGAGGAGCCTCGGCGTGCCGGTTCTGCCGGGCTCAGACGGAGAGGTCGAGGACGCCAAGGAGGCGCTCGAAGTAGCGTGCGAGATTGGCTTCCCGGTCCTTATCAAGGCGTCCGGCGGCGGCGGCGGCAAGGGGATGAGGATTGTCCACGACAAAGATGACCTGCCCAGGGCCTTCGAGTTGGTCCGGGGCGAGGCGGGTGCCGCATTCGGCAACCCCGCGGCATACATCGAGAAATACGTCGGAGAGCCCAGGCACATAGAGTTTCAGGTCCTCGCCGATGAACACGGCAATGTCATTCACCTCGGTGAGCGCGAATGCTCGATTCAGCGCCGCCATCAGAAGCTCATCGAAGAATCGCCGTCCCCGGTGATGACCTCGAGGCGCCGCCATTCATTAGGTTCTATTGTTACTGAAGCGGCAAGCAAGCTCGGCTATACGTCGGCCGGAACGATGGAGTTCTTGATGGACCCGCGTGGGCAGTTCTACTTCCTCGAGATGAACACAAGGATTCAGGTTGAGCATCCGGTCACGGAGTTTGTGACCGGCGTCGATATCGTCAAGGAAATGATCGTCATCGCAGCCGGGGAGAAGCTCAGCTTAAAGCAGTCAGACGTCAAGTTTAACGGCCACAGCCTGGAGTGCCGCATCAATGCCGAGCATCCTGAGACATTCGCCCCGTCGCCCGGTGAGATAACAGCGTGCAATCTCCCGGGCGGAATAGGCGTTCGAGTGGATACATCAATCTACAAGGATTACGTCGTTCTGCCATACTACGATTCGTTGATCGCAAAGGTCATCGTTCATGCCCCGACCCGTAATGAAGCCATTGCCAGGATGCGGCGCAGTCTCGAGGAGTTTGTGATAGAGGGAATAGACACAACGATTCCGTTCCACATGGAAGTAATGAAGGACTCTGAATTCATCGTCGGCCGGTTCTCGACAGCCTTCGTCGAGCGCTTTCTGGGTAAGGCGCAGGCCGAGCGGGAGCGTGAAGGGAAGCGCGTCAGAACAGCGCACAGCGCATGAGGTTGCAGAGGGTGGGGCGCGATGGCGATTTCAGCGCACGGAGGCTCTGCATCATACTCGATTCAGGCAGCGCGGGAGTTGAGCATTCACTCACAGTTGCGGAGCGAGTTCTGAGTGGGGGATGCAGGTTCATTCAGGTCCGTGAAAAGTCGATGAGCGATAGAGACCGACTCGCCCTGCTTAGGCTCGTCATAGACCGGGCGAGAACGCACGACGCGTGGGTCGTTGTGAACGACCGAGTGGACCTGGCGATTCTTGCCGGCGCGGACGGTGTGCACTTGGGCCAAAGCGATCTTGTCCTCGCCGATGCGCGGAGCCTCTTTTCTGCGTGTGGAAGGGATAATGTCATGATCGGTCTGTCTGCCCACTCCAAGGATGGGGCGCTGCTGGCGCAGTCGGCTGGCGCAGACTACCTGGGCTGCGGCGCGGTGTTCTCGACTGGCATGAAACAGAACGCTGCTAAGCTTGGGCTTGATGGCCTCGCCACAATCGCTGACAGCGTCGAGATACCAGTGTTCGGAATCGGCGGCGTCAGCCTTGACCGTGTGGGCGACGTGCTCTCCGCTGGAGCTTTCGGCTTCGCAGTTTGCAGCGCCATCGTGAACGCCCCCGACCCTGCCCGGGCCACAAGAGATTTCATCACCGCAATCGACCGCGCCTCATAACGGAGTAACAACTATGAAGCTCTATGCCCAGAAGACCGTCCTCTTAATCTCCGTCATCCTGTTCGGCGTAAGCAGCTCGCACGGCCTGGGACAGGAGCAGTGGCCGTGCTTCATGCACGACGTCAAGCACAGCGGCATGGCGATGTCGCTCGGCCCCGAAACGCCGGAGCTCAAATGGGTCTATCAGACTGACGGTGAGGTCCCAAACTCGCCGGTCATCGACTCTCACGGGCGAATCTACATCGGCTCCGACAAGTTCTACTGCCTCAACCCCGACGGCAGCGAGGCGTTCACATTCACAGCGGAGGATGACATCTCCTCCACGGCTGCGGTCTCGGAGAACCTCGGCGTCTTCTTTGGCTCCTACGATCACTACTTCTATTGGCTGACAACGGACGGCGAATTCGTGGCCAAGTTTGACACGGACGAATACAACGACGGCCCGCCGACGATAGGCACGGACGGGAGCATCTATTTCGGCTCGCGCTCCGAGAGCTTCTACGCGTTCAGAAGCGACGGCACGCTCAACTGGAGCTACGACGCATACGACTGGATCGTGTCGGCGCCCGCAATCGCGGATGACGGCACAGTCTATGTGGGCGCGGATGACCGCCGGCTGTATGCCTTTGCGCCCTTTGGCGCCCTCAAATGGTCTTACGTTGGCTACGACTGGATAAGCGGCGCGACCGCAATCGGCCCTGACGAGATGATTTACGTGCCCTGCTGGGACAATACGATTACGTGCCTGACGCCCGACGATGGCGAGATATTCTGGCAATACGAGGTGTTCGACGACATTACGTCATCCCCGGCGGTCTATGCCGATGGCTCGATATATTTTGGCTCCTACGACGAGTATTTTTATTGCATCCACCCCGAGGGCAAGACTAGGTGGTCTTTCGACGTTGGCTCCGAGGTCCGTTCATCGTGCGCGCTCGACATCGACGGCAACTGCTATTTCGGCGCGTTCGACGGGCGCCTTTACAGTCTCGACTCGGCGGGCGCCATGCGTTGGACGTTCGAGACAGAAAGCGAAATTGTGTCGTCCCTCGCGCTCGACGCAAGCGGCACGCTCTACTTTGGCACGATGGACGGGGCGATTTACGCAATAGGCGGCGGCTCGACCGACTACACACCCAGAGTCGGGCTCCATCTCAACAAGACCACCTACACGCTTGACGACACCATGCTCGGGTTCTATTACATCATCAACCCAATGTACTCACCGCTTGAGGCCGACGTTTACCTCGCCCTTTGGACGGGCAATGAGCTGCTCTACTACCCGACGCTCTCAACGCTGCCCTCTACCCTCGACGCTCGCGTCTCTGTCGAACCGCTATCAACGAAGCGGTCCGGGACGCTGTTTGAGTACAGGTTCGATGACAGGTTTCCGTATCCCCAGTGCCGCTGGTACATAGGCATTACAGAACCCGGGACGTTTAACTTCGTCGGAGACATATACTCCGTCGATTGGGAATACGAGTAGGAGATTGACTAATCGCCTCGGCTAAGCCCACAGGCTCAGGTCTCGCCCAGATAAGGGCCGCTGTCTCGGCAATTGAGGCGGGGAACGGCCCCTTGACCTACTTCATTCACGGTGGGGAGGAGTTCCTCGTATCCGAGGCGAGGCAGCGCATTGTCGAGGCGCTCAGGCAGCGGTTGGGGGCTTCCGCGGAGTTTGTTTCGCTGCCCGGCGCGGCCTTAGACCTAAAGCTGATACTGACTGAACTCCTGAGCGGCTCGCTCTTCTCGTCGGACAAGGTAGTGATTATCCCGGAGTTTACGGCCGCTCTTGAGAAGGGCGCGCAGGCAAAGGCGCAGCTGACGGAATTCGTCAGCAGAATCGCAGCCGGCCTGCCGAAGGGTAAGTTCCTCATACTCTCGGTCTGCGAGTCGGGGCCGGGCATAACCTCGTTCGCCAAGAGCCTCAAGCAGGCTGACGTCCTGAACTTCCCCAAACTCAGGAGCTTCCCCGGGATGCAGGTTCATCGTGACCCGGTCTTCACGTTCGTGAACGAGCTTCTGACCGAGAAGGGCAAGACCATCACGTCAGATGCGTTTCTTGCGCTCAAGGACAGCGTCGGAACCGACCTACGATCGATATGCGGCGAGCTCGAGAAGCTGTCGCTGTTCGTGGGCGAAAAGGGCAGGATAGACACCAAAGACGTTGAGGCAATTGTCCCTGAGGCCAGGCAGCAGGCCGTGTTCGAGCTGACGGACGCTGTCGCGAAGAAGAACGTTGCCTCGGCCTTTCGGGCGCTCGCGAACCTGCTTCAGGAGGGTACGCCGCCGCTGTTCGTCATCCAGAGCCTCGCCAGCCAGTTCAGGTTCCTGTTGCAGGCTAGGATACTCCTTTCCAAACACCTGGACGAAGCGAAGATCGCCTCGATGAGCTTCTTTACGTTCAAGGATAGTGCTCTCAACGACCTGGCCCCGCTCTTGCCCGCGTTCGGCTCAGGCGCCGCAAACCTATTGACCAAAAACCCATTCGTGATCCACAAGTCGCTCCAGCTCGCCGCCAAGTTCGACCACAAAGAGCTCGCCCGCGCCCTGATGAAGGTCTCCGACGCCGACGCCGCCATCAAGCGCAGCCTCGCCCCATCTGATCAGCTACTCCGCAGCCTGCTCTTCGACCTCATCGCCTGTCCTCAGCCGAGGCGAGGGAACCGGGTATAACTGCATTAGGCCCCGGTATCAATCGGGAGATCCCGACAAGCACCGCCAGCCCCTCTCTCCTCCTCAAAACACGATTTCCGGGGCAAGGTTGAAGAAGGAGGCGCCCCAAGGGGTTTGTGGCCGTCAACGCTGCCACGGGTGAGGCGCTCAACGTCTATAGCAGTCTGAAGAAGCGTCCAGAGGTGGTATCAATATATCTGGTCGCCGGGGTGTATGACCTGATGCTGATTGTAGAGACAGACACTTCCGAGGGTTTTGGCGATTTCGTGATCCAGGAGATCCAGAAGACGAAGGGCGTTAGCCACACGATGACTCTCATGGCGCTGCGCGGCGAGTGATATCACGGCTAAGGACTGCTTCTAGCATCCCACTGTTTGACTTCGTCGCCCGGCTTCAGCCGAGGCGATGCACCGGGCTATGATTATAATAACCCCCTGCTCCAGCTGGGGCGGTCGGGCGGCGAAGAGCCCTCCTCCCGATCCCCCTCTGATGAGGATCCTGGAGAGGAGGAGGGAAGGGGGGTCGCCGAGGTCCTGCAATTCACCCGATTGAAATCGGGTGCTAATATAACGAGAACCGTCAATATCACCGCGTTGAAACGCGGTGATTCGTAGGGTGGAGTGCGAGCACATGCCACCTCATCGCCAGACGGGACACGATACCGGGCAGCTCATTCCCCGGTGCGTGGAGGCCATCCGGGTTACACCGTCGCCCGGCTTCAGCCGAGGCGATTCAGAAGGCTACCATTGTCCTATCCCCCGAATTCATTCGGGGGAATTGGGGCGGCCAACGCCTCCCTCCTTTCCCCTATTCACCCACTGAGCCGACATCAGGGCACAGGATAGTGGAAGCCCATATCGACCGTGCCCGTGTCGGGCGTGCCGTCGGCCTGCGTCGTGCGATCAGAAAGGCCCGCCTCGGCCGCTGATCGGCTGCCGGCCTCAATGCAGGGGCTATCGGGGTGCAAGTAGTATTCGCCCAGTGGGCCAATGACGAACATGGGATCCTCGTGGATGTTGCCCTCGCCCCCGTCGTCGTCCTGTATGCAGCAATACGTCGTGGAGCAGTTGAGGAGGTCGTCGCCGTTGCCCCAGATGATGCAATCCATGATCGTCGGCGAACTCTCGTAGCAGTATATCCCCCCGCCGACTTGTTCCGCCGAGTTGCCCGTGATCGTGTTGCTTCTGATCGTCGGGGAACCGCTCCAACAGCAGGATATCCCGCCGCCGTAGGCGGCCGAGTTGTCTGAGATCATGTTGTTCTCGATCGCTGGCGAGCTTTCATCGCAGTATATCCCGCCGGCATATGTGGCCGAGTTGTCTGAGATCGTGTTGTTTGAGATGCTCGGCGAACTGTCCTCGCAGTATATCCCGCCGCCGTAGTATGCCGAGTTGTCCGAGATCGTGTTGTTCTCGATCGCTGGCGAGCTTTCATCGCAGTATATCCCGCCGCCGTCGCGCTTGGCAGTGTTGCCCTCGATCATGTTGTTCTCGATCGTCGGCGAACTGCAAGAGTGGCATAATATCCCGCCGCCACAGCCGACGGCAGTGTTGGCCGAGATCGTGTTGTTTGCGATCGTCGCCGAACTGCAAGACTGGCATAATATCCCGCCGCCGGCGTTGTCCGAGATCGTGTTGTTCTCAATCGTCGGCGAACT
>CBDVDH010000002.1:0-122538 GCA_965372715.1 uncultured bacterium | reverse complement strand
AGCGAAAAAACCTGTTCATCCCTCCATGTCCTTTGCCGTCAATCTGATTTTTGGGATTGAGAGCTTGTATAAGACAGAAACGGGAGAAAAGGAGAAAAGGTCAACTGATCAATGGATGAGAGATGATCCACGAAGGACACCAAAAAACACGAAGAGCCGAGGCAGGGGTACCCTGAATCTACGTAATCTGCGGACAAAAAATGTTCTGCCAGGCTAGAAAGCCCGCCCCACACCAAAAGGGCGGCTCGTGAGCCGCCCCTACGGGAAGCGGACTCTCTCCTATGCGGGCAAGAAGCCCACGCCACCGATTAGGAGGCGCATTGGCTCCCAGGACTGGCTGAGGTCCATTTCGTTTGCGAAGTAGAGAGTTATCGTGTGGTGGCCAGACGAGAGGTCGAGCTGATAGTCGAACCAATGCCCCTCATCGAGATTGCCGCACGCGTCGAGGAATCTCTCGAGAAGGACGATCGGCTCGGCGTCTGTGCCTCGGGGGAAGGGGCGAGGGACACCCGCGCCCCTTCCGGCCAAAAAAGGTTCTTATTCGCTCCCTAGAAAGCGCCAGTATTGATAAGTTATTGAATAGATGTAATTGATGTTGTCATAAGGGGTCAACGCGCCCAAGAACGCGTAGTTTGCGTCCAGCAGGCCATCTGGAACGACCGTGGAAAGAACAAGATACATGTCGGTCTCCGTGTCGGCTCCCAGCAGGATCCCTGATGCCAACGGTGTTGGGTCGAGGCTGAGGTCCGGCAAGAACAACAGCGTCTTGCCGTCCCACCACTGCAAGGCAATATAGACGTCAACGAACATCGGATCGTCGGACAAGTTCGCTGCATAGGCGTAGAGATTTAGCGTATCGCCTGGGCTATACATATCCTTTTCAAGAACCAGGAATATCTGCGGCTCTATGGTGACGCCTGATTCCACCTTAGGGCCCTGGAAGCAGTCAACGTCATCTGGGTACCGAACCCACGCGCCACGGCCGTCTGTCGCCGTGAAGTAGTAGAAGTGACTTCCCAGGGCGAGGTTCGATTGCCAGAATCCATAAACCCCGTTGTCAGCGGTCCCGCTCTCGAGCTGCAGCTCGAAGGCAACCGCATCGAGCCAACAGATGACCACTTGAGGCGCCTCGCCGTCCGGGTCGTGGTAGCTCATGGTGAAGTGGAAGCTGGTCCCTGGACCGCCCTCCGGTGGCCAGACGCTCCCGCGAGAGAGAGTTGGTGGTTGGTTCCCACTGGCTCTCGAGCCTAGGCAAAGCATCCTACCATCTGTAAGACCTACATAAATCTCACCGTTTTCGCCCATCGCGACTTGTGAATCAATGGTCCCGACAGTACTATAGCTCCAGACCTCAACGCCTTCCGGCGTAAGGGCATCGATATTGCCCTGAGGGCCAATGCAATAGACGTAGCCGTCCGGGTCCGACACGACCGACGAAACGATATTGCCGCCAAGATCGCGTTCCCACATATTGATCGGGCCGTCTTGATCAAAGCAATAGACGCGCTGGTTGGAACCAACGATGATAACCGCGCCCCTCACGGTCAGCGAGGGCGTTGAGTTGATCGAACCGCTAATCGATGTTGTCCATCGCTGGTTCAGGTCTGGGCTCAAGGCATACATACGGGAGCCCGCAACGTGATAGATGGTTCCGTCATCTCCGATAGCTGGCGTTATCTTCTCTGCATTCGTTGTGAGAAAAGGCTCATGAAGCTCAGCCTGATCGGGTGAAAGAGCGATAAGAGCCATTTGCCAGCCACCGGAATTACACGGGCAGTAGATGGTTCCGTCCGGCGCAATGGCAGGCGACGCCGCGAAGTTGCTATACTCGCCCGAATCCCCGCCAAAGTGCCACTTCAGCGAGCCGTCCGGGTTCATCGCGAGAAGATAATCCTGGGTCCCGAAGTAGATCGTCCCATCGGGCCCGACCGTCGGCGCGAATGACGCGTTGGCCGATATGTTCTCGCTCCAATCAAGCGTTCCGTCCTGATTAAAGGAATACGCCATACCATTCGCGCCGGCGACATAGATCTTTCCGTTCTCGTCCTGAACAGGTCCCGCGTCCGCATCAGTCAGGAGCTGATACGTCCACAGGAAGTTGCCGTTCGCTCCCAAGGCGTAGAGATACATTGGCGTAGTAAAATACAGCGTATTGTCTATGCCAACTATTGGTGTCCCCAGGACCTTATCCACGGCCTGATATGACCACGTTAGGTCCGGGATGTCTCCGCGCCTGTGAGGGCAAATCCCCGTACGTTGAAGGTTCTGATGAGCGCACGGCCAAGCGCTGTCGGCCAGCTGCGCGAAACATGACCCGGCGAGCAACAGACCCAGCAAGGTCGCTGCCGCCAAGGCTAAAACACGGTGTGCCATCTCGCACCTCCTGTTTTGATTTGGTGTTGAACACAGTCAACAGTTAAGACAAACAGCTTAAGAAGACTCGATGAAAAACTACATAGATCGCCATCCCTTGCTTGGCGCCGCGCAGTGTTGACACACGACACGGCAAATCTCACACAAATCATATCAATGTTCAACATCACGGTCAAACTTCTGAGCTCATCTTAGTTCAGATTCGTTCGCAGTTTGCACCCATCATAATAAGATAGTGAAATGAGCGCCGCAACGCGCTGGAATCAGCTCAAATCTCGCTCTGCCCAGGCTGGGTCAAGAATTGACCCAGTCCCGGCGGCCATGGTTGAGAGATGATCCACGAAGGACACCGAGAAACACGAAGAAAGACACTTGGCGGCCCTTCGTGTTCTTCGTGGACCGGTTGTTCGGTTGAAAGACGCGCCATCTCAATCTGTGGAATCTGCGTAATCTGTGGACTCTCTCCTACATGGGCAAGAAGCCCACGCCGCCGATTAGGAGGCGCATTGGCTCCCAGGACTGGCTGAGGTCCATTTCGTTTGCGAAGTAGAGCGTTATCGTGTGGTGGCCGGCCGAGAGGTCGGTCGTCAGCGAGTAGGGGGCCCATTCGGCGTGTTTGATCAGCAAGGTTTGGACGTGTTCGCCGTCTATCATGACGGCAAGCCACGGGGGCAATACCTTTACGGGGGCGCCTTTGGCCAACACCGAAATCGTGTATCTGCCGCCCCGGAGACTGATCGAGGCGCTGAGCGATTTGCCCGACAGGTCGATGTATTCGATGGTCTCTCGGATTGTCGGGTCAGAAAAGCCTGACCAGTCGTACCAGATGTCGCCCTTCTGGCCTGGGAGTGTCTCGAAGGCCAACTTCCCTACAGTGCCGCTATGATTCGAGAGGTCGAGCTGATAGTCGAACCAATGCCTCTCGTCAGGGTTGCCGCACGCGTCAAGGAACCTTTCGAGAAGGACAATCGGCTCGCCATCTGTGTCTCGGCGGTTCTCCGGATACAGCAAGACCCTAAACAGCGTGCCGTCGCCGCCCCTGTCCCAGATTTTCTCCGAGATGCCGAGGCCAAACGACAGCGTTGTGTCAGGCCATATCACGATGGGATAGAAAACCGCCCGCGGCGGGTGCACAAACAGCGTCTGGCGGATGTCCCCGTCAATCTCAAACCTGTGATCGCCGACGATTGTCCCAGTCTCGTAGATGAAGAGGTCCTTAAACCGCTCGTCGGTCCGCCACCACTCGATGTAGTGGAACGCGACCTTGCGGTCCGTGGGCCCGCCGTCCCCCTTTGTGTCGGCGCCGAAATACTTATAGCCCAATGTCAGCTCGTTCGCGCCTCGGTTCTGCAATTGGGCGGGCACGAACGTCTGATACTCGTGCCACCCCGGCAGAAGGATTATCTCCCGAAGCGGCTCACTATTGAATGAGACGGCCATCCTGGGCAGGAGGTTATAGACGAATCTGGGCTTAACTCTGAACGTTAGAAGCACGTCGTTCGGCCTTTCGATATCGACGGCAAGAACGGACGAGGCGCCCGTTCCCCAAACGACGCTCTCGCCCTGGGGCTTGTCCCAGCCCGACACGAGCTTCTCGGCGTTGTCGGGGTCCGCCAGGACGAAGTTGGGCGAAAGAACACCGCTCGGGACACTGTAAATCTGTTCCAGGAGGCGCCTCTCCCGCCACTCCTGGACGAGAACGTTGGTATCCCGGCGCCCGGACAGCGCGTCCTCAATCATGCTGACCTCCCGACCGTTGGACAGGGCGGGAATGATGCCGACCCAAAGGTCCCTTGCCGGGACCAGCGTCCAGGCGTCTTCCGAGATATTCGCAGTCTTCCTCGATCCCCGAAGGCTCTTCATCTTCTGGCTCAGAAGTTCCGCAGCCCCGGTAGGATCATACGTGCGAAAATACCGGTCGATTAGCTCCACGGCGCGCTCCGTGTCATGATAAGCCATTAGCACGGCGGCGGCCCTCGAGATCTGTTCCGCCTGAATGCGCGGATCGGAAAAATGCGGTTGAAAACGGTCGAAGAAGTGCAGCAGCACGGCGGCCTCGTCGGCCATTCCTTGCTCAAGAAGCAGCTGTAGCAGCTTGTTCTTGCTCCGCCAGTTCTCAGGATAGAACCTCAGAGATGCGAGGTAACACTTGGCGGCGTCGCGGTAAGCCGAGCACGCCTCAAGGAACGAGCCCAGGATGTTAAGAAAATACGCTCTGTTCTTTGACCTTTGAAGAATCGTGATGCGATCGACAATCGCAATGCCCCTTGCGTTTGCGACGTTGAGCGACAGCCTCACGGTCTTACCCGCGCAATCTCGGAGACCGAACAGGTAATCCGACCATTTGAGCCAGAACATCGTGTGGTTGCCGAGTTGCTCGCTGTCAGCGGACACTGTCAGCTCGGACGGCCCAAGGGAAAGCTCATCAATCCTGGCTCGCACCAAAAGCCCAAACGCGTTCGCCGGGACACCGATATCAAGCTGAAGCGGGTTCTGGAAGTCTATCCGCCGGCCGCCCGGAAGCCCATAGCGGTCTGCGACGTGCTTATACAGAAGATCGCTCGTTCTTCTGAGCTCAATCTGGTCGATCCTCAGCGAGCACTCACCGTCAGCCTCGAACTTCACACCCAGTTCAAGAGTGGAGGTGGAAACGTCGATTGGGCAAGAAAATGCTTTCGGCGTTATGTGTGATACACGCATCTTGCCAACCTCTCGTCCATTGATGGATGCGAGTAGTCTGCCCGAACCCACGCCTCCACCGTCATCGATCACGCAGGTAATGCTCAGGTCGTACCCCCCACGAGCGAGGCCGGCCAGCTTTCTGACACTGGTGCGCTGTCCCGATACGACGAACGGCCGCTCCAAGAGCCGATATGAGAGTGCTGGCTGGCTGACATTCTCCGCCTCGAACGACACCGGGATCAAAAACCGCGTGATTATTGCCGACGACCATATAACCAGCGCGATAATGACTGATGTGAAGACAAGACCCAGGATTATCCGAAACGCCTTTATCGCCTCGTCCCGGGGAGCCGCCTTTGCCAGTTGGGATGTCATTTGACCTCCCTGAGCAGGTCCCTTAACACCGCTCGAGACGCCCGGGAGAAGGTCTTGCCCTTCGGGAGGGTTATCTCTATGAACCTGGTCCTAGGTTTCAGTTTCTCGCTGGAAAGGGCCACGGCTGTCAGCTCCAATGGTCCGTCCGAACCGTACTCAACGGAAAACCCCACAATCGACCTTGTTTCAAGCCATTGAGCGACCAGGGCGAGGTCAATCGAAAGGAGGCCGTTATCTCCGACGCTGCCCACGAAATCCGTGGACTGCTGTTGCCGCGCCGCTTTGCCCTCGCCGGTCTGCCACTCGAATCTGCCCATAATCTCTGCTCCCGTTCTCGCTCCGTCGAACGAGAGAACAAGTGTATCCAGAAGACTAACCGGAATGTCAATCTGCGACACCACGAAGTTCCCCGGGTCAGCCCTTATTCTACCGGACAGCCGCTTCCAGCCTGAGAATTGGTCGGGAACGGACGATCTGGTTGTCCAACACATCCTAAGAGGCCTGAATCGGGCGCTTCTTCGCAGGTCAAACCTCGTGAGGACAGCATTTTTCAGGTCTTCACTCAAAACGAGTTGGCCATCATCAAATGCCAGGAAGAATATCATGTCTGAAGCAATCGTCTCCCCGTATTGGTGGTTGTAATAGAATCCCTCGATCCCATCATCGACTAGGACTTGCTGAGGATAGTAGTGGAATGCTATCGGAGTAAGGTGGCTGCTTGAAGGCGGGTCCACCACGTATATCTCGGCGCCATCCTTAACTGGAAGAGAAAGCGTATCAAGCGATGAATAGACCCGCCAGATGCCCTTGCCCCATTCGACGTTCTGTCCGTTGTATGTGGAAGTCATGACCGCGAAAATGGGGATGATGGCGACGACCGGCAGCAGCGTCGCGACGGACGGCTTGATCTTGGCGGGGCACATCTTGAGCTTGAACGTTTTGGCCCGCACGAGTGTCAGAACGAGAAGCAAGGCGAGGCCGATAAGCGCGTTTCTGCCGTTGGCTATCCAGTGAAGAAGGCCTACTTCAGGAGTTATCTTACCATGACCGGGTATTGAGACTGCCGAGAGGAATGCGAACGTCATCAGCACCGAAATGTAGATAGCGACGCCCATGCCGGTGTAGTGCACGCCTCTTTTAGATGTCCAACCCTGGATGAATTGCAGCACCCACAACACGGAAATGAGAACCAGAGGGATGACGCCGACCAACGGCAGGTAGATGTGGCGCAGACCGCTCTGGTTGAGAATGGGCAGCGAAGTCAGAATGACGAACCCGATAAGGAACGCGGCTTTTCTCTTATGGGTGAACGAAAAGGCCACAACCGCGACGAGCAAAAGCAGAATCTGGAGAAAAAACACCTCAGCAAACTCGGCGAGGTCGAGAGCCTTGAACGGCAATAGCGCCCACTTGACGTGCTTGAGAGTATTGACCACGAGAAGCCAGCTGTCCGTGCCCCGATAGTGTACAAACGCCTCGTCGCCATAGACCAGAACACGTCGAAGCAGCGCCAGCGCAGAGATTAACACGAACGGCAATAGCCTCAGCAGACATGTCACAACGCGGCCCTTCTTCAGGCGCGCCCTCGGCCCGGCGAGAAACAGTTCATAGAGCAAGAGCACCGCCGGCAGCGTGATGGCGTTTTCTTTCGACGTTATCGAGAGGGCGAAAAATCCGACGGATAGGATGTAATGAAGCGGCCTTCCTCGCCTTCCCCGATACTCGATGAAGCAAAGAAATGAAAGCAGGTAGAAGAATGTGTAAAACAGCTCAAATCTGTTGGAAAGCCACACTACTGTGCATTGGTTGGCGGGGTGGCAGAGAAAGACCGCGCCGGCCACAAACGCAACCCACGAGGGGACCTCCAGCAGTTTGGATAGGAGAATGCTCATCAGGACTGTGACGGCCAGGTGAAGAAGAATGTTTGTGATCCTGAAGGCGGCGGGGCTCTTGCCCCAAATTAGGTATTCAAGCGACCATAAGACCTCAACAAACGGTCGATAAAACCAATACGTTTGCGTGCCTCGTTCGACGTGGCCGAACATCCTGTCAAGACTCTTCTCAAGGTCCTGCCTCAAGTAGATGAAGTCGTCCTCCCAGAAGGGAACCGAGAGAGAGTTTGAGAACAGGGCGAAGCCGGCAATGGCGAGAATTAGCCAAAGCGTCCAAAGTCGCTTGTTGGGCGTGCAAGTCACGTCTTTGGGCCTATTGCCTTCTGGCCGCTCTGTTTCTTGCCCCACGAGCATCCGATTTCCTCACCTAGTGATTACACAGGCCGATCATTGCAGGGCCAAGTCTATATTAGCACGATAAGAAATGAAAAAAGGTACTTGCATTGCCAAGAACGATTGACTATATTTATAGGTAGAGATTCTAACATCGAAATGCTCTACTAGGGAAAGGCACGCGGCAGCTACCCCCTAAAGGAGGTTATGTGATGCTTAGAAGGTTGAGTGCCCTTTGTAGCTTGTTTGTTGTGCTAGCGTTTGTAGGATGTGGTGGGAAGCCTTTTGTTTCGCCAGAGGCCGCGCTTGAGACGTACGTGGAAGCGTATAACGCAATGGACAAGCAAGCGATGGCCAGGTGCGGTAACGACGTTGATGTCCGAAATCTATTTCGCACGACCGAAGAAGACATGCTCGGTGAGGACACTTATGTCCCGGTCAAGGCGATCAAGTTCAACATCATCAGCGTCAATCAGAGGCCCCGTGCAAACATCGCCAACTACTACCTGACAGAGGATGCTTGGATTGAGGCGGAGTTTAGGTCTCTTGATGACCCCAAATTCCGCAAGGTAGCAACTGTGCGGTTCGTCAACAGAACCCATAGCTTCTACATGGAGGACCCTCATTGGCAGCTTGTCCCGTCATCTGGCGACTGATGATCGTCGAGGACAAGAAAGGCCTCCGCCTGGCCTAAACAGCCTTGAAGACCTCTATTGAGGAAGTGAAGCGATTTGCTCGTTATCTGAAGACGCACGGTTATTCGCATCACACAGTCAGGAACTACTGCTCTGACATCGAGACCTTTGCTCGTTACCTGGCAAACGAGAGAGTAATTCGGCTCACCCAAGCTACCGGCTCTGACAAGGATGAAGTCGAAATAGGAAACAAGTCGCTGGCTGGTCTAAAAGCCGCACACATCAGCGCATACGTGGCTGACCGGTTCTACAGCGGAGACTCCAAGAAGACTATCCAAAGGCGCCTCGCCGCAGTGAGAGCCTTTCTGAGGTTCCTTTGCCGCAGCGGGGAGTTGAAGGACAATCCGGCGGACCTCGTAACCGGCCCGAAGCCCGAGAAAAAACTCCCGGTCTTCTTGACCGTTGACGAGGCGTTTGCGCTTGTCGAGGTGATCGGGGCGAAGCGAGGTTTTTTTGCGCTGAGGGATAAGGCCATTCTCGAGCTGCTCTACAGCTGCGGCATTAGAGTGTCAGAGCTCTGTGGTCTATCTCTTTTTGATGCTGACTTGAAGGCTCGTCAGGTTCGGATACTCGGCAAAGGCGGCAAGGAGCGACTTGTCCCAGTCGGCAAGGCAGCAGTTTCGGCGCTAAGGGATTACTTGCAGGCCCGGCCAAAGCCGGATGGGGTCTATAAGGGACCGAAAGACCCAATGGAGAAGGCGCTTTTTCTCAATAGAAACGGCGCGCGGCTCTCGACGAGGTCAGTCAATAACCTGGTTCACAAATACATGGCCCTGTCGGGTAGTTCAAAAGTCATCAGCCCGCACAAGCTGCGTCATACGTGTGCGACACACCTTTACAATGCTGGAATGGACCTGAGGCGCCTTCAGGAACTGCTCGGTCACAAGAACATCAGCACTACCTCGGTCTATACCCACACCAACATTGAGCGGCTCAAGAAGGTATATAACAAGGCGCACCCGAGGTCCTAGCGCTCTGTAAGGCATTTACCTTACGACGCTGTTAACTGCCCAGAATCAGGCCGTTGCACTTGAATTGACGCGGCCAAGCTCCCTGTCTTGCCCATGTTCGTGCAAATCACAATCTGAAACCGTGTAATCCCGATGATGTGAATAGCCCCAGGCGTCACCCCGGGGACTAAGACCAGTTGTTGGCGGTGCGACGCTAATGCGCCTGATCCGGCATCGCAATTAGTTGCATCACGTACGTAAAGCTTCGAGCGTCTCCAACCATCCTCGGAAGTGAGGACATTTCTCTCGCATAGCCACTATGCCTATTCGGCCGGCTATCAACGACCCGTGAAACGGCTTGCGGTAACGAGAATACAATCCCTCCAAACGAGCACTCGGGCAAGTCTGTGGATCGTCGTCGATCTCCTCTGGACTCTCGAAACCATCGCCGATTTGAGTTAGGCTGGAAGTGTAGTCAGGTCCATCAGGAAACGCGCCAGCGATCTTTGCTGGCTCCGAGAATAGGAGTGCTTCGAATTCGTGGAGCTGGCAGTACGGTATGAACTTCTCGTGTCGGATATCATCGCCGAATTGCTCTTCTACATATCGTACCCGCTCAAAGCAGTCTTCCCCTTGAGGATCATCACGGCCAGGAAAGTCCTCGGGCAATCCGTAATAGTCGAACATAGTAGTCACGGCAATCGCGCTCGAATCCCTGAGCAGTATCTTCAGCTCGCGCTTCACTCTTTCGTAGCATCCCTGGCTGAACCCGCCCTTGAAATTGGGGCCCGACTTTGCGACCTTCGTGGTTACGATCGTGGGAATTGCATAGACGCCAAACGATTCAAGATGTGGCCCAAGTATGTTCCGGACAAAGCGCTCTTCCGTCTGCCCCTCAACGTGGATCAGCACCCTTGACACCGCTAGGGCCTTCCGCCAAATACGTTCTTCTCCCAAAGGTCGCCGAGGCCGTAGTAGCCGTCAAAGTCTGTCAGCCATTGTCCAATCTCATCAGCCTGAAGCCGCTTGAATACGGAGGCCCGATCCACACGCTCTACGATCAGGAGATCCTCCGGCTTCAATTGGTTAACCAGCGGAACTGATTGAGTTGAGACGATGATCTGTGTCTTTTCAGATGTGCTGCGCAGCATTGATGACAAAACGGTGATGGCATAAGGATGCAGCCCGAGCTCCGGCTCGTCAATTACGACAATTGATGGGGGATCTGGTTGGAGCAGCAGCGTGGCCAGGCAGATGAAGCGCAACGTGCCGTCGGATAGGTAGTGTGCAAGAAACGGACGATCCGATCCCTTCTCGTGCCATACGAGTCGAATCTTGTCCTCGTTCTCTGACAAAGGACGAAGGATGAAATCGTCAAAGAATGGGGCGACCATTCGAACCGTATCTCGTATCACTTCATAGTGTCCGGGTGAGCTATTGCGAAGGCGAAAAAGGAAAGCCGCCAGGTTTGAGGCGTCCGGGCGGAGATACATCTCGTGGATGATATCCCGGATTCTCTTCACGCCCGCGCTGTCGCTCGTGTCGTGGAAATGGTACAGTTTCCAGCTCTTAATAGCATCGAGCATGTACGAAGAAACGCCAGGTCCCCGAGCTCCAGCCTGCTCGGGCAATTTCGATTCGATTTGCCCATTGCCAAGAAGGGCGGACTGGCGACCATAGCCGACGAATTCATGCTTGAAGACCAAACGATCATCAACGGTGGGAGCCAAAGAACATGAATAATGGCTCTGCCCCACGGCAAGATAAATCTCGATCTTCTCGGTTTCCTTTTGCCCAAAGAACAGCAGGGCATCGGCTCCACCAGCCCTCGGCACGAACTGCTGCAAGCGCCTTTCCATCATTTCGTTAAGAAACTCAAAGACGGAAACGAAATTGCTCTTGCCCGCGCCGTTTGCGCCGATCAGGACATTCAAGCCGGTAAGCTCGATCTCCTGTTCTCGAATCGACTTGAAGCCCGCAATCTTGATCTTGTCGAGTTTCATAACTCAGACGCCAGTATGGTGAACACGAAGCAATCACTTGACAACAACACGTGGGATGTTACCACAGAATTGACCCGCATTTCTGCGTTACACACGATCGTGACCTCGCCCTAATTCAACGCCCTGCCATATCCCTCTGCCGGGGTACCTTACACACGGGCTTCGGTGCCGAATACCTTGGCTCCAGAGCGTTGGACACGACCGGCAGAGCATGCAGCGTCACTCAAACTGCCGGTCGAGCGTGCGGTATTGGATGGCCTCGGAGATGTGCTCGGGGAGGAGGCGCGGCTCAGAGGCGAGGTCGGCTATCGTCCGAGCGACCTTCAGGATGCGGTCGTAGGCCCGGGCGCTCATGCCCATCCGGCTGATCGCCGCCTCCATAACAAGCTTCCTGGAGTGACTGAGGGTGTCCTTATGCTCCTTCAGGGTACTCAGCATGGTTTGCCTCTGCTTTGCTGCTTTCAGTAAGCTCGAAAGTCCGCTTAAGGTCATTGTGCCAGCTATGGGGAATGTGCCCACCATGCTGGAGACGCCCGACAACGATGCCAGGTGCGATCTCCATTTGCTCGGCGAATGCGATGACATCTTCCTTATAAAATCGCTTCCTACGAAGGAATGCTCTATACGTCGCCTCGGGTATTAGTGCGTTTGACGCAAACCGGTTTGCCTCTTCTTCCTTTTCGTTGGTGCCCATGTCCTTCTCGTCAATGTAAACGTCCTTCTTCCCGTGCAATAGGATATGACCAGCCTCATGAAAGAACGTGAACCAGAAGTAATCGTCGCTTTTGCGACGCAGACTCTGCATGATTAGAACTTTGTCGGATGTTAGCCATCGTGTGGCCCCGAAGAGCCGTGTCTTCGGGAGTTCAGACACGAAGATCAGAGCAACCCCTGAAGCCTGACACAATTCCCTCATTCTGGGTTCAAACACATCCGGGTTCTCTCGCGTCAAGGTCCTAATCTGTCTCAGCGATTCTCTGAACGAGCCTCTGTCATAACGTTGAGTCGATATGTTCTCAGCCATTAGCTCCCCGACCCTGAGCCATGCAGCCACTGATTCCTTTGAGCTTCTGAATGCGGAGGACTGTCGATATGACACGGCCAGCCTTTTGTCCTTATATTGTTCCTCCCATATTTCGACACGGGGCACTCCAAAGAACCTCAATAGACTCGCTACTCTATCAGCGACATCTCTAGTTTGGGCGATATGCCCTCTTTTAACCAGAGCCGCAATTGGGAAATCCCTGGCCCATTCGGAATCGGCAGCGAGTCTTCTGCGCTCGTTCTGTCGGGCCAACCGCAAATCATAGAGGGTCTGAAGGTTCGTCCAGATATCAGCGGCCACATCGAGCACTTTCTCAAAAAGAATGGCTGTCTCAGGCGATATCGAGGCCTTGCAATTAATGATCTGACTGATGTGTTTGACGCTAAGGCCGCTCCGTCGAGCCAATTCCGTCTTTGTCATACTCCTGCATGACAGGTGTTCTTCTAGTATCTCTCCAGGATGAACGAGATAATCCGGCTCATAGTCAAACATCAAACCACCTCTCAATGGTAATCAATAACGCCCAATATCCTTATGGCTGTAATCTGACGCAAGTCCAGACCCCCATCCTCCCTTGTGGGGGCAGGGCGAATTACTGGCTCAAAGATGATTCGCCAGTTAGGCCCCACATCGACGGCGAACTGGCCCTTTCTCTTCCCTTTCAGCTCATGCAACCTCATGGGCGGCATGCTCGTTACTTGAGCGAGGTTAACCGCTGCTTCAAGGAAGTAACGGCCCCGCATTATAGATCTTGCCCTGTTCTTTCCGAAACACTTGTTAAGTTCTTCCTCTCTCGCGAAAATGCGCTGCAGCTTTTTGGACTTGAAATGAATGTCCATAGATTCAACAAATGACTTTACCAGATAGGTTATGTATTTTTCAAGTCCTTATTCTACCCGAAGGACAGCTCTCTCTATGAGAACTGCCGGTCGAGCGTGCGGTATTGGATGGCCTCGGAGATGTGCTCAGGGAGGAGGGTCGGCTCAGAGGCGAGGTCGGCTATCGTGCGGCCGACCTTCAGGATGCGGTCGTAGGCCCGGGCGCTCATGCCCATCCGGTTGATCGCAGACTCCATGATCGACTCGCACTGCTCGTCAAGCCGACAGTATCTCTTGAGGTCCTTGGTCTGCATGTGAGCGTTGCTGAAGAATGGCTCGTCTGCGAAACGCTTCTCTTGTATCTTCCGTGCGCCGTTGATCCGAGCCCTGACGATGGCCGATTGCTCTCCCTGTCGCCATTTCGCAAGGTCGGAATACGGCACGACAGGCACGTCGAGGTGGATGTCGATCCTGTCGAGCAAGGGGCCGGAGATGCGGGAGCGATACCGCTGAATCTGATTTGGTGTGCACTTGCAGGCGACCTTGGGGTTCGTCAGATGACCGCACGGACACGGGTTCATCGCGGCCGCGAGCATGAACCGTGTGGGGAACCTGACCGAAAGCGCCGCTCTCGAGATAACAACCGAGCCCTCCTCGAGCGGCTGCCTCAGCACCTCGAGGACGTTGCGGTGAAACTCGGGCAGCTCATCGAGAAACAAGACGCCGTTGTGGGCGAGGCAGACCTCACCGGGGCGAGGGTATGCGCCGCCGCCGATCAGGCCAGCATCCGAGATGGTGTGGTGTGGTGACCTGAATGGCCTGGTCGCAACGAGCGATTGGCCCTTCGTGAGCAGCCCAGCCACGCTGTGTATCTTCGTCGTCTGAAGCGCCTCTTCAAGCGTCAGCTCGGGCAGGATCGTCGGGAGCCGCTTGGCGAGCATGGTCTTGCCAGCGCCCGGCGGGCCGATCATAATCACGTTGTGCCCCCCAGCGACCGCGACCTCAAGCGCGCGTTTGGCGTGCAGTTGGCCTTTGACGTCCGCGAAATCGATTCGGTAGTGAGAAGCTGTCTCGAAGGCGCTCTGCATGTCAACGACGGTGCGCGGTATCTCGACGTTGCCGTTGATGAAATCGACGGTCTGCGCAAGCGAGCTCACCGCGAAGACATCCACGCCATCCACCACCCCCGCCTCATTGGCATTTGCCTCTGAGACGATCATGCCCACGCACTCGGCGTCACGGGCCGTCATCGTCATCGGGAGAACGCCCGGAACCTCGCGAACCTGACCATCGAGCGAGAGCTCGCCGATGAGGCAGAACTTGGCGAGAGCGGACCGCTCAAGGAAGCCCTGCGCGGCGAGGATGCCGACCGCAATCGGTAGATCGAGTCCCGCGCCCTGCTTTTTGACGCCGGCTGGGGCCAGATTGACCGTGATCCGGCCATCGGGAAGGTCGAAGCCAGCGTTGCGAAGAGCCGCAATCACGCGTTCCTTGCTCTCCTTGACCGCCGTATCCGGCAGGCCAACAACCGAGTAGATGCACGTGCCAGGCGCGAGGTCAACCTCTACCTCCACCATGTTCGCCTCGATCCCAACCACAGCGCAGCTGTTCACCTTCGCCAGCATAATCCGCCCCTCGTCAAGTTCCAACTCAGACAAACCAAAGAATAGCAGGCCGAATCTTGGCCTCTCGCCTCGTGGCTGTCAACTGACAAGAAGCGACACGACCAAACGAGCCACGTGTAGGCGATAAATCGCGCCGACCCGAGCCCGAATGACATTTTGGAGTGCGGCGGCTCGACGCCGCTTTCATTTGCGGTGGCTCGACACCGCCCCTAATACACAGCTCTCAAAACTGTAAAGGCGCCAGGCGGGACTTCGCGGAGCTCTTAGTCAAGCAAGACGCCGCGTCAAGCCGCGGCCAGCCAAAGCGGCGTCGAGCCGCCGCACTCCAAAACCTCCAACTGACTCTTTGTGGCGAATGGCCAAACTCCTGCGTGTCGAAAAGAGTATTGAACGAGCACGATGGGCGAGGTATTCTTGGATAGTCGAAACGTGCAAAACTAACGGCGTTTAATCTTGCGAGGGGAAGATGACCAGGTTGTTCGGCTGTCTTTTGGTGTGTTGGTTGCTTCTTTGTTTATCAGGCTGTGGTGTGTATGCGACTGAGTACGACGTCAAACGGGACGGGACGGGACGGGCGACTTCACGACGATTCAGGCTGCGATTGACGCGGCTGGGCATGGCGACGTCATAGTCGTGCATCCGGGGACCTACTGCGAGAACATCCACTTCGACGGGAAAAATATAACGCTACGTTCCCTCGACCCCAAGGATGAACAGGTCGTCGCCTCCACCGTTATCGATGGCGGCCAGAAGGGCAGCGTAGTTACGTTTGCGGGCACGGAAGACGAGACGTGCCAGCTGTCAGGGTTCACGATCACCAGAGGCAATAGCGCTTCCGGCTACGGCGGCGGAATTCTAGGTGGGGACCCGGGGCCCGATCCGGTTTGCACGCTTGCTGGGATCAGCAACTGCACGATCAGCGGTAACTCGTACGGCGGGCTTACCGCGTGCAAGGGCCCGATCAGCAACTGCACGATCAGCGCCAACAGCGGCGCGTACGCCGGCGGGCTTTACGGCTGCGACGGGACGATCAGCAACTGCACGATCACCGGCAACCCGGCCGGTGGGCTGGACAGCTGCGACGGCACGATCACAAACTGCACGATCAGCGGCAACACTACTGGGTACGGCGGTGGGCTTCACGACTGCGACGGCACGATCACAAACTGCACGATCACCGGCAACACCGCGAAGTGGGCCGGCGGTGGGCTGATCTATTGCGACGGGACGATCAGCAACTGCACGATCACCGGCAACTCTGCGGGCGCAAGCGGCGGCGGGCTGTACGAATACTACGGGACGATGAGCAACTGCATTGTCTGGGGAAATGAGGCTCCGGATGACCCCGAGCTGGGGGAGTCCTACGCAGCGATAACCCATTGCTGCATTCGGGGCTGGACAGGCGGGGGCGAGGGCAACATCTCGGATGACCCGCTCTTCGCCACAGGGCCGCTCGGCGACTATTATCTGTCCTGCCGGGCAGCGGGGCAGGATGCCGACAGCCCCTGCATAGACACAGGAAGCGGCACGGCGGAGAGCCTGGGCCTCGACAAGCTCACCACTAGAACAGACAGCGTTCCAGACACGGGCGTCGTGGATATGGGCTATCATTACACGCTGACACTGGAACAGAACCCATATACCGAATCCTCGCTCAACTCCAGTCAGTTCGCCCCGGGCGATGCCCTTGTCGGCTTTATCGAGGCGCATAATCCGGGTCCAGATGTCTCGGTTGACGCCTACGTCGCGTTCGTTCTGCCCGACGGTGCGATAATGTCGCTCACCAGCGGCGGCCTCGCGATTGGGACATGCCCCTGGGTCTCCAATGTCGTGCTGCCGAGCGGGTTTGATTTCGGGCCGACCGAGGTCCTCCGGACGACTGTCCCACAAGGCCCCGGAAGCTACCTCTTTGCCGCCGCGCTGACCAATCCGGGCCAATTCGAGTTCATCGGGGACCCGAGCTTATTCCCGTTTGCTATCACCGAGTGATCGTCTATTGAGATCGCTCCTCACGAAGGTCGGCCTGTCGGGGAGTTATTTGGTTCGGGTAGCGGCCAAGTCTGCGACGCTCAACTTCATCTTGAACCTTTCGGTCAGAGAGTTTTGGCTGAGCGGCACGCGGTTCGTAGATGTGAGCAAAGATGCGCCTGCGTATTCGCTGGCGGGCGACGGCGTAGATGCAAGTGCCAGGCGCGAGGTCAACCTCTACCTCGACCATGCTCGCCTCGATCCCAACCACAGCGCAGCTCTTCACCTTCGCTAGCATAATCCGCCCCTGTTTAGCCATTGATTAGCGCCCACGAAACTCTATATTGACGCTGGAATCCTGTCGGATAAGAACCTTACTGTCAACCTGATTAAAGCCGACGGTTCAATGAGTGTGGACAGGGTCAGCCGGTTTGACGTGAGGCCAATTGAGAGCTAGGATGGGCACAGCTCTGAATAGAGCAAGCGAGAGATTTACGAGAATTCGGAGGCGAGATGCTGAAAAGAGTCCAGATCAAGAACTACAAAAGTATTGCTCAGGCAGTTGTTGACCTCAGTCAATTTACCGTTCTCGTAGGGCCTAATGGCGCCGGCAAGAGCAACTTTTTAGACGACATTTTGCTTGGCGACTGAAATACCGAAAGGAGATTAAATTATGCGGATAACAATGCTTACAACTTGGAATGCCACGGATGGAACCTCCTGCCATGCTGAACTCCTGGGCAGGGAGTTTACCAAAACACATAAACTTACCGTTTTTGCTCCAACCCTTGACTCAATGAGTAAAGACCCACACCACTTGCCAATCACAACCGGGAAGGATGAGGATTTCGTAATAAGAGGATTTCAACAGACTTGGGGGTCACGTGGGTGGGTAGATGAGAGGCTGTGTGGTGGGGATTGTGATGTTCTGGTGGTTGAATCGCTTGACAGGATGCCAATTCCAACCCTTATTGAAATGTTTCCAAAGATAAAAGCAAAAAAAGTGCAGGTGGTTCACGAGTGGAAACTGCCTGACAATCCGGGATATTACGAATTGGATTTTGACGCGATTGTCTGTTTTGACCGGCGGTATAAAACAATGTTTCTAGAAAGATATCCGGAGGATAAAATACATATAATACCTTATCCATAGCCATCCGTACGTTACAGGCAATAAAGAAGAAGCGAGAGAAAAATTGAGGCTTCCCAAGGACACGTTGATTCTCTTTTCATTCGGAAGACAGCCATTGGTTGAATACGACGATTATCTCTGGTTAGCAAATGAACTTGGCAAAAAGCACAAATTGATATATTTAGTGGTTCGATCTGACAATCCAAGCGATTCGGAAGTGGTGGGCAAAACGCTGACAGGGGGGTCCTCATTTTGCGTGGTGCGGTTTGAAAGACCATTAATTGATAGGGTCTATGATTACTTACACGCTTCTGACATTCATCTTCTCCCCAAAGGGCTCTCAACCAATATCGTTGTTTCGAGCACGGTCTTTCAATGCCTCGGTTCCGGTACTCCCATAGTAATCCCAGATACTCGGTATGTTGAAGGGTTAGATAAAGAAGTCGTGAAATATCGGCCAAACAATAGAGATCATCTAAAAATGCAAATTTTAAAATTAATAAAAGAAAAACATTTCAGAAAAGCAACAGTAAATACAGCAGAGAGATATGTTCGTGAGAATTCAGCGCAGAAGATTGCAGAGAAGTTTATGAATCTCTTTCTATCTTTGTAAGCGCGTTTCTGCAAGAAATAAGAAACATAAAATCTTCAAAGAGTGTAGAGGAACTGAGCAACTGTGTTGAAGAGCCGCCAAGGAGAACGCAAAGCAGCTAGACCTATTTGACTTTTCTTAAACCAGATGAGCGATAGGTTGATCGTCCCGATAGTCGAAGGTCATTCGGAGGTTTCGTCGGTACCCATTCTCTTGCGGCGAATGCTAGCAGAGACCGGCCACCATGAACTAACTGCATCCATTGGGAAAGCGATTCGAGTCAAATGTAACCGGACCGTAAAGGAGGGGGAGCTCGAGAGGGAGATAACCAAGGCGAGGCGCAGTCGGCCAGGATGTAGGTGTGTCTTGGTGCTTTTGGATGCTGATGATGACTGCCCCGCTGAGTTGGGGCCGGAGCTCCAAAACCGCGCAAGATCAGCACACGGCGATCTTCGGATCAGCATTGTTCTTGTAAAACGCGAATTCGAGGCGTGGTTTCTGGGAAGTATAGAATCACTTCGAGGCAGACGCGGTATTCGCACAAGCGCTGATTTCAGGCGAGAGCCCGAGCGATATAGGGATGCCAAGCGGTGTTTATCTGCTCTAATGGAAGGAAATAGACATTACTTGGAAACCATCGATCAGCCAAGTCTTACCGCCAGCTTTGACCTTCAAGCGTGTCGCAATCGATGCCCGTCGTTCCACAAGTTCGCGCGAGACGCTGAGGCGCTATTCAAAGTAATGAATGCGGAGGGCGATTAGAAAGGGCTGCCATCCCTCCGTCTTCTCGTTCCCTCCCCCAATCCCGAATTCATCGTGGGCTCAAGCTTCGGCAGCAAGCCGTGGAGCCTTAGCCTTGACTGCTAGGTTCAATACCAATAGTCTTGGCCGCGATGAATCTGCCTTGATGGGCCTGCTTGGACGAGGGGTTTATGGATCTTTTACTGTGGATCGTGTTTGGGATTTCGACCGCCATCATCGTCGCGGTGCTTTTTGGTTATTCGGTACTGTGCAGAGCAATCGTCAAACGTAAGGGTCCAATTGAGAGCGTCGAGCCTGATGAGTGGCCGATGGTCGCGATATTGGTGCCGGTCTTCAACGAGGAGAAGTTCATCAGGCAAAAGATTGAAAACGTCCTGAACGTCGATTATCCGGCCGACAAACTGACATACCTGGTCGTTGACAACGGCTCCACAGATCGGACAGCGGAGATCGTTTTGGAATACCCCGTCGTATTGCTTCGGTGCGAACGCGGCAAGAACAAGGCGATCAACGCGGGGCTGTCGGCGACCGACGCGGAGATCGTCATCGTGACGGACGTTGACACAGTCGTCGAGCCCAGCGCGGTCAAGGAGGTCGTGGGGCTGATACGAGGCGACGTAGGCGCCGCTTCTGGCCTCGTCAAGATACAGAGAGGGAATATCCCCTATATGAGGAGCAAGCTCCGATTCCATGTGTCGGACTGGGAGATGAGATACACGGAGGGTTTGATCGACTCGGCTTGCAGCCTGGATGGGCGCTTCCTCGCGTTTCGGCACGACCTCGTCGAGAGACTGCCAGAAAGAGCGATAATCGACGACCTCGAGATCACGTTTATCGTCAGGAAGCAAGGGTACAGATGCGTCGTGTCCAAGAATACGCCGGTCTTGGAAGCCTGCCCTGAGACGGTCTGGGCCGAGACGGTGCAGATAAGACGCCGGGTCAGCACAACGCTCGTTACGATGAGCCATTACTGGACTATGGTTTTCAACCCGCGTTACGGTTTCTTCGGAGCGGTGACGCAACCCTTCAGGCGGGCGTTTGCACTCACACTGCCGGCGTTCATGGTTTACGATTTGGTGTTCTTGACGTGCAAGCTCGGACAATGGGTGCTGTGGGCAGCGCTGGGCGGCGTGTTGCTGATGATCGCTGTCGGCGAGGTCTTCCCATTTCTACAACTTTTCGGAATAGTCCTCGGCTGGCTTCACATAATCCTGGGCCGTGTGAAGCCCGGCGGCCTCTGGCGGCGGATAGAGAGAAAAAACTGAGTGCGTGTTCTATTTCTGTATCCCTATGCGCCGGGCGCAGTTGCGAGCTTCGTTCGCCCCGCCAACATCATAAGGCAGCTTCTGGCGAGAAATATCGAGGTAACGCTTGCTACGGTCTGTCACCTTCACCGGGCGCCCACAGATATCAATCTATCCTTGCGCGAGTTCTCCTACCTCGGAAGGGTCCCAACTGTGCGGCTTTTCGCTGAAAAGGGAGCGATTTTCAGAAACGCCTCAATTGCGGGCCGGCTGCTCAAGTCGCATGACCTCGTTCACTTTCAAAAATGCCATCCCACTGTGTCGCTGCCAGCCGTTCTGGCCTCAATCCTGAACCAAAAACCCGTCCACTATGACTGGGATGACAACGAGACCGAGATACTCAGAAGCTCCCTTCCGGCCGAGCGGCCGGCCGACTCACAGCTCAGAGAGTTCCGCTTTGTGGAGCGGCGCCTCGTCCGGCTTGTCGATACGGTCTCAGTCGCAAGCTCTAGGCTGAGAAGCCTTGCGGAGCAATACGGCGCCTCGCCGGAGAATCTGTTTGACGCCCCCGTTGGGGCGGACCTGTCGCTCTTTGCGCCCCGTGAGTTGAGCGCGGAGGCGCTCGATTCGCTTGGCGTGAGACGGCCTATGGTGTTGTATCAAGGGCAGCTTGAGCAGGCATCCTTCGCCGAGGCGTTCATCGAGTGTGCTGGAAAGGTCAGAGACCGTGTCCCGGACGCACAGTTCATGGTCGTTGGAGGGGGCGCGAAGCTCCTGAAGCTGCGCGAGCTCGCGAAGACAAACAGTGTGCCTGTTGATTTCACAGGCTATATATCCCACCAGAAGGTCGCGCAATACGTGAGCGCCGCGGATGTTTGCGTTGCGACATTTCCGGACAATGAGCTGGCGCGGTGCAAGAGCCCGCTCAAGATTGTTGAATACCTTGCGTCCGGGAAGGCGATCGTGGCGACCAAGGTTGGCGATGTTCCAAGAATCGTCTCAGATGCTGGGATACTCGTCGCGTCAGATGACACGGAAGGCCTTGCGGACGGCATAGTATCGCTGCTGCAAGACCCCCGACTGAGAGTGAAGCTGGGGGCGATGGCAAGAATGCGGGCCGAACGAGAATTCAATTGGGAGAGAACGACCTCAAACATCCTCATGGCCTACAAAAAGGCGCTCGGCGGCCGATTCGTGGATGCACTCAATCCGTGAACAACGTCTCGGCCGGGTCATCCCGTAGCGGCTGGCCAGCCTGATACAGCTCAAGCGCCTTCCGGTACATCTCTTTCGCCCTGTCAAACTCTCCGAGCTCGTAGAGAATGTCCGACAGCCGCTTGTAATTGGCCGCGGTCTGCGACAAAAAGAGTGCCTTTTCGTAACAGTCTCTCGCACGAACGCTCGCGTCGGGCCCTCCCTGTCGTTCATAGATCCTGCCGATCATGGTGAGCGCCTTTGCGTGTTCTTGGGGGTGTTGATGCTCCATGTGATGTGATACCAGGGTGGAGAAAACAGCAATCGCCCGGTCGTATTGCCCGGCGGAAAGCCAGACTATTCCCTCCGAGTAGCTATCGCCGACCTGCGAGAAGAGCTCTGCGGCGCTCCTATACTTGCCCTGGCTTGCATAAAGGACCGCCAGCGCTCTTCTGAAATTGAAGTCCCCTTTGAAGAACTTGAGGCCCTCCTTGAAAGTGCTTTCAGCTTGGCCATTGCAGCCAACGTAATAATAGCCTTTCCCGATGTTCAGCAGGATTTTCTTGGCGGTCAAGGGATCGGTCGCCAAGACATCGAGATACCTCTCGTAAAGGTAATGCTGGATGACCGTGACCGACCACGGAAGCATATATACCGGATAGCCCAAGCCAGAACGGCGCTTGGAGTTATCGGGACCCACTATCCTCCTAGCCGGTCCAACCTCGTTCTTCAGATGGGCGATGATTTGCCTCTTGAGCGCTTTCCACGAAACTGGGTCGCCGCTTTTGTAAGCGATGAATTCACTTCTTATCATCCAGTCGGCCGCTTCGTCATCGTCGCGCCGGACATAATGCCACAGTCCTTCCTTCATGACCTTTGGATCGGTTTGAACCGCGGAAGCCATCACGATCAAGGCGCGCTGGGATTCATCTTGCGCGTAAAGAAACAAAGCAAGCGCCGAGTAATGTTCACCTCCGATCGCACCAAGTGGGTCAAAATCCGCAGCCGCCTTGAAGTGCGACAAGGCCCGCTTTGTGTCCCTTTGCAGCCAGTAGAGCCAGCCCAGCTTCTCATGATACTTGGGGTAATCGCGCTTCCGGGCGATCGCTTTCTCATAAAGCGTCGTCGCCTCGTCAAACTCATCCGCTCGGATCTTCTCTTCTGCTAGCGATTCGAAGAACTTCGGGTTAAGGGAGAATCCGCCCGCGGCAAGTTCTGGGCAGAACAGCTCCGACCTCCTGGAGACCTGAGTCGTGACCAGGAAGGCTGCCAGAACGCCAAAGCAGCACCAGTGAAGCATCCTGGATCTTCTGCGTGCGCCGTTCGTGTGTCGCACGACTTCTCCGGACTCGCGTCGCCACACCTGCTCTGCGGCAGCTATGAGGCCAATATAGGCAAAGAAGGCGTAGTCTAAGTCCGGTGATCCGAACTGTAGATCGAAGAATCCATGAATCGCGAAGCCGATCAAGCCCGCCAGAACCCCCTTCGTCATAAGCCACGTCTGGCCGTAGGGCATCTTCTTTAGCAGCAAGATTCCTCTACTGATTACAGTGATCAAAAGGAACATGAAGGCGCAGAGCCCGATCACTCCTGTGCCCTCGGCGATGTGGAGATATGTGCTGTGAGCGTGCGCCAGGACGTTTTGCCTTACATTAACCTCAAGCCCCGACTCAACGAGGTGAGCAATCCTTGCATGAACGTAGCTGTTGTGCAGGCCCACTCCAAGCACGGGATGTCTCGCCACGGTCCGCTCGCCTAGTCCCCAGAAAAACGATCGACTCTCAAGGCTTATTGGATCCGAAAGCCTCTCACACGCCCGCTGCCCGACCTCGCCCAGTGAGATCAGCAGCAGCAAAACCGCGCCGACGACGATCACAGCCACTGTAGCGAATCGCCGCCTATGAGGCGCTGTCGTCGCCGTCTTCGGCCTCCTGATGAATAGAAAAGCAAGCATCGCGGCTACGAAGCCGATTACTCCGCCCTTGGAATACGAAAGAACCAAGCAGACGCCACCAACTGCCGCCACAGCCACTAGAACCACGGACAACCACCGCCTAATCCGCGCCATGGCCAGCACGAGCATCAGTGGAATCATGAGCGTAAAATGCGCCGCGATCCCGTTCGGGTTTATGAGAGGCAGCCAGAGCCTGTTCTTAATCGCAAAATCCAGGCCGAAGGTCGAGACCAGCATGGACAGCTTCACGAGACTGAGAACAGCCAAAAACACACCAACCAATGCCGCCAAGAACACCAGCCGGATAAGGTCGCGCCGTGTCGTAGTGGTTGAACCTATCAAAAGCGCGCCGGCCATCGCAGCAGCAATCGAAAGCAACGAGACCGAGCTCGTGCCGAGGCTAAACCCGCACACGGTTGAGAGAGTGCACATGACCAAGAACGCAAGCATCGGAACATCAAAGGCTGTTGGAACGTAATCAATACGCTCCGATTTAAGACGCCACGCCCGCTCATACATGAGAACCAGAATCAATAGCGAACCAAAGCCCACCAGGTTGGCGCCACCAAAGATCAGAAAAAGAAACCAGAATGAAACTGCCACGCCAATCTTGAGCAAGCTCTGGCCACCGTAGAATTCCACGAATATCAGCGCTGTAAACAGGCCGTGAAGAAAGAGAATCGGAACCAACATGTCGGGCTTGTCATTCAGAGTCTGGGAATCAAGCGGCGCCATGTGCAGCGCATTCATGGTGAAAACGACCATGAATCCAGCGATCATCGGGAGCAATGGGGTGTATGACCTCTTGAGGAGCCGACCGATACCGTAGTGAGGACGTGTGTTGTTGCGCATCGAGGCACGGACGACAAGAACCAGGACAAAAACACCGAATGTTACGGCCCAGGTGATGAGCGCCAGCTTGGGTTGCGGTGGGCTAATAACGGTCCTATGGAGCAGAAATCCATAGATCAGAAGCAAGAACACCCTCTCGCCCAGCGTGCGCAGCGTGGCAAAAAGCCTCATAAAACTCCAATCCTTGCTGTGCCAGACGCGGTCAGTCCCTTTTGTCTTGTGCGTTTGTGTTAGCCAATAACCGCGACAAATATAAGCTGGCGGAAAAAAGGGCAAGCGAGAGCGCCACCAACAGTATCAAGAGGCTTAGTCTCAGATCGCAGAAAACGACGGGATCGACCCATTGAATGTCTATCGAGAGGATGACAACCACAACTGCTGCCATCTCAATCGCCGTCTTGTATTTGGCGGCGCCACTTGCTGGCATCACGTCGCCCTTGACGGCCCCCATCTGCCGGATGCCCGACACGGCTATGTCTCTGGCAACGAGCGCGACCACAATCCAAGCGGGGACCTTTTGAAGCGACACGAGCGAGATGAGCGCAGCCATGACCAAAATCTTGTCAGCGATCGGGTCAAGGAGCGTTCCCAACGCCGTTACCTGATTGTAACGCCTGGCGATGCGGCCATCTAGCCAGTCGGAACCAGCAGCAACCAAAAAAACGATAACAGTTATGAATGCGCTGACCCTGAATGGGGAGATCAGCAGAACGACGATGATCGGCGCAAGAAAAATCCTGAAGAGCGTGATGAGATTGGGCGCTGTAAGAAAAACGGATCGCACGTTCGCTCACCCCGCGTTGTTAAATCGCCGGGACTCTATCACAGCGTAACTAATGCCCGAAACGGTCGTCATGAACGCGGTTAGCGACCACATTACCCAAAAGAAGCTGTTGGCGGATGATTGCCCAAACCAGCCTATCCCTATGCTAAACAGAGTGCAGAGCACCAGAGCGAATTGAACTGCTGAGGCGCCTTTGCCCCAAAGGTTCGGACTGATGGTGCAATCACAGTTGAAGAAATGAAGCGCAACGCCACCCACAAAGATCAGCGCGTCCTTGCTCAGAATAAGAACCATGAGCCAAAAGGGGACCTTGTCGTGAATCGCGAGGATGACGAAGCTAACCCAAAGAATCATCTTGTCGCAGAGCGGGTCCAGGAACGAGCCCAGCGAGGTTACTTGATGCAGTTTTCTGGCTATATAGCCGTCCAACACGTCGCCAATAGCCACAGCCATGAATATCGCCAAACTGAGCCAAAGGTAAGCGTTGCTCTCTGTCTGGGAGTAATACAGAAAGACAAGATAGAACGGCGCCAATACCATTCTGGATACTGTAAGTGTGTTAGCCGCGTTCATTGACAACTCTCGTGTTAGTCCTTAGCTTCAAAGCCCAGAATAAACAACTGGCAAGACAATGCAATGCCCATCATAGTGCCATTCTCCTCAGCCCAGACGAGCCGATTGCTACATCCTCGTATCATAATGCCTAGTTGGTACTTGGCAAGTAAGTGATCGATATGCCAGAGGCAGGGCAAGAGAAGGCCCGTAAAGACATACCCTTGCTCACGCCCAGGGACGACGCTGCCCGCCGACCGCATAGCGGCAAGAACACGAAACGGCCGAAACTGCCTATCGCCGCAATCGTGGCCTCGTTCACCCTCGTCGCCTCGTTCTGGCTGACCTGGGTGGTAGCATTCAACCAGCCAGTCAGCGGTCCAGACCTCGCCCGAATGCTCTCATATCTATCCAAGAGCGCCAATCCCTGGGGACTGCCGCCGTTTGCGGCCGCCGCGCCATTCGTCGTCCTGCTGCTGGGCTTTCTCGGAATCATCTGGGGCTGCCTTGCATACGAGCGCAAGGCGAGGCACGCCCGAGGCATCCTGTTGGCGTCCGTCATCGTCCTATCCGGCGCGCTTGTTTTCCTCGGAACGTGGCTGCTCTCCATCATGGTGTTCCCGTCTGCCCTTGGGCTCGGCTTCTGGCTCGCATACGTCAGCTCAGCCGTCCTTCTCTGCATCACCGGCGCCTCTGTCATCAGCAAACTCTCGCCGCGACTCAAGACGCCCATTGACTTCTGCCTCTACGTCGTCGTCAGGCTCATCGCTCTCGGATTCAGGCTCTTGCCGAGAAATGCGGCCATCAAGCTGGGGGAAGCCCTCGCCGCGGTCACCTTAACCTCTCTCCCCAGAAGGCGTCGGATTGCGATGCGGAACCTGACGCTCGTGTTCGGCGACGAGCTAGACGAGGCGCAGAAAAAGGCCATCGTCAGGAAGAGCTTCTTAAACCTGGGCAGACAGATCGCGGAGCTATGCCATCTATCGGAACTCATCGCAAGGCCGGCCGATGAGCTCTTCACCTACGAGAACCTTACGGCTGTCGCGAGAGCGACCGCCGGCGGCAGGGGCCTCATCATCCTGACGGGCCATTTCGGCTGCTGGGAACTCTCGCCGCTTGCGATGACGAAGGCTGGCTTCCCGGTGACAGCGCTCGCCAGGCCGCTGGACAACCGGTTCCTCGACCGCTGGGTCAACCGGCTGAGAACGATGGCCGGCTCGACCATAATCGCCCGCAAGCACTCCGTTCGACGCATCGTCTCCGAGCTGAAGGCCGGCAAGATCGTCGCCATCCTGTTCGACCAGAACGTCCACCGAAAGGAGTGCGTCTTCGCGGAGCTCGTGGGCCGAAATGTCGCTAGCTCGCCGCTTCCCGCCGCCCTTTGCAGAATGACGGGGGCCGACGTCATCTTCGCCGCCGGCATCCCCTGCCCCGACGGCCGCTACAGGCTGGTCCTCTCCGACCCGATCCCCGCCAAGCAATGCGACAGCTACGAGGAGTTCATAACCGTCAACACATCAGCCTACAACGCCGTCTTCGAGCGTTTCATCCGCCAGTATCCCGAGGCGTGGCTCTGGGTCCACAACCGCTTCAAAGACACACAACAGCAGCCCGGCCTCTGGGCCAAGCGCCTCGCAAAGCGTGCCTGAAGCAATCATGCGCTGATCCACCGAGAGGTCATATCAATATGGAGATGGAGGGTTGCTGCAACATTCACATTCTCGCTGCTGGATTCATCTGATCTAGTCAACCTTCAGAAGGGAGAAAGTCCTGCACGGGGAGAACGCGACGCGGGTATCGAATCAGCTGATGTCCATCGCTGAGTCCAATGGCATATACACCAAGGCGCTTCACGTCAATCCTGATCATGTGCACGCTCTAATCGATCTGCCGCGGACGTGCTCCGTGGATGATGTCGTGAAGGCCCTTAAGGGCTGCTCTTCACGCTGGATCAACTCAAGTGGGCTGCTGGTTGGGCACTTCCGTTGGGCACGCGGCTATGGGGCATTCTCAGTCTCAGCGTCCGTTCTGGAGGATGTCGTCGCTTATATCGAAGGGCAGGAGGCGCATCATAGGATAAGGACATTCGCCGAGGAGTATGAGGCCTTTGCGAGGCGATATGGACTGGGCTCTGGGATAGAATGATAAAGAAAGAGGGGGGAGAAGGGGCGCCTCGCCTCTTCAGGTCACCCGAATGAATTCGGGTGCTAATATAATGAGAACCATCTATATCACCGCGTTGAAACGCAGTGATGTGGAGGAAGGGGACCCGGACGAATCCCTCCCACGCGCTCGTCTCGGTGCCCGCATGAATACTTCCATCCCGGCATGGCCCTCATCGCCCGGCTTCAGCCGAGGCGATGCAGAAGGGCTATCATTGTCCTAACCCCCGAATTCATTCGGGGGACTGAGGGGGCGACACATCCTCCTCAGATGAGGCTTCCGGGGAGGGTGGAGGGAGGCGCCTCGCCTCTTCAGGCCACCCGAATGAATTCGGGTGTTAGGATAATCAGAGCCATCTACATCACCGCATTGAAATGCGGTGATGTGGAGGAAGGGGACCCGGACGAATCCCTCCCACGCGCTCGTCTCGGTGCCCGCATGAATACTTCCATCCCGGCATGGCCCTCATCGCCCGGCTTCAGCCGAGGCGATGCAGAAGGGCTATCATTGTCCTAACCCCCGAATTCATTCGGGGGACTGAGGGGGCGACACATCCTCCTCAGATGAGGCTTCCGGGGAGGGTGGAGGGAGGCGACTCGGCCTTCTCAGGTCACCCGAATGAATTCGGGTGTTAATATAATGAGAACCATCTATATCACCGCGTTGAAACGCAGTGATCCGAAGAAAGGAGCTCCTCGACCGAGGGCACGTCACCGCCCAACCTTAGACTTTCGACTTTCGACCTGTTTTGGACTCACTCCACCTTCAGTATGGCCATGAAGGCTTCTTGGGGGATGGCGACCGAGCCGAGCTGCTTCATCTTGCGCTTGCCCTCCTTCTGCTTCTCGAGGAGCTTGCGCTTGCGCGTGACGTCGCCGCCGTAGCATTTGGCGGTAACGTTCTTGCGGAGCGGCGCGACGCGCTCTCTGGAGATTATCTTGCTGCCGATGGCGGCCTGAATCACCACCTCGAATAGCTGCCGGGGTATCTGCTTTCGGATCCGGGTGACCAATGCAACGCCTCGGTGATAGGCATTCCGCTTGTGCGTCATGAAAGAGAGTGCATCGATCGGCTGACCGTTGATTAACATATCGACCTTGACGATGTCGGACTGCCTGTGGCCGATGTGCTCGTAGTCATAGGACGCGTAGCCCCTCGAGGCGGACTTGAGCTTGTCAAAGAAGTCGAAGATCGTCTCGTTGAACGGCAGGTCATAGACCAGCATGACTTTGCCCGCGCCGACGTATTCCATCGACTTCTGCGTGCCTCGCCGGTCGGTGAGCAGCTTCAGGAGGCCGCCGATGAACTCGTCAGGGACGATGATGGTGCAGCGGACGTAAGGCTCGCTTATGTGGTCGATCTTCTGAAGAGGCGGCGTCTTATGCGGGTTATCGACCATGACCTTGCCGCCATCCGTCAGGACGACCTCATAGACGACGTTGGGGGCGGTGGAGAGAAGGTGCAGGCCGAACTCCCGCTCGAGGCGCTCGCGGACGATCTCCATGTGCAGCGTGCCCAGGAAGCCGCAGCGGAAGCCGAGTCCCAGCGCGTTGGAGCTCTCCGGCTCATACGTGAACGCTGGATCGTTCAGCGAGAGCTTGTCGAGCGCGACTTGCAGCGCCTCGTGCTGCTCAGTCGAGATGGGGAAAAGCCCCGAGAAGACAACCTGCTTGACAGGGACGTAGCCCGGCAGCGGCTCTAACGCTGTTTGCTTGGCGTGTGTGATAGTGTCGCCGAGGGGGCTATCGCCGAGCGTCTTGATGCTGGCCAAAAGGAAGCCGACCTCGCCCGCCCGAAGCGTCTCGGTAGTGTATGCTTTGGGTGAGAAACAGCCGAGACTTAGGACCTCGAACGTCTTGCCAGTTGACATGAAGGCTATCCTGTCGCCGACCGAGACCTGACCGTCAACCAGCCTCATCAAAACGACGACGCCGTGATATTGGTCGTAGTGCGAATCGAAGACGAGCGCCCTGAACGGCGCGTCGGGATCGCCCCTTGGTGGCGGCACGTGCTTGATTATCGCCTCAAGTAGGTCTTCGACCCCCTCGCCCTTTTTAGCGCTGACAGGGACGCAGAGCCCAGGCTCCAGGCCCAGGATGTCGGCCACCTGCCGTCGCGTCTCCTCAACGTCCGCGCTCGGAAGGTCGATCTTGTTGATGACGGGGATGATCTGAAGGTCATTCTCAAGCGCTAGGTAGAGATTGGCCAGAGTCTGCGCCTCGACCCCCTGCGCCGCATCGACGACGAGTATCGCTCCCTCGCACGCCGCGAGGCTGCGCGAGACTTCGTAGGTAAAATCGACGTGGCCCGGCGTGTCGATGAGGTTGAACAAGTAGGTCTGCCCGCTGCGCGAGGTATAACTCAGTCGGACGGTCTGCGCCTTAATCGTGATGCCACGTTCCCGCTCCAGGTCCATCGTGTCGAGCACCTGCGCGGACATCTCGCGCTCCGACAGCGCACCCGTCATCTGGATGAATCTGTCCGAAAGCGTCGATTTGCCGTGGTCGATGTGCGCGATTATCGAGAAGTTGCGGATTCTCTGCTTGTCATAAATCTGGGCCAAAGGCGAGCGAAGCCCCTTTTGCAGGAGCTCAGCCATTTAGACAATCCATCGCGTATCGAATCGCGCCCAGGCACCCGGCCTTGTCGCCGAGCGCGGACCTGATGACTGATATATCAGCGGCACGCGCGCAGATGGAACGTCGGTTGGCTTCGTCCTGGGCGGCGCCCAGAATATCAAACTTCATGTTCGCCATTCGCCCTCCCACAATCGCCGTGCGAATCCCGACGAGGTCTGAAAGCGCCGCAATCGCGATGCCGAGATACCTTCCCGCATCCGAAAGAAGCCCCCTAGCAAGGGCGTCACCACGTGAGGCGGCGAAATCGACAACCTGCGGCGTCACATCCCCGTCATCGTCAATCATGCTCCACATCGCCGACTGGCGCCCACCATCCCTCAGCGCGGCCGCCCTCGAACGCAGGCCGTTGGCCGAGCAATACGCCTCGAGGCAGCCGCTGTCCCCGCAGGCGCATCGTGCACCATCTGGCTCCACGACCAAGTGGCCGAGCTCCGCTGCGTATCCCGTGCCGCCCCAAAATGGACGCCCATTGATTATCAAACCTGACCCAAGTCCTGTTCCGAGCGTGATAAATGCGAAATCCTCAAATTGCACACCGGCGCCGAGCCACCTTTCCCCCAGCGCCGCGACGTTCACGTCGTTGCCGAGGAAGACCTTAACTCCCAGCCGTTCGCTGAGCATGGCGGCAACGGCAACATCGTGAAACTCGGGCAGATTCGGCGAGTAGCAAACGACGCCTCGCCCAAAATCGATCAATCCGGGGAATCCGGCGCCGGCGGCCCGGACGCTCCGTCCGGCCTCCGAACGGAGCTGGCCCGCCATATCGGCAATCAGAGAAAGTAGCGAATCAACCGAATCATGCGGCGTCCTCGCCTCGTGAAACGACAGAACCTCGCCCCGCTCATCCGCCACCATCCCGCGGACGTTTGTTCCGCCCACGTCAACGCCAAGAACCGGCATTACTGGCTCCAGGCCGCTAATCGATGAATATCCAGATGAGTATGTAGAATATGGCAGAAAGCGTTACGGCAATCAGCAGCGTAACCTTATGATACTCCCAGCCGTAGCTCTCTTCCTTCTGCTCAGCCTCTTCAGCCTGATCGGCCGGCTCGGCAACTACTTCCTGCTTTTTCCTTTTGCTCTTCGCCAATCTTGAAATCCTCTTTGCGCAAATAGCCTAGACCACGATGCACTTGGCCTGCTCGATGATCATCGTGGTCGAAATCCCGCCGACGAGGTCGATCCTCTCGACTCTGCCACCGTGGCTCTCAACAACATCTCGCCCCACGACCTCATCGAGCGCCCAGTCTGAGCCTTTCACAAGAACATCCGGCAGAAGCGCCGTGATTACCCTCAACGGGTCATTGTCATCGAAAGCGAAAACATAATCCACAAAAGAAAAGGCCGCAAGAAGCTCAAGCCGCTCGGCTTGAGGCGTTATCGGGCGATTTGGGCCCTTGATCCGCCTGACTGAGGCGTCGGAGTTCACAGCTATGATAAGCGCATCCCCAGAAGCTCGCGCCGCCGCAAGATACCGAACATGCCCGTTGTGCAATAAGTCGAAGCATCCATTGGTAAAGACAACCTTCCGGCCGCGCCGCTTGAGGTCCGCGACGACAGACGGCATCTCCTCGAATGTCTTAATCTTGTCGCGCGCAGCACCCATCAGATAAACACCGACCTCTCAGGCACTACTGACCGTCGCCCGGGGACGAATCGCCACCAAGCCACTGCTGCAAACGGGCAAGAACCGCAAGATCATCCTCAACCGCCTTAGCCACCTCCGCCTCCCGCTCAGCCCTCTCGTTTGCCTCGCGCTTCGCTCTCTGTTTAGCTTCTCGCTGAGCCTTCTTCTTGGCCTCTTGGTCGGCCCTTTCTTTCACTTCCCGGTCGGCCTTCTCCCTGGCCTCTCTTTCAGCACGCTCCTTTGCCTCGCGCTTCGCTCTCTGTTTAGCTTCGCGTTCAGCCTTCTTCTTGGCCTCTTGGTCAGCCCTTTCTTTCGCTTCCCGGTCGGCTTTCTCCCTTACCTCCCGCTCAGCTCTCTCCTTTGCTGCCTGGTCCGGCTGAGGTTCCTTGGCGGGAAAGAACGTCTCAGCTTTGCCAGCCTCGGCTTTCTTCAGCGACGCCTCGGCCAGGGCGCGGATCCCTCGGCATTCTTCGCAGTTGGGGTCCACGCTTAGTATCCTATCAACGATCTTGATCGCCTCGTCAAAATGGCCCTGTTCCATGTAAAGCCTGGCGAGGCTCAACGTCGGCAGCCCTATGAAACTGCTGTCGCCCCGCGCCTCCTTCCGTTTGCGCACGCTCAGAAGGCGCTCAAGCCGCTCTATCTGGCCCCTCACCTCCTGACCGACGAGCCGAAACCTGAGTATGCTCTTAAACGTCTGAAGAGCCCTGTCAAGGTCGCCGGACTGCTCGTATGACTCTGCGAGCCTTCTCGCTGCCAAAAGGTTATCCCTGTCCCGCGAAAGCACTGGCTCGAGCAGGTCCCTCGCCTCCTTGGGCCGGTCAAGCTCGTTCAGGACGTGTGCGAGAGCCACCTTCACCGAAGAAAGGTCGGGAAAACGCTCTATCGCCTCGTCCAGGACCTTCTCCGCGCTTGCGAGGTCTTCGGCGCTCTCATAGAGCTTCGCCAGCGTCAGGTAATACTGAAGCCGCTTCTCCTTGCGAAGCAACTTCTGGTATCTCTGAATGTCCTTCTGAGTTCTCTTAGCGCTTGCAGCCAATAGCAATTACCTCACTGAAAGAAACGTGCCAACTCACCAAGATAGTGGCCGATCCCGCCCCCAATGTCAATCCTCGCCAGAGATAGAAGCTTCCCCATCGGGAAACGGGCGAAAAGGCGAAGAGCGACAGAAGGATACTCGATGTAGGGGCGCGGTCTCAGGAGCATAGGTCATAATTCGAATCTGGGGTTGTGTAGGGGCGCGGTGTCAGACCCGCCCTTTGCGTGTTGGCGTCCGCAGACCAGTATCGGGTTCGCCGCGCGGCGAATGCCTGCCCGGCCTGTAACGTCGCGTGCTTACGAGCAAACGGGCGGAGACAAGCACCGCCCCCACTGCGCATTGTCGCAATCTGAAAGCTTTGCTTGACGAGGCGGACCAAGTTCGCTTCAATGGAGGTTGTCGGCTGAACGGAAGTCTTAACGTTTCGTATGAAGGGCAAAGGAGATGAAAAGGCATATCTTGGGGTCAATTGGGGCCGCAATTGTGCTCTCGGCGTTCCTGCCGTCGCTCGTAATCGCTGCGCCTCAGGTGTTCATCTACACGGACAAAGGCAGCTATCAGGCCCCGGAGACGATCGAGTTTAGCCTCGGCGGCGAGAACTATGACGAGCCTGTTAATGTCGATGTCTATGTTGGCCTTGTCGGGCATGATGGCGCTCTTCACACGCTGAGTGAGGCGGGCTGGGGCGCCTACCTGGAGCCGTGGCTGGCGAATGTCTTCGTCCCGAATCCCTACTACATGGCGCCTGTCCCCTTCCAGTGGTTCGACATTCCGTGCGCTATGCCACCCATCGCCGAGCAGGACGAATACTCGTTCGCGGCGGGATTGACGGTTCCCGGAACGCTGGAGTTCGTGGCCGAGATCAGCTTCGCGCCATTTACGATTGAGGATCGCGAAGTGCATATCTACGTTAGCGCGGACACCGGCGACGACGCGAACGACGGCTCTCTCGAATCTCCATTCAAGACGATCACGCATGCGCTCGCCTCTGTTGTGGGTTCTGAGGCGCATCCCGTGACGATTCACGTCGCCGCCGGCACGTATGCTCAATCGACGAACAGCGAGACGTTTCCCCTGAATATGGAAAGTTGGGTGTCGGTCAAAGGGGAAGATCGAGACAGGACGGTCCTCGACGCTGAGGGGATGGCCTACCACGTCATTTACTGCGATGAAGTGGAGAACTTGACCATTGAGGGCTTCACCATCACTGGAGGGGAAGCGTATGGGGATTGGCGGGAGAGTGATGACAGCGGTGGGGGAATATATTGCTTTGCCAGCGCTGTCATAATAGCCAAGAACACCATCAGTGGGAACAATGCGATCTACGGCGGCGGCATATGCTGCCAGCGATCTTCTCCTCGCATCGAGGACAACACGATAATGGACAACTGGGCTACTTACAACGGAGGAGGCATCTGCTGCCTGGAGAACAGCTCGCCGCACATTATGAGGAATGAGATCATTGAGAACCGGTGTTCCTCCAAGGGGTCCGGGATATGCTGCCTCGACAACAGTTCACCGATCATTTCGGGCAACACGATAATGGACAACATCATGGCGCGGCTGGGCAGCGGGATATGCTGCTCGGGCAGCAGTTCTCCCGCCATAATCGATAACACTATAGCAGGTAATATAGGAACTCATGGGGCTGGAATATGCTGCTACGATCACAGCTCGCCAACGGTCATCGACTGCACGATAGAGAACAACATGGTGGCTAAGGACGGCGGCGGGATTCTGTGTTCAGAAGGAAGCTCGCCGTTCATCTCCAGCTGCTCGATATCACACAACATCTCGATGTATGGATGCGGCGGAGGGATATGCTGCCACCGAAGCTCACCCATCATATCCGACACTACAATGGGCGGCAATCTTGCACGTGTGCTGGGCGGAGGGATATTCGTCAATCACTCTTCACCCGCGCTTTCGAATAGCGTGATAACCAACAACAGGGCAGATTTTGGCGGCGGCATATCCTGCTGGGACCACAGCTCTCCGACCATCACAAACTGCCTCTTGACTGCCAATACCGCCGATAGCGGCGCGGCCATATACTGCCTCGACAGCAGCTTCCCAGCCTTTTCGAACTGCACAATTGCTGACAATGTCGCTGCATGCCAAGCTGGAGGGATATTCGCCGAGCTGAACTGCCAGGTGGAGGTTCTGAACTCCATTCTCTGGGGTGGCGCGGGCATCTTCTTCCGCGACAATAGCTGTGTGAGTGTAACCTATTCTTGTGTCCAATCCCTATTCACCGGAGACGGCAACATCCACGATGACCCCATGTTCACTAGTGGGCCATACAGCGATTACTATCTAGACCCGAGCAGCCTTTGCATAGACGCGGGTAGTATCTTGGCAGATGAGGCAGGGCTCGGCGACAGAACCACTCAGGCCGACGGGTCCCCCGACACGGGCAGGGTTGATGTGGGCTATCATCACCCGATTCAGTAGTTATCAATAGCTGTTAAGCACCTCTGCGACGGGAGTCAATTAAATGAACAGAAAGAATATCTTGGCTGCGACAGGCAAGGCTGCATTAGCGTTAGGCGTATTCATATTGACGATCATGGGCACCGCACTTGCTGCCCCGACCATTTCAATCGAAGCGGACAACGACAGGTATAGACCGGGGGACAGAATTGAGGTTTCCCTCTCTGCAAGGAATTTCGACAGGCCAGTAGCCGTTGCGGTCTATGTGGGACTCTTTTCCTGGGACGGTTCACTTTGGACGAAGCAACCAAAGGGATTCAGCCAAATGGTGCTGCCGTGGATTGAGGAGATCACGCTTACGTGCCCGTTCAGCATGGACCTGACCCCAATCCTGCATATTGACGTACCTTGTGATGTCCCACCGGTCGGGCCGGACGGCAAGTACAGTTTCGCGGCCGTTCTGGCTGACCCGGACACATCCGAGTTCATCTCCGACATTAGCTTTGCGCCGTTTACGATTGGCTGTGTGGGTCACTCGGATTACTATGTTGATCCGGAGACCGGTGACGATTCTGCGGACGGCTCGAAAGACTCGCCGTGGAAGACGATCACCAAAGCCCTTCTATCTGTTGAAGGCTCAGAAAAGGACCCGGTGACGGTGCGCCTCGCCGAGGCGATATATGCCCCGAGCACGAGCGGCGAGAAATTCCCGCTCGTCATGAGAAGTTTCGTATCCATAGTAGGTGGTGACCGCGCCACAACGGTACTTGACGCGGAGGGCACTGCGCGCGTCATAACCTGCGAAGGAGTTACAGACCTCGCGCTTGAGGGGCTTACGATAACAGGCGGTTTGGCGGCAGACGATGAAGGCTTCGGCGGAGGCATAAGCTGCGATGGTAGTTCCCTGCGAATAGAAAACAACATAGTCTCTGGCAATCAAGCCCAGAACACGAACGGCATGGGCAGCTATGGAGGTGGCATCCATTGCTACGACAGCTCGGTTGTGATCGTGGGTAACAGAATTGCGGGCAATCTCTCAGAGGGAGCGGGAGGGGCAATATACTGCTGTCGTAGTTGGGTGACCATTAAGAACAACACGATCACGGACAATTCAGCCGATGTAGGAGGCGGAGTGCTTGGGTCCGCCGCCTCAGGCACGATTGCAGGCAACCTCATTAGCGGGAACTACTCGACAATCTACGGCGGCGGCATCTATTGGGAAGGGGATTATCTCCCCACTATACGGGACAACATCATAATAGAAAACACAGCGGACAAGGACGGAGGTGGCGTCTATATCTCGGGCTGCTTTGGCACCTTCCGAAACAACCTTCTGGTGGGCAACTCGTCATTCTTCGGCGGCGCAGTCTATTGTTACGCCGGCTGCGTCAAGGTCGTTAATTGCACCGTTGCGGACAACATAGGTGCGGGAATAATGGGCTACGACCACAGCCAGCTCGCCGTGGAGAACTGCATAGTCTGGGAGAACGGCAACTACGAGATCTTCATGTGGCTTACCGGCTCGATCACTGTGAACCACTCAAGCGTCCAGGATGGCTATCAAGGTCAGGGCAACATCCAGAACGACCCGATGTTCGTCGAAGGACCACTCGGCGACTACTACCTGCACCCCGACAGCCCGTGCATTGACGCCGGCAGTCAGTCCGCAAGCGCAGCTGGCCTTCCCAACCGGACGACACAGGCGGACGGCACACCCGACACCGGGCAGGTCGATATGGGATTCCACTATCCGCCACCGGCGCTGCCCACCACGCGAATCGAATGACCTGGGCGGCTAATAGACTGGATAGGCCGAGAAGCCGAGCCGGGCGGTGATCGTCTGCACCAGGTCGCGCAGCGCCTCTGGATACAGGAAGAAGCAGAAGACGACGCCCGCATAGACCGACCCGGCGACGATGATTACCGCGCGAGCTCTTGTGGAAGACCTCGAGAAGCGCTCACAAAATGCACCGATGAAAGTGAATGCAAGCGGCTCGATGGGGAGGCGGAACCTGTGCGAGGCGTTGACCGTAGCGGCCAACACCCAGGCGCAGACGATCGGCAATACAAAAAGTGCAGTCTCGGACCATCTGCGCCTCGAAAGAAACATCAGAAAGCCCACGACGGCAAACGGCAACAGCAAAGCGTATGATGCGACGAAGCCGCTGTAGTCGTCGAAGACGTGCCAGAACTTGATGGTCTCCTTGATCGTCTTTTTGACGTATCGAGCGGGATGAGCGAGAATCGTCCGCAGAGCGTCTGTCCAAAACGCCTGGTCCCGCTGCTTTTCGGTCAAGCCCTCGAACTTTGCGACTTTTTGCTTCGGCAGGAACTCAAATCCGGCCATCGGCCCCTTCAGCACGGTTGGAAGCATCACGTCTCTCACCGACTCGCCAGAGTCGAGGCGCCTCTTTTGCTCGTCAATCCGTTGTTTGATCTCGACTAATCGCTCCTTCGGGATCGCCGACCAGAAATACCCGTCCGGGGAGAGCGAGTTATGCTGATACCAGATCGTCGCGCCTCCGTGAGTATCAAGCGGTATGAACGCCTTCATGACGATGGCGTTTCGGATTATCCAGGGGACGAGGCACAATAGGGCGATACCGAGGATCAATCCGACGCGTTTGAGGCGTGCCTTTCGGGCGCCCCAGCGCTGCCCCGTCGCAAGCAGCGCCCAGAGCGGCAGCAGGCCAATTAGCAGGCACAACGTCGGGCGGCAGAGCCATGAGAGTCCGATCACTACGCCGGCCAGAACAGCGGAGGCCTTGGATGGCGGGTCTGTCAGCGACCGCAGCAGAAGAAGTGCTGAAAGCGCCGCGAACAGCGAGAAGAGATTCTCGGTCATGAACGTGTTTGTCAGCTTTATCAGCGGCGGATATATTGCGAGTATGAGCGCACCGATTGCGGCGGGGCGGCTTCGTCCTAAAAAGTATAATGCGGCGTAGTAAAGCGCGACGATGGAAAGGGCGCCGATGAGGCATTCGCCGATTGCGACCGCAGTGAAGGAATCGTCTCCGAAGATCGAGAACAGGAGCGCGAGGAATAGCGGATACAATGGCAGCCGATACGCCGTGGGCTGGCCGGGCTGATAGCAAAAGCCATTGCCGTCGGCGATATTTTGGCCCAGGATGACGTATTCCGCGGCGTCTATGTTGTAGGGCAGCGCGGAAAAGAACAGGACGAATATGATCCTGGCCAGAAGGGCGATTAGGAAAACGATTACGGGGAAATGTCTGGACTCAAGCAATGTTGATCACTTATTCATACTATCTTTTTCGTCCACAGATTACGCAGATTACACAGATTGAAGCTTCTGACGACCAACCTGGAATTCGCTGGCCGGTTCGCCGTTCGAGAGACCGCGCTCCAGCGTGCGGCCAACCTGAAACTTGGAACTTGGAACTCGGAATATCGCCATTCGTCGAATCTTCGACTTGGAACTTGAAACTTGGAACTTGGAACTAATAAGAAGCTCGCCCCGCTTTGGGCTTTGACGCTTCTGGTCGTGATCCCGCTCTGGGCCCCGACCGATTCGGACCTCGGCCAGGCCTACGGCTTTTATTCGACGTGGCAAGGCCGGCTCGCGCTCGGCCTGTTGATCGCTGTCTCCGCTCTTTTCATCCATTTCAGCCTGCATCCTCAAAAAGGCACTCGAATAGAGCGATTTGCGGCCCGCCACTTCGCCAGTATCCTATTCTTCTACTTCGCTATCTACACGGCGGTCTTCGCGACGCTCGCCGTTATCGCATACCTGCGGTTTCACTCCGACGTCGATTACGCCAACTTCATGCAATCGTTCTACAGCGCCGCGCGAGGGAAGTTCTTCACCAACTGCCTCGCGAACGCGCCTCACGAGATTAGCATATTCGCCGACCACAATTCCCCCATTATGTTTCTCATCCTGCCGATCTTTATGCTGCTGCCACATCCGTCGGTGTTGCTCGTCATCTCCACACTGATTCTCGCCTCGACCGCGCTGCTTCTATCGCGGTATCTCACGCGGGCGGTGGGCCTCGACCGCACTACCGCGCTTTGCCTTTGCGCGGCCGCGACGCTCGCGCCATACTACGCCTCGCAGAACTTCCAGGGCCTTTCGATGGAGATGTTTGGCCCACCGCTTCTCATACTCGCGTTCTACCTTTTCGAGAAAGGTAGATTCTGGCCGTTCATGATCACGCTGCTACTCCTAAACTCTGTCAAGGAGCAGGTCGCGGTCGTGATGATGGCCTTTGTGCTGCTCTCGCTGCTGCGCCGAAAAGGCCCAAGATGGTCGATTGGTCCACTTCTCCTCAACGCGGCCATGATACTGCTCTCGTTCGGCGTAGTGATCCCACACTTCCGCCCGACGGGGGCGTATAAACTGTTGGACCCTGACGCAGCGATGTCGCTCACGGGGCAGGCTGCGGCCTATCTCAGAGACCCCGCGAGCGCGTTTCGGCAGCTTATCGAGCCGTTCAGGCTGACCTATATCTACGTCATCGCTGCAACGAATCTCTTCTTCCTTCCTTTTCTCGCGCTCGAATCGGTCTTCGTCGTCCCCTCGCTCGCAAAGAACTTGCTCTTCGTCGGCTGGGCGGCCAACATCATGTCGAAGCACGCGCTTCTTCTGTCGGGGGCGATGGCGGTCGCCATGGGAAAGGCTGTGGGCAAGTTGGCCCGACTGAATCGCCCTGCGAATGGCCCCCCCGAAGACCACGATACGGCTCAAAGAAGTGGCGCGGCGCGGGTTCTCACGATCCTGCTGCTCGCCTCGTCGATTGCGCACATCCCCGTCTGGTCTAAGAACATCGATCTGTCGAAGGACGCGAACCATGACGCGAGGCTAAGACTGCTGGAATTGATCCCGCACGACACGCCGATAGCGCTGCCTCAAAACATGCTCACGCGGTTCTGCACCCGGAACAAGCTCTACAACTCCGCGACGCCGGACGGGCTGACCGGCTTTGACATGCCCGTGGATTACGTCGTCATCGACACCGCATTCCACCCCGAGCACTATCGCTATGACGCTCTCCTACACAAGGTCGAGGAGGCCGGCGGCATTCACAAAGGCTTCAAGCTGACCTGGCAGTCCCAGGGGCTTCACCTATTCGAGAGATGGGAAAATGAATGACGTGCGAGTTGCGATAGTCGTTCTTGTTCTCGCCGCTGGGGCGTTACCTCCGGCGGCTGCTGGGGAGACGTGGGTGAACTACACGTCAGGGGGGAACGTGTCGGACATTGCGCTTGAGGGGGAACGGTTCGTGTGGTGCGTCGGGTCGGGTGGGGCTGCACGGTTTGACCTAAAGACCGATGAGAAGGTGGTCTGGACGAAGGCTGATGGCCTGCCGGCGAACCCGCTCCGGTGCGTGGCGGTCGATGCGGATGGGACGAAATGGTTCGCCGTCTCCCGCAAGGGCGTCGTCGCGTTCGACGGGACCAATTGGACGCACTACACCAGCAAGAGCAGCGGCCTTTCTAACGATTTCGTCCTCAGCATCAGAATCGACGACGAGAACCGCAAGTGGTTCTCGACGAACGGCGGCGGGGTCTGCGTGCTGGATGGCGAGAACTGGACGACCTACGACGTCAAAAACAGCGGCCTGGCGCACAACCAGGTATCATCGATCGCCGTCGATGAGAAGGGCCGGTTCTGGTTCGGGACCTACCGAGGCGCCGGCGTGAGTGTCTTTGATGGCAGCGCGTGGGTCTCACTCGACCCAGACAACAGCGGCCTTTCTGATTACTGCATCTATTCCGTTGCGGTTGACCGCAGCGGTCGAAAGTGGTTCGGCTCCTGCACGGCTGGTGTCTCTGTGTTCGATGGCAGGACGTGGAAGACCTACAACACCGACAATAGCGCGCTGCGCGACAACTGCGTCCGGAGGGTGTTTGTCGATGCGGACAATCGCGTCTGGGCAGGCACGGCGAAGCAAGGCGTGAGCGTGTTCGACGGCGAGAAGTGGGCGACTTACAACACCAAGAACAGCGGCCTTGCCTCGGACAGCGTGAAGGCAATCGCCCAGCACAAGACGGGCCGGATGTGGTTCGGGACACAGTCGGGCGGGGTCAGCATCCTCGACGGGAAAACGTGGACTACCCGGTGTGCGGGTCATTTCAATGCGCCGGATACGCGGCTGGATAGCGTTGCCTTTGATGCGAAAGGCCGCGCTTGGTTCGCGTCGTACGGAGGCGGAGTGATCGTCCTCGATGGAGGCCAGTGGAACACATATACGCACAGGAACGCCCCGTTGCGGAGCAACTGGGTGGGGTCAGTTGCCGTTGATCTCGACGGTATCGTGTGGGTCGGGACAGAGGCCGCTGGGGTGTATGCCTTCGACGGTGCGACCTGGAGGGCGTTCGCCCCTCCGGAGACCGGCTTCATCCACGATGACGTGAGGGACATCGCGATCGACAAGCGGGGCCAGAAGTGGTTCGCGACCGGACACCACGGCGTGAGCGCCTTCGACGGTGCGACGTGGACGGTCTATAACACCCGAAATAGCGGCCTTTCGAGCAGAGATGTTCGCGCGATTGGGATTGACGCCCGAGACCGCAAGTGGCTCGCGACGTTCGGTGGGGTGAGCGTGCTCGATGGTGTGAAATGGACGACCTACTCAAGAAGGAACAGCGGATTGTATTCCGACCGGTGCCATTCCATCGCGATAGACTCGGATGGAGGCGTGTGGGTGGGACACAAGAACGCCGTCAGTTTCTTTGACGGGAAGCGCTGGGCTGTCCACAAATCGCGGAAGGACGCGCTGCCTGGCGGCGTCGTGCAGGCAATAGCGATGGATCGCAAAGGCCGCGTCTGGTTCGGAACGTCGCAAGGAGGCGCTTGCGTTCTGGACGGGGCCAAATGGACACGATACGATGCCGAAAACAGCGCGCTTTCCGACAACGAAGTTACGGACATCGAAATCGCCCCGGACGGGCGGGTCTTTCTGACGACTACTCAGGGCGTGAGCGTCTTAGCGGTAGGCGCCAAGGAGGAAGGTCTGCCGCGGTAGGCGCTGGGACTTCATCGCTTCAGGGATTTATCGCTTGGCCAGTCTCTCGGTTATCACCTCGGCTAGCGCTTCGGCTATGACCTCGTGTCCGAGCGCTGTCGGATGACAAGGATCGATGAACAAGGCTGGATTCGTGTGCGTCTTCAGCGTGGCCTCAGAGAAGATACCCTCGTAAACTCCGGCGAATATGCGCGCAGCCCCAGTTGAAACGGTGGCCTGGCTCGCGGACCCTAGCTCAATTGATGAAGCCTCAAGAGCCTGAGCAGTCTGGTCAAACAAAGGCTCAACGTCGAGGAACGTGACTCCGACCTGCTCGGCAACGGACCGCATCACATTGGCGTAAGCGTCTGAGAGAGAAAACGAGAACATGATCAGCGGTATGTCTCTGTCGTGGCACTTGTGTGCTATTTCGGTCAGATTAGCCCTATATTCCTCCAACGTTACTTTGGGTTTCATGTCTTGACTCGGCCCTTCCCGGCGATCGGACGCGCTTAATCGCTTCGTGACCCGTTGGATCGCGCCGTCGAGCAACGTGAATAGTCGAGAGCGGCCCAGGACCAACTTGGCCTTGTGAGCCGCGCGGCGCCATGGAACGTATAGCTCGGAATCTGAGCTGTAGAACCCTGGAATGAGAAGCGCGTCGTTGACGCCGACACACATAGTGATTAGGTCAGGTTCAAGCGCAAAAAAGCGCTCTGGTAACAGCAGCGACAAGTGAAAAGAGCTGTAACCCGGCACTCCACCGTTAACAACCTCGACGAGACGAGGCGCCAGCGCCTCGGATAGCTTCCGCCTCAGCACCGCCGGGTAGATTCGACGGCCCTGCACCATGACCCCATACGTGGTCGAGTCTCCCAGGCAGAGGACCCTCAGTGCGCCTTGGGGCTTCTTTCGCTGGATGTCATCTCCCCTGAAGCCAAGCGAGTTGATCCTATATCGTATGCCCTCAATCTCTCCGTCGAACCCAGGAGACAGCACCCAGCCGACGTCAGGGTCATCAGCAAGCGCTTTGGGCCGCGCAGCACAGAGGGCGCCATCGCGTGTTGGCATCCTTTGTCGAAGGCTCTCGAAGCCCACAGTCCACAGCAGCACCTCAGCCAGTGCGATCAAGCCAATAAACAGAGCGACGACGAGCAAGCCCATTTGAAATGGGCGCATCCTCTTTTCTCCAGGAAGCGATTGAGCCATCTTTATTCCTAACGTTTCACTAGTAGGCCCGGTGCGCAAGGACGCAAGCCGTTGACAGATTGGCACTACACTACATTCGCGTCAAGGGGAGTCAAGATTCTTCCCAAGCCGCCGCGTTTGACTCGGCGCGGCCTCTGTGTAGAATCAGCAGTCAGGAGTGTTTTGAATACCACTGTAGCTCAACAATGACGTAAGATGAGGAGCGGAAAAATGCGAACATCTAGACAGTATATCTTTGGAAAAAGAGCGGCGGCCGCCGCCTGTGCTGCGACGCTTATCCTGGCTTTCACAGCGCTCTCAGGCCACGAAATCTCCATCAGCCGTGTCGAGCAATGGACCGGGCCGGGCGAGCGCCTCGATCTGCTGCTTTTTTCTCAGCCCATCTATTACAGTCTGGGCGATGGAGCTGTTCTCTCGACGGTCAGGATTCCGCCGGGTGAGTTCGAGATGGGGTCCAGGAGTGCTGGCGAGCGCGGCAACGGAACCGACGAGGGCCCTGCGCACCACGTGATAATAACGAGCGGCTTCGAGATGTCGCAGTTCGAGGTGACCCGGGAGGCTTTTGGAAAGGTCATGGGCTGGAAAGAGCTGGGCGGACTCCCCGACTGGCCCGTTACCAGCGTCGATTTTGAGGACTGCTGCCTCTTCTGCAACAGGCTTTCCGAGCGGTTCGGCTTCGACAAATGCTACAGCGGCCTGGGCAGGGATGTTGTCTGCGATTTCTCCGCGAATGGCTTCCGGCTGCCGACTGAGGCTGAATGGGAATACGCCTGCCGTGCGGGCGCAGCATCGCTTTACTACACCGGGGACGAGGCGTTCGGCGACTGCGAGCCGGGCGATCCGAAATACCTCGAGTGCGCCGCCTGGTTTAAGAACAACTCAAACGACAGAGTGCACTCCGTAGGCCAGCTTGCGCCCAATGCCTTGGGCCTCTTTGACACGCACGGCAACGTCTGGGAATGGTGCTGGGACTTCTACCACGAGCACTACTTTGCCCCAACGCAAGCGGCTGACCCTCGCGGGCCGGACAAGGGCACGCACAGAGTCGTGCGGGGCGGGTGCTACGTGAGCTATAAAGAGGACTGTCGGTCGGCGGCACGCGGCCGGCTATGGCCAGGCAAATCCGACCCGAAGGTAGGGTTCAGGGCTGTCAGGACGACCGGCGAGTAACTCGCCGCGCGCAGAGAGCGGGGAAGCGGGTCGCTCGCCCTCGTCCCCGTGTAGCTAATTGTCGGGTTTGCCTACTCTGCCTTTGCCTGCCAACGTTGCTTGACCTTCCGGAAGTACTCGATCCGGGCTTCGATCTTGCCGATCTCCTTTGGGTAGAACTCAAGCATGGTCTCGCAAAGCTCCAGCATCCATTCTCTGCGGGAATAGTGACATTTGCTTCGGTTGGTCGAGAATATCTGGCTCTTCACGTTTGCCTTTCACCTCGCGATTCTTATGTCAGCAAAAAGGCCGGGCTGCTCCCGATTAGAGGCACGCCTCGAGTCACGGCCGTTGTTCTGCTCAGCTAAGGTATTGCGCTCCCAAAAAATCCCGTCTGAGTATCCCTGAATGCTTGGTTCACGTTCGGCAAGTTCAAGCCTTCTTTCTGCCAAGCAGCAGAAGTCCGCGTCAATCTCGATGCCCACGTAGTGGCGTCGGAGTTTTTTGGCGACCACGGACGTCGTCCCAGAACCGAGAAAGGGATCGAAGACGACATCACCGACATTGGAGCTGGCAAGGATGATCTTGGCGAGAAGCTTCTCAGGCTTCTGTGTGGGGTGGTCTGTGTTCTCCGGCATGGACCAAAACGGGACAGTCAGGTCCGTCCAGATGTTTGAGGGGTGAGTGATGCGGAACTTGCCTTCATCGGTCTTCTGCCAGTCTTTGGGGCGCCCGCGCCGGTCAGTGTAGAGAGCAATGACACGACGCTTCAGCTTCACGTCATCCACGTTGAAAACGTAGTCATCGGAAACGGTTGCGAACCAGATGTCCTCCGTGTTGTTTTTCCAATTCGTTCTGGCGCCCCGGCCTTTCTCTCGTTCCCATGAGATGCGATTCCTGACCTTGAAGTGCCTCAGGAGCACTCGATGAATGGCCGCCGATGAGCGCCAGTCCCCGCAGACGTAAATAGACCCCGTGGGTTTCAGAAGGCGCCGCATCTCCGGCGCCCACGAGCCGAGCCACGCCTCGTATCGGTCGAGGTCGATCTGCTTAAACGTCCTGCCGTTGAATGACTTCGTCAGGTTGTAGGGCGGGTCAGCCACAATGAGATCAAAGACACCGGACGGCAGATGAGGCAGCACCTCGAAAACGTCTTGGCAGATGGTCGAGTCTAAGACCTCCGCCAGCGACGCCCCGGAGTCAACATGTCGCAACGCCTGCAAGCAGCGTCGCCGGTCATCATCCGACAGGACAAGGGTTCTATTCCGCGGCGCTCGCAGTTTGGCAGTCATGAGAATCTTGTATCGTTTTTCCCGGTTCTTCTCAAGAGCCCATCATGAGGCCACCAGGCGTTCGCGCATGACGGTAACTTAACACAACCGCGAAACCCCGGGCAAAGCGCTGAAGCCACGGCTGCGCCAAATGGTGCGGGCCCGGGATGCCAGCGCTCTGCTCCCCCAATTGTGAGGGTACCCATTAGCTTCCGGGCCAGCGTCACACACGTATGCCCAACGCACGATGATACATCGGATGCACTACCACAGTGGTCGATTCGGTTATCTCTGCCGACGAAATGCTGAGTCCTGTTTCGTCTACCCAACATTCTGCTTCATGCGGCTCCAATTTCAATCCCACCAACCCGATCCGGTAGAAGGCCTGCATGAGTAACACCTTGAATTGCGCAGCTGGGAAGACGCAATCCACCAGCTTCATCGCATCCTGCTGCAGGAGCCCTTTCCCGCCGGGCTTCTCCGCCGCTACGCTTAGGCACAGCTCGTTAACGTGGTTGTCCTCAATGGTGGAGACTTCGAAGGACGGCGGGCGCTGTTGCAGTATCTTGACAAAGTCGAGTAGCGACGGGTAATTGGCGCTCCACTCGTCTCCAAGCGCGCGAAGTCGAGATCGGGAGTACTCCCCTTCTGCGGCCCTGAATCCCTTAGTATCTAGCCTATGTCGATCCGTTCCTTCAGCGATGCAGCAATTGAAAAAGGAAATGACATCGCGCGGACGCTCCACTCGGTCGATGATGTATTCCGTTATGGGTGTTTTTTTGTAGGTCTTTGGTAGAAGGTCACGGTGCGTCACACTTTGCTTGGTATATCGACGGGTGACTAGAGCGTCGACTCGTGTATCCAACACCTCGACAAGCGCGTTGTTGGACCAAGTGAGAGGAAGGTATAGAGATCGGTATTTCTCTTCCTGGAATCCAGACTCCCTGGTGAGTCGAAATACACGCTCGATGAGATCGCGTCTCAGAGCAACGATGATCTTGGCGTTCTTGACTTTGATGAAATCGCGCGCCGTCACAATCAAAGCCATGATGAGCTTGTAGCGAATCCTCTCTTCGACCCAGTTCTCATCAAGGTTGTCGATGACAACGTAGTAGCTCTTCTGCCGGTCCTCCAGCACGGTATCCAGCAACCTGATGACCTTCTGCAAATCCTGAACTTGGGCGGCGCTAATAACTTTTTGTGCCCGGTACACAAGCTCGGCGCGCTCATCCTGCGTTAGTTTTTTCGCGGCCTTCACAAGCGCCTCGAAGTTGGCTTCCCCCAACCCAAGCTGCGCCCTCAGTCCTGTTCCGAGTTCAGTCTCGAGCTTCTGCGTGATCTCCTTGACACGCAGTTCGGTTTCGAGCCAGAAGCTCTTCCCCCACTTTTCCAGATAATCAATTGCCTCCTTCATCTCCTTATCGCGAGGTGTATCGCTAGCGAATCTCTCCCTTAACCATTGAAAGAGTGATTTCTGCTTTGGTTCCCGGCGTTCAGAGACGTGTCGTGTCAGAATCTCTACGGTGAATACGTGTCGCCAAAGGAGTTTGAAGAAAGGATCTAAGTTGACACGGATGCTTCCAAAAAAACTGATGATCGTTGAGTTCGACACGTAGGTGAGCGCCAAGTTCTCGGGTGAAATCTGGATCACTTGGTCTGGTTTGTCTTCCGCCAGCTTCAGCAGTAGCGCCGTCTTTCCTGCCCCAGTGCGGCCGAGCACAATGTGGTGCCGGTCGCTAGTATTCATAAGCAGGGAGAGGTCTCCCGTATCAACGAAGCATTCCGATAGGAACTCAGCGTCCTCCTCTGCAGCCGATGCACCAATCTCATCTCTGCGCCTGAACCGGAAGGGAGACGTCCGCTTAGTGCTCTTCATCGATTTCCTCCTTCCTCTGGACGTGTAAGACACACTAGATCTACCCTCAAAATAGGCGAAACCGTGCTTTCTGCCCGCATGACACGCCTTCGCGATACAGAACGATGCGGCCATCATCAGAATATAGCACGCGTGAGCGGCAAGACAAGGCCAATTGCGGATTGAGGACTGCGGATTGCGGATTGGCTACTGACCTGTTAACCTGTTCACCTATTGACCTTTTGACCTGTTGCCCCGATGGGCAAACGCCCCTCAGTTTGAGGCTTGAGCTTGACAGGGGATTGAGGTTGGTATTATCGTTCCGTGTCAATAGAGGCTTCCAGTTATTAGTCATTTCCCATCGAGGGGTTTTTAGTAATGTAGGCACGTAGCTCAGGGGTGGAGCGCTACCTTGACGCGGTAGAGGTCGGCGGTTCGAAGCCGCCCGTGCCTACCATTTCCGGTTTACCTTCGCTTCCTGGTGGGGCGGTGCGCGCCAGATGTCCGTCGAATACGCGAAGCGATCGGAAGATGATTTGGTTTGGAGAAAAGGAACAACGTGGGACTTGAATTAGAGAAATACAGGCACAGCACTGCTCACGTCCTGGCGGACGCAGTGACGCAGCTCTTTCCAGGGACGAAGCTGGGGATCGGCCCAGCGATTGAGAACGGATTCTACTACGACTTCGACCGCGAGGGTCGCTTCAGTGACGCGGATTTTGAGGCGATTGAGGCGAAGATGCGTGAGATCATCGCTCAGGACCTACCTTTCAAGAAGGAAGTTGTGTCTCGGGACGAGGCCGTCAAGCTCTTCGGTGATCTTGGTCAGGACTACAAGGTGCAGCTGATTGAGAATCTGCCTGTCGGGGATGAGATCACGGTTTATCGGCACGGTGATTTCGTCGATCTTTGCCTGGGGCCTCACGTTGAATCGACCGGCGAACTGGGCGTTTTCAAGTTGACGTCCGTTGCGGGCGCCTATTGGCTTGGCGACGAGAATAATCCGATGCTTCAGCGGATTTATGGGGCGGCTTTTGCAGCGAGCGAGCAACTAGAGCAGTATCTAAGGCTGCTCGAAGAGGCTAAGCTGCGCGACCATCGGCTTTTGGGCAAACAGCTCGACCTTTTCTCGATCGACGAGCGAGTCGGTGCGGGCCTCGTCTATTGGCACCCAAGTGGTGCGATGCTCAAGAAGCTCATCGAGGATTTTTGGACGGCGGAGCACCTAAAGCGTGGCTACGACCTGATCTGCACGCCTCATATCGCCAAGAGCGCGCTGTGGGAGACCTCGGGGCACTACGGCTACTACAAGGAGAACATGTATATCCTCCCCGTCGGGAACGAGGAGTATGTGTTGAAACCAATGAACTGTCCGCTACACCTTCAGGTATATAAGTCGAGGGTAAGGTCTTATCGTGAACTTCCGATAAGATATGCGGAGCTCGGGACGGTCTATAGGCGCGAGCGTTCCGGGACGTTGCACGGGCTGTTCAGGGTGCGCGGATATACGTGCGATGATGCGCACATCTTCTGCACCTTCGAGCAGGTCGAGGCCGAGGTCGGCTCGGTTGTAGATTTCGCGCGGTTTGTATTAAAGTGTCTGGGCTTTGAAAACTTGCAGATAGAGCTTTCATTGATGGATCCGGCAAAGCCGGACCATTACATTGGCGACCTGGGGGTTTGGGAGCGCTCAGAGTCCATTTTGAGGCGGGTTCTGCTGTCCAAGTCCTTGGATTTCACCGAGGTTCGGGGCGAGGCGGCGTTCTATGGTCCGAAGATAGACTTTCAGTTGATCGACGTTTATGGTCACAAGCAGCAGGGCTCGACGATTCAGCTTGATTTCAACCTGCCTGAGCGGTTTGATCTCGATTACGTGACAAGCTCCGGAACAAATGAGCACGTCGCGCTGATCCATAGAGCGATCTTGGGGTCTATGGAGCGATTTATCGGCGCATTTGTTGAGAACTGCGGCGGCGCGTTCCCGATGTGGGTCTCGCCGGTGCAGGTTGCGGTATTGCCGATCGCGGACGATCAGCTCGCATTCGCAAGAACAATTCATGATAGGCTCATGGATTCGGGTTTCAGGTCGTTGCTCGATGACAGGAGCGAGAAGCTGGGGTTTAAGATAAGAGAGCACTCGAAGGTGCCGTATCTCTTGGTTATTGGGAAGAAGGAGGTCGAGGCCTCCAATGTTTCAGTGAGGCGCCGTTCGCACGGTCAGATGGGGACAATGACACTCGACGACTTTATGTCGCTGGGTTGCGAACAGGTGCGAAATCGCGTAGTGTTTTGAGGAGGTTGCCGATAGCGCAAGAACGGGAGCGCGTCAATAAGGCGATTCGCGCGAGCGAAGTCAGGGTCATTAGTCAGGACGGCAAGCAGCTTGGGATAATGCCAATCGGGTTGGCGTTACAGAGAGCTTCTGACCGTAATATGGACTTGGTGGAGGTTGACCCCAAGGGAACACCACCGGTCTGTAAAATAATGAATTATGGCAAGTATAAGTACGAGGCTAGCAAGAAGAATCAGGGCGCAAAGAAGTCTCAGACGAAGGTTCAAGTCAAGGAGGTAAAGTTCCGGCCCAGGACGGATCAACATGACTTCGATTTCAAGATAAGGCACATAACGCGTTTCTTGGACGCCGGTCATAAAGTCAAAATAAGCATTTGGTTCAGAGGTAGAGAGAAGTTGCACGTTGACCTCGGCAGGCAGCTTCTCGAGAGGGTGATTGAGACGATCGGGGATGCCGCCGTAGTGAGTGGCGTTCCGAGGTTTGAGGGTAGGAACCTCTCCACGATCATAAACCCTAGGAAGACCCCTAGAACCAAGAGAACTGAGTCGCCGTCGGCCAACGGACCGGCGGATAACGAGGAAAACGCTAGTGAGATTGTTTCGGGAGGCACACAGATAGACCATGCCTAAGTTAAAAACGTCAAGCGGGGCCAAGAAGCGATTCAAGGTTTCAGGTAGGGGGCTCATCATCAGGAGCCATGCCAATAAAGGGCATATTCTTACGAAGAAGAGCAGAAAGCGCAAAAACAGACTCGGAAAACGTGGCCTTGTGAGTTCGGCCGATCACAAGAGTATTTCTAGACTTTTGCCATATTCCTGACGTTTTTTCGGTGCGTCCGATGGGACCCTGGCGCAGTGGGGATTATTCTGTATAGACTCGTCTGAAGTTGACGTGTATCTTTTGTGTTTAAAGAGAGGATAATGTATGCCTAGAGCTAAGTCTTCGGTAGCGAGAAAGAGGCGTCACAAGAAGGTCCTCGCTATGGCGAAGGGCTATCGCGGGGGGCGTCGGAAGCTTTATAAGACTGCGAACGAAACGGTGCTTCGCGCCCTCGCCTTTTCCTACAGAGACCGCAGGAGGCGCAAGAGGGATTTCAGGCGTCTCTGGACACTGCGAATCAGTGCTGCGGCGAGGTCTCATGGCCTGAGATACGGAGAGTTCGTCCACGGGCTTGGGCAGAAAAACGTGGGGTTAAACCGAAAGGTCTTGTCGCAGATAGCGATCTTCGACCCGGCAGCTTTCGAGAGATTAACCCAGTTCGCAACTTCTGGAGAAGCGTAAAGTGATAAAGCGTCCTGGATTCAACAACGTAAGTGAGGATTCGACCGTCGATTTCGGCCGAGATAAGCTGCTGAGGGATCAGGAGCCGGTCGCTGAAGGTTCGAATATGGAAGATGCAGAACGCGATTTGAGTTCTATTGAGGTTTTCGATGACAAGTCCGACGCCGCAGCAGGGGTCTCGACCGGCGAGATTGAGGAGCCAGCTGCGGTTTCGGATACCGTGGATGTCGAGCCCAGTCGCGGCGTTTCGGGACTCGGTGGTTCGGCGGCCGAGCAGCCGGCTGTTCTGGATACATTCTCTGAGGTCGAGCGGCGAATAAAACGGCTCGTTAACGAGAAGAAGCAGCTCGTCGAGGAGCGGGACGAATTGCGGGAGCAGCTTGAGGATGCGAGTCACAGAATCACAGATAGTGAAGAGAAGATAAGCAGTTTGTTGTTAATAAAGGAAAGGTATAAGTCTTTTACAGACCAACAGGAAATGGTTCGGACAAAGGTCGAGAACCTTCTGTCACTTCTTGAGACTGAGGAGGGCTAGGCCGATTGGCTCAGGAGACCGTAGGTTTGCTTGACAGTAATGAGACTGAAACCTCTGAAGTACAGGTGGAGGTTCTAGGTAAGCGTTACGCTTTCAAGAGCTCGTCTGAGGCGGAGCAGGTTCGAAGAGTTGCGGGCCTCGTCAATGAGCTTGCGGGAGACCTGCAAGGCGTTTTCCCTTCAGCGTCAAGTCACAGGATATCCGTTCTTGCAGTGATGCACTTGGGATACGAGTTGCTGTTGCTGCGGGATAAGTATCAGGCGCTACGAAAGAGGTTTGAGCGGGAAAGCGAACGGCTGTTAGAGTTGACAGAGCAATAGGCCAATAGGTCTTGTTAGTCGGGCTGAGATAACAGGAAGTAATATAATACGGAGATGACAGGTGGATTTGTCTCTGTTTTGGCGGGCAGGTCGCATCCTGAGACGCTTGTGATGGTGATAGGACATTTGAGCCAATTACATATGAAAGGGGCTTTCAATTCGGGTATGGTGTGCATGCCGTGCAATGCGCAGGGAAGCCTGAAGTGCCCGATGATTTCCCCACCTAGACCAACTGGGTTCTCATGTGGCCCAGCCACACGGCGCCTTGGGGCGGCCGCCCGTCAGCATTCATATCTCCGTCTCCGACTCGACCCTTAGGAAACCCGACTTCTGGGGTTTTCTACGCTCTTCCGGTCTTCAGACGACCGTTTCCCTGCACTACTTTGATGGTTTGCAGATGATCGATGGTAATGGGAAAGGCAGGGATTTAGGTTGAACTCCATGATTATTGCTGTGCTTGCTATGGCTTGTCTGTCCGTCGGTTACTTTCTCAGAAAGCATCTAGTGGAGGCCAAGCTCAAGCGAGCGCGAGATTTCGCGGACAAAATAATAGAGGAAGCAGAACAGAGAGCTGAGACCGCAAAACGTGAAGCGCAGTTAAGAAGCAAGGATGAGCTCTATCGGCTGAAGGAAGAGCTGGAGCGTGAGATGAAGGATCAGGGGGATAAGCTTCGTCAGTTCGAGCGCAGACTGCTGCAAAAAGAGGAGAGCCTGGACCGCCGGGTTGACAGCTTCGAGAAGAGAGAGCGGCTATTGGCGAAACGGGAGCGCGAGAACGCTGGCCGGGACCGCGAGCTGAATCTTCTCAAGGAGAAGCGGCTTTCTTTGCTCAAGGATGCTCAGCAGGAGGTTACCAGGATAGCTGGGCTAAGCCGGAATGAGGCCAGGGACATCCTCATGAACGAGATGGTTTTAGACGCAAGAGACCGCGCCGCAAGGACGATCCGTGACATTGAGGCAGATACGCGAGATCTGGCCGATAAGCTCTCTCGGGAGATAATCTCAACCGCTATCCAGCGCTGCGCGACTGAGTATGCCGCGGAGACAAGCGTCGCAGTTGTTTACCTTCCGAACGACGAGATGAAGGGTCGGATAATTGGCCGCGAGGGCCGCAACATTCGCTCACTTGAGCTCGCGACAGGTGTCGATCTGATCGTTGACGACACCCCAGAGGCGGTAATCGTTTCGTGTTTTGACGGCATCAAACGGAAAATCGCTGAGGTTGCGCTGGAGCGGCTAATTGCGGACGGCCGGATACATCCTGCCCGAATCGAGGAGGTTGTTGCGAAGGTCCGTAAGGAGCTCGAGGCTCAGATGATCGAGGTTGGCGAGCAGGCGCTCTTTGAGGCGCGAGTCGGCAAGGTGCATCCGGAGATCGTGAAGCTTCTCGGTCGGCTCAAGTATAGGACTAGCTATGGCCAAAACGTGTTGCAGCACTCAAAGGAGGTTGCGCACATAGCGGGCATAATGGCCAGCGAGCTGGGCGCCGACGCAAGGGCCACACGGCGTTCAGGGCTGTTGCACGACATCGGTAAGGCCCTGGACCACGAGGTTGAGGGCACACATGCCGAGATCGGCGCAGAGTTCGCTCGCAAGTATGGCGAGGTCCCGTCCGTAGTGGAGGCGATAGGCCGCCACCACGACACTGATCTTCGGGAGGCGCAAGTCGGAACCGTGCTCGTGCAGGCCGCCGATGCGCTTTCCGCATCAAGACCGGGCGCGAGGCGCGAGGTCCTGGAGAGCTACATAAAGCGACTCGAGAAGCTGGAGCAGATTGCCTCGTCATTCAAAGGCGTCAACAAGACCTACGCGATCCAGGCCGGTAGGGAGGTGCGCATCCTCGTGGATCAAGAGGAAGTGCAGGATGACGGCGCCGCACTCCTTGCGCGAGAGGTCGCAGAGAAGATCGAGAGTGAGCTCGAATATCCAGGTCAGATAAAGGTTACCGTAATAAGAGAAACCAGAGCGATAGAATACGCGAAATAGTGATGCCCGTGGGCGGTGCGTGAGGCGACTGAAAGGGCTTGTCAGTGCGGTGAGAAACCCTTTTGGTCCAATCCGTGCTTGCCCCCAAATGATCAGGGCGCAGGCGGGGAGATTTAATCCCTGCCGGTTGTTGCCCTGACAAGGTCTGCACGAAGACAGGTGTCAATATCCAGAAGAAGAAGGGGCGAATTTGAAGGTCTTGTTTGTGGGAGATATTGTCGGAAAGAGCGGAAGAACGATCCTGAAGCGGATGCTGGGCCAGATGCTTCAGGACCTCGGTATCGACTTGTGCATTGCCAACGCCGAGAACGCCGCCGGAGGCTTTGGCCTTACACCAGACGTCGCGCAGGAGATACTAGCCGCTGGCGTCGATGTGATGACCTCCGGCAACCATATTTGGGACAAAAAGGACGTCTTCGACTACTTCCGCGAGGAGCCGCGGCTGCTTCGGCCAGCCAACTACATCGATGAGCTGCCTGGCAAGGGCGTGTTTTGCGTGTCCATGCCCTCTGGCGTCAATGTAACTATCGCCAACATCTCTGGCCGGGCGTTTCTCGATGATATCGATTGCCCGTTTCAGACCATCGATAGGATCATCGGTTCGCTCAGGGACGAGCCTCCAATTTGCATAGTTGATTTCCATGCCGAGGCGACGGCGGAGAAGCTCGCCATGGCGTGGTATCTCGACGGCCGTGTCTCGGCGCTCGTCGGGACACATACCCACGTTCAGACGGCGGACGAGCGGATTCTACCGAAGGGGACCGCCTACATAACCGACGCCGGGATGACCGGTGCCTTTGACGGCGTCATTGGCTTCAGGCCTGAGGATTCCATCTACCGGTTCAAGACCGGCGTGTCCCGCCCACTTCAGGTCGCAAAGCAGAACAAGGGAATCAACGCCGTGATCATCGCCATAGACGAACAGACAGGCAAGGCAACATCAATAGAAAGATACTCAACCATCAAGTGAGGTGTTTGTGAGATGCGTGCCCTTCGAGGAATATGCGCGATTCTGGTCTTTGCGTTGTGCGGCCCCGCGTTTGCGGACCATGCCACCCAGGCGATGGCGGAGGAGCTCTGGTCGCGGTGGCACGAGGTCGATTTCGAGTATTCGGTCTCCTACGCGGACTACGTGGCGAATCGCGTGCAATATAGCACCCAGGTAGGCTCAGTTCTGCCTTTTCCCTGCCCGCTCGAGGGTGAAAACGGCGGGCGCGTTGCTGTCCTCGTCAACAGCGATCTATATCCGGAGATTGAGGACGACCTAATCGTCTGGGTCTCTGACATCAGAAGCGATGGCTTCGAGGCGCTGCTGATCGAGGCGACGTTCGAGACCGTTCAGGACCTTAGGGCCGCGCTGCGCTGGGCGTGGCAGAGCGATAAGGGCCTTGTTGGCTGCATTCTCGTCGGCGATTTCCCGGTGCCCTGGTATGCGATCTTGGACGATGATTTCGAGATCGCCGCGGAGTTCCCATGCGATCTTTACTACGAGGACCTCGACGGCGAGTTCATCGATTCGGACGGCGACGAGATGTTCGATGACCACGTGGATGGCGACGGCGATACTAAGCCCGAGATATGGATAGGACGGCTCCTTGCCTCGCCAATGTCCGGAGACGAGGCGGAGTTGGTGGTTCGGTATCTTCAGAAGAACCACCTGTATCGGACGGGAGGGCTGGATGCGCCTCATCGCGCCCTGTTGCTCATCGACGATGACTGGGTGGATTTAGCCGCCTACTGGGAGGATGCGCTCGGTCGGCTCTACGACGACATCAAGGTCATAACCGATTACGAGAAAACAAACGCCGAGGAATACCTGAAGCGGCTCGAGGACGGCTACGAATGGGTCGATGTCATGGTTCATTCGGGCCCAGAGGCGCACTACTTCTCGTATCGCGGCGTCTATTCGATGTTATACAATTCCGAGATTCAGGCAGCGATGATGAACTCGCTCTTCTACGTGCCGTTCGCCTGCTCCAACTCTCGCTACGTGGAGCCGGATTACATGGGCGGCTGGTATATCTTCGGGGAGAACTCGCTCGGCCTGTCGGTGATCGGCAGCACCAAGTCGGGTTCACTTTATTACGGCGGCGAGATGTTCAAGGAGCTCTCGGAGGGTAACTGCATCGGCGAGGCATTCAAGTGCTGGTTCGCGAAGCAGGCCCCATACACTGACGATGACATCAGCTGGTTCTACGGCCTGACCGTGCTCGGGGACCCCACCCTCCGGCCGACCGATACGGCGCCTCCCCTAGCGCCCGAATACTTCCACAGCGAACCAACAGAGGAGGAAGACGGCATGATCCTTCTGTGGGAGCCATCCGACGCTGATGACCTCGCTGGATACAAGCTCTATTACGACACCGAGGGTGAATACCCGCCGTTCGACGGCGTTGGCCTGCCTTACGGCGACTCGCCGATCGACGTGGGTATGGCCACCTCGTTCACCATCAGATACGAGGACATCGAGCAATTCGATGAGATTCATTGGGCCGTCACAGCGTTCGATGTTCGGGGCAATGAGAGTGACTACTCCGAGCCTCTGGACAGCAGTGGGGACCCCTCGCTTAACCCGCCGCGAATCAGCTGGGTCTGGACGGCCGAGAGTTCTTACGTCAGCTACGAGGACGGAGGGACCCTAGCGCTTTTGGCATACATCGAAGATGATGAGGACGCGCCGGGTTCACTTGATGTTGAGCTGCTCCTGGATGGTCAGCAAACGGGCATTATGCTCTATGATGATGGTGCCCATGGCGACTACGGGGCTGAAGATGGCTTCTACTCAAGAGACATCGATGTGCCAGGGGGGGCGCTCCCTCCGGGTAGATACTTGATCTCGTTCGCCGCCGTGGACAGCGATGGCAACAGATCGGACGAGTGGCCATACTTGACCATCCCCATAAATGAGGGCACGGATCATGCAGACCTGTCACCTGTTCCTTGCCTCCGATCGCGGAGAGGTGGCACCCCACCCGCGCAAAGCCTCAGACGGGACGACGGGCCAGTGATTGCCAGCTCTGCGATGGGTTACCAGGAGAACTCTGGATCGCCATACGTCTCCATCTCAATGACTGTCTATCATCCGGTCTCGAGCGACAATGTTGTCGAACTGGAGATCTACTACAACAGGCAGCCAATGGGCATTTTCCTCGACAGGTATCCCGAGTACGACAGCCCCACGGAGGCCTATTTCTGGACCTGGTTCTACACCAGCGAATTCGGACTGTCTCCGGGCCAATACCTGCTGGAGGCGGTCGCGACGGACAAGGACGGCGCCGAATCGGACATGTTCCCCTACCTGTGGGTGAAGTAGAGGGAACCACCAATTGACGTGAGGGGAAACCACGAATGAACACGAATAGGAAAGCTCGGCCATTTCTTCGTGATCCTTAGTGTCCTTCGTGGACCCCTGATTGAATGTAGCTTTCATCCACGAAGAGCACGAAGACACACGAAGCCACAACCTCCTCCTTCATTCGTGTTCATTCGTGTCCATTCGTGGTTCCCTCCTGGGATCGGTGATGACCCCCGTGAGAGCGCTGGCCGCGACAGTTGCGGGCGAGGCGAGATAGACATCGGCCGTGTTGCACCCCATTCGGCCCTTGAAATTGCGATTGGCCGTGCTAATGCAGACCTCGCCCGGGGCAAGGACGCCCTCGTGCGCGCCCAGGCAGGGTCCGCAGCCGGGATTCAGAACTACCGCACCAGCATCGATCAGGTCGGATATGTAGCCAGCATCAAGAGCGGCTCGCAGGACCTCTCTCGACGCCGGCAGCACGAGTAGCCGCGTGCCATGCGCAATGCGCTTCCCTTTCAAAACCGCCGCCGCGACCGCAAGGTCCTCAAGCCTCCCATTCGTGCACGTGCCGATTAGCGCCTGATCGATTCGCGTCCCCGCGACCTCAGCGACACCCACGACGTTATCGACCGTGTGGGGGCACGCTACCTGAGGTTCCAGGTCAGAGACGTCAAGCACCATGACCCGGCTGAACTGCGCCTCGGGGTCGGAATGGACAGGCTCGAACTCCGTCCGCTGTCGCCCAGCCAGCCACCCACGCGTCTTCTCGTCGGGGGGCACGTAGGCATTCTTGGCGCCCATCTCGGCCGCCATGTTGCACAGAAGCATCCGCTCGGCAATGCTCATCGCGGAGACCGCGTCCCCACAGAACTCGACCGCCTGGTAGTTAGCGCCGTCCGCACGTATCTCGCGGATGATGCGAAGCGCGACGTCCTTGGCGGACACGGGTGGGGTAAGCACGCCTGAGATCACGATCTTGATCGTGGCGGGAACCTTCAACCACACGCTCCCTGTCGCCCAGATCGCCGCCATCTCGGTCCTGCCGATGCCGGCCGAGAATGCGCCGAGCGCACCGCAGGTCGTTGTGTGCGAATCGCTCCCCAAGATGACAGCGCCTGGTGTCGCAAACCCCTGTTCACACAACACCTGATGGCACACCCCGTGCGATATGTCGAAGAAGTTCTCGATGCCCTGCGCGGCCACGAACTCACGTACGGTCTTGTGATTCTGGGCGTATTTCTCGCTCGCCGCGGGCACGCAGTGGTCCAGGATGATAACGACCCGCCCGGGGTCAAATACCCGCACGGCGCCCATCTTGGCAAACGTCTTCGCGATCGCGGCCGCGTTGTCGTGAGACATCACAAAATCAGGCGTTACGGTAACGATCTGCCCCGGCGAGGCCTCGTCAAGCCTCGCTTTCCTAGCCAGAACCTTCTCAGAGAACGTCATCGCCGTCATTTCGCGCATCCCATTAGGTCATTGTAGGGGCAGGTCCCCGCGCCTGCCCTGTCGAAATCGTTCCCAAAGGGCGGCTCGTGAACCGCCCTGGGCATTGCCGCCACAGACGGAGGGCGGGGCAAGCACCGCCCCTACAGAACCACCGTCAATTGCCCAGCGAACCCACCGGCCGCCAACCGATTGTCGCAGGCTGGAAAGCCCGCCCCACACGGCTTTGGACTTTCGCCGTTGAATTTGAAACTTGAAACCTGAAACCCATTCCTATGGTATCGTGCCCCTTAGATACAGCGCGCCTCGCCTAATTTCAACGTAGATACCGCCTCGGCCACTCGCTGCCATCATGGCCTTCTGAAAGTCGTCGAGCGTCTCGATTGTCTTGTCGTTGATCTGGGTTAGAACGTCCATCTTATGTAACCCGGCCTTGTCCGCGGGGCCTCTTGCTCTCACTTTCGCAACGACTATATATGACCTCTTTCTACTTCTTGGCCGACTGCCCGCGAGGTCTATCTCCTCAACCCAGAAGCCGAGCCACTCGTAGCAAAGCAGCTGCGCTTGTTCGAGCGGAAACTCGCGTGCATGGAGCTTCACGCTAGTCGAGGCGCCGTTTCGGCTGATCGAAAGCGGGATGATGTCCGTCGCCTTGTAGTCCTTAACCCTTGTCCGAAACTCCCTCTCGGAGCGGACCGGCACGTCGCCGATTCGCTCTATCAGGTCGCCAGTCTGAACGCTGCCATTTGCCGGCCCCTTCGAGAACACGAACGTAACGACCACGTCAGTTACTCGCGCATCCGGCAATGAAACGGACCGTATCTTGGGCAGCTCCATCGTCTCAGTGGCGATTCCCAACCAGGGGATATGGACCTCACCGTATGAGATCAGGTCTTCGACGACGCGCATCGCACGGTCGATCGGTATCGCGAATCCCATTCCCTCCGCAGCGTCGAGAATCGCCGTGTTGATCCCTACGACCTGGCCCATCAGGTTGATCAGCGGCCCGCCAGAGTTGCCCAGATTGATCGCCGCATCAGTTTGGATGAGATCGTAGAGAACCTCCGCCTCGCCGTGAGTTCCTCCAACCTCGATGTCGCGATTGAGCGCAGAAACAACGCCGGTTGTGACAGTGTGCGAGTATCCATAAGGGTTGCCAATCGCGATTACTGTCTCGGCGATCATGAGGTCCTTGGCGGTTCCGATCTTTGCGTGCGGCAAGGGCGCTGGGCCATCGATCTTAAGCACAGCGATGTCAGACCTTATGTCCCAGCCGATGAGCTTGCCCGGATAGACGTTGCCATCGGACGCCTTGATCGAGATTCTCGACGCTTTCCGCACGACGTGCGCGTTGGTCAGCACGTGGTTCAAATCGTCGATTACCACGCCTGAGCCCAGGCTGGTCTCCTTCTCGGTCATGCGAAGCGGACCGTGCCTGAACAGCCGCTCGAATATCTCGTCGCCAAACAGATAGGACCGCTCCACTATCCGCTCGGTGCTGATGTTGACCACGGCATCCTGCGCTGCACGAACCGCCAGAACAGCCGGCGTCTCCCGCACGCTCTGCGCCCTCTCGACCTCCTCCGCGGGCAAAGAAACAGCCACTATCAAGGCGATGGCCGCGAATGCTGTCAACATGAACAGCGCGCGGCGTTTAGAACACGTCCCCGCTGAAAGTCCTTCAACCTTCTTCATGGCCAGCCAATACTACACAAACCTCCAAAGTAGAAAAAGCAGGTATTCCGAACCCTTTGCCGCCGGAACAACTGCAAAGGTAGCAGTGTTATCGATTTAATGACGCAGACAATGGTTGAAACTGGGTGCAGAATCGCAGTAGGAGTTCTTGACAAGCGACCGTTGATTCGTATAGTTCGCAGACGCACGGGGCGCCTCCCGGTTCTTGATGTCTTGTTCAAGATGCCAATAGACGGAGCATAAGTTTTAGGGTGATTGAGGTCAAGGGAGTTACGAAGAACTTCGGTGCGACAGTTGCCGTTGACAACCTGTCGTTCGAGGTCAAGAAGGGCGAAGTCCTGGGCTTTTTGGGTCCGAATGGTGCGGGCAAGACAACGATGATGCGCATCATAACTTGCTACATGCCCGCAACTGACGGCACTGTTACGGTCGCCGGCCACGACACACTGACCGACTCGTTTCAGGTGCGCGAGCGCATCGGCTACCTTCCTGAAAGTGCGCCTTTGTACCTCGACATGGACGTTTCTGATTACCTCTCATTTGTGGCGCAAGTTCGCGGGATAGCGAGCGATGTTCGCCGCGAGCGGATCAGGAAGATCGCCGAGGTCTGCGGCCTAGAAGAGGTGATAGGGCAGGACATTGGCACCCTCTCAAAGGGTTTCAGACAGCGCGTCGGGCTTGCACAAGCGCTGATCCACAACCCGGACATCCTGATACTGGACGAGCCGACGACAGGACTCGATCCCGCGCAGATAATCGAGATACGCGAACTCATCAAGCGCATCGGCAGGGAAAAAACCGTAATCCTATGCTCTCACATCCTGCCCGAGGTCTCCGCCACTTGCGACCGCATACTAATCATTAACGAGGGCAGAAAGGTCGCAGCGGGCACCCCGGATGAGCTTGCAGCGGCGACCGAGGGCAATATCACGGTGCACGCCAGGATTCACGGTCCTGAGGCGGAAGTCAGAGAGAAGATCGAGGCGATGGAGAACGTTGTCGGCTGCCGCGTCGTGGAGAGTCCCGGGGACGGGCCCTCGACGTTCGTGCTAAAGGCAAAGCCCGTCGGCGATGTGGGCCAGGAGGTGTTCAAGATGGTGGTCGAGAACGACTTCAGCCTCTCGGAACTGCGAACCGAGCGAATAAGTCTTGAGGACGTGTTCCTGCAACTGACGACTAAGGAGAGGGACGCGCAATGAAGAACGTAGCCGCCGTATTCCAAAAAGAGCTTCGGTCATATTTCAACTCTCCGATTGCCTACATCGTGATAATCCTGTTCGTTGGCTTCGCCAACTGGCTGTTTTTCAGGAGCTTCTTTATGTCAGGCCGCGCCTCGATGAGGCTCTACTTCACGATGCTGCCCTGGCTGTTCATGGTGTTTGCGCCTCTTATTGCGATGCGGCTCTGGGCGGAGGAGAAGAAGCTGAACACGCTGGAGCTTCTGATGACGATGCCGCTAAGGGATTGGGAGGCGGTTTTAGGCAAGTTCTTCTCGAGCTTGTTCCTGCTGGTTGCGATGCTTGTGCTCTCACTACCCCTGGCGTTTTGCGTATCGAGCCTGGGCAACATGGATTGGGGCCCGGTCATCGGCGGCTACCTAGGCGCGTTCCTGATGGGGGCGGCCTACCTCTCGATTGGGCTGTTTGTGTCATGCCTCACAGAAAATCAGATTGTGGCGGCGATAATCAGCTTCTTTATCTGCTTCGGGCTGTGGATCGTCGGCGAGGGGATCGTTGTCTTCATGGCGCCGGCGGCGCTTGCCGGGGTCCTTGAGTTCATCGGTTTAGGCTCGCACTTCGACAGCATCGGCCGAGGCGTCATCGACTCTCGGGACATCATCTATTACCTGACGGTCATTGGCTTCTTTCTATTCCTAAACGTCAAGGGCGTGGAGAGTCGCAAATGGGCGTGATGCTTCTTGAAGTTTTGAGGAAGAGCTAATGGTCAAGCGAACGGCCAGCTACGGCGCAACTGTGTTAACCTCCGCACTTATAACACTGTGCATATTGGTCGTAGTCAATTACCTTTCCAGCCTCTACTTCACAAGGGCGGACTTGACCGAGGATAAGGAGTTCACGATCGCCGACCCGACAAAGACTGTTCTGGCGGGCCTTGAGGACCTGGTAACGATTCAGGTCTGTTTCTCGAAGGAGCTGCCAACGTATGTGGCGCCGCTTCGGACCCAGGTAGAGGACCTTCTGGACGAATACAAGGCGTATTCGGGGGGCAACCTTCAGGTCGAATACATCGACCCCGCGGACGACCCAGAACTGAAGCAGAAGATGCAGTTCATGGGGATTCCGCCGGTTCGGTTGAACGTGATCGAGAGGGACAAGGCAGAGATCGTAACCGTGTATCTGGGTCTGGCCATTCTTTACGAGAATAAGAAAGAGGTCATACCCGTCATTCGCGGCACGGAGAACCTCGAGTATCAGCTGACGTCGGGCATCAGCAAGGTAACGACATCCGAGGTCAAGAGCGTGGGTCTGCTGCCTCTTTCGGAGGATATGAGCGTCCAGGGTGATTTCTCCCGGCTGAAGGAGGCGCTTCAGAAGCTCTATGACGTCAAGGACATCGACCTCCAAAGCCCCCGCGGCCTGGACAAGGTTGACACACTGGTCGTCCTGGGCGCGAAGGAGCTCTCGGACTGGGAGAAGTTCCAAATTGATCAGGCGATCATGGGCGGCGCGAACGCCATCTTCATGACCGACGTGATCGCCCGCGAGCGCGGCAAGCTCGGGGCAGCGCCCGCGAAATCCAATGTCAATGAGCTCTTAGAGAGCTACGGCCTTCGCGTTAATGAGAATCTTGTGCTCGACCGCGTTTGCGCGATGGCGGCGTTCAGTTCGGGCAGGTTCATGCAATTCCGGCTTCCATATAACTTCTGGGTCAAGGTCGGCCCCAAGGGCCTGGCGGCGGATAACCCGGCTGTGAGGCAGCTGTCGTCCGTGATATTCCCCTGGACGAGCTCCGTTGATATGATCGCTGGAGAAGATTCGGGCGTCAAATACGACGTCTTGGCCCGGTCATCCGAGGCGTCGTGGCTTCAGACCGAGCAGTTCGACCTGAGCCCGCAGCAGAAGTTCACGAGAACCGCAAGCGGGAGCTACGAGCTCGCTATCGAGGGCACAGGCACTTTCAAGAGCCTGTTTGCAGGGCAGGAGGCGCCGAAGCCGGATAATGAAGAGGCCGCCCGATATGCCCGCAAGGACCAGGAAGTTGTCCCGGAGAGCCAGCCGACCAGGATCGTCGTCATGGGCGGCTCTTTCCTCGTCAATGACGAGTTCCTCTCGCGCTATCGCCAAAACGATCTATTCGTCGAGAACCTCATCGATGTAATGACGCTGGGCAAGGGCCTTGTCGGCATCAGGACCAGAGGCACAGCCGAGCGTCCGCTTGAGGAGATCTCGGAAGGAAGCAAGGCCTGGATCAAGTTCGGCAACATGCTCGGCATCCCTGTCCTGGTCGCCATTTTTGGCCTGTCTCGATACTTCGTCAGGAAGAAGAGAAAGAGGGCTTTGTAGGTGCGCGCAAAGCAAATATACGTTCTACTCGTTGTCCTCGTTGTCCTGTCAATCGTCGCCTATATCGCACACGAGTCGAAGAAGCCACCCGAGCGCCCGCCCGCAGAATCCGAGCAGGCCAAGCTCTTCCCGTCGCTCAAAGCTGATGACATCGCTGCCATCAAGATCAAGTCCCTCGGAACTGAGGCGCAGCTTGCCAGGGACGATACCGGGGCCTGGGTCGTCCCCGACAAGGACAACTACCCCGCGGACGCGAAGGCCGTTGAGCGCATGCTCGAGGCAATCGAGACAATGGACAGAGGAACGGTAGTCTCGCGCAATCCAGAGAAGCAGACGCTTTACGAGGTTGACGAGATAACGGGAACGGAGGTAACCGTTCTCGACAAGGACGAGAATGTGCTCGCCGACTTCTTCGTCGGAAAGGCGGGTCAGGACTTCTTCAGCACCAATATCCGTCTCGCCGGCTCGAACGAGGTGCGCCTCGTGCGGAAGATGCTGTCATATATGTTCAAGCGTCCTGGCGGCGACTGGCGGGAGAAGCTCCTCTTCGACATGGACGAGACGAAGATCGTCAAGTACTCGGTCACGGGCGAGGAGGGCGCCGCGTCGTTCGAGAAGAGCGAGCAGGGCACCTGGAGCACGATCGAGCCGACCGGCAAGGAGTTCGACACCGAGGACATGAAGCGGGCCGCCTCAGGCTTCGCCAAGCTTCGCGTGTCCGGCTTTGCTGAGGAGAAGGACAAGGACAAGTTTGAGCTCGACAAGCCGAGGTGGACGATTGCTGCGACCACGGATGATGACGAGGTACATACGCTGAAAGTCTGCGGCGAACGGAGTAAGGCCCAGTTCTTCGTCCAGCGCGAGGGCAAGGAGACGGTGTTCTACATCAGCAAGTATCAGATCGAGAAGATGACGAAGCCCTACAGGCAAGTGCTCGGCATCGAGGATGAAAAGCCCGAGAAAAAAGCCAAGCTCCCCATAAAGCCCAAAAGGCCACCGCCCAAATAGCGCCCGCCGCCGGGGTTTCGGCCCCACCATCCCCGCAATCGTGCTGTCGAGTCCGCAGAAGAGAAGGCGCAATAGGACTGTAGGGGCGCGGTCTCAGACCCGCCCGTCACCACAAGCGCTTGGCCCTTCAGGTTCCTGCATCATCCGGACCGCATCGATCAGGTTCTGCCGGGCCTCCTCGAGCGTCTCGCCCTGCGTCAGGGCATCCGCCGCCTTCGCCCCCGCTGCAACGTAGCAGATATGCTGGCTGTTGAGGCCCTCATCCAACGGCTTTGCTGGTCGGAGCGAACACGAACGACGGCATCTTGGTCAGGAAGCCAGACACGACAGACCGTCTCTCCCCATGACGTCTCCGCCTCGATTACCCGGCAGAGCTGGAGATGCTCGGTGCTAAACCACCACTCCCAGCATTCATGGAGAAGCCGTACGCGCCAATTCGCTTACCCCATCGCGAAAAACTTGGAATCTCTTTGAACGGTTCCGATCAATATCCATAAATGGCGTGATTCTCTTCGCCCATTGACACTTGGCCTGCCCCGTGTGCGGCCAGCCCAACTTCTGCAGCTTCCTTGAACCACCGGGATAGATGGCATCCGCGACTCTTTCCCATGTCCCGCAAATGCTATCTTGAACATAGCTGTTGAGAACACTGTCGTTTGCACCGGGATAAGCGGATTTAATTGCTTCCAGGTCCCCGAGAAGCCAGGCCTCGCATTCCTCGACGGCGATTCTGAATAACGTTCTAGGTTTGGGGGCGCAGGCGTCGAGGACAGCAAGCATTTCCTGCTTAAACGTCAGACAGTCCCGGTCATCCAGATCTACGACAACAACCACAGCCGCCGGGAAGTGCTGCAAGCTCCTGCCATACCCACGGAGCAAACGCGGCAGTTGATCCAGCAGAAACCTCTTCTTTGGATCGACTCTCCGTGTCAGATTCGAGGGGATACGGCCAATGCCTTTGTAAGAATGCAGCTTGTAGGAATGCTCTTGTCCGTTCGGTCCAAGAATCTTCTCCAGAATAGATTCTAAGGCGATTCGCCCAGATGCGTCTTCCACGAGGATCTCAAAATGCATCCGGCTCACCTTGCATCCAAATAGTCGCTGTACCAGAGACTACCCAGCGGCAAGCCCTCAGCCACCATGCTTCTGACGATTGGGTCGTCACTGGCCCGTTTAATCTTGGCAAAACCATCCGGTCCTTTCTCCAGAATCCATGTCTCATCAGGAGACAGAGCATCCACGAAATAGGGCTGATGGGTGGTCACAAAGATTTGTGGTGCATTCTTCTTGCCTGTGGCGTGTGCTCGGAACTCTTGGGCCAAGGACTCCATGAGCTTATGGTACAACCCGTTTTCCGGTTCTTCGATGCAGATAAACGGTGGCGGCTCTGGATCTTCAAGCAGCAGCATATAGGCAAAGAACTTCAGGGTGCCATCAGACATTTGTTGAGCAAAGAAGGGGTCCCGGAATCCCTTGTCGTTGAAGCGCACAAGCAGACGACCATCATCCGTCCTTTTCGTGTCGATTTTATTGATCCCTGGGATCTTCCCTGCAATCCGGTCCAAAATGGCCTGGAACATGTCCTTATGATCCCTTTCCATGTACTGAACCACATTGCCCAGATTGTCCCCATGGATAGTCAGGTGCTTCTGAGGTCCTGCCATTGGCAAGCTCCTGGCGGCATCCGGTGTGAAGTAACTCAGATACCAGTCTTCGAGAAAGCTTCGGAAGACAGATATTCGGGGGTGCTCCTTCAAAGCTCCGTAGGTTCCAATCGCCAGATGGCGATTGTCGGTAAGCTCCACATTGAGCTTCTCGGATTGCTCGTCGCCGTAACTCATCCCTTTCCACGCTGAACCCCTGCCGTTTTGAAGGTCAAGGAAAGAAAAGGGCCATCCCGTTTTCTGGTTTTTTCTCCGTTGTCGAAGACGTTCGGACTCTACGTATGGACGTCCCTTGTCGTCCCTCCCGATGCCCAGCTCGTATGTGATAGGCCGCTCCTTGGGCGCCTCTCTGAAGTGAACGTTAAATCGGATCGGCTCATTCGCCCCCTTGGAGACAATTCGGTCAAAACCTCCACGTTGCTTGGCATCGCAAGCTTCCTCAACACCAACCTTCAGCGCGTCGGCCAGAAACCCGAAGGCATCGAACAGAGTGCTCTTGCCGACCCCGTTCTTCCCGATAACAGCAGCCAGCGGAGTCAACGGCGCAGCCTTCTGCAGGTTCCAAAGCTTGCCAATCGTTATGTCCTTGAGGACGCCGAAGTTCTGGACCTTCAATCCCTCAATCATAGCCATTGATCATTCACCTCCAGTTCTAGTAACGGTCTGATCATACCACACCTTGTGGGAAGCGGGGAAACGGGCATTATCTGATGAGCCATTTGTCTGCTTCCTGGATCATTCGCACCAATTGACCGATAACCTCATCGTAAGCCGAATCGAGCTCGCTCTGAGCCTGCGAATTGACGTAACCGCAGCAGTGCTTTGGTTGTGTTCGGACACACGGAACGAGACGACCGGCGCATCTGATCCATCATCGCGAACTTTGCCGTGATCTTCATGTCCTGTTCTCCCATTCATGTTCTGGACGTTCATGTCCAGAGATGTATGGCACAATGTAGTCGATAACAACGCCCTGTCAACGAATCCTGCCCCACGCAGACACCGTGTCAGAAACTGATATGCAAGAAGTTGTAAAGACGCCGGGCGGTCGGCTTGTCCAGAGCCTTTGAGGCCTCGAGATCGGCGAGGGAGGCGGCGCGGAGGGCGCGGAGGCTGCCGAAGTTGCGGAGGAGGCGCTTGAGGCGCTTTTCGCCGATGCCGGGCACGGTGAGGAGGCTGGATTTGAGGGTCGATTCGAGGCGCTTGCCCCTGTGGAACGCGATGGCGAAGCGGTGCGCCTCGTCCCGCAGCTTCTTGAGGAATAGCAGCGCCTCGGGGGCGGGCTTCAGGTCGAGCGGCTCGCTCTGACCGTGGACGTAGATGATGTCGTCGGGGACCTCTTCCCTACCCCGCGACTTGGCAATGCCGAGCACCTTAATCTGGTCGAGTTCGAGATCAGCGAGGACCCGCGCGGCGACGTTCACCTGAGCCTTGCCGCCGTCGATCAGGACGATTTCGGGGAGGCGCAGTTGCTCAGACTGGGCGCGGGAGTAGCGGCGCGTCAGGACCTCGCGCATCATGCCGACGTCATCGACGACTGTGTCCGATCTTATCGTGTAGCGACGGTATTCGCTCTTCTCGAGGCGGCCTTCCTGCCAGACGACCATGGCGCCGACGCCCCACGAACCGAAGAGCGTCGAGTTGTCGAAGACATCGACCCGCGAGAGCCGCTTCTCAAGCGCAAGTTTTCGGCCGAGGTCGATCGCGCCAACTGGGACAGCACGTCCTGAGCCGGTCGCCACGTCGTCAAGCTGCGCCTCGAGAAACAGCTTGGCGTTTTGCGTTGCCATTTGCATCAGGCTTCGCCTCGAGCCTCGCTGAGGCACGGCTATCGTTATCTTTCTGCATTGCTTTTTGGAAAGCGATTCTGCGACTAGTTCTTGGTCAACAATTTGAAATGGGACGAGTATCTCATCCGGGATGGGCGCCGGGCGGGTCAAGTAATACTGCTTGACGAAGCCGGACGCAATCTCGGCCTTCGAGAGCTCAATGAGGCGGTTGAACACAAACTCCTCTCGGCCTTTGATCAGCCCGCCGCGCAGGAAGAAGACCAGCGTCACAGCGGCGCGGTCCGAAAGCGCCACGCCGATGATGTCCTTGTCGCCGTATTCGGGGATCGTGATCGTCTGCTTGACCTGCACCTGCTCGATGGCGTCGATCTGGTCCCTAAGCACCGTGGCGCTCTCGTATTCGAGGCTCTTTGCCGCCTGGCTCATCTTCGCGGCTAGGTCCTCCACCAGCTCTTTGCTCTTACCATCGAGGAACATGACAACCCGCGAGATCATCGCGGCATAATCCTCGGCGGAGACCTCGCCGATGCACGGGGCGAGGCAGCGGTGCATCTGGTAGTTGAGGCACGGGACGTCCTTGCGGGTGGTGGGCAGCTCGCGTTTGCAGCTTCTGACCTTGAATATCTTGTAGATCAGCTTCAGCGTCGTTCGCATCGCGCGCGTCGGGACGAACGGACCAAAATAGCGTGCGCCGTCCTTCTTGAATCGGCGGACGATCTGGAGCCTGGGGAATGCCTCGCTCGTGACTTTGAGATACGGATACTGCTTATCGTCCTTCAGCTCGATGTTGTATCGCGGCTTTTTCTCCTTGACGAGGTTGCTCTCGAGTATCAGCGCCTCAAGCTCGTTCGCGGTCACGATGTAATCAACGTCGTGAACCTTTTGAATGAGGGCTTTGACTTTCGCGCCGCCACGCTCAGGGTGGAGGTAGCTCTTGAGCCGACGCCTGAGGTTCTTGGCCTTCCCTACGTAGATGACGTTACACTCGGCGTCCCTCATGATATAGACGCCTGGCAGGGCAGGGAGGTCCGTGAGCTTGTCCGCAAAGATGCTGCCTGGGAGCGAATCTTGCTTCATCGTCCCTGCTCAAGTGCGAATTCACCGTTCGCGAATCTCTGACCGCGAACCACCCCTCGAAGGTTGCTCTTCTCAGCTGCCACGCGTCTTGAGGAGTATGCCCGATCCATCCAGCCTCGTCGGCGGGATTTCATCGTCAGGGTAGATCACAATGCCCTCGCGCCTCGCCATTTCAATCCTAATGGATAAGTCATCATTGGCCAGCTCGTCTTCGGTGACTGGTATCGGCTCGATCATTGCATCGGAATAGGCAGTCAGCTCCCAGAGCTTTCGATTCCATTTGTGCCAATCCTTGTTGAAGGCATCTGACACGACAAGCAGATCAACATCGCTGTCCGCATGTTGCTCTCCTCTGGCGAATGACCCAAAAAGGACCGCGTATGCCACCGGGATACTGTGATCCAAAAGCACCGCTAGATACTGTTCAATGATGGATATCACTGACTTGTCAAACACTCGAACAGCTCCTTTGTTCTTCTGAAATCGTAATTTGCGGTGCTTCGTTGAATCTCATGCCCCCGGGCCTCCAAATACCTACTCGCTATCTGGTAGTAGTTCATAGCGCCGAGGAACTGCTCAGTTCGCCGGTCAATTCCTATGCCTACCAATTTCGCCAACCTCTTGAGATCATGAATCTTTGGAGGCGCAACGCCAGTGGCCTTCATGACTAGCGCTTTCAGGACCTTTTCTAGAGCAAGATGAGCGTAGAACATGCCGTGTCGAGGCTTCCCCACATCAAGGAGGCTCTGCGCGGCATCGAGGTCTTCCCTCGCATCAGCGATTATGCCGGAAGCTTGCTCTTCAAAATCGATTGCCATAGTCAAAGACTATCACGCGACACATGGTTCCAGCAACACCGGTGAGATACATACCAATAGTCGGCTGGAAAGGCAGCGTAGCACAGGCTTATTAATGGTTGACGACCTGCATACGACAGCTGGCAAGCGCCGTGCTACGCACCACGCGTTGTGAGGAGTATCCCCGATTCGTCGAGCCTCCTCGCCGGGGTGTCGTCGGGGTAGATCACGATGCCCTCTTGCCTCGCCATTTCAATGTTCATTGACATGTCGTCTCTCTCAAGTTCGTCCTGCGTAACAGGCATGGGCTCGATGCGATAATCAGCGTAGATTGTCGCTTCCCAGAGCAGCTGGTTCCATCTCGGCCAGTCTTTGTCAAACACATCGGAAACGATCAGAACGTCGATATCGCTTTCAGCACGCTGGTCGCCCCTGGCGTATGAGCCATAGAGCACAGCATAAGAAGCGGGAATCTGATGTTCATTCAAGAGCGCTAGATACTTCTTGATGATGCAGACTACAGTTTGATCAACCATTCAAAGAACCCCTTGCGTCTTGGAGATGACCACGCGCCGTATCGACATGGATCTGGCGCCCTCTGACGTCCGTCAACCGGCCTTCTCCCGGGAGTTCGTCGCTGCCAAGAACCTCTGGACTCCTCGGCATGCACCCAAGATGGCTACAATGGGTTAATCCGTATGCCTTCCCTTCTGGCCATTTCAATCCTGATGGAAACGTCATCTCTGTCAAACTCGAGCTCACCAACCGGCGTCGGTTCGATGCGAGCATCCACAAGGAATCTCAATTCCCACAGTTTCCTATTCCAACGCTGCCAATCCTCGTCGTATTCCTTCGAAATAACAAGAATGTCAACATCGCTCTCCGGGCGCTGCTCGCCCCTGGCAAAGGAGCCGAAAAGCACGGCAAAAGAAGCAGGGACACCACGTTCCTTTAGTAAGCTGAGATAGCGCCTCACAATCGCGACTATTGACTCATCAACCACTCCACCATCTCCTCTGTCTTCACAAGGTCCCTCTCAGCATCAAATCGACTGATCGTCGGGTTACGCGGGTCAGGATACCTACCTGCCATCTGATAGTGGTCCATGGCCGAGAGAAACGTCATCGTCTCTTGGTCAAGAGATAACCTCGCCTTTTCCGCAAGCGTGGTGAGGTTGTGAATTCTCGGCGGAATTGCCTTCGTCGCTCTCACGACTAAGGCTTTCAGTATCTTCTCCAAGGCCAAATGCGCCAAGAACATCGCGAAGGGATATCTCTTGTTCTCGTAGTTCTCTCGCGCTACTTGAATACCCTCTTCGGCTTCCCTGCGCCAGAACGCTATCTGCTTTTCTACGTCAACAGCCATATCGAGTAATCTATCATAGAACCTCTAGCGCCTGCAACGCTTTCGAATGCCGCTTGCGGAGGGCAAAGAGCTTGTCCCGGAGCTTCGCCGCGCGCTCGAACTCCAGCTTCTCGGCGGCCTGAATCATCTCTTGCTCCAGCTCCTTCATATACTTGACCAACTCCTCGTCACTCTTGGGCTCGGGTACCCTTTCGTCAGGCCTGAAGATCGGAATCGTATAATAATCGGCCTCAAAGACGGCGCTCATCGGCTCGGCTATCCTCTTCTGAATCGTCTGCGGGGTGATGTTGTGCTCCCGATTGTATTCGAGCTGTTTCTGTCTCCTCCGGTTCGTCTCGTTGATGGCGGACCTGATGCTATCGGTGAGCTTGTCAGCGTAGAGAATGACCTTACCGTCGATGTTCCTCGCCGCACGGCCCATTGTCTGGATGAGAGACGTGGTTGAGCGCAGAAAGCCCTCCTTGTCGGCGTTTAAAATGGCGACCAGCGATACTTCGGGCAGGTCAAGGCCCTCGCGCAGAAGGTTGATCCCGATGAGCACGTCGAACTCGCCCCTTCGCAGCGCGCGGATTATCTCTGTCCGCTCCAGCGTCTTGACCTCAGCGTGCAAGTATCTCGCCCGGACGCCCAGCTCGCAGTAATAGTCGGTCAGATCTTCAGCCATCCGCTTCGTAAGCGCCGTCACAAGGACCCGCTGCCGCCTATCGACCCGCTCTCTTATTTCGCCGAGAAGATGATCGACCTGGCCCGTTGCGGGCCGAAGATCGACGTCCGGGTCGCACAGCCCCGTCGGGCGGACGACCTGCTCCACAACATCACCGTCCACGAGGCCGAGCTCGGAAGCCGCCGGCGTCGCCGAGACGTATATCGTCGGGCCTCGTCGAGCGTCGAACTCCTCGAAATAAAGCGGCCGATTGTCGAACGCCGAGGGGAGGCGGAAGCCATGCGTGACCAGCGTCTCCTTCCGCGACCTATCGCCTCGATACATGGCGTGCAACTGAGGCCCCGTGGCGTGAGACTCGTCGATCACGAGCAGGAAGTCGTCAGGCAAGTAATCGAGCAGCGTTGGCGGCGGCTCACCAGGCTTTCTATCCGTGAAATGCCGCGAATAGTTCTCGATGCCGGAGCAGTAGCCCACCTCGCGTATCATCTCGATGTCATACATCGTCCTGGTCCTGAGCCTCTGCGCCTCGAGAAGCTTATCGTGCTTCTCAAAGTAATCGAGTCGGTCTTCAAGCTCCTCGAGGATCGTCTCTATCGCCCGCTCGACGCGCTGAGGTTGAACGACGTAATGGCTCCCGGGATATATGGCGAGGCGGTCTGCCTGCGAGATGACCTTCCCAGTCAGCGGGTCGAAGAAGGTGATGCGCTCGACCACATCGCCAAAAAGCTCGACCCGAATCGCCCTTGACTCGTAAACCGGCAGTATCTCTATCACGTCCCCACGAACGCGGAACGAGCCTCGGACGAGCGTTGTATCGTTGCGCTTGTAGTGCCCTTTGACCAGTTGCTCGAGTATCTTCTCTCTTTGGTAGGACTTGCCTCGGTCCAATAAGAGCATCATGTCAAGGTAGGCGTCCGGCGAGCCCAGACCATAGATACAGGACACGCTGGCCACGATGATCACGTCCCGCCGCTCGAAGAGCGAACGTGTGGTGGAAAAGCGAAGCCTCTCTATCTCCTCGTTGATGTCAGCATCTTTCTTGATGTAGGTATCGGTCATCGGGATATAGGCCTCGGGCTGGTAATAGTCATAGTAACTCACGAAATACTCGACCGCGTTGCCTGGGAAGAACCCCTTGAACTCGCTGTAAAGCTGCGCAGCGAGGGTCTTGTTGTGCGAGAGAACCAGCGTCGGCAGATTAACGCGCTCTATGAGGTTGGCGACCGTGAACGTCTTGCCCGAGCCAGTTACGCCCAGGAGCACGCTGTCCCTAACGCCGGCTTGAACGCGCGACACCAAAGCGTCTATCGCCTCAGGCTGGTCCCCTGTCGGCTCAAAGTCAGATACAAGGTTGAAATCTGTCACCGAATCACAATCCCCATCCAAGGACGTTGGCGCAGAATCTCATCTGATCGTCCCGGGCCGCCACAGCAAATCTCAAAGTAAATGACTCTTAGCATCACTTTCCCCACATCGCTCCTAAATGCTCGTTCAGAACAATGGCGCCTGAATGCCTATTGCGAAATATATGCCAATCTGTGCCAGGACGCAATCTGAATATGGTCTCACGGGGTGGGTCAATCCTTGACCCACCTCCAGCGATCTGCGTCCCAAAGCCGAATCCGGTGCGACGGCACGCACGGACTCGAAGCGAAGTGGATCAAAATCGATCCACCCGGTGAGGTGGCAAAAAGCACGAATCCGACCTCCAATGTCTATGACTCCGCCTAACGGCGAGAGCAAACTCCTCGCAACGTGCCGGTTGCGTTTCGAAGAGAGCACGCAATTAGCCCGAAAAATCAGATTGGGCCGAGCAAAGAGGGCCTTTTGGAGTGCGGCGGCCTGACGCCGCTTTCATTGGTGGTGACCTGGCACCGCCTTCTCAGGACTGCGTTATGAGCGGTCAGGTAGGTGGTTTGCAGAACGCGGAGTCATTTAATTAGGGCAGATGCCGCGTCAGGCCGCGGCGAGTGAAAGCGTCCGCCGCGCGGCGGACGCACTCCAAATCACCCAACGGATGCAAGGCGCATCGCCTATGTATGCAGCAAGACCGCCCCGTGAATGCCTCAAGCGCGTTCAAAACACGATGTCCGTGAGCGTCGATCTCATTTTTCGCAATTAGCAGGTATTCTACCAACTTGACATGGAATCTCCTGATGAATAAGTGTATATTTTAGATGATATTAACCTGACTCAACTGGAGGCTTGTAAGATGAGAGCGTATTGGATCGCAGTGGCCGTCATGTTGGTTGTTTTCCCAATCGGCACTTCTGCATTCGCCGCGGAGTATCACGTCAAGCTCGACGGCTCTGGGGATTTTGCGGTCATTCAGGAGGCGATTGACGCCGCCGCAACGGGCGACACAGTCATTGTGCATCCGGGCACGTATTACGAGAACATCCACTTCCTGGGCAAGAATATCGTCCTGACCTCGACGGACATCTGGGACCGGGACGTTGTTGAGGCGACGGTGATAGACGGTCAGCAGCTCGGCTCCGTGGTCACCTTCGCCGGCACCGAGGACGAGACGTGCGAGCTGTCGGGCTTCACGATCACTAACGGCATGGCCATAGACGATGGGGCGAGCGGCTCCGTCGTCACGTTCGCCGGCACCGAGAACGATACCTGCGAGCTGTCGGGCCTCACGATCACAAACGGTGAGATAGCCGGAAGGGGGGCGGGAATCAAGGGCCAGGACGCTGAATGCAATATACGGAACTGTATCATCAGCAGGAACATAGCCACTGGGAGGATGTCAAACGGCGCGGGGATGGAACGTTGCTGTGGCGTGATCAGCAATTGCGTCATTGCGGAGAACGAAATCCTCAACGCTAGCCTTTACTCGGATAGAGCAGCTGTCTCCGACTGCCATGCGATTATCACAGAGTGCCTGGTCACCGACAACAAGTGCAATGGGATGATATGGGCTGATGGTGTAATGAGCAACTGTATCATTAGCCAGAACTCCGGGAAGGGTGTCGCAGCATTCAGGGGGATCATGTTCAATTGCACTGTTACTGGTAACTCCGGCACGGGCGTTACGTGCTACGAGGGTATTATCTCAAACTGTCTGATCAGCTATAACCGGGGCGGTGGTGTCGGATGCGGGAAGACTGATCTCTTCAATTGCGCAATCGTAGGGAATACAGCGGAAAATGGAGGGGGCCTGTTTGAATGTGACATGTCATCCCACGCGACCAACTGTCTGATAGCGTATAATGAGGCTTACGAGAACGGAGGTGGGGTTTACGCTCCGTTTTTGTCCACTGGCATTACGTTTGGTAACTGCACAATTGTTGGTAATAGGGCAGGACTAAAGGGGGGAGGCGTGTATCATGAGGGCTTCTACTCTGGCATCGAGAGCAGCATCATCTGGGGTAACAGCGCCCCTGAAGCCAGTGACTTCCATGCCCCCTACCTGATCGCGACACCGCGTTACTCCTGCATCAGGGATTGGTCTCTGGGCGGCGAGGGGAACATCTCAGATGACCCTCTGTTTGTAGCTGGTCCACAGGGTAGTCTCTATCTCTCCTCACGCGACGCCGGCCAAGATGTCGATAGTCCGTGTATCGATGCAGGCGCTGTTTTTGTCAATCATGAGATACCCAGGAATCTCACGACCAGAAGTGATGAGGAACCTGATCAGCCCCCGGTTGATATGGGCTTCCATTACACGCCGGAGTTACCCTACGCCAAGTTCGAGAGCAAGTGCGCCGTCAACGGAGGTCCCTTTCAACCCGGGGACCGCATAACGCTGTCACTGGAGGGGCAGAACCTCGGACAAGAAGTCTGCGTTGACGTTTATCTGGTGGTGTTTTTCCGGAGCCAGGGAATGAATTGCTACATCACTCCAGAGCGGATAGACAAGAAGTTCAAACCGTGGCTTTCGGACTTCGTGATTCCAGAAGGCTTCGTATATGGGCCGGAGGTCGTGTTCGAGTTCGAGGTTGCCGAGCGATCATATCCCTACCCCCACTTCTTTAAATTCGGTGTCCTGATCAACCACGCTGGGACGCTGTCCCCCATTTCTGCGTGTCTGTCACGCAAATTCCGCGTGGATTGGCCATAATGCTCCTAGTGTGAAGTTGGGGCTATCCACGGGAGCCCCCTGCCCCACAGTAGCCTATGGCTGCGTCAGCAGAAAAGGATGATTCTGCATTTCCTGCCTACAGAAGCCCTCCTGACACAGCTTGACACTTCAGGATTGCGGGGCGTAAAATCCTCGATACAATACATGCCAGGAGGAGAATCAATTGGCGGAGGAAGAGACATCGCCCCAGCGCGGCGAGGAGGCTGAAGAGGGGGCCGACGACACGTCCGAGGCAGCGCCTGAGTTTGACACGGACGAGCCTGAGGTCGGAAGGACTCCCAAGCTGCCAGTCAGATATCACCTGACCCTCAAGGGACGCGACCTTTATCTACTAGTTTTCGGCGCAGCGCTCGTGATATTCGCGGCATTCACACTTGGAGCTATCGTCGGCCGTTATCTCGGGCCTTATCCTGACCAGAACGTCACTGCGAAGCTCGAGCGGGAGGACCTCTTCAAGGAGGGGGCGAAGCAGGAAGGAGCGACCGAGGCGACTCAGGAGGTCAAGGCGGAGACGCCTCAGCCGACGACAGCCGACAAGACTGCAAAGAGCGAAACTGAAGCCAGAAAGAAGAAGGAGAAACCCGTGCCCTGGCGAGTGTTTGGCTCGCCGTCGCAAGCTTACGAGCTCCCAAGCGACACACCTTCGGCATCCCCCATTGCAAGCCCAGCCAAGTCCCCGGAAGCGAAGCCAACACCGACAAAGAGACCAACGTCAAAGGCCATTTCAGAAGCAAGGCCCAGCCCGAAGCCCAAGAGGACGCCGACGCTGAGTCCTTCGCCGACTCCGAAGAAGACGCCCAAAGCGGTCAGCGTCAAGAAGGCTCCCGCCGTCAAGAGACCTGCGCCCAGCGGTAAGAAGCCCTCGACCACAACGTACTTCGCCATTCAATTGGGGGCATACAAGTCGCACGCGAACGCTTGGGCCGAAGTCCGAAAGCTCAAGCGTCTGGGCTTCAAGGCGTGGCTGAAGCCCGTAAGCAATAAGGCTCGTCTATATCTCGTCCTCGTCGGAAGAAAGAACACGGCGGCAGACTACGACGCCACGGCCAGAAAACTCGTAAAACAGGGATACAAAGACCTCTGGATAAGGCGCTTCTCAGAGGACCGATGAGCCTCCGGCAGCATCTCCCGCCCTGGCTGCGGGCGCCACACAGATTCACGCCCCAAGTTCACAGCACCAAGAAGCTGCTGCGCAGTCTGGGCCTGCACACAGTCTGTGAGGAGGCGCGGTGTCCAAATATCGCGGAATGCTTCTCGCGTGATACCGCCACGTTCATGATTCTGGGCGACATCTGCACGCGGGATTGCGCTTTTTGCGGCTGTCAGAAAGGCAAGCCGACGGCGCTTGACCCGACTGAACCCACGAACGTGGCACGCGCCGCGCAGAAGCTCGGCCTGAAACACTGCGTCGTAACATCGGTTACGAGGGACGATCTCCGCGACGGAGGCGCCTCGCACTTCGTGAGAACAATACGGGCGATACGAGAGCTTAATCCCGGCACGACGGTAGAGGTCCTAACGCCGGACTTTCGGGGCAACAGACCTGCGCTCAGAGCCGTCGTTGAGGCCAGACCGGATGTGTTCAATCACAATGTCGAGACGGCGCCGCGGCTTTATCCAAGCGTTCGGCCGGGCGCCGATTACGAGAGATCGCTTCAGCTGCTTCGTCTTGTGAGGGACACCGAGCCCAACGTAATCACTAAGTCAGGGCTCATGATCGGCCTTTCAGAAACGCTCTCAGAGGTCGAGGCGGTGCTCTCGGACCTCGCCTCGATAGGTCTGGATGCTGTTACAATCGGCCAGTACATGCAGCCGTCGAGGGCCAACGCGCCCGTTTCTAAGTACTACGAACCGGCCGCTTTCGACGACCTCAGCAAGCGAGGCGAGTCACTAGGGATCAAACACGTCTTGGCCGGTCCGCTTGTGAGAAGTTCCTACAACGCGGCAGAACTCGTGCAGACGATGGCGAATAACTACTCATAATTGGAGGGTGTGATGAATCGGACGATAATCTTGGCTCTGGTTGGACTATTCACTGCCCTGGCGCCGCTCGACCTTATGGCAGCGAGCTACATTTCACGGGACTACTATTTGGTTGGCGAGGAGTGCCTCTACCAGATACACGACCGGAGTATATCCGGCGAGGTTGTGCTGGGCACTAACGGCATCATCGGCGGGGACAACTGCGACGGCGAGCCAGGTGGCCTGCCCTACATCATCGAGTCGGACATAGTGATTGAGCCGACCGGCGTGCTGCGAATTGAGCCGGGCGTTGCTATCAAGTTCAAGGACGGACCGACCAACTTCACAGTCTATGGGACGCTCATCGCGGATGGAGTGCTGTTTTCAACTAACAATACGCCGCCGTTTCCGCGCGACTGGTCTGGCATCAGGTTCTCCGGCCCCGGCGTGGCCCACAGCCGACTCACCAACTGCGTCTTTGAGTATGGCGGCGCAAGTGAGAACGATGTGTTGGGCCTAGTCCAATGCGAGGATGGCGCTGACATAGCCATCGAGAACTGCGAGTTCAAGTATAGCGGCCTCTACGGCATCCTGACCGACGGCGCGTCGCCCAGAATCACGGATTGTACGTTCATCGAGTGCGAGAGGTTCCCGATCTACCAGCGCAGCCTCGATTCGTTCCCCGACTACTCGGGCAATGTATTCATCGACAACGCCTACCGAGGGGTGCTTCTCGCATCGGGCACGATCCAGCAGTCCGGAACCTGGCAGAATCCGGGTATCCCTTACGTCGTCAGCCTGTTCGGAGGGGTGGGCCTGCTTGACATCGCTCGCGACACGACGCTCGCTCTCGAGCCGGGAACAATCGTCAAATTCATCAATCCAGAAGGGCGCCTCGACGTCTATGGCGAGCTCCGTGCGGAGGGAACCCCGCTTGAGCGAGTAACATTCACATCGTATGCGAACGACTGGGCAGGCGGCGACTCCAACGGGGATGGAGATGAGACATTGCCGGCGCCGGGGGACTTCTCAGGCGTCAGGTTCCTGTCAAGCTCCTCTGCCGCGTCTTTCCTATCCTGCTGTGCCGTGTCGTTTGGCGGTCAGGGCAGAGAAGGAAGCGCCTCAGTATATCTCTCGATGGGCGCGAATGTGCTTTTCAACACCTGCCTCATCGCCCACTCCGTCGAAATCGGACTAAAGGCCGTCAACGCTGACCCCACGCTGCTTGGATGTTTCTTCATCGGCAACGAAACCGCGGTGCTTTGCAGAGACAGCGCACAACCCACGATCGACCACTGCAACTTCTTGGAGAACAGCCAATACGCGGTGATGAACGAGAGCGGTCACACGGTTGTTGAGGCGCGAGAGTGCTTCTGGGGACACGAGACGGGGCCATCTGATACCTCGGATGACACCTCAACGGGCGGGTTCTACAATCCCTACGGACAGGGCGACCGTGTCTCTGACGGAGTGGATTACTCGGGTTTTCTCCAAGAGTCTTTCTGGGGACCGACTTTCTCGATCAGACCAAACGACACGGTATTCTCGGTCGGCGAGCATTTCAGCCTCTACGGGGCATACTCCAACCTTAAGGGCGAGCTCTGGCTCGACGTCTATGTCGCCATCATGTTCCCGACCGGCGAGCTCATCTTCTACCCGCAGCTCAACAGCATTTCAGAGCCTGTCCCGGTGGTTCTACCGGCTCTTTCCGCGCTCCCGGAGTTCGAGCTCCTGGCGCTGCAAATTCCGGGCGGCGTCCCGACCGGCGACTATTTCGTCTTCGCGGCCGGTTTCTGGCCCGGAACGTTCGACTTTGTGACCAACCTCGCAACTTCGCACTTTGGCGTTTATTAGACACACGGGAGCTATCCGCAGATTACACAGATTTCGCAGATTAGAGGGAGAGTATAGGGGATTCATTCCATGAGCAGAGGACATCTTGGACAGCCTGCGAGGCAAAACATTCAGCTGTCGTGTTCCTTACCTCTGAAATCTGTGTAATCTGCGTAATCTGTGGACAGGAACATACTATAAATGAGCCTTTTGAAGCGTTCTGAGAGGCCGATTGGCGAGTCGGGCGAGGCGCTTGCGGCCAGGTTCTTGAGGGAGGAGGGCCTCGAGATACTGGCCGTCAACTACTGGACGAGGGCCGGCGAGATAGACATCATCGCCCAGGAGGGCGAGACGCTGGTCTTCGTCGAGGTCAAGACGCGCTCGAGCACGCACGTCGCCCAGCCCGAGCGCGCCGTTACCAGAAAGAAGCAGCGGACGATCAACCGCGTGGCCGAGGCCTACATGCGAAAGAACGGCCTACTGCACAAGGTCAACGCCCGCTTCGACATCGTGAGCGTCGTCAAGGACGAGGCCGGCGCCCTCACCGTCGAAAAGCACGCCCGCCGCGCCTTCGACGCGCCCCGGCGGTCGTATTAGCCGGACGTAGTGTCATCCTCAAAATAGAGCTCCAACGCTTCTCTGATGGCGGCACGGGCCTCGTCAACCGTATCCCCGAACGACGAGACATCCACATTCAGTGCTTGCGCCACCCAATGGCACCCTTCTCGGTAGAAGACGACGTCACTTCCTTGCATCGAAGCGTCCTATTAGTCCCTACTCCCCTAGCCAGTTACCATGTTCGTCATAGAGCAAGCAGCGCGGAAATCCGCATGCGCTCCAAATGGTATCCAGGACCGGCCTCAGAATATCCTCCGCGCAGGTCTCCCAGCTATCAATGAGAATTTCTGGGAGGATGAGATCATTCCTTTCAACTCCACGCAATTCGTCGGGAATCCTGCGAGTATCTTTATGGCGGCCTACTTCCACATCATACCCTCTGATACCGAGAAGACTCACCATCAACGCAATTGGCAGCTCCATGCAGGCCTCTTTCATAAATTCTAAGTAGTCTGGAAGCCGCTCGAGTAACGAATCCTCAAATGTGAATTTTGGAGTTGCGTCATTGGGCTTGTATGAGAGGCCCGATACGGTTGTCGCTTCAAGAGCCCCATTCCGAAAAAACTGTAAATATGACTTCACGTAGGGGACGTTAGAGGTCTCACAATAGAGAAGGCAGCCGTCGAAGTTGTACCGGTGGCTGGGACCGTAACCTCGTGCGTCAATTGGTCTAGGCTTAGATCTACATCTCTTAGCCAGTGTTACATCGAACTTGGTGGCCAAATTGGGTGCGGAAAACGGAACCAGATGAACGATAAGCTTAGCTCCCTCCGGCAAGGGCACTGGTGGCTCGTGCCCGACAATCCTCGCGAGTCGCTCTGCCCGGAAGTTTCGAATCCACTCGGCCCTGGTCTCAGAAAGCGCGAAGAGAGAGCGCAGCTCTTGAACGTCTAGAGGATACTTACCCACCGAATTCCGTGAATAGAATCGCCATTGCTTACGGTAACTCACGACATGCGGCAGCGCCCAACTCGTGCGAATGCTAATCACAATCGCTACACCGCCAGTTGTCAAGCCAACAGGCAGAATGTCGACGCGGGGGATGCGTGGCCTCAGGCAATCCCGCATCAGGTTTTCGAGGAGTTGTTTCTCGTCATCCACATTGATCTCTCCCAAGCCGCAAAGCTGCGCCGGTTCTCCGTTTTCCTCCTTGATTCCATAAATGATGTGACCGCCCGCCGCATTCGCGAACGACGATACATCTGCCAGAAACTCCTTCTTGGCCTTATCATCCCTGCCAGGTAGGGCCTCCTTGTACTCGAGAGTCTTCCTCTCAACGACCTTCTCATCCACGTAATACTGAAGATCGGCTTCAGTTATCTCAGTCAAAGGCTTATCAATGGTCATATCGTTCCTCCCTGTAATCACATACCGCCGCATATTTAGCGTGTTGTATGGACATTACGTCATTTCATGCTTATGTCAACCATTGTAGCGCTCAATGATGAGCCTCAAATAGCAGGGACTCTACGGTGTATCGGATTGCGTGCAAATCCACGCTAATTGCAGACAAATGAAGCCGCCCGGTCCCTGAGCCGGTTTAGAAGGCGAGCAGGTCCGTGTCCAGGACGATGTTGGACTTCCGCTGAGGGCCTGTCGATACCATGCCGATGCCTACACTGGCCTCCTCCTCAATCCGGCGCAGGTAGGCCACGGCATTCTTGGGAAGCTGAGCCAGGTCAGTCACGCCCCTCGTGGGTTCTTCCCAGCCGGGCAGATGGGCATAGACTGGTTTGCATTCGGCCAGTATGTCGATCTCCGGCGGCAGCTCCGAGAGCCTCTCGCCGTTGTATTCGTAAGCGACACAGACGGGAATCTCGTGAAGCTCATCCAAGACATCCAGCTTCGTTACGACAATAGAGGTGATGCCGTTGACACGAGCCGCATACTTAAGCGCAACGAAATCGAGCCAGCCGCAGCGCCTCGGCCGTCCTGTGGTCGCGCCAAACTCGTTCCCCCGCTCGCTGAGCATCTTGCCGCGCTCGCCCAAGTCCTCGGTCGGGAACGGTCCGGCGCCTACCCTCGTGCAATAGGACTTCAAGACGCCAACAACCTTGTCGATCTTCGTGGGCGGCACCCCAGAGCCGACGCACGCCCCGCCGCTTGTAGGGTATGAGCTCGTAACGAATGGGTAAGTGCCGTACTCAACGTCCAAGAGCGTCCCCTGCGCCCCCTCGAACAGCACCTTCTTGCCGCGATCGATGTAGTCACAGAGGATGAGCGAGGCGTCCCCGACCAATGGCCTGAGCCGCTCGGCATGTGGCCTCAACTGCGCTAGCAGCGACTCCGCATCGAAATGCGCCTCCGACCCGCCTCGTTCAAGGATGAAATTCTTCTCCTCAGCGTTGCGACGAAGCTTCTCCATCAACATATCCTCGCGGAACAGGTCGCAGACCATGACGCCGTCTCTGGCGAACTTGTCAACGAACGTGGGGCCGACGCCTCGCAGCGTCGTCTCGATCGCCTGCTTGCCTCGACGCGTCTCCGCCAGTCTCTCGAGCGCCTTGTGATAGGGAAACGTTACGTGGCAGCGGGAGCTGACGACGAGGTTGTCCCCGATCTCGAGGCCACGCGTCCTCAACATGTCGATCTCCGAGAACAGCTGCTCAACATCGACCACAACGCCGTTGCCGATTATGCTGAGCTTCTCAGGATGAAGGACGCCGACCGGCAGTAGGTGAAAGACGTATTTCTCGTCGCCGACGACTACCGTGTGCCCGGCGTTCGCGCCGCCTGAGTAACGGACAACTGCATCCGCTCGCGCTGCGAAAACGTCAACGATCGTCGCCTTCCCCTCGTCGCCCCATTGCAGGCCGACCAGAACCAGGGTGCTCATCGCTCAGCCGTGCCGTGCTTACCCGAGCGGCTCGCCGCCCTGTCAAATGCCCAGTCATAGATCGAGACTACCGTGAAGCCGCAGCCCACGACCAGCAGCAGAAACGGCACGACCGGCGCCTTGTCGATCCCAAAATAGGCTATCAACCCGACGATCAGAAGAAGGCCCCAGACAACGAGATTAACCACGACATAATCGCCGAGCGAATACTTGCCCGAAGCCCCAGAGGACTTGTCCAACGCTGCGCTGCCTGAACTACTGTTCTTGCTCAAGTTGACGGCCCTCTCACGCTTGATTCACGGCATACTCATGCCCCTGGTTCCTGACCACAATGATCAACCAAGGTGCCCGACAACAACTTGCACCGGGAGAACGGTTCTAACCTGAAAGGTCCTCTGTAGGCTGTACTGTTCTTGAACTATTCGGTCAGAGTGATCTTCACCGCACGAGGCCCCTTCTCGGAATCCGTTACCTCGAACTGGACCTTGTCGCCCTTATTCAGAGGCCTTTCGCCCTCTGCGTCAGAGATATGAAAGAATATGTCCTCGCCAGCATCCCTCTTGATGAACCCATAGGTGCTCTTGAACCACTTGACAACGCCTGTCTCCGCCACTAGAGTGACCCTCCCAATTTGTGGCAGTTCTGTGTGCGACCAAACCCGAGATGGGCAGAACCCCAAGTCTCGACCTGATCACCCTCCAGAGTCCGGCATAAGCGCCGAAACTACCCTGGAAAAACCTGATATATTGAAACACATCCGCCGCTCTAGTCAAGCGCCATTTGCGGCATTTCCGCGGCGCGGAAATAGGGAAAAAGAAGAAACGGAAAGAACGAGGGCAGCGACACGCTTAAGCGCCAACCTGACATCCCATTTGACCTATTAACCTATTGACCTACGCGGGCGGGTCAGGGACGATGCCCTGCGTCAATTCCCTTTCTCCCTTTGTCCTTTTTTCCTTTTGTCCCCTTTTTCCCTCACCTCTTCCTCTCGACTGATGGCTCCAGCCGGACCTTCGCGCCGCTAACCCAGACGTCATAGTCTTGTCCCCTAGACAGAGCCCTGACTGTCCCAATGGGGTCCGTCAGACTGGCGAACTTCGCCATATCTATGAAGAAGTTCTGCTTGGCGCTCGGCTCCTGGTGGAAGTGCATCGGTATCGATATGCTCGACTTCAGAAAGTCAGAAAGCTCGCGGCCGCGCTTCGGGTCCTTGAACGGCCACATTGGGAAGAACACGATGTCCGCCTCTATACTCTTCATCGGCTCAAGCAGCACCGAATCGCCCATGAAGAAGACGACTATGTCGTCCCGCTTAAAGGTGAAGACGTATGCAACGCCCTCTGAGGCGGAAAAGACCTCGCAGGCGACGTCGCCGATGTCGATCATTTGGCCGGGCTCGACCGCTCTTGCGCAGAGGTGGCTCAACCGATTATCAGTCTGCAAAAGATCGATGACATCTTTCGGGCCGTAGATGATCGTCCTCTCGGCCGCAACCTGAGAGATCGTCTCAGGATGGAAGTGGTCCCAGTGCTCGTGTGATACGAAGATGCCCTTTGGCGGTGTTTCGAGCGGCGGTATCTCGCTCAGCAGATCAGGATCGCTGATGGGGTCGCACAGGCAAAAGGTTTGCTCTGTCCGAAAGCCGACGCAGGAATGTCCGAACCATATCATTTGGGCCATATTCCTCTCTCCAAACAAAAAGGGGGCGAACACCGTCGTCCAGTGTCCGCCCCCAAACTACATCCAATCTATCTTTCAGCTTTACAACTGGTCCTGGATCTCTTGAGGGACGTTGTATTTTTTCAAGAACTCCGCCCTGTTGGTCTTCATCCTCTTGACCCAGTCGTTGTATTCGTCCATGCGGCCCTCTTTCTCGTAGAAGACCTTTGGATTCAGGACTTCCACGGGTACCTTCTCGAGCAGCTTCGCGTTCTCAGGAGCATCGACATCGACTATCTCGTAGCCGAAATCGGGATCGACCTTCCATGTGATCTCGTCCCGTATCATCGCCTCGAGCATCGCTGACGAGTGCTTGATCTTGACCTTGAACGCTTTGCCAGCCTGACAGTCCTTCTCGTCGCCGGCCACATAGCCTGTGTTCATCAGCCAAGTGGTGAGACCGGGTAGCTTCTTCACGAGCTCACCAAAGCGACTGGACATCAGCCCAAACACAAGTGGGAAGAACGGCTGCGTGAAGGGAGAGCGCGTCTTGCCTCTTTCTTTCCCCGCCGCTGAGGTCTTGGAAGTCTCGCCCAGCATGAAATACGCCGCCGCACGGAGCGGAGATGTGAACCGAACGATGCCCGGCATCGCGGCGTCCCTGCCCTCGTCCCTGTTCAAGATACCCAGCGAACGAAGCGGTGGGATATCGGTCAGGTCTGCGGCGCCTTTGATCGCGCTCATCGGGATGATCGATCGCCCATTCTGCGACCACACCACGAAGTCCCAGCCATCCTCGGCGATGCCATTCTCGTCAACGACGTCGTCAAACTTGACCTCGCCGCTGATATACTTATCGACGTTCTCCTCCGAGGCGCCGGTTGCAACCAGGATGTCCTTCAGTCGCTTGACGTCGTCGGCTGAGAGGCCCAGCTTGGCGAAGTCGAACGTTCCGTCTTCGTTGAAATAGACGTTCTCCAGCCACGCGGATGGATCGACGGTTCCATGATAGATCGTTGGCTCCGCCTCTTCCCTGAGGTCCCAGGTCTTGGCGAAGCAGCCGTTCTCCGTAATCGATATCTCGCCCTCGGGCCAGATCGCTATCATGTCGTCCTGAATCGGCCTGGTCAGCTCGCCCTGTTTGCTGAACGTGGTCGTGGTCTTGCCGGTTCCAGAAAGGCCCAGAATCCCCATCGCGATGCGCTCGCCGCCGACCGTGATCTCCTTGCAGCCCGCGTGCAGCACCAGGCCGCCCTGAAGATACACGTAGTGGTTCAGCATCCTGAGCATACCCTTCTTGCTCTCGCCGAAGTAGTCCGAGCCGATCACGTAAGTCGTCCAGTTGTCGAGATCGACGATCATCGCTATCTCGCCATCCATGCCCGGCGCCTTGCAGCCCGGCGTCATCACGACGCGGAAATACGGCCTATGCGGCTGACTCATCTGCTCCTCGGTCTCAACTCCAGAGCGCGGGAACGTCAGAATCTGCTGCATCGCGGCCAGATTGGTTGCATCAAGCGTGTAAAGCCACTGAACCGGAATGGCGTGCTTGTGAAGGCCCTGATAGCCGTCAATCTGAATCAGACGCCCGCTCTTCTCGATGAACTCCTTCTGGTGCGCAATCAGCTTCTCAGCCTTGTCGCGATCGATCGTCTTGCCCGACCACTTCGAGCTCTCACCCTCAGTAGCGACAATGTAAGTCTTTGCCGCGAGTCGCGCCTTGAGCCGCGTAATCTTGTCAAGGCTGTCGAACGCCGTCTTGACCATGCAGGGAGCGTGCTCCATCGCCAAATCGCGAAGCGTGTCCTGCGTGGGATTCACATCATACTCGACGTTGTAGCTGGGTGGATTATGACCCATCTTCATCGTCCCTCTCCTCGTGTCCTTTTGTTTGTTATCGCTTGGCCTCCGGCCATCTGCCGAAGCGCCGCCGCATACTAGACATCGGAATCTAAAAAAACAACTAATTCGCGGTATTCGTTGTCCCAAAAGAAGTCAGGCTCAATCCCTTTTTGGCTGCTTGCCCGTATTTCTCTCAACTAAACACGTCAGCTTGCTAGATGTTTCTCCGAGGCTAATGCCGGAACTCGTCCCCATTCCTGCCTGGCATACCTGGTCGCGCCCGGATATCTTATTATCGCGTCAATGCAATACACTAAAGGCTGCCGGGTGCGGAATCGATATTGAAGAATGGTAACCTATCGGGGTAATCTGAGTCAGAACTTTGCCGCAATATAATAGTCAATCGGTGAATAGGGTTTAGCATGGGAACTTATCTTGTAACGGGCGGCGCTGGTTTCATAGGGTCAAACATAGTCGAGCGGCTTGTCCAGCTGGGCAAGAGAGTGAGAATACTGGACAATTTCAGCACGGGAAAGCGTGACAACATCGTTGCGTTTCAGGATGAAGTGGAGGTCATCGAGGGCGACATTGCGGACCTGTCTGTGTGCAAGAAGGCGGTTTCGGAGGTCGAATACGTCATGCATCAGGCTGCTCTCCCCTCTGTGCCTCGTTCAATCAGGGACCCGATAGCGAGCAACAGGTCTAACGTCGTCGGGACGCTGAATCTGCTTCAGGCCGCAAAAGAGGCGGGCGTCAAGCGGTTCGTGTATGCGTCGTCATCATCGGTCTATGGGGACTCCGAAGTGCTGCCGAAGGTAGAGACAATGACTCCCGCCCCGGTGTCCCCCTACGCGGTGTCGAAACTTGCGGGCGAGCATTATTGCCGCGTCTTCTACGAGCTGTTTGGCCTCGAGACCGTCTCCCTACGATATTTCAACGTTTTTGGGCCCAGGCAGGACCCAACGTCTCAATACGCCGCTGTCGTCCCGAAGTTCGCCACCGCCCTGCTGCGAGGTGAGGCGCCTCGGATATACGGCGACGGGGAGCAGACGCGGGACTTCACCCATATTAGGAACGTCATCGACGCCAATCTGGCTGGAACCGAGGCGCCCAATTGTGCGGGAGGTGTTTTCAACATCGCCTGTGGCAGCAGAATCACCGTCAATCGACTTGCGGAACTTCTGAGCGACTATCTGAACGTCAAGGTCGCCTCCGTCCACGTTGACCGCCGGCCGGGGGACGTGAGGCATTCGCTTGCGGACATTGACGCCGCTCGGCGCGACCTGGGCTTTGAGGCGCGGACAAGCGTTGAGGAAGGACTCAAGCGATACTGCGAGCTCGCGGCAAACAACGAGCATTCAGAAGAGGTATAGGGCTTTGTTTGCAGAACGGAAGGAAGGGGAGCTATTTCTCATTGCCGGGCCGTGCGTTGTCGAATCAGCAGCGCACGCGGTCATGGTCGCGGAGATGATTCAGGAGGCGCTGGAGCCCCTCGGCGTCGGCTTCGTTTTCAAGTCTTCCTTCGACAAGGCCAACAGAACGTCGGTCGAGTCGTTCAGAGGTATCGGCATGGAACGGGGCCTTGAGGCCCTGCAACAGGTCAAGGATCGGCTCGGGTTGAAAGTGCTGACGGATGTGCACGAAACGGCCCAGATTGCGACGGTTGCCCAGGTTGTTGATGCTTTGCAGATTCCGGCGTTTCTGTGTCGGCAGACCGATCTTTTGGTCGAGGCGGGACGGTCCGGGCTTCCGGTCAACATCAAAAAAGGTCAGTTCATGTCCCCGGCCGACATGCGTTTCAGCGTCGAAAAGGTCAGAAGCACGGGCAACTGTGAGGTGTTCTTGACTGAGCGAGGCACTACGCTCGGGTATGGCAACCTGGTGGTTGATATGCGGAGCATTCCGATCATGAAGGGCATAGGCGTGCCGGTGATCTTCGACGCGACCCATTCGGTTCAACTGCCGGGCGCTGCGGGAGGCTCGTCTGGCGGGGCCAGGGAGTTCGTGGAGCCACTGGCGTATGCCGCTGTGGCAGCTGACTGCGACGGCTTGTTCTTCGAGGTTCACGACGACCCAAACAAAGCGCCTTGCGACGGGCCGAACATGATTACGCCACCCACGTTCCGCAGGATCGTTGCCGCTTGTCTGAGCATCAGGCGAGCCATCACCGAAACCAAGATTGAGGGCTTTGGAGAATGACTAATCTGAGCAAAGAACTCTTGATGACCTCGACGAATGAGGCGAGGCGGCTATTGAAGGAGGAGGCAGCCGCTGTTTCAAACCTTGCTGACAGGATTGACGACAGTTTCCTCGCCGCAGTCGAACTTCTCGCAGACGCCAAGGGCAAAACGTTTGTCTCCGGCCTGGGCAAGTCTGGGCTGATAGCCAGAAAGATCGCCGCGACGCTTTCCAGCACGGGGACGCCGGCGTATTTCATCCATCCAGTTGAGGCGTTGCACGGCGACATTGGCATGATCAGCTCGGGTGACAGGATGATCGCCATCTCGCACAGCGGCGGCAACGCGGAGCTCTTGCAGCCGGTGAAGATACTCAAGGAGCACAGCGTCAAGATAATCGCAATGACAAGCAAACCTGAGTCCGCGCTTGCCAAGCTTGCCGACGTCGTTTTAGACATCGGCGTGGAGAAAGAGGCTTGTCCGTTGGGCCTCGCGCCGACCACGAGCACTACGGCGACGCTGGCGATGGGGGATGCCCTGGTTGCGGCGCTCATCATCGCCAAAGGGATCAAGCGCGAGGACTTTGCGCGCTTCCATCCCTCGGGAGCGCTCGGCAGAAGACTGCTAATGAAAGTAGGCGACGTCATGCATCCAAAGGATGCCATCGCTCTCGTGCTGCCCGACACGAGCATTAGGCAGACAGTAACCGAGATGACGAGAATGCCTCTTGGAGCGGTTTGCGTTCTTGACCGTTCAGGCAACCTGCTCGGCATTGTAACTGATGGCGACGTGCGGCGCATCCTGTTGAAGGAAAACCTCGACAAACTGATCGACGAGCCAGTCTCCACCGTCATGACCGAAGACCCAATCAAGGTTCGTGAAGGCGACATGGCAACATACGCGCTGTCCCTAATGGAGGACCGACAGAGTCAGATCTCGGTTCTGCCTGTCTTAGAGCAAGATACTGAACGGTTAGCGGGACTCATACGCCTGCACGATCTGATTCAGCAGGGCATGAAGTAGGCCGGCGAGCCCCGATGAGCTCGATAAGTTCAACGAGATGAGGCACCGCAACGCAGCCTTTGGGGCGAGTTTCTGGACCTACTTGACATTATCGCTGCCTTTGAGCCAAACTACACCAAAAGCGTGTGTTACCCTTATTATGATCGGAGTGAGAAAAAAAGACGAACTTCGGGAGCGCCTCGCCGGGAGGGGCATTTCAACTGGGCTACACTATCCCTTCCACTGCGCCTGCAGGACGCCTGGGCTTACCTAGGCTGCGAGAAAGGGACTTCCCAGTTGCTGAGATGCTCGCCGATGAGACACTGAGTCTGCCGATGTTCATGGAGCTACAGAGGCTGTCCCATAAGTCGGTGTCGGAGATCGTAGGGGCGGGGCTTGCTCTGCCCTTAAAGACTTCCTCAATAATCGAGACGTAAGATGAAATGCTGAAGAAGTTGCTGGTTGCGTTAAAGCTGATGTGGGAGCATCGCCTGGTCACAGCCGAGTTCGTTGTGAGCGGTGTGGCAAGGTCCGCCCTTCAGGTCGGCTACCTCTGGATGGTCAAGACTTTCCTGGAGAATGTCTTGGAGTCCCTGGGAACTGACAGTGCAGCGCACGTTACAGCAATGCTCTGGGGCGCAGCAGGGCTTATCTTTGCATGCTGGATGGGCCGCAGCATCGCTGACTACTTCTCCAAGGTCCTTCAGACTGAGCTCGGGCGGAGAATCGAGCTCAATCTGCGACTCAAGATGGTCCAACACATGCTCAAACTCTCGCTCAGCTTTTTCGACAAGCACACCAGAGGCGACATCATCAAGGCTACCAGCGGTGATGTGGGTTCGCTTCGGATGCTGGTTGACACCACCTGCTCGATCGTCACCGCTGTGTTGGCCGCCGCCGGCCTCTTTATCGCCGCAGTAAAGATGAACGCGAATCTGGCGCTGTGGGGACTCGTGGCGCTGCCGCTGGCCCTGTATCCAATAATGCACATAGGCACAAGGCTGCTTGAGGCGTCAAGAAAGGCGCGCTTCCACGGCGTGCACATAATGAACCTCCTGATGCAGATACTTGCGGGGATAAGGATCGTGAAGGCCTTTCGCGGCGAAGAAAGGGAGGCCCAAGCCTGCCAGAACTCCGCAATTGAGTGGTTCAAACAGCTTATGAAGGTAGTTCGGACCCGATCGCTTTCCGGCGTCATCTTTGACAGCCTCGCCGGGTTCGGGGTCGTCTTCGTTATCGTATTTGGCGGCGTGAAGATGCTCGATCAGACCATCGAATGGCCCACGTTGATCGCATTCATCCTGATTCTAAACCAGCTGTTCGGGCCAATGCGAACCATCATGCATGCATACACGATGATCAAGACGCAGACAGTCAGCCTGGACCGGGTCGAGGAGTTCCTTGCGACAGAGCCAGAGATCGAGGACGACAAGGACGCCCTGCCGCTAAGAACCACGCCTCACGAGATCACATTCGACAACGTCTCTTATTCCTACGATACAGCTATGGTGCTCAAGGACGTGAACCTCAAGATCCGCGCGGGCGAGACGATCGGCGTCGTCGGCGCCTCGGGTGTCGGCAAAACGACGCTGCTAAATCTCGCCGTCCGTTTCTACGATCCTAAGCAAGGGAAGGTTCTCTTCGACAACACCGACGCCAAAAGAATAAAACTCGCGGACCTCATGGATAGCATTGCGATTGTCACGCAGGAGCCGTTCCTCTTCAACACGTCAATACTTGAAAACATAAGATACGGAAGGCCAAACGCCACAGAACGTGAGGTCATCGAGGCGGCCAGGGCGGCAAACATCCACGACGACATAGTGTCGTGGCCGAAGAAATATGAGACCGTCATCGGCGCCGGCGGAACCGGCGTCTCGGTCGGCCAGAAGCAGCGCATCAACATCGCCAGAGCAGTCCTGAAGAACGCCCCCATACTCCTTCTGGACGAGGCGACAAGCGCGCTTGATTCCATCACGGAGACGCTTGTGCAAGATGCCCTAGACAAGCTCATGGAGAGCAGAACCACGCTCGTCGTCGCGCATCGCCTCTCCACGCTCCGCAAGGCCGACAAGATCGCCGTCCTTGCCAACGGCACCATCGAGGCATTCGCCCCCCACGACGAGCTCTTGAGGACGAGCGCAACCTACCAAGACCTCTGGAAAGCCCAGCAGCGGCCGGAGACAGGCAGACAGGGCGGATCGCAGCAGCTCCACGCCAGATGAGAGGATAGACATCGACATGTTACCACGATTAGTGACAACTTCCCTGAGGCTGATTCTACAAACAATTCTGGGCAGGGAGCGCTATTGCAGGGCGAGAGGCCGATACTTGTGGGTGAAGAAGCATGGACTCAGATACCACGCTATATATGGTTATCGCGAAGTTGGCGGATGGTTGTCGGAAAAGGAAGCGCTTGCCCTCTACGACGTGGCGAAATCCCTCGCAGATAACTGTGTGATAGTTGAAATAGGTTCCTTTCTCGGCAGGTCTAGTGTTGTTCTCTCGCAGGGGATAAGGGGTAAGAAAGGGGCCGCTCTATTCTGTATAGACCCACTTGACACGAAGCGAGATCCTCTCTCGGGGCGGGTTCTGAGAACAGGCGCGGAGGTCGGAGATACTATGGAAACAAGATTTCGTGAGAATATCATGAAACATGGTGTCCCACAGCGTATCACTATTCTTAGGGGATATAGTTATCAGCACTCCCCTGATTGGATTAAGGGGATCGATCTGCTGTTCATCGACGGTAACCATAGTCACGACGCAGTCCTACGCGACTACACCAAGTGGGCACCCTTTGTGAAGAACGGGGGCTTCCTAGCTTTCCACGATGTGAGCTTCGAGGCGCAAGCTCCATTTCCAGGCCCAGGGCAAGTGATTAAGCAACATATCTTGGACAGTACTGACTGGCTCATCGCCAGACATCTTGCCTCTCTTTTTGTTGTGATCAGATCTTGAAGCGCGGAGGAACAGGATTGAGAGTTGAATCATCGACACTCGTGTTCCCACCAGGCGGAGTTGATCTTCGAAGAAGAGCGTGCGAATGAGAATTATCCGAAGAGCCAAGAGATATTGGGAACTGGGGAACCCCTTTCGCAAAAGAATTGCGTACATCGGTTGGCAGGGACACGATAACCTGGGTGACGAAATGCTGTTTGAGGCGCACCAGAGGCTGTTCTCAGGGTATGACATCCTCCCGTTTCGCCCCGTCTCATTGGACAAGGTGGCCCAGTATAAGCGAATTACGCGGAGAAACGTTTACAGAGCAGGATGCTTGGGTGGCGGGACCTTAATAGGTCGGGGTTATCTAGACAAATTCCGGAGAATGATCGAGAGTTGCCCAGTTTGCTTTGCTATCGGCACGGGGGTTGCGAGTAGCGAGTTCTGGAAGAGTGAGGGACTTTGGCCAGATGAAATGAGCTCGTGGGTGGAATTGCTTGGGCGTTGCCAGTTCGTTGGGGTCCGGGGACCCCTATCGGCGGATGCCCTTAGAGACGCAGGGCTTGCCGATGTTCAGGTGGTTGGCGATACGGCCCTAGTGTTTGCCAAGGAGACCTCCCCTGCCGATCCAGAGGAGAAGCACTTAGGCATAAATGTCGGCGCGCCCGGAGGTGGGCAGCTGTGGGGGGATCAGGACTCAATGCTCAAAAACGTTGCAGAGATCTGCAAGGTGTTTCGCTCGAGAGGTTGGAAGGCTGTTTTCCTCTGCGTCTGGCCTCCTGATCTCGAGAACACGGTCAAGGTAGCTAAGCGCGCAGGGATTACAGATCCCGAAATACATGAGATCTATCACAATGTTCAGCAAGCGCTTGATCTCTGCCAGCGCTGCACGGTATTCCTGGGGGAAAAGCTCCACGCTACTGTTACAGCGATCTGTGCCGGTGTCCCCTCCGTAATGATCGAGTACCGACCCAAGTGTAGGGATTTCATGGCATCAATCGGTTTAGAAGAATATGTCGTTCGATCAGACGAGATTGAAGTTGATCGAACGGTTGCTATGTTGGAATCGCTTGCGGCAAACCGTTCGTCAGTCCAGGGCGACATGCATCACCGGGTTCTTGAGCTCAAGACCAACCTGAAAAGCGCTGCGGACAGAATTAAGCGCATTATTCACGATTCTCGCGGCATTGACAACTTGAGTGCGCAAGAAGCAGGGACAAGCCATGGTGAGCAGTGAGATCGAAGGGTCGGCGCAGACTTCTCTCAAAGGCGAAATGCCCAAGGTGAGCATCATCATCCCCGTCTATAACGACAAGAAGCGCGTTGGTCGCGCGATAGAATCAGCGCTGACGCAGACACTGAAGCAGGTTGAGGTCATCGTTGTCGATGATGGCTCGACAGACGGGACGGAAAATGCGGTAAAGAGCTTTGGAGGCCGGGTAGTTTCCCTACGCCAAGAAAACAAAGGCCCAGCCGCCGCTAGGAACGCGGGGATCGAAGTCTGCGACGGCAAGTACGTTTGCTTTCTGGACTCGGACGACCTTCTGATGCCGACTAAGGCGGAGCTGCAAGTTAGTATCATGGAGAAGAATCCGGAGATCGGACTCTGTTATGGCGCGACGCTCTTCATGGACGAGGACGGCCGAAAGATAGGCAAGAAGCCGGCCCGCCTTCCGAAGGAAGGCTGGCTTGAGCTTCTGCCCGTGGGATGCCCCTTCACGCCCAACTCACCCATGATAAGGCGCGAATGGTTAGAGAAGGTCGGAGGCTTCGACGAGAGGCTGACCGCTGGAGAGGACTGGGACCTCTGGTGCCGGCTGTGGCTGGCGGGCTGTGCTTTTCATCCCATAGATGAGATCGTCGCCACATATCGGATAAGACCTGGCACTCAGTCCAGAGATTGCGAGAGGCTATTCAGAGGCAGGACGCTAGTTCTCGACAAGCTCTTCGCCGCTCTCGGCCCTCGCGCGTCTGAAGCTCTTCGTAACAAGGCCTATTGCCGCATCTGGTATGAAGTAGGCGCCGAGAGGCTTCGACTCGGCCAGGAGGAGCCGGCGAGGCGGGCCTGGCAAGAGGCGATCAGGTTCAGACCAGACGTTTTTGAGGACAAGCTCACATGGGACCAGGCCGTTTGGCGGCAGGACCCTTCATATCCTCTGCATCACCCAGACGGTTTGCCCGACTATAAGCAGGTGTGGGACAGGTTATCAAGTGGCCTGACGAGGCTGTGCCAGGAGGAATGGCCCACTGGGTTCGAGCGGCGCCTCAGGCCCGCCCTGGGGACCCTTGCCCTGTCGCTATCCGATCTTGCCTTCTCGAGGCGCAAGGGTCTGGTCGCACGCAGATGGTGGCTGAAAGCGCTTTCGATGAGGCCTCGCCTATTGCTGTCCGTTTCTCTTTGGCGCAGTGCGATGAAGAAGCTGATCGGCCCGTGGTTGACTCTCTTCGTCCAGAGAATCGCTGCTTATGCTCGTAAAACGAGAAAACGCCCCGATGAGGCGCCAAACCAGAGGGAGGACGTTGATATTGCCTAACGTCAGCATCATTATCCCTGTTTTCAACGACGAGAAACATATGTGGCTAATACTATGAAAACCGCGCTAGATCCCGTGACGGAGGGCAAATGCAGGAGGAGCTGAACAGGCTCATGGAGAGCAGAACGACGCTCGTCGTCGCGCATCGCCTCTCCACACTCCGCAAGGCCGACAAGATGGCAGTCCTGGCCAACGGAACCATCGAGGCCTTCGCCCCTCACTACGAACTGTTAAGGATCAGCGACACATATAAGAAGCTATGGAAGGCGCAGGAGAGGGGCGGCAAGGAGCCGGGGCGCCTTGCGCGGAATACCCTTTCCCAGGCGGATTGACAGCCTTGGCCAAACTGGTCCAGAAGGATTGGGGAGAGAATCTATGAGAGAAGTTCTGAGACCGCCCTTGCAGGCCTTGCTTGGCAAGCAAGCTTATCTTGGTCTGAGGGCGCGCTACAGCTGCCTCAGGAACCTCGGTTGGGCGTACTACTCGATCTGGGGACATCTCAACGTACCCGGCACGCTGCCCAAAGAGCAGGCTGTTGCCCTTTACGACGCAGCCAATAGGCTTGCGGCAGAAGCCCCGGTTCTAGTAGAGATAGGTTCCTGGCTGGGTAAATCCGCCGTAGTCCTTTCTCGGGCTATTAGGAAGAAGCAGGGCGTTCTGTTTTGCATAGACCCTTTCCACGCGAATGGTGACCCTGAGTCTCTCCGGTATTATCGTCGAGCCAGCGAGAAGATGTCGCGATCGTTGTTGGATCAGTTTACCTACAACATTAGGAGTTGGGGCAGCTACGAGCATGTTCGAGTATTGGAGGGCTACAGCCACCAGATTTCAGCAGAGTGGTCAAGGCCCATCGACCTTTTGTACATTGATGGCAACTATTCCTACGAGTGTGTGCGGCGCGATTTTATCGAGTGGTCACTTTCATCAAACCGGGCGGGATTCTGGTGATGCACGACGTAAGCTTCGACCGGAGTTTCGTCCATCAGGGCCCCGCGCGAGTCGTCAGAGAGGTGATCCTCGACCACACCGAGTGGGTTAAGCCCAGGTTCGTAGGTTTCATGTTTTTTGCCTGTAAGGCAATAGACGAGAGTGGTGAAGCAGACGGATCCGATCGTTAGCATAATCATACCTGCATACAACGGGCAGGATACGATTGCTCGGGCGATCGAGAGTGCGTTGAACCAGACGCTGAAGGAGGTCGAGGTTATCGTTGTTGACGACGGATCGACCGATGGGACGCAACAGGTGCTGAAAAGGTATGAAGGGCGGATTATCCACGTGAGACAGGCAAACAAGGGGGTTTCAGGGGCTCGCAATACCGGCATCGCACACTCCCACGGCAGATATCTTTGTTTCCTCGACCAGGATGACACACTTATGCGTCGAAAAGCGGAGCTGCAGGCAGATCTCCTAGATGCGCGTCCGGAGGCGGGTTTGTGCTACGGGGTTTGCCAATGGATTGATTCAAGAAATGGAAAGCCGTTTATGAGTCAGCAAGTTGGCACCGATAAGCTGGACCGGAGCTGCGCCCCATTCCCACCGCGCTTTCAGATTGGGGCAGCAATGATGAGACGCGACTGGCTTGACTGGGTGGAAGGCTTCTGTGAAGAATTCAAAGAGGCCGACGATACAGACCTGCTATTTCGGCTTTGGGCTGCCGGGTGCCAGTTTGTCCCCATCAACGTGGTCGTCAGCACCTGGACGGCCAGGCCTGGGAGCATGTCCAGACCCAACATGTGGATAGAGGATCTCAAAGCACTGGAAAGGCACTTTGTTTCTATGGGTGACGCGATCGATGAGCCGTTTCGGAACCGGCTCCGCGTCAGGGGCTTACTGAAGATCGGTGCACTCGAGCTTCTGGCAGGTCACATGCAGAAGACACGGGCCCTTTGGGGCAAGGCATTCACGTTGAAAGCAGATCTTCTTCAGGAGGTTCGGACATGGTCTGGGGTCTTGAGCTGGCTGAATCCTTGCGATCCGCTTCCCGATCCTCGCGCGGTTCTTTATTTGGGACAGACATGGAGAAGTCTCTCCGAACTGATCGAGAGCATCGCGCTACGGGAGGAGCAAGATGGAGCGCATCCCGGCACCAATGTCCGACAGGCCAAATCCTTACTGGCATTCGCGCTTTCCAGAGTTGCGTTCTTCAGGCGAAAGTCGTGGCTTGCCCGATGGTGGCTAGCCAGATCATTTATCATGGGCGTCAACCCATCTCCTATTCTTGCTCAATGGAGAATTATGGCTAAAATAGTCATCGGGATCACACTTTGCCGATTGGCAAGCTGGCTCCTGCGTTTCTTTCGGGACAGGTCAAATCAGAGAAAAGCAAGAGCATCCGAGATTACTTGACGGTGCATAAGATGTCGGGGCACAACCCACCTAACGTCAGCATAATCATTCCCGTCTATAACGACGAGAAGCGTGTTGCTGAGGCGATTGAGAGCGCGCTGGCGCAGACGCTGAAAGATGTGGAGGTGATTGTAGTTGATGACGGCTCGACGGACGGGACGCGCGAGGTCATCAGAAGATATGAGGAGCAAATCGTCCATATCCGGCAGAAAAACAGCGGCCCAGCCGTGGCCAGAAACGCAGGGATACGCGCGGCTAAAGGCAAGTATGTCTGCTTTCTGGACTCGGATGACCTTGTCACGCCGGGAAAATGCGCAGTTCAAGTTGATTTTCTAGACCGACATGGCGAATACGGTCTATGTGCGGGATCTTGGAGAGAAGTGTTTGAGCACTCCGGCAAATCGGTTGTGCGATCTCCTAGACTTCCGAAAGAGTGGCCAGACGGCCTGGTTTTTCATTTGCCGTGGGCGGCGAACGCGGCACTTGTTAGACGAGAGTGGCTCGACCTTGTTGAAGGCCACGACGAGCGGCTCAGGTCCATGGAGGACATGAATCTTTGGTGGCGCTTGGCCCGCGCTGGTTGCCGCTTCGGATTTGTCAATGATGTCGTCGCGATAGTGCACAAAAGGCGAGGCAGCATCACGTCAGACCCTAAGAAGGGACTGGAATCGACCCTTACTATCCTGGAGAGCTACTTCTGCGACGGCAGGAACGAGAAACTGTGCGGGCTAACGCGCCCGGAGAGATACGCGCACGCGTGGGCTGTTGCAGGAGCAGGTTTTTTTCGAGTCGGGAATCGTTCCGAGGCTGTGGAGGCGTGGGTGAAAGCGCTGGAATGGGACCCAGCTGTCTTCAAAAGCGCCCCCAGGTGGTGGCTCCTTATACTCTATAGCTACCCCGATTACCCTCGCCCAGACGGATCGAGTGCGTCTAGTCTTAGCTCTATATGTGTGGGGCTGCGCGCGCTCTTAAGTGAAGCTCACAGCAAAGAGCTCAAAAGCGGCGCGCAAGTTGCCCGCAGGACTGAGGAGGTGTGCTTGAGGCTGGGCGCGTGTCGATCCGCCTGCACAATCAGCCGTGGCTGGCACTCGCGCTTATGGCTCGCACGTGCTTTTGCTGTTGCGCCATTGCAGTGCCTGCGTCTTTCTGGGTTCAGACAGCTTGCAAGGGTGTCTCTTGGGCCCACGCTCGTACGACTGGTGCGCCAGATACTGACATTGGGACGGAGACATTCAGCTTCGCAGAAGAATGTGTAGTTTACCGAGTATTCTCCGGACAGTCCACCGGACGGCTTTCATCGCGCACTTAAGGACGCGATGATGCCTATGGTCAGCATAATAATTCCCGTCTATAACGACAAGGCGCACGTTTCTCGTGCGATAGAGAGTGCGTTTAACCAGACGATGAAGCAGATTGAGGTGATTGTCGTTGATGGTGGGTCAACCAACGGCACTATCCAGGCGTTCGCCCCCCACGAAGAGCTGCTGAAGATCAGCCCAACATATCAAGAGCTCTGGAAGGCATATCAAGAGCTCTTGAAAGCCCAGCAGCGGCCTGAGGCAAGCAATACGACTCCTGGTGAAAGGGACAGCCTGTGAAAAAAGGACAAGCTTCCGCCGCTACGCAAGAACCTCTTTCCTATGAGAGCGAGTCAGAGACACGGCCCAGCCGCGCGCGAAGACCGTTGAGAATTATGCACTTTACAGAGCGCTTCCCGGCTGTCAGTGAGACTTTCATTACCGATCGAGTAAGATGGCAGGCACAAGCTGGGCATTCAGTAATGGTCTGTGCCTACACAAAAAAGACTTTCCCCAAGGAGTGGCTGTCACAAGCGATTTGGTCCAGGATTCCGGTCATCTACTGGCATACTCTCCCGGAGGCAGATCTTCTGGTCAGAACATATTTGCTACTCAAGCGGGTCCTGTTTTCTCTTATAGCACGTCCTATGCGAATGGTTGGGTTTGCTCTGGGTCTGTGGCGTATGAAGTTGGGATTAAGGCGGTTCATTGGGAGGCTCTATGTCCTCATGCCTCTTGCCCTGTTTGGGGCCGATATCATCCACGTCCATTTTGCACATGCGGCTTTGCCTATTCTACCGTATAAACACCTCCTCTGTAAGCGCCTCTTTGTTTCGCTTCTGGGATACGATGTCACGGTCATCCCTCAGGAGGAACCGCAAATGTATGTGCAGTTGTTCCAGGAAGCGGACCAGTTCCTCGCTTCCTCAAGCTTCTTAGTAGCAAAGGCCAAGTCCCTTGGTTGCCTGGACGAGAAAGTAATTATCTCGTACCCAGGCATTGACACCGGCTTCTTCGACCCGCGTCATACCATGAATTCCAGGCGCGACTCCGGAGAGTCGCTCAAGATCCTGACCGTGGCCCGGCTGCATTGGGAGAAGGGGATTCAGTATTCACTGGAGGCAATTGCGCTCGTCCATAGGTCCATGCCGGATGTCAGGTATATAATTGTGGGGGATGGCGAGATGAAGTCAGAACTGCAATCGCTATGCAGGAGCAGAGGGATTGCCCGTCATGTCGATCTACGTGGAGCACTTGCACCAAGCGAGGTGAGGAAGGCGGCGGCAGAGGCCGACATATTCTTGCTGTCAAGTCTTAGGGAGGCATTTGGCGTTGTGCTCGCGGAGGCGCAGGCCATGGGGTTGCCGATAGTAGCGACGCGGGTAGGTGGTGTGCCGGAGGTCGTCGATGATGGTGTAACAGGCTTTCTGGTGCCTCCGCGCGACCCTCAGGCATTGGCCGACAAGTTGCTTCTCTTGGCCAACAATCCAGACCTTCGGAGACAGATGGGTGAGCGAGGTCGCGAGCGCGTGAAACGGCTATTCGAGTCCTCCCAGATAATGACTGAACTGGAACATCTGTACCATGAATCTCTATGCTCAGAGTAAGACTGGCTGATAGAATGGAAGTGTATTGAAGACTTGCCTCGGGTTGGGAGATGAAATGAGAACTGCTAGTCCTCAGAGGAAGTTCTAATGGCCATTGTCAGCGTGATCATTCCCGTCTATAACGACGAGAAGCACGTCGCTCGTGCGATTGAGAGTGTACTGGCGCAAACGCTAAAAGAGGTCGAGATAATCGTCGTTGATGATGGGTCAACTGATGGGACGCTTCAAGTTCTCGGGGAGTACGAAAGCAGGATAAAGGTCCTGGCGCTAGAGCATCGAGGCGTGGCAGCGGCCCGGAATGCGGGGATTCAGGCATCGAGCGGGGAATATATCTGCTTCCTTGATTCAGACGATACGGTCATGCCGAGAAGCATGGAAACTCATGTTGCGATCCTAAGCCAGAATCTTGATATTGGGCTTTCGTATGGAAGATATGAGGTGGTGTCGGAGGAGACTAATGCCGTGAGAGTTTGCGGCTGCGTTGCTCTCCGCGACTGGACCGATGGACTGTCGCTTACGTGGTGGTTTGCCCCCAACGCGGCGTTAGTTAGAAGGGAATGGGTCGAGGCTGTGGGCGGGTTCGATGAGAATCTGAGAGCCTGTGTTGACATTGATTTTTTCTGGCGACTGCGGGATGCAGGCTGTAGGTTCATGGGGATCAATGATGTGGTTGCCTCTGCGCTCACGCGAAGCTCGAGCTTGACCAAAAGGGACCCCGACAAGCTCCGGAACAACCGGCTGAAAGTACTCGATAAGTACTTCAAGGCTCCCGATGCAGACCGATGGCCTGTTGAGGCCCGCCAACGTGCTTATGCACAGGTTTGGGTGGTAGCTGGGGCGGACCGTCTGAAACTCGGCGAGAAGGAGGCTGCCGTGAACGCTTGGGTCAAGGCCCTGAAGTTCGACCCTCTTGCGTTTCAGCGCGTGGACAACTGGCAGCACGTGATACGACACGGCGATCCCAAGTTCCCCCATCGCGACCCATCTGAGCACTGGAATCTCGGGGAGGCGTGGCGCCTCGCTCTGGAGACACTTCAAGCCGCGGCAAGGCAGTCTTCTAACAAGATCCGCCTCGACACCGGTTCTCTCTCTGTGGAAAAGGGGATATTCAGCCTTGCGCTGGCAAAGACCGCCTTTTTATCTGGTTCGGGTAACGAGGCGCGGCAGTGGCTATTAAGAGGACTGAAGAGTTTCCCCCGTCTAATGCTACTGGGTCAATACCGGCGGCTTCTCATGAAGATAGTAGTAGGTAAGGCCTTGACAGGCCACGTGCAAACAGCTCTGGAACGTCTGCGTGGCCTGCGAGACGGTCAAGATGCGAGCGAACTGACTGCCATTGAAGATGAAAAACATCAACTAGGAAACAACACGGCACAGAATAACGCTGAGGCCGACTGAGATTAACAATGGACGTTCTTTTTCTAGCCCATATCACTGATCCGATTCTTCCTATTCCGCCCGTTCGTGGCGGCGCCCCCGAGACGCTTCTGTTCTCGATCATCGAGGCGTTCGGTGACCTGGATGTTGGCGTAATCTCCCCGTGGGTTCGCAGCCTTGGACGAAGCCCGAGGGACCAGAACGGTAGGATAAGATACTCCCATGTGATAGTGGGTGACCGGGCACCTAGAGAGTATCGCGGAAGGGCCAGGCATCTCTGGCGAAAGACATGGGGTATAGCTCGGGAACGCCGTTACTTGGGCAAAGCAGCCGCCACCATACGTGAGTGGTCACCGAAGGTGATCATCTTGAATAACAGACTTCACTACGCAACCTCTCTTCGAGCCAGAGGCCTCGAGCAGCCAATCATACTCTATCAGCACAACGTCCCGTCAAGCAGGTATCTCTGCCGACACCGCTCGTCAGTCACCGCGGTCATTGCGGTCTCGAGCTTCGTTCTCCTTTCGATGCGTTCGTATATTCTGGACGGCGACCCGGAGGGGCATGTTGTTCACAACGGCCTGGACCCGACGTTTTGGATGCCAAACAGGGCCTCAGACACAGCGCATCCTGACCGGTGTGAAGTCCTTTACGTCGGGCGACTCGATCAGAACAAAGGTGCTCATATCATCCTGAAAGCCATCCCTAAGGTGCTTCGGGCCAAGCCGGAGGCTCAATTCGTTTTTGTGGGCGCCAGCAGACATGACTTGCCGGAGGGTCAGCTGGGTAACTCAAGCTACGAAATAGGCCTGAGGCTGCTGGCCGAACGGACTAGTCCAAGTAATATCACTTTCGCCGGCAACCTCTCTGGCAAGAAGGTTGTTGAGGCTTGTCAGCGTGCTAGCTTAGGCGTGGTCCCGTCGCTTTGTGAGGAGGCGTTCGGCATGACAGTAATTGAGGGGATGGCGTGTGGGCTTCCAATGATCTGTTCGAGGCGAGGCGGGATACCGGAGATCATAACTCACGAGAAGGATGGTATTCTGATCGACAATTACCTCGATCCTGATGAGTGGGCCAGGCAGATTATTCGCCTGCTCGACGACGCGGAGCTTCGGGCTAGGCTTGGCCGCAATGCGAGGCAGACTGTCTTAGAGCGATTCACGATAGATCGGATGGTTAAAGATTTCCGAGCCTATATCGAAAGGTTTCTATGAGCCATGGGGACTCCCCTTGAAGTGCGAAGTGCGGTGAGACCAAACAGCGGAGCGGATTAATGACGTCAACTGTCCAAAAGGGTGGGGCTGTGCTTCTCGTCCACTGGGGCAGCGAGGTGAGGTCCTACATCTACAGCGGGTTTGTGGAGAAGCTTGCGAGGCACATGCCGGTGACGGTGGTCTCACGGATCGTGGACGGTGAGTTTGCCCATCATCTTGCGGAGGGAGTTTCCGTAGTTTCTTTGCCAGAGTTCCCGATAGACCCGTGGTTTGCCCGCTGCCACGCGTTGGGCAACAAGGCCCATGGTGAATGGCGCCTGTCCCAGGGGGAGTTTGTTTCCGACGAGTATTATGCTATCCAGCTGAGGCCGAAGAGCCCGCTGGCCAAGGTCAAGACCAAGGTAGCGCCGTTACTGGCGAACAGGGCCAGCATACAAGCGATTGATTTCACCCAGCGCCAGCTTGGCAAGAAGGCCCTGAGGAAGGCCAGGGCTGCCAGAGCGCTGCTGGAGGAATTGGAGCCTAAGGTGATCCTGGCGGCTGATTATCTGAGCCCGTCCAGCAATGTCATCTTTCTCGTCGCCCAGGATATGGGCGCAAAGACCATTGGCCTCCCTCAGAATTGGAACAACATTTACAAGTGCGCCCGTATATTCTGGGACACTGATCGTCAGATTGTCTGGAGTGAGAACATGAGGCAGTTTCTTCTCGAGCGCAATCTTAGATTACGCCCTGAGAACGTCGTTGCTGCTGGTTCTCCTCAATTCGACTTTCACTGCGACAAGACGCTGATCATGCCACGCGAGGAATTCGCCCAAATGATAGGATTCGATCCCTCCAGACCTCTGATCTGCTATTCAGCCGCTGCTCCCAGAACAGTGCTTAACGAGGCGCGCATTCTTCGAGGCTTCCTTGAAGCTATCGAAGCCAAGCATCTCTACGGAAAGCCTCAGGTTGTAGTTCGGCTCAATCCTATCGGTTCTGACCCGGCGTTCACGGACCTGGCTCGAGAATACCTCGATTGCTATCTTTGTGAACCGGGCTGGGAGGTCCGGCGAGACATTTCATGGATCTGCAGCAGCCTCAACGACGTCAAGATATGGATGAACCTCATCTTCCATTCGGCGGTCAACATCAGCGTGCCGTCAACGGTGACGCTCGATTTTGCTGGAATGGACAGACCAGTCGTCAATATAGGGTATGACCCACCTGGAACCGATACTCCTGCTGTTTCCTTGGTCAATCTCTGGGAGCAGGATATATATAGACCAATTGTCGAGCTTGGTGCAGCGAAGATCGCATTGACGCAGGCCGAACTGACCGAATTCGTCGATTCCTATCTGAGGCATCCCTCGGATGGCAGAGCCGAGAGACAGAAACTTACCGAAATGTCATTTGCGGGATACTTCGGCAAGAGCTCACATCGTATAGTCTCAGAGGTGCTCGACCTACTTCGTCTGGAAGGGCAACCAATGGCAGAGCGTGAAGGAGGAACCTCTGACGATCGCTTGTAATTGGCATGGCAATCCTAACATCGGGGATCATTCAACTGGATTAGCGAGAGAGTCGAGATAATGATTTCATGAATGTCTGCTATGTTTGCTCGGAATACCCTCTTCCAGACATTGCGTCGCGTGGGGGGATTGGCTCATTTGTTCAGACACTAGGGCGGGCTCTTGTCAAGCAAGGACACAGGGTTTTCGTGTTGAGGTTTTATCCTAGTGAAGGCATATCAGAGGATCAAGGTGTGCGCGTTATGAAACTCAGCACCCGGCACTGGCTAGCCCCAAATGTGCTCTCCCGGCGTCGGATCCTTTCCCGAGCGATCAAGGCCTTAGAACGAGAGCACGGAATTGACATCATCGAAGCTGGCGAGGGCACCTCAGCTATGTTACCATGGTCTGGGGCACTGCCGACTGTCGTCCGCTTGCACGGAGGCCATCATTTCTTCTGCCACTTCGCAGGGGTCAAGACGAGGCGCTTGCAGGCGACGGTGGAAAAGCACTATCTAAGACGGATTGATTTCCTTGTTGGCGTCAGTCAGTTCGTTGTGACCGAGACAGCACGACTCGTGAGGCTGAATAGAGCCAATGTTCCGGTCATTCCAAATCCAATAGATGTTGATGAATTCCGCCCGTTGCCGGAGGTGAAGGCGCAAAGGGGAACAATAGTCTTCGCAGGCACCATTGTTCGCCAAAAAGGGATCCATGAGCTGATAGAGGCAATGCCCATAATTCTCAAGAAGTTCCCTGAGGCTAAATTGCTGGTCGCGGGGAGAGACTATCGAATCCCCAGAACCCGATTGTCCACTCGGGCCTTTTTGGAGAAGGGCATGGACGATCGGACGAAGGAAACGGCTAGATTCTTGGGTCACGTAGAGCACTCCCAAATGCCGGGGCTGTTCCGTCGGGGACATGTCTGCGTCTTCCCTTCCCACATGGAATCCCAGGGGATCGTCGCTGTCGAGGCGATGGCTTGTGGGCGTCCTACGGTGTTTACCAAGCTCGGGCCGGGACCGGAGGTGATTGAGGATGGGGTTAGCGGGTTGCTCTGCGACCCGTACGACCCCAAGGACATTGCAGAGAAGATAATAACTATTCTGAAGGACCCCGAGCTCGCTGCCAGGCTGGGGCGAAACGCGAGGCGGAGGGTGGAGGAGCGCTTTTCAACTGACGTGCTGGTGCCCAAGAACATCGAGTTCTACGAGGAATGCATCAGGAGCTTTAAGGCCAAAAGACGAAAGCATGCCTTTCGACGAAATCGAATGGAGTCACGGCGTTGAGAATTTGTTTTTTATGTAACGAATATCCACCAGCCAGGCATGGGGGCGTTGGTACCTTTGTAAAGACGCTTGCGGCCGAGCTCGTGCGAAGAAGACACACTGTCTTCGTCGTCGGTCCCTATCCCAAACAGATGCACTTCGAGAACAACGAAGTCCGTGTTGAAAAAGTCAAATTAGCCCCCTTCGGCCGCGCTGGCGTTCCGCTTCGCGCCATGCGGATCAGAAGGAAGCTGCGGAACCTGATGGAAACCGAAGGAATCGATGTGGTCGAGGCCAATGATGAGATGGCCAAGTTCCTGCCCTTCTCCTTGCCGGTCTCGACAGTTGTGCGCCTCCATGGGGGACATTCTTTCTACTCTCACCATCTGGGTCATAAAGTTCGCTGGGTGAGAGCCTGGCTGGAAAGGCGCGCGTATCGATGCTCGGACAATATCGTAGCTGTTAGTGAGTTCGTGGCAGATTCCACATGCGAACTTCTTAAGCTCGACCGGGACCGCGTAACCGTCATCCCGAATCCGGTTGACACGGATCGGTTTGTGCCAGTCGCCGCGAAGATAAACAGTGGCCAGCTGGTCTTTATAGGAACGATCAAGCGACATAAGGGCGTCTATGAGCTGGTTCGAGCTATGCCTCAGATAATTCGAGGTCATCCGGGGGCACGGCTGTCCATCATCGGGAAGGATCAATTGGATGAGGTGAGTCACAAATCCAATGTATATAACCTGAAGCAGCTAGTTCCTAAGCAGGTTCTCGACAGGATAGATTTCGTGGGCACGGTACCACACTTAGCGGTCCCAACTTACTTGCAGGGCGCATCTGTTGTCGTTCTCCCCTCTCGCATGGAGGCGATGCCCTTAGCTTGGTTGGAGGCTATGTCGTGCGGCAAAGCAGTTGTGGCCAGCAAGACTGGGCCCGGACCTGAGGTGATAGAAAACGGCAAAAGCGGTTTGCTCTGTGATCCGTTTGACCCCAAAGACATTGCAGAGAAGGTGTTGATGGTTCTCAAAGACCGTGTCTTTGCGGAAAGGATGGGACGCAACGCAAGGCGGAGGGTGGAGAAACACTTTTCACCCGACGTGCTGGTGCCTAAGAACATTGAGTTCTACGAGGAGTGTATCAAACGTTTCAGGAAGGACCAGTCCGAGCGAAGGAAAGGGATTGGGGGATTCTAAGATAGCTGACTTGTGTTTGAGTTGTGCAAATTGAGATCCCGTTAGCCTGACATCTTAAGTAGCTTTAAGTGAAGAAACCTGAACCATGAAATTGCTTGTCGCAACGCATGTCCCGCACTGGCTAAACGAAGGGCGCGTGATGAGTTCAGCGTATTTCGTGAGAGACCTGCGCATATTTTCTGACTTTTTTGAGGAAGTGCATATCTGCGCACCGTTGTCATCGGAGGCGCCTCACGATGATGCGATCGAATACGGAGCGGGATACACTATCACTGATTGTCCAATGAAGGCAGGAACTAGATTATCTACCAGGCTTGGGAGGCTATTGGGTCTTCCCGGCAATGTAGCGCGTATCCTGAAGGCATTGCGCTACTGTGATGCGGTTCACGTTCGGTGTGCTGATCCCATTGGTCTTGCGGGAGCCATAGCCACGCTTTTTTCAAGCAAGCCCAAATGTGCCAAATACGCCGGACAGTGGGCGAATTATGATGGCGAGCGACTCGTCAACAGGATTCAGAAGTCTCTCCTATCGCGACGAGGCTTTAAGGGGCCTGTAACCGTCAATGCTAAATGGCAGGGGAATCGAGGCCACATCTATTCAGTATTCAATACGAGCATTACGAGAGAGCAGATGGAGGCTAGATCGGAGATCGCATCGAGGAAGAGACTGCTTGGCCCCGCTCGCTTTCTCTTCGTCGGGAGAATCGACCGGAACAAGAACGTCGATTGTATCCTGCGCGCCTTCGCCAAGGCCAGAGCAGAGCTTGTCGCGGGTGTCGTTCTAGATGTTGTGGGGGATGGCCCCGCGCGAGCTACTGTGGAGGTACTAGCGCAGGAACTGGGTCTCTCGGAATCCGTTGTGTTTCATGGTCGCCTTCATCAGGATCGGCTGAATGAGTTCTATTCGCAGGGCCAGATTCTAGTCCTAGTGTCCGATTCAGAGGGTTGGCCGAAGACGCCGATGGAGGCGATGAGTTACGGCCTGCCGAGTATCTGTTCGAACATCAGCACGCTGCCCATGATTCTAGGTGACAATGAAAGAGGCCTCTTGGTCAAACCAGGGGATGTCAAGGGTCTAACCGAGGCGATGACGAGGCTTGCAACAGACGAGAAACTGTTTGCTAGGTTATCACGCGCAGGTCGGAAATGGATAGAAAACAAGACCCGCGAGGACCTCATGATTCAGATCAAGGCAATACTCGAGGAATCGTGGGAAGTAAAACTAAGAACGCCGGAGTGGATGAACGATGATTGACGGAATGTGCACTGCTGACAACGCCACAGAAAGAATCAAAGTGATGCACCTCGTCGGTTCGCTGCATCTAGGCGGCATTGAGCGACTCGTCGCGGACATGTGCAAGCTTCTTGTCAAGAAAGGCGGGTATGATGTTTCTGTCTGCTGCGTGTTATGCAGGGAGGGGCCGTTTTTAAAGGATGTTCTAGCGCTGGGAGTGCCCGTTTACGAATGCTTGGTTCGACGGGGCCGGCTGATTGGGTTTGCCAGAGATTTCTGTGGTCTCCTACGGACCGTCAAACCCGATATTCTGCACAGCCATGCCAATTGGTCCGTGCTCTGGCAGGTTATAGCAGCCAAGCGCGGGCGCGTTCCATCCATCTTGATGACACAGCACAATACTTTCAAAATAACGGCGCTTCAGAGAGCTCGCCAAAGAGCCTACGAGATTGTCTGCAGACCATACATTGATATTAGGACCGCCGTCTCCGACTCCGTCGGGGCGAACATGGCATCGAATCTCTGGCGCAGGAAGGAAGGTATCCTGGTGATCCCCAACGGTGTGGATCTCTTAGCGTTCGGTGGCGTGAAGACAAGCAAGGCAGAGGCAAAGCGACTAATGAATTCGGACGGCAAAAAAGTCGTCGGTACCGTAGGCAGCATGTGTGAACAGAAGGGGCACAAGTATCTTGTTGAGGCGGCTCGCATGGTGATCGATAGTGGGATCGACTGCCGTTTCGTTGTGATAGGAGATGGTCGTCTCAGAGGAGCTCTGGAAGAACAGGTCAAGAGACTGGAAATAGACGACAAGTTTGTATTCTTGGGCCGTCGCCGAGACATACCGGAGCTTCTCCGAGGCATGGACGTGTTCATACTCCCTTCTCTTTGGGAAGGGCTGCCCATCGCCCTAGTTGAGGCGATGGCAGCAGGATTACCTTGCATCGGAACGAAGGTTAGTGGCATAACTGAGTCGCTTGATTACGGCAAGGCCGGGCTCTTGGTTCCCCCGAAAGACCCGAAAGCTCTGGCGGAAGCGATAATCAAAGTGCTGGAAAATGAAGAGCGAGCCTCCCAACTCTCGACTGCTGCCGTTGAGCGAGCCAAGGATTTCAGCATTGAGGCATGCACGGCAAGGTATGAGGAAATATACCTGCAGTTGCTCGCGAAGAATGGACCACACCGGGGGGACTAGTTATGAATTCTTGGATCACGCATCCTGACCCCTGGGCCGCCACGGCCGTAAAAACAGGAACAGAGTCATGAGTGTGATGCTGACGCGAGCGTTCCCCAAAAAAGCCATAGTATCAGGAGCGATACTTCTGATACTAGCATTCCTGGGGAGCACATATATAGCCAAAGGTACCCTCCCTGGGCCGACCCTTCTAGTGCTTGCTGGACTTGCGGGATTCGCGCTAATCCTCAAGAACCGTGTTGTAGGCCTTGCCATTCTCCTCGGCTCGTATGCCTACTGCCTGCCGGTGGTCTATTACCATTTCTTGGGTGAGCACCCATTTCGCCTCTACGATATCGCCATTGCCGCGATGGTCCTGGCTTATCTAGCAGACATCTTCATGGGCAAGCCGCCAATTGTAGCGAAGACCTCAATCAACAGGCCTTTACTATACTTGGTCAGTTTCTGCCTTTTCTCAATAATTGTAGTAGCGATAGACCGGGGATTGCTTGATGTCCCGCGTGCTGGCATTCGATGGTTCAGGCTTGCTGGCTATGCCCTTGCGTTCGTTTTCGTATGCTCATCGGTGACTACAAGCAAACAGATCAGGCTCCTTCTGAACGTTTTGCTGGCGGGCGCAGTGGTTCAGGGGGTGCTTTCGTCGCTGCAGTCGCTCGGACTCATGGGGCCGTTCTGGGACTACCAGAGGCTGGGCGGGTATGGTCCTCAATACTACGTCGGAACAATGGCGCCTCATCATTTGCATCTTCGGATGTATATGGTTACGGCGCTGGCGGTATTGGTGGCCAAGGCAAAGATGTCCCGCAGCCTTCGGGGCAAAATCGGATTGGCTGTGTGCTCAGGATTTCTCATATACCCGCTTTTCAACGCACACAGCAGAACTGGTATCTTGGCGGTCGGCGTTTATGGAGCCATGACGTTGATCTTTTCCCGCAAGAGGGTCCAGGCGCTTGCCGGGGTAATGATTGGGGCGCTAGTGCTGTTCTTGGTTCTTGGAGGCGCCCCCTTCGAGGTCGGTCAGAAACAGGTGCAAAAAGAGATCGACAAGATGCGAACACCTACGGGATATGACCCCACACGGCTGAGCGGGGGCAGGATGCGGATCTATGGCGGGTATGGGGAAAGGCTGGCAGAAAATCCCGGAATACTGCTCTGGGGCATGGGTTACGAGTATGGCTGGGGTGGCGCTCACAACTGCTACGCTCACGTGTTCTTCGAGCTCGGGCTACCAGGCCTCCTCATTTGGCTGTGGTTACTGATAAGAATCTGGAAACGAGCAATGTGGGTCGCTGGGCGCTCATCCTCGCCTGAGGCAAGAGTGCTGGCACGTGAGTTCTTATGTCTGTTTGCCGCACTGCTCGTTGCCAACTTAACAAGCGAGGTCCTTTATCCTCGACGTGCTCTATACAGCTACTTCGGCCAGTTTCTTTTTCTTAGCGCCCTCGTTGTGCATCCGTTGTGGCTAGAGGATGAGCAACCCTCCGAAAAGCCCTCGCATCGAAAACCCGGCTATCAGAAGCGACTTACCAGAGGTAGCGATGATTAGAAATCACTGTCCGCTCTGCGAGAGTCTGGATTACCGGATTAGAGAAAATGAAACCAAGCTCTGGGAATTCGCCCGCCGGGAAATATCCTGGACTGCAGGACGCGGGTCTTGCGTCTCGGCACAGATCCTGCTCGGGAATTCACGACGTTGGAGGATTAAAATAGCGAGGAATATCACCGTCATCATGGCGATAAGAGACGACCATCTAAAATACGTAGGGGAAAAATGACTAGATTGAGCGAGATACAAACCGACCCGATGTTAGGGCCATATCGTGCACAGAAGTGAATCCAGAGCAGTAACGATCGTCTGCGGCTATCCGCCTCCTTATGTCGGAATGCCGATCTACGCGGAGCGGTTTTCAGCTTATCTTCTTAAAAAAGGGTTTCGGTGCAAGGTGATCAACATGAGCCCGGAGAAGCGAGAGTGTAAGGCCAGCCATGTCCTTGCTCCGGCTGGGGGACGATTGCTCAAGTACTTCTCCTCGATGTGGCTACTTCTCGTCAATAGCTCGGATTTAGTCCACGTAAACGCCTCAAGTAGCTGGAGTTTTTGGGGTAGTCTGGTGCTTTGCATGTTTTGCAGATTGATCGGAAGAAAGGTCGTGCTATCCATCCATGGGGGAAGTTTCCCAGGCAAGGTGCGAAGGTATCGGGTCATAACAAGGCTTGCTGCTAGACTAGGTCTTACCTTTCCTCACCGCGTTATCTGCATCAACGACTCAATCAGGGAGGTCGTCGAGTCTCTTGGGGTTCCGAGAGAGCGAACTTCATTGATCCCGGTCTTCTGCCTCGCCTACCTGCCCAGAAGCATGCCGCGAGCGGAGATATCGAAGGATGTGCTCGAGTTCTGCGAATCTCACAGCCCTGTCGTTGTTGCAGGACCGAGGCTGGAGATTCAATCATCAGGTGGGTGGCAAACACCGATTCTCGCATTTCCTCAGTTAAAGCAACGGCTTCCCAAGGTCGGCATGGTTATTGTGGGAAGCGGGGACAAGGAGGAGGACTGCCTCCAGATGATCGCATCAAAGGGCCTTTCCAAGGACGTATTCCTCGCTGTGGACGTCCCGCATCCAGAGGTCATAAGTATCTTCAAAGAGTTCGCTGACGTGTTAGTCAGACCAACGATGAACGATGGCGATGCGTCATTCGTTCGCGAGGGCTTGGCGCTCTGCAAGCCTATGGTCGCGAGCGATACAGATTTTCGCCCGGAGGGTTCGATACTGTTTAAGAAAGGAGATGCCGAGGACCTTGCCCAGAAGGTTGAATATGCGTTGAAGCACAAAGAGGAGATCGAGATGCAATTGGGAACTTTTGAGCACCCAGATTACTTTGCAGAGACGGTGACCCTTTACCTCGATGTCAGAGCCGAGCGTTCAAGAAGTATGCCGTTTATGAACTGCGATCCCCCGTCTGCTGTCCCGAGGGGCAATGACACAGACTCATCTGACAGGGAGCTTTGAAATGGTGAGGGTAATGCTGACCACCGGCAACATGGGTTTTGGGGGCGTAGAAACGCGCGTCAGCCTGCTGGCCCAGGGGCTAGTCGAGCGGGGTGTTTACGAGCCGGTGGTATGCTGCCTGGTTGATAGTGGACTTGGGGGCCTCGCTCCCAAAATGGTGAAAGCAGGCGTTCCCATGGTCCAGATCCCGCGTCGCGGGCAGGACTGGAGACATTATGTTCAAGACTTTGCGAACACGCTAAGGGAGCAGGAAATCGACATTCTGCATGTGAACATGCTCAGAAACCTAACAGCCCAGCTTATTGGGAGCCGGCTGGGCCGCCTACGCGGAACGATTCTGACGATGCCGTGCTCCGCGACGCGGAGGACACTGTCAGCTCTTAAGATGTGCGTGACCACTCTTGCCCCGTTCCGGCTTGTGGACGTGTATACCGCGAATTCCTGCGCATCCAAGGCCCTAGTGCGCTATGCTGCATCCCTTGGACGCAGGCAAGTCAGAGTGATCCACAATGCTGTAGATGTGACTTTCTTTCGTCCCGGAGTATTCCCTCAACCAGAGGCTAGAGAGTCGCTTGGCCTTCCGGCGCGAGCTAGGGTTGTTGGCTTCATATCACGTCTGTCGCCTAGCAAGGGGCCCGGCATCCTGCTGGCGGCTGCAACACAGGTGCTAAGGTCCCAGCCTGACGTCGTGTTTGCCTTCGCAGGAGGCCACAGAGTCTACTTGCCAGCGCTAAAGGCTGAGGCCCAATCGCTCGGCTTGGGGGATGTTGCCCTCTTCATTGGCTGGGCTGACGACGCTAGAGTGTTTTACTCTGCAATAGACTTACTGGCCTTCCCGTCCTTCAGCGAGGGTCTTCCAAACGTAGTTCTAGAAGCAATGGCCTCCGGCTTGCCGATAGTCGGCAGCGATCACCCGGGGGTCGTCGAGGCTCTCGGAGATGCAGGGATGATTGTGCCCACCGGAAATCCCAAAGCTCTGGCGAATGCTATTGTAAAGGTCCTGTCAGACCCGCAACTCACACAGCAAATGTCCCGCGCGGCCCTTGATCGCGCAGGCCAGTTTACGGTCAGCGGCTTCCTGGACGGTTACGAGGCAGTGTACCGTGACGTGCTTGAGAAAGGTAGTCGATCGTGGTAGGCGTGCGCGAGCTTTCGGCTTTAAGCCAGTTCAAGAAGAGTGAGACTGCCCAGATAGCGTACTATGCCAAGAAAGCTACTTCTGGACCTCGAAAGGAGCATGTGCAGTGATGCGCTCGTGTTACTTCGTCTCTGCAGGCTTGGGTAATCACCCCGCTCATGCTTACTACAGGGGATTGGGAGAGAAGTTGGCCGCGCGTGGGCACCGAGTTCTTTTCTTAATCGGAGGGCAGCAGAAGGAGGCCGAGGACCACGAATCAAATCCCGGCATCTATGTATGGCCCTCTGTGAGGCCAACCAGGCCTGCGGATTTCCTCTTTCTTCAGCGGCTTGTCAAAGACCACAGGCCCAGCTGTCTGATCGCCAGCTCCGGTGCCGTCAACGTGATGATGGTTGTAGGTTGGCTGATGAGGGTCCCTTGTCGGTCGGCCTGGGTTCACACCCTGACTTGTCAGATTGCTATGGATACCCCCCCTATTCCGCTTTGGAAGGCGACCTACCAGAGGCTCAGAACACGAATGGTGTATATGCTATCCACGCATATTGTGCCAAACTCGAATGCGACACGCGAGGACGTGTCGAGAGAATACGGAGTGCCCGCGCGAAAGTACCACGTGTTACCCTATCTAATGCAAGACCCCCTCAAGACGAAAGGATCTTCAGGTGGATCTCGGGAGAGAGCCAACACCGTGGTATCTGTAGGCAGGCTCTATCCATCGAAAGGGCAGGATACTCTGATCAAAGCGGTTTGGCTGCTGAGGGAGCAGATGCCGCGGCTTCAGGCTGAGTTCATCGGCCAAGGGCCATTGTATGGCCATTACACTGCCCTAGCTGGCCGCCTAGGAATTGGGGAAAGGTGTTCGTTCTTGGGCAATTTGCCTTACGCACGCGTTCTGGCAAGAGTTGGATCGGCGCATGTAACTGTCGTGGCGAGCAGAGCTGAGGCCTTTGGGCATGTAAGCGTGGATTCCATGTCGACGGGAACAGCCGTGATCGCCTCAAACGTGGGCCCGATCCCTGAGATCATCAGGGACGGGGTAGATGGCTTTCTCGTTCCACCCGACGATCCTGAGTCGCTCGCGGCAAAGCTCAAGATCTTGCTATCATCCGCTGAATTGCGCGAGCGAATGGGTAGAAACGGCAGGGAGAGATTCTTGAGCGAGTTTGAACTGAGCAGGAACATTGGGCGACACGCGGATTGGTTTGAGCAGATCGTAGAGGATGCTCTCGAGCAGAAACGCAGGCGTTACGGCTCCTTCACGGCGGAGCCGAAGGTGTCACAGTGAAAAGGGGGAGAATGGCAGAGCTTGGGCAGAGAAGATATAATCGGCAACCTGTTGGGGGCCCCGAACATTACAGCTTCAGCTATCGCCCGGTAATCAGACACAGGCCATACAGAGGCGAATTCCGGCGCTACTTCACCGAGCTGAAGGAAAGCTAATGCTTGAGCAAGGAGGCGTTCCGGAGGCGCGGCGCCTTGCTGGAGACCGGCACCGAACCTGTTTAGCGGCGAGCGCATGAACAATCGACTCGCAAAACTGGCATATAGAACCTACGGGCTTCTGCGTCGTGAACCCACACTCCGATACCTCAAGGAGCTCGAGCGGACCCAATGGCTCTCTCAAGACGAGCTCCAGCAGCTTCAGTGGAAGAGACTGAAGGCGCTGCTTGAGCACGCCTATGAGAACGTCCCCTTTTACAGAGGGCGGTTTGATGAGGCGTGCGTGCTGCCGCGCGAGATGACAGAGCCTTCCGAGCTCGCCTGTGTCAGTCCACTTACAAAAGAGGATATCTATCTCAATTTCGATGAGCTTAGGGCGCACAGCGCGACGCAGAGATACGACGGCCTCGCAACCTCTGGTTCGACCGGCACACCATTGACGGTGCTGAGGTCGCGGCTATCCACCGCGCATCACCGGGCCGCGATGTATAGAGGCCACCGTTGGTTCGGTGTGGATGTGGCGGAGCGCGAAGTGAGGATTTGGGGCCAATCCCTAAGAAGCGGGTCCAAGGTTAAGGAGGCTATCAAGGACTACCTGATGAACCGACGCAGGCTTCCCGCGTATTCGCTGGATGAGGCCCGCGTCAGGCAATTCATCGCGGTCATTGAACGGTTTTCGCCTAGCTATCTGTTCGGTTATGCCAGTCTGGCGTACGAGTTCGCTCGATTTCTTCTCGACCACGGAATCGACGGGAAACGATTCGGTTTCAGAATGGTCAAAACGACATCTGAGACGCTTCACAACCACTTCAGAGAGGCCATCCAGGATGCGTTCGGCTGCCCGACCGTCAATGAATATGGGTCCACGGAATCAGGGATCATTGCCTTCGAGTGCCCCGAAGGGAATCTGCACATTCCAGTGGAATGTGTTTATGTCGAAATCGAACCCGTTGCTGATGCTGTTGACGCTAATGGGGGAGGCAGGGTTCTTGTCACCGACTTGCACAACTACGTAATGCCCATCATACGCTACGACTTGGGTGACATAGCGTCATTTGGGAACGGCGAACGCTGCGGGTGCGGGCGGGCGCTTCCTATCCTGGCGGGAATCCAGGGTCGGGCGTCTGATTTCATAGAGACACCAGATGGCAGGAAGATACACACTATACTCTTCTACTACGCTTTCTGCGGCCTGGAGGCGAAGGGCTGCGAGGTGAACAGATTCCAGGTCGTTAGAGAAACCGAGACTGATATTGTTGTCCGTATCGTCAAGGGCGAACGCTTCATTGAGAAAGAGTTTTTGAAAGCGCTTCAAAAGATCAAAGGGCAACTGGGGCCGGGCTTCTCTGTGCGACATGATTATGTGGGCTGGATGCCCCGGTCGCCTTCAGGCAAGTTTCGAGACTTTGTCTCCGAGTGGTCGAAGCCTCAGCGGACTTAATCCTGAGCATCCGCAGGGCTTCCTAAGAGGTTAGGACTTGTTCATTCTGTTCTGGATACTACTCGGCATAATCACTTACGTGTACTTCTGCTACCCGGTCTGCGTCTTCGTGCTTTCCAAGCTGAGGCCTTTTTGTGTCGCCAAGCCCGCCATCGAGCCGCGCATCTCCATCATCGTCGGCGCATACAACGAGGAGGCGTCGATTGCAGAGAAGATCGAGAACACGCTCGCGCTGGACTATCCCAGAGATAAGATGGAGATCATCGTGGTCTCGGATGGCTCTACCGACCGAACTGAGGAGATCGCTCGCAAATATGAGAATGAGGGCGTCAAGGTGATCGCCCTGCCAACCAACATGGGCAAGAGTGAGGCGCAGAACGCCGGGATGGCTGAGGCGTCCGGGGAGATAATCGTGTTTACAGACGCGGACATAATGGCCAAGCCGGACGCCCTCAGGCTGTTCGTGCGCTCATTTGCTGATCCTCAAGTGGGTTTCGTAACCTGCCAACCGGCTTCCGCTTCGTCTGGTAGCAGTCAGTCAGCCGGGGAACGCGTGTATTGGAAGTATGAACGGGCTTTGAGGCAATGGGAAAGCGACCTTGGTTGCCTCGCCATGGGGTCAGGCTGGCTGATCGGGATCAGGCGCGACCTTCTAGAGCCACTGCAGGCGAATGTCGGTGACGATTTCGCGCTTCCCCTTTTGGTTTGCCGAAAAGGATTCATATCCGTAGTCGAGGGCGCTTCCGAAGTCTGGGGGAGGCTCCTACCCAGCGGTGTCAAAGGCCCCTTAAGCGTTAAGGCAAGAATCGTATCGAAGGATTTGCGAGGGCTCTGGCTTCATCGAGCCATATTGAATCCTCTGAAGTACCCGCTCTACTCATGGGGCTTGATCTCGCACAAGCTGTTGCGATGGCTGGTCCCTTTCTTCCTGATAGGGATATTCGTCGCCAATTGCTGCCTTCTCGGTGAGCCGTTCTACAAGATCACTCTCACGGCCCAGTCTCTCTTCTACATGCTCGCCATCATCGGTCTGATCTTGGAAAAGGTAGGTCGGAGCTCAAGGATGACGGCGATACCGCTTTCCTTCTGCGTGGTCAACACTGCTGCCTTGCTGGGTGTTCTCAGGTTCCTGTCGGGCAAGAAATCAGGGCGCTGGAAACCCGTGCGGGGGACGGAATGAGCATCATCCACGAACGTTCCAAGGGGCGCCTGTTGCTGTCGGAAATTCTCGCCCTCGGCAGCAAGTCCCGGCTCGAGGCCATTCAGAAATACGAGGCCGCCTTCGCCGATTGGCTGGGGACGCGCTTCGCTTTCAGTTTTTGGAAGGGTAGAGTGGCTCTATACGCTATTCTGAAGGCGCTGGGGGTTGGTGAGGACGACTCAGTCATTCTCCCGGGGTACACGTGCGTTGTGGTCCCTGCCGCCGTGGCCTATCTCGGCGCTAAATCCAACTACGTTGACATCAATCCCCACACCTATAATATCGACCCCTCAAAGCTTGACGCGGCGCTCGACAAGAAAACGAAGGCGCTAGTGATTCAACATACTTATGGTATTCCCGCCGCTGTCGATGAGCTGCTGAATTGGGCAGAGAAGCATGGCCTGCCAGTGATAGAGGACTGCTGCCATGCGCTTGGTTGTTCGATTCGCGGCCAGAAGCTCGGCACGTTCGGCGTCGCCTCGTTCTTCAGCAGCCAGTGGAACAAGCCATACACGACCGGGTTGGGCGGTATCGCTGTCACAAACGACGAGTCGCTGGCTGCCCGGATACGGGAGTTTCAGGAGGCAGAGTGCGTGAAGCCATCGCGAGGCGAGGAACGCCTCCTTATGCTCCAGTGCCTCGCCCATCACTGGTTGTTCTTTCCGAGGACTGCCGGCCTCGTGACGGGCCTATACCGAGCACTCTCGAGCAAGCTCTTGATCGGCTCATCCTGTCCCCTGGACCTCACCACCCAGATGCCGGAGGGCTATTTCAAAGCCATGTCCCCCGGCCAGGCGAAGCTTGGCCTGCGCGAGGTCGAGGCACTCGACGACAATGCGTCGCATCGCAAGTGCATATCCGAAGTCTATCGCCAAGCCTTGGACCAGGCTGGCTGGCCCTCCCCGGCTGTGCCGGATGACGCCGAGGTCGCCTTCGTGCGCTATCCCGTGCGAGTGGAGAATAAGGATCAGGTCCTCAAGAAGGCACCCTCGAGCCTCGTAGAGCTGGGGGACTGGTTCGACTGTCCGATACATCCCAAGAAGGCCAATCCCGCGCTGTTTGGCTATTCAAGCGGCACGTGCCCAGAGGCCGAAAGGGCCGCACGCGAGGTCATCAACCTCCCCACACACACGAAAGTCTCTGATAGAACTGCACGACGCACGGTGGAGTGGGTCATGCGGAACGCGCGCCCGGCGTGAAAGTCCCAAACAACCAGGCTGACGCGCGGCAACACCTCTGACTTGCTTTCGTCCACGGAGTTGACTACCTTCCGCCGAGTCAAAGTTTACCGAGAAACCCGACCTCAACATCAAATAAACTGGAGAGACAATGGGCAAAAACACGAAGGTCTTTGAGTTCGCGACATCGGTTGAATGGACGAGGGAGCATCAGGGGCTGGCGCAGGCGCGGGACAAGCCGGACATCCCCGTGGCGTGTCCGCCGGTCTTCTGCAAGGGCAGCCCAGACGATATGTGGACGCCAGAGCAGCTCTTCGTCTCATCGCTTGAGGTCTGCGTCCTGATGTCGTTCATCTCGCAGGCGAAGCGTAGCGGTGTGACGTTCACGTCGTATAAGAGCGAGGCGAAAGGCCGGCTGGAGTTCGTGGGCGAGGACTTCATGTTCTCACAGATCACAATCGACATAAAAATCGAGGTCCCGGAAGACCAGGACCCGGACACCGTCAGAACCGTTCTCGCCGAGTCCAAGACGCGCTGCCTCGTGTCCACATCCATGAAGACTAAGGTGAATATCAAGGCCAACGTCGTCAAGGCTGGACGGTGAGGAGTTTCCCCGTTGGAGAAACGGGAGAATCCTCCTCCGCTGGGAGCTTCGGCGGACAAGAAGGAAAAAGGGCGAAAGGGAGAAAAGGGAAGTGAGCAACGCCCGCTGCAAAGGTTCGGTCGAAATGCGACAGGATTTTGGGAGGAGACGATATGGAGACACTTGAGTGCATCAAAACGAGGCGCAGCATTCGGAAGTTCTTGGACAAGGAGGTTCCCCAGGACTTAATCCGTGAGATACTTGAGGCGGCCAGGTGGGCGCCGTCAGGTGGCAACAGACAGCCCTGGCGGTTCATCCTGACGCAGGATTCCGAGAAGATCAAGACGTTCGATCCCTACTTCCAGCAGCCGTGGGTGGAAGAGGCTCCCGGCGTGCTGGTTGCGTGCGCAAATCCACACGATACCTGGGCGACATACGACGAGCGTGACGACTGCTTCGTTTTAGACACGGCGGCTGCTATACAGAACATCCTGCTCGCAATACACGACTTGGGCCTGGGCGCGGTCTGGATACTGAGCTTCAGCGCCCGAGCGGTTCGCAAGGCGCTTGAGGTCCCGCCGCACATCAGGATTCTCTCCATTGTGCCGTTCGGCTACTTTGAACCCGCAGGGGCGGCGGAATTCAGGGGCGGGACAGTGAGCAATAAGGCAAAGACCAATAGGCGCCCAGCGGAGGAGATATTCTTCATCGAGGAGTATGGTGTGCCTCTTTGATCCGTTCTTCATTTGTAATGGTCAAAAGAGGTTGACTATGTTGTTCGAGAACCGTTAGGATGGTGATGCAAGAAGATAAGAGTCTGTCGTCGGTAGCTAGGATCACCTGATTAGGGTGAGATTATGTCAAAGTTCAACAAAGAGGAGAAGAGAGTATGGGTACGAAACTCTCGGTATTGTTTGCTGTCTGCACGCTGATGGTCGTTCCCGCCCTGGGACTCGCCCAGTATCCCACACCGTTCAACGATGGGGACGAGGCGCCTGACTTCACGGTTCAGATGCTGAATGAGGAGGGCGAAGGGGGCGACATGGTCAGCCTTTTTGATTTCTCAGGCAAGATCGTCGTGTTGGACCTATTCGCAACTTGGTGCGGCCCCTGCCATGCCTCGGCGCCGGGCATGGAGGCCAACGTCTGGCAGGTCTATAAGGATCGAGGCGTTGTTGTCTGGGGGATCGACACAGACTCGCGTGAGACGTTCGGGCAGCTTCAGGACTTCAAAGACACACACGCTCTCACATATTATCTCGCGCTGGATGTTAACAGGGAGACACAACCTTACGCATCCGGGTACATCCCGACGCTGTATATCGTCGATCGCGAGGGGATAATTCGCTACGCCAGGGTGGGCGCGGTTGAGAACGAGATCATTGCCAAGATTGAGGAGCTCCTTAGTCAGGAGCCAGATGTTCCTACGTTCGAGCTGAGGTTGAACAAGATGTACCCGACGCCATACGTGCCAGGCGATATAATGACCCTTTACGCTGACGTTACGAACCCCGGCCCCGCAGTGGAAGTGGACATCTTCATTGCTGTGGAGCTGTTCGGCGAGTACTACTTCTGGCCGACATACGGCGCACTGATAGCGCCAACACCGTTCACGCTTCCTGACCAGTTGGTGCTGCTGGGCTACATTCTCGAGTCAGTTCAGCTCGACGAGACGTTCCCACCTGGCACATTCAAATGGCTAGGCGTGGTGTCAAGTCCGGTCACCGGGGAGTGGATAACCGAACTGTCTGTTGTCACTTGGACATTTGGCCTGCATACGCCCTGACCTTATCCGACTAAACAGTTGCAGCTGCCCACGTCTGGCGGACGCTGGACGTGGGCGTTGTTTTGGAGAGCGTCCCCCGCGCGGCGGATTTCACTGGCGGTGACCTGGCACCGCCCTTTGA
>CBDVDH010000001.1:0-127716 GCA_965372715.1 uncultured bacterium | reverse complement strand
TTCTCTGATGCGACCGAACGTATGAAGGGCGGGGCAAGCACCGCCCCTACAGTGCGTATCATGTTTCCCGTAGCCACATTCCGGACGACCTCCTCACAAGCCCTCTTGCGCTCCGGCTTTCAAGGCGCCACGCCCTCCTGCCAGAGCCAAAGCTCGTAGTGGAGCTCATAGCGCTTCACACCTCCGTCATCATCCACGAATCCGTCCTTTTCGGGCGTGTGCCGAGGAATGAAGCCGAGGCCCTGTGCCTCGCCGATGCTCTCGGGGTTGGCCGGATCCGAGAAGTCGTAAATGGGAATGACTGCACCGCCCGAGAGATTGAGAAGCGATAAGATCGCCCCGAGCACCTCGTCCATGCGCTTCATCTGGAAGTTCTCGTCGTCGCGGTTTTCACGAACGTTGACGACGAACCTGACCCTCATCTTGGAGTTCAGGCCGCCAGAAAAGCTGTCAACCAACAGCTCGATCCAGCTCGAGAGCGAGTCAACGGTCCGAGGATCAACCCATCCACCAAATAGGTCGGAGCATCCCTGAACGATGACTGGCACGTCGTCCGACAGATTATCGACAACGAACTTGTAGAACGACAGCCGCTTGTTCCGCGGTTTCGCGCTATCTGGCAATGTCATGTCCGTTCTCCATAGTAGATGTCAGTGCGGGATTCAGAAGTCGGCCTCATCAACCGCTAATTCGCCGTTCATCTCAGACTCCGCCGTACGGCGAGGCGAACTTATTGGCCGCCAACTCGTCGTTCGGCCAGCACGCGCGTTCTGAAGGGGCAATTATCCGTAATCCTCAGCACGCCGCCACCGAGCTCGCCCTCGAACTCCGTGATATCCTGTAAAGAGGCCACAGCCGCCTCCTCGCCGCCGGTCGTAATCACCTGAGAATCGCCCACCTTGCAGTCCGTAGCAAATGTGATCGCGTCCGAGACCGTCTCCTCACCGTTCCCATCCGTGTATTCGAGCTTGAACGAGACCTGACCCGCGGGCTTTGTGCTGACGATACACATCGCTGCGACTGGTTCCTCAGGAGCATCGTTCGCCTTTAGCACGACGACGCCGCTCTGAGTCTCGACGCTCGCTAGAAGAACGCTTGGCGTTCTATCCTCGATCTGCCTCACATCGTAAGCATCACCGTCGAACAGGACCTCGTCACCCAGAAACACCTCGACGTTCCAGAATTCAAACCGCATGGCCGCATTTGTTGTCGAGGCGACTGGCCCGTCGCAGAGCTCCTGCGGCACGGATGAGGCGCAGACCTTCAGATCGATGAGGCCGCTGGAGTAGGCGTCCGTCGGCGGCAGACCGATGCCGGGTGAATCGCTCTGAATAAGCCGCCTTATGGACGCCTTCTGCCAACCCCCAATCTGTCGCGCTTCGTTACTTGCTTGATGAATGTCGCGAAATAGCTGCGATCTCTCTCTTGACCCGTCCGACTCGCGTGCCATCGAAAAGTCCCCTCAGACCCGATATGCCGTGCTAACAGAGACATTCCTTGAGCCGCGCTCGGCGCTGGGCTTGTATCGCCCCGAGAGAACCTCCCAACGCGTGTCAAGCCGTGCCAACTTCCGCTCGATCTGCTCCGCCACATCCGCCCGTGAGAGCTTGTCCCCCGCATACGTCACGTCGAACCGCGGCAGCCAGTCGTTTTGAAGCGTCTCAAGACAGATCGCCTCACCCCTGTTGAGCAGCGCCTCGATCATCTCCGGATCGCTTGTCGGCAGTGAAATCCCTGTTATATCGGTCGCAGAAGCGATCGCCTGCTCGAATTGCCCGTCCGTAAGCTGTTCCGAAAGGTCCGAAAGCACTGCCCGGAGCCTTACCTCGAAGTCTGAAGCGTTCACGTCAATTCCCCTTTCTACGCGTAGAACTCGGGCACTACATAATCGCTGATGTCCTCGTCCGTGCTGTTGTCATCGGCGCCAAGCATGAGAACCGCAACCGCGCTCGGCTGCGTCAATGTGCAGCCCTCCGAAAACGTGAACACAGAATCGCGGAACGGATACTGCGAGCCCTCAAATGGCGTCTCAATCACGAGCCCCTGATACTGACGCTGCCGCTCAACGCGTGTCGTGACCGCCGGATACGGCGTGTCGAGAGCGATGGCAACCGCGTAGTTCTCCGGAATCATGTTGTTGACGTTGACGATGAACCCACCTATGCCCTGATTGACGTTGATCCCGTCGAGCGCGAGTCGTTCAACGACAGAGTCAGGCAGTCCTGAGTATGTTGTCCAGTCTGCGAGCTGGATTAAGTCATTTGCCTGAGCTACGTTCAACAGAAGCAGCAGGGTCTTCTCACCATAGACGCCCGGTGCGCCGAAACCATGATGCTGTATCTCCTCGGCCAGCATCCGCAGATGATCGAACGTCAGGCTGGTCGCGGTCCTGGCAAAAATGTGAGTGTGCGGCGTGCCAAAGAACGAGTTCGCCTGGAAATCAGGGCAGTCGGTGTTCACCTGCCACGTCCCTCCCCACTCACTGCCCGCCGGGTTGGTGGAGAAAACGGGCGTCAGTGCGTTCTTGAGCCGCTGCTGAAGATGCGCCTGAATCACGCTGGCGAAGAGGTTCTCTATCCTTCTCGGATCGATCCTCTTCTGGGCGGTTCTCGTCATCGAGAACCCTACCTCAAACTCCTTGATCGGTAGGGCAAACTCATAGACGCTCGTGGACTCGACATCCGGCTCGCGCCCCTCGGCGACCTCCTTTGCGACCAGGCGGTTTATCTCTTGCTTGACTGCCTCGCTCGTCGTCTTGTGAGTCAAGCGGTCCGCAAGACCCGAGACATCTCGGTCGTTATAGGCCTTCGCAAGGCCCTGAACGTCCTTGAGGACCTGCCGCCAGTCAATATCCGTGTCAGTCCCGTAAACGCCGCCCACATAGACGCCGCCACGATACTGATAGCTGTCAAATGTAGCCAATGTATTCCCCTTCCATGCTTTGTGTTACCTGGTGTCGTTCAGTGGGTTACTACGGGCGTCGATTAGAGAGCCCGTAGAAAGGTTCCTGAACTTGCGACCACAAACGCCGGCCCAATCGAGATATTGAGCTCGTTGGGTCCCGCAGCAACGCCTACAACCTGAATCACGTCGCCGTCCGCGGTCGGCTTGGTGGCCGTGATCTTGCCGGGCGTCTCGCTCAGATAATAGATCGACCCGGTCGTCAACGGGTCGCCAGCGTCGTCGGTTATCCCCGCTATCTTCCCACTGCGCACGAGCGTCGCGCGCTCGCTAGCCTCGTAACCACGAAGCGCAGCGAAACCGTGCGCCTCCCGCGCAACGGCGCTTGAGGCGTCGGCAAGCACAGTCTTGCCGTCAGTGGTGATGTGCATCAGTTCATTCTCTTCAACGTCAACGCTCGCTACCGCCTCCCAGCTGCCCCGAGCGTCCTTGTTCTTCCACGCCATCTTCTCTTCCTCCTCCTATATTGCTTTCATGCCTTGAACCTGAAACTTGGAACTTCAAACTCGAAACTTGGAACTACTTGATGAGGATGCCTCTCACCCTAGCCAGGCGCCTCAGCCGCGATGCGGCGCTATCCTTCACGGCCAGGCTGCTGCCGCCTGGCATCTGGCCGACCGCCGCATCGACCGTCTCCGCGGCATTATTGAGTTGATCGAGATTCCGCTGAACCTCGCTTGCGACCATCTCTTTGAAACTCTCCTGGGTGGGCCGGTCGCCGCCCTGAGATTCCTTGATATGCGCCAGAACATCCTTCAAGACTGAAAGCTTCTGCTTGAGCTCAACCTCCGTCTGGCCAGCAATCACACTACGAAGCCGCTGCAAGAGGTTCCTGTCCCCAATATAACGCGAGAGCTCCAGCGCCTCCTCAGCGAACACCGCTCGCCGCAGAAGCTCCGCCCTATCGTCGGAAGGGCCGGGCTCAACCTCTTCCCTATTCAGCTCAGATTCCTCGGCAGCCGCCTCAACCTCAGCGCCTGCTTCCACTCTCTCCTCGACTGTTTCCTGATCTGCCATCCAAACCTCCCTTGTTTTTCAATGCGTTCCAGGCGTCTATCCGCCCCTTTCAATCTAAGGGCGATTCGTGAATCGCCCCTACAGCCGACCCTCAACCTTGAACTTTCAACCTTGAACTTCGAACGACTTCTATAGTCCCCGGTTGCGCCTGGCCTCATCCACACCGATCAGGCCGGCCGAAAGGTCGTCCAGAACCAGCTTTTGCTCTTCGACCTCATCGCCAGGCATCAGGGAACCCCAGAGGACTTCAATATCGTCCAGTTGGTATTGGGGGCCACCAAGCACGAAGCCGCCAGACTCCGACAACACGACCGATTTGGAGTTAGCGTAGGCGAATATGATCTTGGCGAGCCGCTCGAGTCCCGACGCCCAGTAAATACGCTTTCGATACGTTTTCTTGGCCAGCGGCTCATAAAGCAACCGAAGCGCGACGCCTGAGATGTTGGTCCCCGTCCACTTGAGCGGGTCAAGATGAGACTCACCCGCAGTCCTGTAAATCTGGCCCACGAGGAGATCAATCGTCCTGAAAAAGCTCTCGGGAATGCCGACTGGCTTCATCCGCACGATGTCCTGGTTCAGCTGCTCGTTCTGGGTCAGGAAATGGATTTGGTCTCCCCCGAGGCGAATGGCCGATTCTTCCAGGTCATCAGTGTCCGGCGCCGCGATGTTGATCGCCTTGAGTATCGACTGGTCGTTGTAGCACTGCCAATAGGCGTCCGACATCATTTGATTGAGCGCGTCAAGCATTGGGACGAGAGGAGCGATGTCCGAATCGCCGACCGTCCGCATCCGCTGGATGGAGTTGGCGACGTGTGCGACCGGGATTATTCCGAGATTGTGCTCCGAGACGCTCGTCACCTCGAACTCGACCCCCTCGCCGTCGTTGCCTGCTGTGTGTGGACGAGCGGCGCGCATCCTCACGATCCTATCCGCGTCTATCTCGACGCGATACCAGCGCCTCGTCTGGTCGTCCCCCGAGTCTCGTTCGAGCTGCTCCCACTGAAAGATGTAGGCCACCACTTTCTCGGTATCGAGCTCGTCCAACTCGACGTCCCACAGCTGATCGTAGCTAATGGACTGCACCTTGAACACGCTTGGGCCTGCCGGGCAGTAACTGATGGAGTAGAATATCCCGCCGCAGATGCTAGTGTCGATGGCGTCGGTCAGGAGCCGCTGTCGCATGGAATTGTCGCTGAACACCCTATCCCACAGCGCCTGAAGCCGGGCGCTCTCCGCGTCGTCGGGGCCAACCATTCGAACACCTGTGAAACGACCGTCGCCGAACAACGCATCAGCTGAGTTGTCAATTATCTGCCTGGGAATACCGATTGAGATAGGAAGCCTGAGCGACAGCTGAGCCGCCGTCATGCTCTCGTAGAGCGGAATGCGAACGTCCCGGTTGTTATACCAGCGCCTGAAGCTTGCGACCTCCGTCAAGTTGGACAGCCTCGCCCCCGAAACAACCGTCCCGCTCGACCCTCGCCCGCCCGATTCGCCCCCATTCTGAAGCACCCCAAGCTCTGATTGCGCCACCTGACTCACCTCGCCCTCGATTCCGTTTTGCGTTATCGCTCTGTTTCTCGACACAAGCCGGGACCCGCCACACCGGGTCCCCGCTTTCATAAGCAGTTGACGCTTAACGCCAGATTCCCCTACGGGCCAAAGACGAAGTTGTAGGGGCAGACCCCCGTGTCTGCCCTTGTAGGGGCGGCGCTTGCCCCGCCCTGCACACGCCGACAAGCCTTGATTCAGCCGCAAATCTGTGTTCCAATGCCTCGCACCTGCAAGGATGAAGGCGGAAAGATGAAGGATGAAGGATGACCGATTGCGGATTAAGGAGATAGGGAGATGATGGAGACGCATCATTTTACGGTTATTTTGGAGCGGGAACAGGAGGGCGGCTACCACGCGTTCTGCCCTACCCTGAAAGGTTGCCACACGCAGGGCGACACACTGGACGAGGCCCTCGCCAATGTCAGGGAGGCGATTGAGGCGTACCTGGAGAGTCTTCGCGCACGTGGCGAGTCCCTGCCAGTGGAGGACATCTTCATCAAGCCAGTAGAGGTCGCCCTTTGAGTCCTAAGCTCCCTATCGTGACAGGCAGGGAAGTGGTCAGGGCAGCCTTAAAGGTGGGATTCGTCTTTGACCGTCAGAAAGGAAGCCACGCCGTTTACTACCGGGAGAGAGACCGGGCCAGGATAGTGGTGCCCATGCTTGTAGGAAAGACCATCAAGCGCAAGACCTTGGCAGGCATCTTGGAGGATATGGGGCTGAATGCTGAAGAGTTTCGCGATCTATTGTGAGGGGACATGCCACGGCTAAAGCCAAGGTCCGGCCTGACACTAACGATATGCACATTAGCAGATGTCCCTCACTTGTGGAGGCCGAACTGTGATATTGTAGGGGCAGACCCCCGCGTCTGCTCTTGTAGGGACGGCGAATGACCTTCCCTCAGGCACACTCCGAGACGCCGACAAGCCTTGATCCATCGCCAAACCTGTGTTCCAATGCTCTGCACTTGCTGGAGGCTGAAGACTACGGTCTGGAGACTGGAGATTGGAGGATCGCGAGCAATGAAAGGCGTTGAGAGGACGGAGCTTGTCTGGAAGGGCAAGTATGACGAGAACGGCGAGCTCAGGAAGGTTGACAGGACGATACTGCCCTTTCAGGTCGTCGAGAGCGTCAACGAATCGAAGGCCGACCGCGAGAAGGCGCAGCGAGAGCTCTTCACGCACAGCGCCCGCGACGACAAAAAACAAGGGCGTTTCCGCAACGGCTGGCAGTCCTTCAGGACGCGCAAACAGCCGAAGCTTCAGACAAGCGCGTCGCATACTTACGAAGAGCCTGGCTGGTACAAGATTCTGGTCAAGGTGGTTGACATATTCGGCAACGATACGACGAAGCTTTGGGAGGTGACAGTATGAGAATCGCCAAGATCGCGTTGGAGGGGTTTAGGTGCTTTGCAGAGAGAACGGAGATAAGGGTAGGGGATATTACCACACTGGTTGGCAAGAACGACTCGGGCAAGTCCAGCATCCTTCATGCTCTGGAGATTTTCTTCAATGGCTCTCCGGACCAGGAGGATCTAACAAAGGGAGCCGGCCAAGGATGTGCATTGTCGATTGAGGTGTCTTTTTCTGACCTTCCGGAGGCACTGGAACTCGAGGATGGGGTGCCAACGACACTCTCCTCAGAAAACCTGCTAGACGAAGAGGGACTACTCACGATAAGGAAGACCTTCACCCCGGATAGCCTAAGCAAGAAGACGAAGAAACCGGCGGAGTCCATCATCGCTCAGGACTTCGAGGATGATCAATTCTCCAACCTCTGCTCCCTGAAGGAGCCCGAGTTGAACAAGCGCGGCCAGACATACCATCTCGATTTCAAGAAGTCTGGGAGAGCCATCACCAACAAGGACAAACGAGAGGTCCTGCGCGAGGTGGCAAACAAACGAGGAATTCAGAAATCCCGCAGGCAGCTTGAGAAGGTGGAAAGAGTTCTCAACAGGATCGGCCCCTACCTGCCGCAGTTCACACTATTCCCTGCTGATTACCGGCTGAGTGAGGAGGAGACGACATTCCAGAGCAAGTTCAAAGAAGTCGTCGAAACGGCTGTGCACGACATTGAGGGGAGGGACTTGATCGAGCGCGGCCTTACCGAGCGGATAGACAACGAGGTCCAGAAGATTCACTCTCTTCTCAAGGAGCATACGGATGAGGTGGCCTCCATGAGGCCAGACCCCTCATTTAGCTGGAAAGATCTCGTGAAGTTCCGCATTGAATGCACCGACGCACAAGGTCAGGCAATTGCTTTCGGCAAAAGGGGATCCGGACTACGACGGCTCCTCATGGTTGCGTATTTTCAGTATCTTGCTCAGCGAAGAAGCGAGGGCCTTGAAATCCACGGCCGGATCTTCGCTGTAGAGGAACCAGAGACTTATCTACACCCAGGCGCCCAGCGCGTGCTGCTGAGTTCCTTTGCCGAAATCGCCCGCGAGGGCCAAGTCCTCATCTCGTCTCACTCGCCGGTATTTGCGGGCTCCACGGACCAGCAAAACCTGGTCTTGGTACGCAGACAAGATGGAGTCGGCGAAATCTTGCAGGGCACCGCCCTTGATCTCGTAGAGCTAGCTCGCGAGCTGGGTGTCGAGCCGTGCGACCGGATAATCGGCTATAGAGCGTGCGTGTTCGTCGAGGGCGAGGGTGACGTTAAGTTTCTTACCCGGGCCTCCAAGCTCTTAAAGAACGCCGGACGAATAGATAGAACATTGGATGAGGCAAGAATTGGCCTGATCCCGCTCGGTGGAAAGGATTCTCTGCAGCATTGGGTTGCGCGTAAAGCACTCCGTAACCTCAGTGTGCGGTACGGAGTCTTAATCGACAGCGACAAAGAAAGCCCAGACCAGCCCATTGACCAGAAAAAACGCAACTGGGAGGCCAGCTGCAAAGCTGAGGGTGGGGTTTTCTTCATAACAAAGAAAAGGGAGATCGAGAATTACTTGCATCCGGACGCCGTGAAGCGAGTCTGCCGAGATCCCTCCCCCGATTGCGGCGATTTCACAGATCTCAAGAAGTTCAACAAGGAAGTGATTAACGCGATCGGCCTAATGACCGCGGATCAGCTTCTTGAACGGGACAAATACATGGACAACGGGGCGGAAAGACATGAGATGCTTGACATTGTGCAGGCCTTCCTCCGGCTTCCAGAACAAGGTGGTTGACATATCTGGGAACGATACGACGAAGCTGTTGGAGGTACCAGTGTGATAGTCGATGGAAGACTGAGAGAGGTAATCCTTGAGATCGTTCAGAGGGTAGTCGAGGGATATGGGCCCAAGAAGGTGATTCTTTTCGGTTCCTATGCTTACGGCGAGCCAAACGAGGATAGCGACGTTGACCTCCTGATCATCAAGGACACGGAGAAGAGGCCCATTGAGAGATGGCTTGAGGTGAAAAGGCTTGTCCGGGACCGCGTCCGGCGGCTGTCGGTGTCTCCCCTTGTTTACACTGAGAAAGAGATCGAAAACAGAATTGCGATGAGGGATTTCTTCGTCGAAGAGATACTTGAGAGGGGAGAGCTGCTCTATGGATGAGGCCTTCGAGAGACAAGCCGAGGAGTGGTTCGAAAGAGGTCAGCACGACATAGAAACGGCGCAGTTAATCTACGAGCAGCGCGGTCACACAGATTCTATTGTGTATCACATTCAGCAGGCGATCGAGAAGTATCTGAAAGGCTACCTCGTTCTTCATGGCAGGAAGCCGCCAAAGACGCACGAACTTGACGCGCTTCTCAATCACATCGCGAGCTTCGATGATGACTTCGGCGATTTTCTAGAGCTTTGCGAGAAAGCGTCTCGCTATTACATTGATGGGCGTTATCCGCCCGGGCCTCCTGCCGAATATGAGCACGAGGAGATCAAGGCAGATTTGGACAAGGCGCTCAAGCTGATAAGCCAAGTCCAAGCAAAGGCTAGGCAGGGCTGAACGAGGTGCGGCAATGACGGAGCTTTGCGCAAAAGTGAAGGGCGCTCTGATTGATGATTCACTCTTCAGCCCTCATAATTTAGCCTTGCAGAAAGGATGAAGGATAAGTGAAATACGTCCTGCCTGAGCACGCTCGAGAGGCTATTGTCAAAAGGGGAATGCGCTAGAATGGGTGGAGGAGGCTCTTGTTTCTCCCGAAGACAAGGAGCCAGACCGGCTTGATTCGGACCTGGAGCATCGTCTGTTGCGTGTTGCGGATTTCGGCGGCAGAGTCCTTCGTGTCGTAGTTAATATGAAGGGCGCTGAACCGAGCGTGGTGACAGCGTACTTCGACCGAGGAAAGAAGAAACTGAAATGATACTAAGGATCGATGAAGAGGCGGACGCCCTGTATCTGACCTTGTCGGATGCCCAGGCAGCGGAATCGGAGGAAGTATCGCCCGGCGTTATTCTGGATTATGGAGCAGACGGCCGCGTCGTTGGCATTGAGATGTTACATCTGTCCAAGCGGGCGCCCGCCGCGGATGCCCGAAGACTCCTGTTCGAAACGGTTCCTTTGGCGCGCTGAGCGGGTCAGCGATCATCGATTTCGGATTGCGGCTCTAATGGACGATTCATCCTTCATATTTCATCCTTCATCTTTCCAGAGGCGGACTGGCGGAAGCTACGCCCAATTGAGCTAGGGATTCATTTCTCGCATCACATCTTTCTTGACATAATGATCTGGCCAGGTCATTATGACATTATGTATGACAATTCTTATGACAGAATAGGTGATATAAAATCATACCATGCCTATTAGAAAGCGTTTAGGGGCGCTCGTCAGATGACAGAAAATAGGACATATCTATCGACACATCCCTGGCTTAAGTTCTCTGCCGATCTCAGGTCTGCGCCCGCGACGTTCTGGATAATGCTTGGGGAGTGCCAATCCAAATGTGAGCACATTGCCCGCGTGCCGCTTCGACCAGATACCGCCAAGGAGCTCTACAGAATGTATTTGGCGAAGGGTGTCTTAGCCACGACCGCAATCGAGGGAAATACTCTCAGTGAGGAGGAGGTTCTACAGCATCTGGCCGGAGAGCTGAAACTCCCTCCGTCGCGGGAGTATCTACGGCAAGAGATTGACAACATCATCCACGCGGGTAACGAGATCTTCAAACTTGTCGGGAGCGGACAAACCTCGGAGATCACGACGGGAATGATCTGTGAGATGAATAGGATGGTGCTTCGCGGCCTTGAGTTAGATGACGACCTCCGCCCTGGTCAGCTGCGCACCAAGGGTGTGACGGTGGGCCGTTATCGAGGCGCACCGGCGGAGGACGGTGAGCACCTTCTTGATAGAGTCTGCAAGTGGCTCAACAGCGCTGATTTCTCACCCAGGGATGGCCTGGGTGGGATAGCTACTGCCATTCTTAAGGCCGTTGTTGCTCATCTGTATATCGCCTGGATTCACCCTTTTGGAGATGGCAACGGACGAACCGCTCGCCTCCTCGAGTTCCAGATTCTGATCTCGTCCGGGGTGCCTGCAGCGTCTGCGCACCTCTTAAGTAATCATTACAATCTCACGCGGACGGAATACTACAGGCAGCTAGATCTCGCCAGCAAGAGAGGCGGCGACGTCGTGCCGTTCATGAGATACGCGATTGGGGGATTCTTGGATGGTCTGAGCCTGCAATTAGGGGTCATCTGGGAGCAGCAGTGGGATGTCACATGGCGGAATTACGTTCACGAATTCTTCAGAGACAAGCGATCTGAGACGGCAAGACGACAGCGGCATTTGGCGCTCGATCTCTCTCCCTTGAGGGACCCGGTCCCGCTTTCTGCGTTGCCGGATGTCAGTCCAAAGCTCGCTCGTGCGTATGCCAATAAGACTGCGAGAACACTCGCGAGAGATGTCAATTCGCTTTGCGACGCCGGTTTAATTGTGAAGACCCCCCGGGGCTATCAGGCACACAAAGAGCTGATTCTGGCGTTCCTGTCGCCGAGGCTTGCCATGAATGGCGCCAATGGAGAGAAATGAAGCACGAAGACGCTAAGAGCGCTCTAATGAATGATTCATCCTTCCGCCTTCAGCTTTACTCGGTCTCTCTTCGGGCGGTGAGGATGCAAATGCGCGAGAGCGTGGCCCTTATCCCATCGGTCGGGAGGACTCCGAGTATCGTCAGCGTCAGAAGATAGAGGCAGAGCGCGACGACGATGACGGGAGCGACCCAATAGCCCAGGAAGGCAAACGCACGCACAGTCAGAAATAGGACGGCGGCACAGGCTGTGATCTTCCCCGCCTCGGCGAGCGAGGTGAACTTACCGAACGTGCGCCACGAGACGACAGCGACGAGCGCCGAGCTAACTAGAAAGCCCATGACCTCCGTCGCGGCCGCGCCCATAATGCCAAATCTAGGAATGAGCAGCGTGCCGACAAGGAACGCCGCGACTGTGGCGCCGCCGATAATGCTGGTCGTGCTCTTGACCTTACCGAGGGCCAGCATCGCCGACATGATTACTGATTGGAGAGCCAGGAGAACGAGGCCTATGACAAGGATGGGGAGAACGCTCGCAGCCGCGGCGTATTCGGCGCCGAATGCGAGGCGTATGGCGTAATTCGGCAAAGCAGCCAGAAGCGCAGAGATGGGGAGCAGACCGATCATGGTGTATTTGAACGATTTGCTGAGATGCTCCCTTGCGAGCGAGAGGTCGGGGGCATTTGCCAGTCCCGAGATCGCCGGCCATAGCGCGACCATGACCCCGGTGAAGATCAAAGCGGGCATGGACGCGAGTTGATTGGCGACTGAGTAGTAGGCCACGGTCTGGTTGTCGAAAACGATTCGCTTCAGGTTCCATAGATTGACGTATCTTTGAGCGATTGCGATGGCAAAAGTGACGAAAATGCCCGCCACGGTTGATAGGTAATAGGGCAGTGTAATCGCCTTATCTCTTGCGGTCGGCTGGGTCTTGCGGCGAAAGACGAGCAATGAGATGACGCAGGAGATCGCGAACCCGAAGATGAGGCCGTAAACCTTCGCGCCGATGAGCACCAGCGCGACCGTCAGGACGAGCTTGAGAACCTGGAATAGCATCCCGAGGCGCATAGCCGAGCGGAAGTCCTCTAGGCCGACGAGCGTCCCCTGGAATAGAACGAATGCCGCGACCGGCGGGACAGCTAGTGCCATCAGGCGGAAATAATGCGTGAGCGAAGGGTCTCGCAGCAGACCTGCTATCGGACCGGCAAACCCGACGAACACTACGACAAGAATGCCCCCGACGATGGCGTATGCCTTTCGCGAGACTGAGATGCAGGACCGGATTGCCTCGGGATTGGCCGCTATGACTTTTGCGGTTCCGAACATGAGGGCCCCAAAGACGCCGGTTCTCAACAGCGCAAGCGCCGGGAATACCGTGCAGCTCGCAACGCCATAGTCTGAGGAGCCCAGCATCCTCGCCAGAATGAAGTAAAGGACAGAGTTCGCGACTATGCCGCAGACCTGTAACAGAGTCATTCGAGCGGAGTTCTCGACGATCCGCTCACTCATCAGCAAAGTCCGCTAGACGCACCATTCTTCCTGCTCGAAGTCCGGCCCCGGCACAATAGTCTCAATAGATGACCCTTCTGGAATGCTCTCGATGACGTCGCCGTTCTTGGAGACCTTCACTGCAAATCTAATCCTATCGTGAGGTTTGCAGCCGAGTATTTGAAACGGGATGGCCATCTCGAGCACCCGGCCTAAAGCGACGCTGTTAAGTGACGTCACTGACTCCCATTCACCATTCTTCTGCGATAGCACATTCAAGGAGGCGGAAGTGTCCCGATGAGACTGATTCATAACGATCTCGATCCGAAACTGCGAGGGCTGCGATACCTGAACGAAGAGCTCTCGGTCGGCTCCAGGACCGAGCAGATCGGCAGCATCTTGAGCAAAATCGACCCTTATGAATAGATTCTCCAGGTCGAAGCCGAAATAGAGCTTCTTGGCCAAGGTTGATACCTGGTGCATCGCGCCCCGGCCAGCCGATCGCTGGTCAAAAACACCTGCTCCAAGCCACTCAAAATACGTCGTGTCCTTGCCGTCGATCACTGGCTGGAGCAGTTGTCTTGGCTGATGGACAGACAATACCAGGGCGGCCTTCTTGATCGGGACGCTCAAGTCAAACGGCGGCTCCCGTCCAATGAGCGTGAAAACGTTGGCGATGTGCTTCCGGAACAGCCGATCAAACTGGTCAACGTTGTCGCACGTGTGATCGTCCCCATACCACCAGTTCCAGTCGCTTCCCTCGGCCGCAAGCAGCGATTGCCAGGCGAGCTTCTTCGCCTTTTGGTCCAAAGGAGGGTTCTTGACCAATGCCTCGCGCGCCGCTGCGACGTAATCCCATGCCTGATTATCCTCGGAATGACCAATCCAAACATCGAAATCGCCTCGTATCCAGGAGCCGGCCCCAAACCTGCACAGCCTCCGACCAACCCCGAACTCCTCTACATAATCACCAAAAGTGACTAGCTCGAGCCAGTCCGTCTTGACGAGGCGCGTGTAGAGGTTGTGGAGAAAGGGCTCGCCGTTGTCCGCGTAGTACTGCCAGGCGTTTTCGCCGTCGAGGATGACCGAGACGACCGGTGGGAACCGATCGAACTTGCTGTCTTTGCTGCGATTCACCAGGTCGCGTATGCAGCGGAGCTTAGTGATGAAGTCCTTAACGGCATCATCGGCGTTCCACGGGGCATAAACGAAGCCAATCGCGTCGGAGAGCTCGTGGTCTCTGAAGAACACCGTAAGCTCCTTGCCGTTTGCCTCGACGAAATGAGGCGCATAGAGCTGCGACCTATTCTCGTGGAGATTCTGCATTCCACAGGCCGCCAGCGAGTTGGAGAGAACCGCCTCGTCGGTGGCAATCCACTTAATGCCGAGGTCGGTGTATATGCCGCACGTGTCTTGGCTTACGGAGCCTTCGGCCGGCCACATTCCTCGCAACGGCACATCAAATTGAGCGCCGAACAGTCTCACCGCGTCGCTCGCCTGCCTCACGGCATCCTTCATCACGCCCTTCCACTTGGCCGGCAACGGCACGCCGGGCGAGCACTCGCGCGCGTTCTGAACGTTCGCCAGCACCGGCAGGATCGGATGGTAAAACGGCGTCGTCGTCAGCTCAACCGAACCCTCTGAGGCGAGTCGCGTGTATAGAGACGTCACCCGCGAAAGGAACGCATGTTGGGCATCTAGAAGGGCCAGTTTCTCGTCCTCTGTGAAGCCTCGGCCCTTCGCCTGAAGCGCTCTGACCACCTCGTCCTCGCGACGAAGCGTATTGCCGCACCATGCGAGATTGAACAGCACTTGAAGGTCCAAGAAGTCCTGTTTCTTGAAAACTAATGAGGGTGACCGCGCGCTGAGCGCTGTCTGCCGCTTGGCCAGGAGCTCAGAGAATCGCGGATAGCTGGCGATTATCTTGCTGTTAACGAAGAAGAAGTTATTGAGAAGGAACCGTTGCTCGTCGAGGTCGAGCGCGCTAGCGGGCTTTGCGGTCAGACGCAGGAAGAGGTCATTCGCGCGACCGCTGGCGTAATCGTCCAGCTGCAAAAGAAGCGAGCCGACGAAGTTGAACGTAGCCTTTGCACCATCAACGCTCGCTAGAATCGCGCCCATGTCGTAGTAATCTTTCAAAGCGTGGAGCCTGACCCACGGCATAACGTATTCGTCGGTAAGGAAATCCTTGTAGATCGGCTGATGAAAGTGCCACAGAAATGCGACACGAAGTCTCTTACTCGGCAATGCTCACGCCTCCGCCCTTCTCTCTGTCCCTCGATGAATCCCCGACCTGAGGAATTGGCTCCGTCTCCGTTTCAAACAATGGTTCCCGGCCCAATTCGATCGCATTTCTGGCCTTCTCAATGATCTCATCGTTTTTCGGGTCGGAAGGTATAAGTTTGGCGAACTTGACCATGTCCGAGAATCTCAGTACTTCTTGAGTTGTGGCAGTAAACTCCCTCGAGATCGGGTCATCCCTCATTGCGAACTCGATCTCCGTCGTCGTCATGTCCTCGGCCGAGAACCTCAACCTTCCTGACAGGAATCTGCGGATGATCTCCGACAACGCAAAGTAGAACTCCTTGTATCGTCTCTGAAACAGAAGGTCGCTATTGGCCAGTCTCTGAAGCGCAGCAAGCGCCACGACCGACGGCGGAGGCGTTGTCTCCACCAACTCCTCGATGCCGACCGTTCTTCTCTTCCTTAGCTGCCACCACGCGATCGCTATGGCAAGGATAATCGCGCCGAGCCAGATGACTATCTTGAGCCACAGCGCCATCCGCGGCTCGATTTCAACCATCCCCCGGATACCTTTGATCTCCGTCTCGGCCTGAGGCACGGTTCCTACAATAGTGATGTTGATCGGGTCAGTCGCGAGTTTGCCGGGGCGGTCCGCCGAGTCGATGTATCCGACTTCAATTGACGCGATCGTAGCCCTATCGAGTTTGAATCCCGCGAGAGTATATCGAAACTCCAGCGTTACTCCCTCGTCCTCTTTCTCCTCCTTGGAGCTCGCCACGACGACGAAATCGCCGAGCGTTTTGCCGACTTGCGGATCGCTGACGGTATAGCCCTCATAATGGTGGACGATGACCACCAGGTCAAACTGCTCGCCCAGCGCCACCTGGTCTCTGTCCACGGAGGCTCTGACTGATACGTCTGCCCAGGCTATTGAGGTCACCAGGGCCAAGAATGCCAAGAGGATGCCTCCGAGCGCACTCCTCGCCGGAGAACCCCCAGTCACGGCGATGGCTAAGCGAGTATATCTTACGGAGTTTAGATAGCTCATCGGACGCTCGATATTAGCAACTGCTCCAGAGCCTGTCAAATGCGACCAGGGTCGGTAATCTGCGTTAGCAGCTGACTGTCGGCAGTTCTACTGGCAGGCATTCGACCACCGGAACTTCGCGATAGCGACACCTAAGTCGCGACCATCAGTGCCTATACCCAGCTCGCACGGATTGAAGGTCCTGTCAACTGAGATTCTTAGCGCGATCTCACCGTCGGTTGGGGACTTCAGCTCAAGACGAACTTCTCTCCAACGATCGCGTGTCAGTTCGACAGTCGTCATTCTGCTCCCGTCGATGAAGATACTGGCCTTGACGGGCTTCTCGTCGGCATCGGGATGCGCACAGAAAAGCGCGAACTCGAGAACGTCTCCCTTTGCAGTTATGGTCATTCTGGCGTCCCTCTGCATCCACCAGAAGGCGAACTCCCCGTCCCAAGTCTCCTTTCTGTAAAACCCATACTCGAACTGCCAACCCAGATCTCTCCTTCTCTGCTCGATTGAAAGCGCCCCGAGAGACTCAATGAGGAAAACCACGGATACTAGGGTTACGACAGGTGCCAGAAGCCAGACGGGTTTCAAACGGCGCCGCCCCCGGGCAAACCCCTGCGATTGCGGAAGCAGAATTGCGCTCGAGGCCAGGAGTATTCCCGTTGAGATGGCGAGAAGGTAACAGTATTCAAAGAAAAGAACGTGCGCCCCAAACAGCAACGAGAACAAAGACGCGAGAACTCCGAGCGATATGCAGCCAGACAGCTTGTATTCCGCTTGAAACCTGGGCTCAGGCTTTGTGGAAAGCAAGCGATAGCTTGAACGCATCACGAAAACTGCAAGCATCAGTGCAAGAATGAGGCCCAAAATACCGAGCTCCGACGCGACCTGAAGAGGCAGACTACCGGCTGTGTCGATCATGAACAGCTTCCCCTCACTGCGAAAGTAGTAATTGGGCAGCTCGATGATGTATGCACCAAGGCCAACGCCCGTCCAGGGGAAGTCTCGGCACATCCTCAGCGCCTCAGACCATTGATGTACTCTATGCTGCAAAAGATGCTTGATGGGAGCTTCGCTCGGCCCTACGATCATCAGCAGCACATCGCCAAACACGGGGACCTCGCTCAGATGCGATACATCTTGCAGCACGAGCATGACGATAAGGAGCGCGCCCAAAGCCGCAAACGCCCTCAAAGCGCGTCTTGGGACAGCCTTTTGGCGGCCGCTCTCACGATCAAGACGTCTGAGCCACAACGCAAGAGCCATCAAGAACAGGATAACGCCCACAACTCCCGCCCTCGACCTTGCCAAAACCGTCACTGCGACGGACAGAAGCGAGCAGACGACGAGAAACACGCGCGAGCGACCGGAGGAGACCAAGATGAGCCCAATGGAGTATGGGAGTATGAGTGCGTTGCACACACCCAGGGCGTTGGAGTCGGTATATGTTCCCGTCACAAAGCCTATTACGAGCAGCCTATCTGAGACTACTTGCCACAGCGCAAATAGATTCGCCGCTAGGCCCGCAATCACGACCGCCCAGGCAACGTTCTTCTGAATCCTGAGTCGCCGGCTCCCACATGAGCCGCTGAGCAAACTGTACACAAGCAGAAGCAGAGCTATGCCAGAAACGTAGGCCACGCCCACCGTCACAGCGTTGTTCACCGCCTCCGTTGTAAGCACTCCTGTGGAATTGACGGTCCAATCATGAAACGGCTCGCCTGTGAACGGGAAGAAGTTCATAAATCTGAGCGTCGTTATCAGGCCGGACGCGATCACAAGTCCGGCGAAGGCCAGCAGCGAGGTCTTCATGGGCATGCGCGACCCACTCAGCTCCCGCCCCAATACGCGCGCTCTCAGCACAGCGCCGCACACAAGCCCCAGAAAAGCGAAAACCAGCATCGAAATCCAGGGGGAACCGCAAACACGGGACACAATACCTAACAGAGGAATCAAGAACGCAAAGAGGCTCAGCGCGGCGGGAATGCTGAAAAAGGCAAGAGCAATCAGGAGAGCGAACAGCCCGAACACCCCAACCTGAACGCCGGTTGGCCCAGGAACCATCGCCCAGAAGAGGCACCCAAACGCCAGCACACAGAAAAGGATAGTAACGTTCCTTGAGCCGTTTTTGGTAAACACGTCAGGCCATTGACTCAGATTGGCGCGCAGGTTGATGCCCCAAGGCAGGCGCATGTCGAGCCTATTCGAGCCGTTGAAGGACTTCGACGAACGTATCGAACGCCGGCTTGCCCCACAGAACGAAGCGAACCTCCTCGATCGACGTATCACGCTCGCTGAAGAACCTCTTAGCCTCGCCAAGCATTATCTCGGCGCACTCGCGCATCGAAAAGCCGCCGACACCCGTCCCAATCGACGGAAACGCAATGCTAGAAAGACCCAGCTCGTGGGCGCGAAGCAGCGAATTCCAGGTGCTGCTTCGGACCTTGGCGGCGTCCGTCAAAAGGTCAGGACCCATTCCGGCCGCGTGAATGACATGCTTGGCAGCAAGCCGCCCGGCGCCGGTCGCCACAGCCTCACCAATGGGGATCGGCCCCTTTGCGACCGCCTCCTCCTCGATCTCCTTCCCACCTCGCCGCTTAATGGCGCCAGCAACGCCAGCACCCATCCAAAGACGGCTGTTAGCGGCGTTGACAATCGCATCAGTCTCCTGCTCGGTGATATCCCCCTCAACCAGCCGGATGACCTTGTCCTTCAAACGCAGTTCTTGCATGTCTCTCTCCTTCCCGTCAGCATCGTTGCCCAAAGACGTCGTCTCCCCGCTCCACCTACGTCTCCCACAGCTTGCGATGATACCAGCTCTCGATAGACTTCACCAGCGGCATCCTGCGCTCGCTGGCCTGCATCCGCGAGACGATTCTCGGCCCCGGCGGCGCCTGATAGCGCTTGAACTCACTCTTCAGAAACCGCGAGATAACGTTCCGAGCGGACTCCTCGTCGTGGCCAAACTCGAGCATCCCCTCGAAAGCCGCACCATCGTCAATATACGCCCCAAGTATCGGGTCGAGCGACCCGTATGGCCCCAGCGCCTCGGCGTCGGTCTGACCCGGTCTGAGCTCCGCCGAAGGCTCCTTCGCGATGACACTTCGCGGTATCAGCTCCCGCCCCGCCTCGGCATTGACGTGCTCCGCAAGCTCATAAACGAGCGTCTTGGGCACGTCCGAAATCGGCGCAAAGCCGCCCGCCATATCCCCATACAGCGTCGCATATCCCACAAGCGATTCAGACCGATTACCCGTGCATAGTACCATGTATCCGAACTTATTCGCAAATCCCATCAGGACGTTACCTCGAATCCGAGCCTGAAGGTTCTCCTCCGTAACGTCCGGCGCCTTGCCGCTGAAATGCTCGCCCAGCGCGGCGCTGTAGGCGTCATAAACCGGCCCTATCGGGATGATCTTGGTCTCGATCCCGAAATTCGATGCTAGCTTCTGGGCGTCCTGGACGCTCTCCGGCGGCGACACCTCGCTCGGCATGATCAGACCCAGGACTTGTTCTGGCCCAAGCGATTCTGCCGCGAGCGCTGCCACCAGCGCCGAATCTATCCCGCCCGAGAGACCGATAACCACCTTCGAGAAGCCATTCTTGAGCACGAAGTCACGGATGGCAAGGGAAAGTCCTTGTCTGACCTCTTCGACATTGGTCAGTTCAAGGTTCTCCTGACCGGCCTGTGGGACCTCGGCCACGAACAAGCCCTCCTTGAATTGAGGCGCCCGCCAAAGCACCTCTCCTGACGAGTCAACGGCGAAGCTGCCTCCGTCAAAGATGAGCTCGCTCTGTCCCCCAACCGAATTGGCAACGAGAATGTCCACGTCCGCCCTTCTCGCAGCGTCGGCAGTTTCCGAGAGGCGCGCGTTAAACTCGCCCATGCGGAACGGCATTAGCATTGGGGCGATGATCAATGACGCCCCCGCATCGACCAATCTCTTGCACGCATCCGGCTGCCGGGCGTCATCCCCGACAAGTATCCCAAGTGGAACCCCATTGACTTTCAGCGGCGCGGACGGCACACCAGGTGTGAAATACCGCCCCTCGTTGAGACCATCAAGCGTGTGTGTCCCGGTCCTATCCACCACCTTGCGGAGGCCGCCGTCGAAAATGAGCGCCGCTGAGTTATATAGCTTCGCCTCGTGACCCTGGACTCTCCTATCGACAAATCCCACAACGGCAACGATCTTGCCGACGCGACGTGCAAGTTCCCTCATGGCGGATATCTGGCTCTTGACGAAATCAGACCTCAGTAAAAGATCGTGAGCCGGTCCACCTGTCAGGGACGTCTCGGGGAAAACCACAACGTTACAGTTGAGGCGCAGCGCCTCGTCAACGGCAGTGAGAATCTTCTCAGTATTGCCAGGGAAATCCCCGATTGTCGGATTCACCTGGCCAATCGCGATCTTCAGCCGCTTGTGCCAGGCATTTTCTTGAACATACTTAGCCATACTATACTCCACATCTCGCAACGGAACGCCAGCACCCGGACAACGAAATCAACTCCGACAATATATCCCAGCACCAACCCGGCAGTCAATCAGCAGGGCTGAAGAACCTGCCGCCATTTGTTGCAGTCCAGCAGAGATATGAGGACCTTTCGAGCTGTTTTGGCTTGATGTCGCCTCGCAAAACGAATACTTTTGCCCCCATAGTTTCGCGTTTCTGGATTTGAGCCAAGCGGTGCAAACTCAAGAGAAGGAAGCAAAATGGAGCATCTGATTCGTAGCCGAATGGCTAGCACGCTAGTGTCGATTGTTATCTCACTCATCGTTGTTTTGCCGATTATGGCGGTCGCGGCCCCAACAGTTACTATCTACACGGACAGCGACACTTACGTTGCGGGCGATACGATCGAGGTCAGCCTGTCAACTGAGAACCCGGGGTCGGGGATGTCGGTGGCTGTGTATATTGGCCTGCTAACGTCTGACGGGGTGTTATATATACTCGGACCCGGGGGCTGGACAAACGCTGTGCTGCCGTGGATCTCCAGTATATATCATCCTGGCGGATGGGGCCTGCCCCGAACCGTCTTTTGGACGTTTGACATTCCATGTCCGACACCTCCAATCGCCAATCCGGGTCCATACATCTTTGCCTCGGTCCTGACGCATCCCTGGACATTCGACTTGGTTTGCGATCCGAGCTTCGCGCCGTTTTCTATCTCGAGCGCATCGGACCTTTGGGTGGATGGCGCCGCAGGCAATGACAGCAACGACGGCTCGGAGGCCTTCCCATTCCTGACGATAACACACGCTCTAGACGTTGCCTCGGGGTCGCCGGGCAACCCCGTTACCATTCACGTCGCGGCTTGCACCTACGCTGCTGGCACCAACGGCGAGACATTCCCACTGAGTATGGAGAGCTGGGTGTCCCTGATGGGCGAGGACCGAGATACGACCATCCTCGACGCCGAATATGCTGCCCATCACGTTATCTACTGCAATTCCGTCTCCGACCTGACGATAGAGGGCTTCTCGATGACAGGAGGGTATGCCAGCGAAGTCGGGCTTCTTGACCCCGATGCCTGCGGCGGAGGGATATACTTGAATGACAGCTCTCCTATCATTCAGGACAACATCATAGCCGGCAACGTCGCCAATCGCTACGGCGGCGGGATATGCTGCTTCTTCATGAGCTCACCCACTATCCAACACAACACAATCTGGGCCAACTGGGCGAAGTACGAGGGCGGTGGGGGGATAAGCTGCATGGACAGCAGCTCACCGGTCATCGTGAACAACTTGATCCTTGACAACTGGTTAACCGGGGACTTCGAGGGCGGCGGCGGCATAGACTGCCGCATCCTCAGTTCGCCTACGATTCGGAACAGTACTATCGTGGGCAACGAGGTTGATATGGGCGGCGATGGCATATACTGCGACATGGATAGTATCCCAACAACCACAGATTGCATATTGTGGGGCAACGGTGACGAGTATGGGAGTGACGACCTATACGGTTGTTCTGCCACGTATTGCTGCATCGAAGACCTCGACGCGGGTGTTGGGAACACTCATGACGACCCTCTGTTCGTCCCGGGGCCATTTGGCAACCACTACCTCGACCCCACAAGCCTCTGCATAGACGCCGGGAGCCAGTCAGCGACTGCTGCGGCACTCGACGATCGAACAACGCAGGCCGATAGCACATTTGATTCCGGAACCGTTGATCTGGGTTACCACTACCCAATCGTTGCCGGTGAGGCGCCGACCGCCTATATCGACTCTATCGCGCCGAATCCAGCGACGCAGGGCTATGACGATGTCGAATTCATGGGCCACGGCGAGGACACGGACGGGTCGGTGGTTGCATACAAGTGGAGTTCCGACCTTGACGGCATCCTCAGCACGGACGAGGACTTCAACGTAGAGGCAAGCGCCCTCTCTGTTGGGAATCACTTGATCTCCTATAGGGTACAGGACAATGACAGCCTCTGGTCTGCATCTGAGACGGCAAACCTTGTGATCGAGGCTGGTAACAAGCCCCCAACTGCCACCATTGATGACATCTACCCGAATCCTGCTTGGCAGTGCGAACATGAGGTTACGTTCATTGGACACGGGGAGGACTCGGACGGCACCATTGTAGGATACGAGTGGAGCTCCGACCTCGATGGGATTCTCAGCACGAATATAGACTTCCAGATTGAGGCATTGGACCTCAGCCTGGGGGACCACGCCATCTCATTTAGGGTTCAGGATAACGAGGGCGCATGGTCTCTGCCCGACACTAGGACCCTCACGATCGAGCCTGGCAGCCGCCTTTATGTCGATGCCGCGACAGGGGATGACTCTAATGATGGTTCCGAGGGTCATCCGTTCAGGACTATCACTCACGCTCTGGACGTCGCAGGCGGCACTGACAAGTGTCCCATCACAATCTTCGTTGCGGCGGGGACCTATGCTGGGAGCACGAACGGCGAGATGTTCCCTCTCGTTATGAAGAGCTGGGTCTCTATCATCGGAGAGAGTTCGAAGACTACGATCCTCGACGCGCAGGGCAAAGCACATCATGTGATCTACTGCGACTCTGTAGCCAATCTAAGCGTGGAGGGCTTCACGATCATGGGAGGGAACACCGCAGGTGCGACCGAGCCTGATACGCATGGCGCCGGGATATTCTGCAGCAACAGCTCCCTGGAAATACGCGACAACGTTATCAGAGGCAATGACGCGGACGGAGACCAGGGTCGTGGAGGCGGAGTTTACTGCTTCAAGAGCTCCGCGACAATCCTATCCAACTTGATAACGGAAAACACCGCAGACACATTATTCGGCTCTGGAGGCGGGATCTGCTGTGACAATTGCTCTCCGACGATCTCCACAAACACGATAACCGAGAATCTCGCGGGCGACGCCCTCGGCGCCGGCGGCGGCATATATTGCCGTGATAGCTCGCCAACAATCGACAATAACGTGCTCTCTCGTAACGAAGCAGGATGGGGCGGCGCTATAGCGTGCGCCTCAACTGGATCACCGACTATCACAAACAACACAGTGTCGAACAACTATGGGAATTGCGGTGGTGGGATGCTCTGCTCTGGAGACGCGTCACCCTTGATAACGGACAACGACATAACCCTCAACGCGGCGGAATATGGGGGTGGAATCGGCTGCTATGCTGGTCTGCCGACCATCGAGTATAACACTATATCCGAGAACGAAGCCACCGTCGGTGCAGGAATCTACTGCGCTGAAGAGGGTGCTCAGACGATCCAATACAACACGATATCATCCAATGCAGCCACGGAACATGGCGGCGGCATAGCCTGCACCCAAAGCTCGCCGACGATCTTGAACAACGATATCGTCAGCAACTCGGCGGTCGAGCATGGCGGGGGGATACATTGCCTCCACAGTAGTTCTCCCACGATTACGGACAACGTAATCCAGGCCAACGAAGCGGAATTCGGCGGGGGGGTACTTTGCTACGGCAGTTCTCCCACGATTACGGACAACATAATCCAGGCCAACGAAGCGGTGAGCGGCGGCGGGATAGCCTGCTACAGCTTCAGTTCGCCAATCGTAGAGGGCAACACTATCACCCTCAACATCTGCGACCACGACGGAGGCGGGATAGTGTGCTTTCATAGTGCGCCCGTTATCGAACGCAATACGATATCGGGCAATTCAGCGGCATTAAGGGGCGGAGGAATAGAGTTCTGGGAGTGCCCCGGGCTGACGATCTCAGGCAACAGTCTCATGGATAACTCGGCGGGGCGCGGGGGCGGAATACACAGTATGAGCGACTTGGCCACAATCGAACACAACGTGATTGTCCACAACTCCGCGACGGGCGACCCTGGAAACGACCACGGCGGCGGTATTTGCTGCGCATCTGACAGCTCACCAACGATCAGAAACAACCTGATCGCCCTCAACTTCGCACTTGACCATGGCGGGGGAATAGCCTGCACTCACGCGGATGCGTCTCCCACGATCTCAAACAACACGATAGTTAGCAACTACGCAACGGGGAGCGGTGACGGGATATACTGTGAAGATGCATGTTTCCCGACGGTTATCAACTGCATCCTCTGGGGCAATGGTGACGATCTTTTCAACTGCTCAGCCACATATTGCTGCATCGAGGATTTCGATGCTGGGACGGGCAACGTCCACACCGATCCCTGGTTCCAGACCGGATTCTATGGCGATTACTACCTCTCCTCAATAGCGGCCGGGCAAGCGTCTGATAGCGATTGCATTAACATGGGCAGCATGTCCGCCGTCGCGGCCGGGCTCTCAGACCGCACGACCCAGACTAACAACGCCCCTGACACCGGAACCGTCGATATGGGCTACCATTACCCAATACCGTGAGGTTTGAGTCAATAGGTCAACAGGTCAATGGGTGAATCCGCGCCCGCGGACCTGTCCCCGCAAAGCCTGGCGATGGCGGAGGCTATGGCGAACGCGAGGGGCCAAAGCAAGAGATCAGTCAGCTCGAGGGGCCGCGTGCCGCTGCTACGACCTCGCGTGCGTGAAGAGGAACACGCCGCCCGTGCCGAAGAGGATGTTTGCCGCCCAGGCGGCCAGAAAGTGCGGTATCTGACCGCTGTGCCCGAACGAGATGAAGGATGAGTGGATGACAAAGAACAGTCCCGCTATGCCAATCGCGGCCCCAAGGCCGACCAGTTTCCCGCTCTTTCCCCCCATCGCGCCGAGCGGTATCGCCATAAGGGCTATTATCAGCGCGATTGTGGGCATCGCAATCTTGTTCGCCAGGTCGGTCTGATACTGCTGATAGCTGTAGCCCGCGTTCTTTAGCTCCTCGATATACCCGCTCAGTTCACTGTAACTCATTTCGTCCGGCTCGGGCCTCAATTTGATGAAGTCGTCAGGCGTCTCGTCAAGGGTCAGCACCAGACGCCCCATCATCTCCGACCTGGGCCCCTCTGGTGTCATCCGCTTGAAATCCACGTTCTCAAAGCACCATTTGCCCCCAACAAAGTAGGCGCTTTCGGCCTGAAGGATGTGCTTGATCCGCTGGTTGTCGTCGAACTCAAAGATGGTTATGCCCTTAATAATTGGCTGTGGCGGCTTCTGATCTATGTAGGCGACGTTGTAGATCCGGTTGCCGACGCCCTTATACCATATTCGATACTTCGCGAACTTGCTCTTCTTCCCCTTCTGATTGATGTCCTCGTGCCAAATGCGCTCGACCTCCCTGTTGGCGTAAGGGACAATGTATTCATTGAGCGTGAACGATAGCGCACTGGCGGCAAGCGCCACCGAAAGTATCCCGACTGATATCCTCTGTAAGCTTGTGCCACCGGCTAGCAGCACCGTCAGCTCGTTGCCTCTGGCCATCACATTGATGGTCATCATCGCGGTAACAAGCACCGCCATGGGAATTACCCAAAACAGCAGTTGTGGAATCGAGAACAATACGAAGTTGATCGCCGGCATTACCCCTGATTTGTGCTCGATCACATCATCAACGACCTCGACGAATCGCACAACGCAGAAGACCATGACCAGTCCGCTGGTAACGATACCCATTATCCGCATGAACTTGGACATGACGTATCGGTCGAGCAGCCTCGGAAACCTGACATGTCCCGTCCCAGCCCAGTATCCAGCGAACTTGAGCCCGCCCGGCATTCTCGGCCCAAACTGCCTTATCATCCCGAGCCTTGAGAACAGCGACCTTAACTTCTGGGCAAGAGCGTAGGCGGCGTCTGATAACTTCACCCAACACCTGGGTCTCTTCTCGAGCGCCGAGTAATACAGCAAAACTGCCGCGAAAACACCAAGAGCTATGTTCGGAAGCCACATCGAGAGGAATGGAGGCAGATCGCCATTGTCCCCGAGGTTCTCCCCGGCCGACAGGATCACGTAATACCCCAAGAAAAGCAGCAGACTGACACCGATGCTCCCGCCCTGCTTCCTGCGGCGGTTGAAGATGCCAAGAGGAACCCCAATCAGCGCAAAGATAATGCAAGCAAACGGCAGAGAGAACTTCTTGTGAAGCTCAACCCGACTCGCGTTATAGACCCACTGCCAATATCGGCGCGTTCGTCTCAGGCCATTGAGAGTCTCCTCGCTCACCTGCTCATCCGCCTGGTTTTGAAGCGCCTCCTCATAAGCTATCTTCGTAGCCTCCAATTGCTCGAGATTTCCAGCGATAACTTTCCTGATCTCCGAAATAGTCATTTCTCGGTGGCTCAACGGGATCTTGTCTCGAAGCTTCTTCTTCGTCTGCTCGGTCAGCAAGGGAAGGTTCTGCATCTCAAAGCTCGATACGGTGTATCTTTCGCCACGTGTTCTGGGAAGCTCGTGGACACTCCCGTTCTCAAGTCGCAGATACGTTTGCCCGCGCTTCTCATCGGGGATCAAAAGCCCTCTAGCTGCAACCATGACTCGCATGCTGCCGTCGTCAGGGGTGTGCGAGACGAAAACACCGTGCATGACGGGCTCGTCCGGGAGCTTCTCCTGCACGTAGATCATGAAGTCCTTGAACTTGTCATAGAAGACCCTGGGCTGTATCTCTGCATCCACGTGCCTGGCCGCCATCTCGAATATCTTCTCCTTCGCTGGACGATTGGCATACGGCAGAACGTAAAGCGTTATGCCCGACGAAAGCAGCCATCCTACTATCCCGAATATCAGCGGCGCGCGCAGCATCCTGAAAAGGCTGACACCGTTCGCTTTTAGCGCGACTATCTCATTGTCGGCGGACATCCGAGAGAACGTCATCAGGATCGCGACCAGCACGGCCATCGGAATCGAGAGCACCAGGAGCGAAGGCAAAAGGAACAGAAGGAACAGCAAAAAGACCGACGCCGGAATGCCCTTGTTAATGATCATCTCCATCAACTTCAGCATCTTGTGCATGATCAGAACCATCGTGATCAGCGCGATGCACAACCCAAACGGGGCAGCCATCTGGCGAAAAATGTATGTGTCAAGCCGCTTCATTGGAGTTTCCGCCTCGGAGAAAGCGGGAGAAAAGGAACATGTATGTAGGGGCGCGGTCTCAGACCCGCCCGCGACCATGTAGGGGTGCTGCTTGCCGCACCCTTCATGCTGTCAGGGGTGCTGCTTGCCGCACCCTTCATGCTGTCAGGGGTGCTGCTTGCCGCACCCTTCATGCCTTTTATCACATTAGAAAAGGGCGGGGCAAGCACCGCCCCTACACGGCAATTCCGACGATCAGGTCGCAATTGGACACCGCCGCTGTTGATCTTGAACACCGCCCTGATTTCGGGTATCATTCTTCTGTAAGAACCTACGATTCAGCGCCACTCCCTGCGCCCACACCTACATCTGTAGAGCAAACCGGTAGCCGATTAGTTCACACCACGCGCGCCCGTTCTGCTCTCGGTCGGGTAATGGAAACGGCCGCGACCGCGCCAACGTAAGCGAGCATCCCAAGCGCAAGGCAGCCTGTAAAACCGACCCACATCCCGATTATTATGGCCAGAATCGAGCCCAGAACCGACGTGAGGCCATTCACGGCCCACGCCCAGGGAACCAGGAACTCCCCGCCGCCCAAAAGCGATTTGATCCCAAGCGGAAAAAGCCTACCCATCGCCAGTCCGAGCGGAACCAACAGCATCGCGCACACAGCAAATCGATACGGCAAAGAAACGGCCATAAATCGCACGAAGATGTCCGATGAGAATGTAATAAACAGACCCACGACGGCGATGACCAGAATCGCCGATAGAGCAGTGTGCAACCGCAGCCGGCGAACGCTCACGAAGTCCGTGAGCAGGCTTCCGATGCCGGTGAACAGAAGCAGTGAGAAAAGAACGACGAGCAGCGAATAGGTTGGGTGCCCCAAGAACAGTGTCATCTTCTGCATTATTGAGATCTCAACCAACATGAAGCCCAGCCCAATTGCCCCAAAGTAGAAAAGCCGCGGAAAGACTCTCATCGAAAGCCCCTCCAGCTTGCCCGTCTTGAAACGAAGCGGCAGCAATATGAGCAAAAAACCCAGCACCAGATACACAAAAAACAGGAAGACCACGACGACCTGGGCGTACAGATTGTGGTCCAGCGAGCCCTTCAAGCCTTTCAGAGAGCGAAATATAGAGGAAGGCTTCAGAAGGTTGAAGAAGAAAGGCCTGTCGTCCGTCGGAGGCGATACGTCCAGAGGGTAATCCCGATAGAACGCACCCCGGTCCTGGCTGTGAGCCAATCTCGTGAACGTCGGCTCCCCAGCGTACCCCGGAAGAAAAAGTATCTCATACCCCAGCGTCTCTGCGATTTTCTCGAGCAAATCGATCTCGGCCTCGGTAAATGGCGACTTCTTCAGAAGGGTCGTTCCGGCGGGCGAACACGCCAAGACAGCGATGTGCTTGTAGGGCTCCGCGACGCCCTGATCCTCCAGGCAGGCGAGGCACAGGGATACTACCCGCAGAGTCTGGCCAGGTATGGGCGATACGTAGCGCGAAAAGGACAAAAGGCCATCATCAGCGAGCTTATCCCAGTATTCGTTGAACGCCTCCCGCGTGTAGAGGTTGTTCTCAGAAAGCGAAAACGCCCCGGCCGCCGTCGCCGCCCACGTGTCGGTCATCGACGACTGGATGATGTCGAATCTCTGCTCAGAACGCCGAATCTGGCTCCTCGCGTCATCGACCACGACCGTTACGTCAGGTCGATCATAGACGTGGCCCGCGAACCTCGCGAAATGCTTCCCCACAATATCGATCATCAACGAGTTGATGTCCGCTGCATACACGGCTTTCGCGCCAAACAACAAAGCCGATAGAACGTCCCGCCCCCCGCCTGGCCCTATCACGAAGACGCTTGCATCGCCCTTCAGAAAATGGACGACCTCCGTTACGTCATACTTCAGGAACTCAAGCTTCCGAAAATCGCCGTCGAAATGGATAAGCGGCGTTGCGGCAGCCGCGTCGATCTGCACCGCCAGCATCGTGGGAAGCTCCCCCTTGAACGCCTCGCTCACGCCCCACCCCGGGACAGAATGCCAGGTGAAGACATCCACCCTGGAAAGCGCATTCCATTCCGCAAACAGAAGGTCCGGCCTCTTCCCCGCCTTCATTAGGGCAAAGTCCCGCTTAGAAAGAATCTCCAGAACGTCGTCACGATGTGCAAATGCCGCGAGGCTCAAGAGGGCGCACATCCCAACGACCGCGACGCCAATCCACTCCCGACGTCGCTCGAATCCCGCGAAGAAGGCCGCCCCAAGCGCTGCGGAGACTGCGATGATGGGGATGGCCGTTGGGGACCCGAACTTCTCCATCAGAACGACGATGCCGACGCAGCCGCACGCCGCGCCCGCCAAGTCCGCGAAATAGAGCCTACTTACGAGCTTGCTGTATGTCCGCAGTGCAAGCGCCACGCAGATGCCCGCCACGAGGAACGGCGCCGTCCATAAGACGCAGAGCAAGAACAGCCTCAGGAAAGAACCGAGGCTCATCCTCGCCTCGAACGGGAACCACTTGAAGATGAGGAAGGCCCCAACAATCGATGCGGAGAAAAGGACCCCAAACAAGGAGAGCCTCGGCGGCGAATCGCCTTTGACCATACGGTCTGCGAATACATAGACCAAGACGCCGCCAGCGCTCAGGCCAAAAAGCGCCATCGTTACCGCGAGGAACGAAAAATGGTAGAACATCACGACCGAGAACAGCCGCGTGATGTTGACCTCGAGCATCAAAAGCGCGAGCGTCGTGAAGAATATACCCAAAAAAAGCAGCGACCGCCGCCCCTGATGTTCTCCCAAATCTGCCCTCAAATAATCCGTGAAAAACCGCCCCTTAATCCCGCGAAGGCGGCTCCAAAGTCCCGCCAATGTAGCCCCTGCCGCGACTCAAAGTCAAGGGTGTGGCTGCATTTGGAGTGCGGTGAGCTCTCGCCGCTTTGGCTCGTGCTGACCCGGCAGCACAATACTTATGGGCGAACGGGCGAAAAGGCGAAATGGCGAAAAGGAACACGCCCTGAAAGGGCGCACCGTGGGTAGCCGTGCGTGCAACGCAACGGAAGGGGTGTGGGGCGGGCTTTCTAGCCTGCTACACCCGAAGCGTTCTGGACTGCGGCAACCTGGTGCCGCTTTCACTCGTGCTGACCTGGCAGCACACTCGTATGAATTGCATCGCCCCCCGGCTTTGATTCGCCGAACTGCCGCCTCACGCCCTCCTCGCCACCTTGTTCGCCAGAATAGAGATCAGCCCGCCCAGGCCGATGTAACCCAAGATGACTTCAAGGGCCGCGAAGAATCGTCCCCAGCCGGGGCTGGGATAGATATCCCCAAAACCAAGCGTGGTGAATGCCACTATACTGAAGTAGAGGCAATCCCAGAAATCCCTAATTGTCTCTTTGCCATCGGTCAGGAATTCTCTCCAGTCGTAGAGACATGCAAATCCGAATGCGATCAAAACACACCAGAATGCCCATAGCAGAAACGACTGACCATAGAAGCACGACCACCGCCAGAGGAACGCCCAGTTCGGGTGCTGCTTTCTTAAATCCTCAATGAAAGCCGCGTCCCTAATGTAATGCCTCGTGATGGAATCCGTCCTGGTCGTGTCAATGCCGCTCACGGAGTCCCAACGAGTGATGCGGATTCTGTTCCACGTTCCACGAAATGCGTCCCTGAACATCACCCAGAGTGTGTACCGCGTCTGTGTGATCCCTTGCAGATCTGCGTTCTCCATCGTGGCTTCTGACAAGTCGGCTCTTTCGAGATGGGCATAACTGAGGCTGGCCCCTTCGAGACGAGCGGCCCAGAGTTTGGCCCCTTCAAGATGGGCTCCCGATAAGTCGGCCCCTTCGAGATGGGCACCCATGAGGTTGGCCCCATTGAGATGGGCGCTGCCGAGATTGGCCCCTTCCAGATGGGCGCCTGATAAGTCGGCCCCTTCGAGATGGGCACCCATGAGGTTGGCCCCATTGAGATGGGCGGAGCAGAAGTGGGCCCCTTCGAGACGGCCGGAGCTGAGGTCGATCCCTTCGAGATGGGCAGCCCTGAGGTCTGCCGCTTCGAGATAGGCCCCGCAGAGTTTGGCCCCTTCCAGATGGGCGTGCCAGAGCTTCGCTTTGCGCTTCTCGACGAACTCTCTGTATTCTACTCTCTCCTTGTCATCGGGTGCCCAGTGTTCCCAGCAGAGAGGTCTTCTTGATGGGCAGTCCTCTTCGCCCCAGCCATAAAGCGGCGCTTTCCGCTTTATTGGGTCATCTGTGGTTTTTTCACAGACTTCGCAGAATCCTTCGTCCACGATCATCCGCTCCGCTTCCGGCTCCTCATGTTATTTTGGTTGGTCTTTGCGAGCGGGATTATCCCTCATGCACCCCGTTATTTCAAGGGACATTACTCGATCAAGGTTCCTGCAATGCAGCGCAAGCGAATCCGTGAGCTGCTTCCACTTCGGACAGATCGCCGTACGAATCTGGGTTATGATGGCTGCGTTTCAACGCGGCCGTATAGATGGCTCTGATTGTCCTAACACCCGACTTCGAGTCGGGTGGCCCCGAGAATCTGGTCGCCTCCCTCCTCTCTGGAATCTCGATCTGAGGAGGATGGAGGGAACGGCGTCCGCCTCTGGAATCTCCCGATTAAAATCGGGAGTTAATGCAATGATAGCCGTCTTGTCGCCTCGGCTGAAGCCGGGCGACTTGTGGTTGCTGCTTTGGATTGAGAACTGATGTGATCGATTACGTATGGACCAGGGTCACACCTCGTTTTGATTCGGCTTGCATTTGGGCTATTGTTGACTAGGATTGTTTGCTTCATAGATGCCGGGGTGGCGGAATAGGTAGACGCAGTGGACTTAAAATCCGCTGAGCCGATGGCTCGTGCCGGTTCAAGTCCGGCCCTCGGCATTGAACCAGATAACCACAAAGGCACAAAGAAGGGGGGAACCACGAATGAACACCAATGAACACGAATTGGAGCACAGCGGCAGAAGCTAAGAACATCTTCGTGTGGCTTCGTGCTCTTCGTGGATCACTCATCTAATAGAACCGGGAATCCACGAAGAACACTAAGAACCACGAAGAGAAGGAGGACTGCATCTATCAGGCGAGATATGCAATGCTGGAGCACGTAGCCCTTTTGAGGCAGCAAGCTCTCCCTATACCGCCCGAGAACCCATCGCCGAAGGTCGTTATCCAGAACGCGCCGGCAGCCGTCGGGAGGTAATGCGGAGTACAGTCAGTCGTATTTGCGCTGACCGAAGATGGCGGTGCCGACGCGGACGATCGTGGCGCCCTCGTCGATTGCGACCTCGAAATCGCTGCTCATGCCCATGCTGAGGCGCCGGATGTCGAGACCTTCGATCCCTGCGTCTCTCAGCTCCTCGAATAGCCTCCGTGACCGCTGAAAATACGGCCTCGACTTCTCAGGGTCTGGGTCGAACGGCGGAATAACCATGATGCCTTTGACCGAGATGCCCTCAAGACCCGCGCAGAATCGTGCGAGGTCTATGAGCTTCGACGGCTCAACGCCGGTCTTCGTCTCTTCCCCACCGACGTTGACCTCGAGCAGAACGTCCATGATCTTTCCCGCCTCAATACATCGTCTTGAGACCTCCTGGGCGAGGCGCTCGCTGTCGATCGACTCAATCATGTCGAATAGCTCGACCGCCTTTTGGGCCTTGTTGCGCTGCAAATGCCCGACGAGGCGCCAGTGGACATTTCCCGTAATCTGCGGGATTTTACCTGCCGCCTCTTGAACCTGATTCTCGCCCAAATGGACGAGCCCAGCATCGACGGCGGCCTGTATCTTCTCTATCGGCTGAACCTTGGAGATACCGACCAGCGTTATCTCAGCCGGGGACCGGCCAGCACGCTCAGCGGTGTTGGCGACCCTCTTTCTAACGTCCTCCAAGTTCTTGCGAATGTCTTCCATCATTTGAGAGATGCGACCTCTGGTACTTCCCCGGGGCTGCTTTCCAGCGGCCCTAGTCGGGAAGCTTCAACGACGACAAGGTAAAGATCGACCTACAGTCGTACCCTGCTTCGACGACCTTCTGCGCGCCTCCCCTCATTTTGTCCACAACGGCAAAAACGCCTTTGACCGTCATGCCGAAGTTCCTGGCCATTTGCGCCGTTCGCAGTGTCGAGGACCCCGTGGAAAGCACGTCATCGACTATGATAGCCGCGGCGCCTCGTTCGGTGCAGCCTTCAACGAGTTTATCCGTCCCAAACTCGCCGAGGCTCTTGCGGACGAGAAATCCCTTGATGGGATGGTTGAAAGGACTGAGGTGAGATATTGCCACCATTGCTCCAACGATCGGGTCGGCGCCCAGGGCTCCACCGCCAGCTACCGAAACACCCATTTCCTTCATCCACTTCACGAAAGTGCCAGCAATCGTGTAGAGCGACTCCGGTTCGAGGCAGACGCCTTTGATGTCGATGTAATGTCGGCCGCTTGCCCCAGAAGACAATACAAAATCCTTATCGCGAACCTGAAGCCCAACGATCATCTGTCGAAGCTTCTCAATGGACCTCTTGGTAATCGCTGGCATTGGGTATCCTTTCTTGGCGTCGAGCAAGTTTATTCAGGGATACTGTTAGTATGCAGCTATTTCAACTGCAAGCAAGGTCTATCTGATCAGAAGCGGTGAGATGCTGACCGTAGAATCGACGAGCGTAAGTGATTCATCGTATATAGCGGTCATCCACATATAGTAGCCCTTTCCGACCCACGGGACGACCTCAAGCTCGAAGATAGGAAGGTCCCTTATCACCGTCCCAGCGGGCATGGAGAAGTCGAATGATTGAGGCGACTGTGAGAAATCAGGATAGAAGAGGAGATTGCCGGAGGGATCAAGCGCCGCGATCTGCGCCGTGCAGTTCTCCAGGTCATTGTGCGTCGAGATCGAGACGGACATGGTCAGCGTGTCGCCATCTGAAACGATCAGATCGTTCGCGGCGATTGTAACAATATCCGCGAGCGGCGTTTGGCCCTCTGATACCCCTTCCGCAACGAACGATGACATCCATTCCGGCTGCGGCGGATTGGCGCCTTCCTCCAGCATCCGCTGCCACGCGCCGTCCGTCAGGCGGTCACTCATCGGCCAGGTGAACTCGTAGTATGAATAGACGCCGCCAACGCACGTCGCCAGACCGTCGTCCGTCGGCGCGATGACGTAGATATAGTGCGGATGGCCAACCGCCTCCTCCAAAACGCTAGAAGAATTGGCGTCGGTGTGGACATCGGCCACCAGCGCCATCTTGCCGTCCTCTTCGTTCTCGCTCGCAGGGTCATCCTCCGGAAATGTCAGTATCTCCGACAACCTGCTCCCGATGTAGAAAATCGCCAGGTGTTCGTCCTCATCGAGCGCCGTGCCGACCAGCTCCTTCTCGCTGATCTGCTTCAGAACCAACAGCGTATCGCGCAAGCTCTCAAACCGCGTTCGATAGTCGGGCAGAAGCAGCCCGTAACCCTCGAGGCCAGTAATCGTCATGTCGCACAGCGAGGCGAGCCGTGAATAGACCAGCGGATTTGGCTCCACGTAACCTATCGTCGGGTCGGGCACGCCAGTCTCATAGCTGTAGCTCTGCTTGGCATACAGAATCGTGTCGTGCCTCAACTCAGTCCAGGAACCAAGCGCTGTCCCGAGCTCCTTGTCGGTCCAGGCGTTGTTCTGCATGAAAAGCGGGAAGCCCTCGCCCTTCGTAACTAGCGTGGGCATGAGACAATAGAGCCAGTCCCAGTAAAGGTTCTGCACCCACGATGCGTCTGGCAGGGTCGCGAACCACGTCCTAAGTCGCTCCATTCGCTCAGCGTAATCTGGATAGCGCGTATCTTGATACACGAAATCAAGGATGCCATAAGCGCGGGATGAGCCAAGCGCGGCCATAACGTCCAAACCCTTGGGCATAAAGCGGCCCCAGACTTTATTGTGCACCAGCTGCTGAAAAACATACGAATCGGGGATGAACCGTTGACCCATGAACCGGAAGCCCTTGGTGACCGTTTCATGGTCCTCGTAGTCCTGAACAAACGTGGAATTGATCAGCGGGTCGTGCAGTTCCTTAGCCGCCTCGGTGAACGCGAAGAGCTTCTCCTCATCCATAAGCTCCTCAGGGGCAATAGAGGCGAAATCCTCTCCATATATCTGAAGCGCCAGCGTGAAGTACTCCTCAATCGTCAGGTCGTCCGCTTCACCCACGTAGAAAACCGTTGGCGTGTAGATACGGTCGTATAGCTCGAGGCCTGTCCCAGCATCCATTTCAAGGTTCACAAGCGTCTGGACTATCAGCAGCGCCTGAAGCGTCTCCTCGAACGGGTCCTTCTCGATACAACTCATCGATGAGTTGGGCTCAAGCCGAAACATCAGCCGCCCATACCACATCATCGCCTTGAAATAGCGGCTCAACGTCTCGTTGCGAGTGTAGTGCCCTCGGGGAACGTATTGGCTGTAGTCCTCGTAATAGCCCATGATCGGAGAACAGCGCTTGCCTTCGTGCGCCTCAATCAGGGCGAGCTCTTGTGCGACCAAGTCGGCGACCTCGCTGATCACCTCGTAGTCAGGATCGAGCAGCTTCGCCGGCACAGAGAAATAGGCGAGGTTCTTGACCAGCAGATCGTTCACATACACGGATGAAGCAAGGGTTGAGGAGCTTGGCAGCGGCACGCTACCCAAATACATCGCGTATGTTTTCTCAACCATACCTTGCGTCAGCTCGACCACAGCGTCGTTGAAGCTCTGCATTTCGGCCACCCTGAGGCTGTAATCGAAGAGGACGTGGTATGTAGTCAGCATGGAATCCGTTGTCACAAACACGCGCCGTCCCAATGGCTGAAGGTCCTCATACAGGCCCTGCATCGTAATAACCGTAGGATCATGCGTTGGCGTAACCACAAAACCGTTCTTCGCTAGAAGCGCCCTGGCATCCTCACTCAGTTGCCCGGCAACGGCCGCGAAATCAGCGACGTTGCTGAAGTCCTCAGCGACGTATTCAGGCTCAAGGGATGGTTCAACATCAACGGCAAGCGGCCTATAAATACCAAACCTGGTCTCGACGTCGTCGTCAATAGTCGCCATGACGGTCTTGAAGCCGCAGAAAGCCGGACCCGCGGCAACTGAGATAGCAACAAAACAAACAGCCCAAATCAAACGTGTTGAAGCACTCACGACAAGCTCCTCCTTCTCAGGATTATGTTGACTTCTACGCCTCTATAACTGACTAAACTAGAATATAGGGTTAACTGACAAGAACGTCAACAGATTTGAAGTCGGGACAGCAGTTCGAAACCAATCCGCACAAACGGCAATCTTGCGTGTGTTTTGCTATTATATCTATCGGCGTTGAAACACAAACCGACTCTGCTTCGTATTGAGGGTCTGTAGGAGTTCTCTGATGAGCGAGGACAACGTGGAAGGCAATGTTCCCGAGACTTCTGCAAACGGCGAGGCGGAAAAGCTGCTTGACTCGCTTAGGAGCTTGCGCGAGAGGCTCTCCGAGGCCAAAGTGTCCGGGGACGAACTGGGGGAGGCGCACGCTCTAGGCGAAATTGGCATGGTTCTTTGGGAGACGGGTCAGCGGATGCAGGCAATCGTGTCAACGAAGTCTTCTCTCAGTAAGTTCAGGGCGCAAAGTGACCTAAAGGGCGAGGCGAAGCAGCTCAGTCGCCTCGGAACGATGCTTTACGAGCGTGGTCAGCTCGGCAGGCCGCTTGAGTATTTCAACTCCTCGCTCAGTATTTACGAGACGATTGGAGACCGTAGCGGACAGGCCAACGTCATGTTGAACATCGGTCGCATTTATGAATCGCAGGGCGATTGGTCTCGTGCACTATATATGCTCACGGAGGCGATGCTCATGCACAGAGAGATTGGCGCAAAGCGGCAGGAGGCGATTGACATGCGTTGCATCGCCGTTGTTTTGCGTCAGCACGGCTCACGCCATCAAGCCCTGTCGGTCCTCTTCTCGGCCGCCGAGATGCTCAAATCGGCCGGCGCCGACAAGGAACTTGTGAAAACGCAGCGCCTCATCGACGAGATGAGCGACGCCGACGAAAAGGTGCACTAGGTTGCGAGGCTTCGGGTATCCGGAAACAACCCATCGCTTCGCGCCGTGCAACATGCAATTGCTTGCAATGACATTGCTGCATCGCCGATAATGCGGAATATAGGACATCATTGTGATTGACCAAATCTATGCGCCGCCACAGAGAATTGACGAAGAGCTGATCGCCGAGGTCGTCAGACGCATCGTCGAGGTTGCCGACCCGGACAAGATAATCCTGTTCGGCAGCCACGCGAGAGATGAAGCAGGCAGCCGGAGCGACCTGGACATTCTGGTGATCAAGGACTCCGACGTGCCGCGTTGGGACCGTTCAGGGCGCATCTATTACGCGCTTCGGAACATAATGGTCCCGATGGACATCATGGTCTATACCCCTGAAGAAGTGTACGATTGGAGTGAGGTTAGGCAGGCATTTGTAACAACAGCTGTCCGAGAGGGGAAGGTATTGTATGAAAGACCTGCATGACCTGGTGCGCGGCTGGCTCGGCAAAGCTGAGAGCGATCTTGTGACCGTTGAGCTCTGCCTGGCGAGATTGCCGGCCGAGGTCGCGCCAGCCAATTGGGAAAGCGACGACCGTCTGAGGACAGATGAGGGATATCCCCGCAATTGATGTAATACACGCGACGGCCGAGCTCTGTCGCAAGGCCAACTACGAGCTGCCGGACGATGTGGTCCAGGCGCTTGAGCGGGCCTCCAGAAGGGAGCAGTCGCCGCTCGGCAGGACCATCCTGAAATCAATACTGCAAAACGCGTCAATCGCGTCCGAAGGCTCGTATCCGATCTGCCAGGACTGCGGCGTCGCGACGTTCTTCGTTGAGCTAGGCTCTGATGTCCGCATTGAGGGCATGACGCTCGAGCAGGCCCTGACCGAGGGCACCCGAAAGGGATACGCCGAGCATTACTTGAGAAACTCCATTGTGAGCGATCCCATGCGCCGAGAGAACACGGGCGACAACACACCGCCTTCTATCCACACGAGGCTCGTCGAGGGCGACAAGATACGCATCCTGTTCATGCCAAAGGGCTCCGGGAGCGAGAATATGAGCTCAGTTGAAATGTTGTCGCCTTCGGATGGCCTTGAGGGCGTCAAGAAGACCGTCATTGAATGCGTTGAGAAAGCCGGCGCAAAGCCCTGTCCGCCGATTATCGTTGGGGTCGGCATCGGCGGCACGTTCGACAAGTGCGCCGAACTGGCGAAGCTGGCCCTATTCAGGGACATCGGCTCCAAACATCCAGAGCCCTTCTATGACAAACTGGAGCGTCAACTGCTCAAGGACATCAACAGCCTGGGCATCGGCCCGCTCGGTTTCGGCGGAACCGTGACCGCGTTCGCGGTTCACATCAAGGCCGCCCCGTGCCACATCGCCTCACTCCCGGTCGCCGTCAATCTTCAGTGCCACGCGGCGAGGCGCGCCGAGATCGTGCTTTGATGGGAGGGCTAATGAGCGAACCGAAGAGAATCGCTACACCACTTGTAGAAGAGGTTATCGCTGGCTTGAGAGCTGGCGACGAGTGCCTCATCTCCGGAGAGTTGATCGGGGCTCGGGACCAGGCCCATAAGCTGTTGTTTGACATGATTCAAGCGGGAGAAGAACTTCCGTTCGACCTTTCGGGCGCTGTCATCTATTACGTTGGTCCGACGCCGGCACGGCCAGGGCGGGTAATTGGCGCCGCGGGCCCAACCACGAGCTCGAGGATGGACCCCTTCACTCCGGCTTTGCTAGAAAAAGGGCTGAAAGGGATGATCGGAAAAGGCCAGCGTTCCGCCGAGGTCCAAGATGCGATCGTGAAACACCGAGCAGTCTATTTCGCCGCGCCCGGCGGCTTGGGCGCATATCTCGCCAGCCGGATCGTCTCAGCAACTGTGATCTTCGGCGAGGAGTTCGGCCCCGAGGCGATAAGGCGCCTCGTGGTCGAGGATCTCCCCGTCATCGTGGTCAACGACATCTACGGCGGCGACGCATACGTGTCCGGAAAGAGGCAATACAGCCGACAATCCTGAACCGTTCGTAGTTCCCTCTTCATAAGCGGCATTCGCCCCTTTCCTTTTTTCCTTTTCTCTCCTTTCCGTTCGATGGAAACTCCTCAAGTTTTTGCTTGCAATCCTGAAAACAACGAGGGATTATGGGTTGTTAGAAAGTCGATTTTGCTTTTCAGTTGAGGGAGTCGTAAGTGTCTGCCAAGACAAGAAAAGAGAAGTCGGTCTCGCTTGATGGCCTATTAAAGGTCATGCTCAAGCGTGCCGCTTCCGATCTGCATCTGGTTCCGGGGTCCCCACCAAGACTCCGAAAGGACGGCAAGATCGAGCCGGTCTCAAAGAAAGCTCTCACCCCTGAAGAGACCGAGAATCTGTGCCTCGGACTGCTGAACGAAGATCAGAAGAAACGTCTTCAGACGCAGAAGTCAATCAACATCAGTTTCGGGGTCAAAGGGCTGGCGAGGTTCCGGTCCAGCCTCTACTACCAGAAGGGCAGCGTGTGCGGCGCGTTCAAGGAGATAATCAAGGACATTGTCCCCGCGCAGCAACTGGACCTGCCATCGACTTTCTTCGAGTTGCTCGATAGGAAGTCTGGTCTGCTTCTGATAACGGGGCCTGCCGGTTCAGGCAGATCGACGGTCTGGGCATCAGCCATCGATTTCCTCAACGAACGCCAGAGCTTGCACATAAGGACGATTGAGGACCCGATATCGTTTCTGTTCCAACACAAGCAGAGCATGGTGACGCAGGTCGAGATAGCATCGGACGTCCCGTCTGTCCGGCACGCGCTCGCCGCGGCGCACGAGCACAATGCCGATGTTGTCGGCATTTCTGACCTCAACTGCTACGAGTCGCTTTTGGGCAGCCTCCAGCTCGCAGAGAGCGGCATACTGGTAATCGGATGCGCCCAGGCCTCTAGCTGCCAGTCGTGCATAGACATTTTGCTCGATCTTGTGCCTGAGGACCGCAGGACTACGGCCCGGAATACCCTCGCGCGGAATCTGGTCGGCGCAACCTGCCAGTATCTTGTGCTAAAAAAAGACGGGCACGGGCGGGCCCTAGCCATGGAACTGCTCGTTGCGACCCCTGACGTGCAGCAGATGATCAGGAACGACACCCCGATGCTCTATCCTCTTATGGACGCCGGCAACGCTGGGATGCAGACGAAGGACCAGGCCCTCATCCAGCTCTTCAAGAGGGGCGAGATCGATTTCGGGACCGCATTCGACTTGATGGAAGACCCCGCCGAACTCATCAAGGCCGAGTAAGCGCAGAGCCTCCGCTCCTATCGCCTCACTGGCCACAGAGAAAGGCCTCTTGTGACCCCTCCCCTCCCCTCCCCACTCGGCATCGTCGCACAGGCGATCTTCCTATCGCGGGCGCCGACCATTAGGGAACTGTTCCCGATCAAGCTGAGGCAGGCATAGAACGTGTAGGATGCGTCACCGAGGGAGGCGCGGTCGAGGCGCAATGGGTCGTAGGTGTTGGTCGAGTATGCCGGAAGGACAACACGGATCGGCGTCGGTTGGGCCGACCAGCCAGGGTAATAGAATAGATGACCGTCAATCTCCACGGCTAAGAAAGCGTCCAGCGCGATCGGGTTACCTGCGTTGACGAAGATCGCGGAGAGGACAACATCATCGCCCTCCTCACGAGAACTCAGTTCGATCCTCTGTTGCGCCGCCCCGCCGTCCTCAATCCGACTCAGACCGTCATCGGTCCCTGCCCATTTAGCACCATTGTAATCGATAAGGAGCCGATAACAAGACCCATTTGCGTAGGAGGGGGGATATAGGTAGTCCCTAGCTTCACATACCGCAGCGCTCCACGGCTCAATACTCCATTCGCCATTGTCATACTTGAGGATGCCTTCTTCAGATGCGCACCAGAGAATCCCATCAGTATCACAGACCAGGTCTCGCGTCTCTTTCTCATAAATGCTGTCCCAATTGCCCCCCACAGAGCCCTTGTACAGCCTTGCGCCGGATATGTAGGCATTCCCGCTAAAGTCAAAGTAAACAGCGCCTGCGTCAGGGAGCTCTGCCCCAGCGTCGAGGTGCGTCCATTCCCGACCATCGAACACTGTGTACCCATTCACCGTGTAGCCATCCTCGGCTCTGCTGAACCACTTTGTGTCGTTCGGACCGATCTTCACTTCGATCGGTATGTCGGACTTAAAATAGTCAGTCGAGGAAAACCTGCGCCATGTTTCGCCGTCAAATGAAACCGCGGCGCCTGCCTCCGTTGTCGATACCGTGAACCACGCTACACCATTGGCGTCAATCGCGCTGGCCTGAGCAGGTCCATCCATCATCGAGCTGGATTGGTCGTGGAAATGCGTTTCGTCGTTCGTAAATTGCACTACGCCTGATTTGGTTGGCGCCCATACCGATCCATCCAGGCCGGTTCCCATTGCATGACCGCGCAATCTCCTTTCGAACATTGGTAGCCAGGGCGCATCGATTTGTCGCCATCTCTCGTTGTCGAAGACGCCCAGAATCGACGTATGTGTGTTTCTCGCCCAGACACCACCCGTTTCGTCCTCAAGCAGATCGATGACCCAGTCTCCAGAAAGAGAATCCTCGATATTTGTCAAAGTAAGTCTGCCCTGCTTGAGCTGCATTAGACCGTAACCGAATGTCCCTAGCATCATAGTGTCCGGACAGATGAACACGCCAGACGAGAGGAAACGGTGGAAGGGGATATAACGGGTGGTCCGGGCGCCTAACCAGACGTCATCGATCTCGTCGAACACTTGGGTGCTGCTGCCATTGAAATGAGCCAGAGAAGTGGGCCCTATGGCCCAAAGCTCTCCATTCGCATCGAAGACGAACTTCTCCCACCACAGCACTGTCCATATCTCGTCATCCGACAGCAAATCCCACTGACCAGGCGTCACCAATTGATGAAGTCCCTGAAACGTTGCGCAGAAAACCGTGCCGTCTTGGTCCGAGCCGACTACACTCGCGGCCATTTCCCCGCTCACGTTGGAGCCATCACAGAAAGCCAGATTCGTGGTTTGGCGTTGGTTGGTTGCCCATACGATGCCATCGGCGCCGAATGCAATCGATCCGTCCATCACGAAGGATGTCGGTTCCTCAAACTCAACAAGCTCCCAGGAACCACCATCGAATCTTCTGAATCCGAGCTGATCAACCACCCAAAGCGTTCCGTCCGGTGCAATGTCGATAATGTTGACCATCCCCTGAAAAGGCGGAGCCGGCGTGATGTCAATAAGGCTCATGTCATCCTCCCTGATTCGCGCCTCATAGAGCCTTTGCGGGCCATCGAGAGGACCAAACGGCCCAATATACAACGTGTCGGCATCACGTACTGTTACGGACAGGACTTCATCATAAGGAAGCCCATCCCCTTGGGTAAAATGCCTCAGTGCGCCATCTCGCAGCACGAGAAGACCGGTCCGCGTGCCAATCGCCAGCGTTCCGGCAGCGTAGTCAACATCCCACACTACATTCTGCGAATGCCAGGTGGTGATCTTCGCCTCGTCAGCGAACGCCGGAACGCTGCAAAGCAGCACAAATGCTGCCACTAAGACTCGGAATCCGTTCATCATCGTCGTCCCCTTCTTGGCCAAGAAAGCACCGCCCGCCTGGCCAAGCGAATGATTCAAACCGTCTATATATTCACGGAGATCCACAGCTGGAACGAGGCCGAAACCGCGTATCCTGGGGACTGGAGCGCCGGCAGGATCAGGCTTGCGGCGTCGGTGCCCCTTGCGTTCGCTCCTTCGCGTTCAAGGAACTTCACGAGCGCCCACATCCCGGAGGGATCGCCCAGGCTTCCGAGGCCCATCGCGGCCCAGGCGGCTTCAGGAAAGGCCGGCATCGGGTGTCCGAGGACATTCTTGAGCACAGTGCTCCCCTCCCCTCCGCCCAGCTCAGCGAGAACAGCCGCGGCCATGGTCTTCCTCACGCCGTGCTTCCTTGCCAGCAGAATAGGCAGATACGAGAGAGCTCTGTCATCTCTCGTCGTCTCGGCGGCCAACATAGCATTTCGGATGTTGTAGTCCACCCCAACCCTTAAGGCGTCCATGAGCCTCAGCATTGTTCTTTCGTCAGCGACTCTGCCGAACAGAAAAGGGTCGAACCCGTGAAATCTGAGCCACGTCGAAACGTTCATTTGCAGCCATTCAATCCCCTGGCGGTCGCCCCTTCTCGCCAGGGCGGACGCTGCGCACACCTGAAGATCGGGATGGTTGACGTCGTCGAGCATCGACCTTATCAGACTCACCACTCCTTGCTTCGGAGAATGACCCAGAACGGTTGTGGCCAAGTATCTGAGGCTGCCTCTTGCTTTTCTCACTATCGCTTCGGCGTCAACTAGTGCAGACGTGGTCGGTGTCAACCCATTTCTCGCGAAATAGTGCCCCGCCTTGAGTCCGGCCTCCCTGCTACGGCCCGCCATGATTGCACGGGCATCCTCAAGCCCAGCGGAATCTCGTGCCGACGTTAATGCTAGCGCTACCTTCAATCTGGTATTCAAATTGTCCGAATGCACCCCTTGTCGAAGGATCTCGACACACTTCGCCTTCAGCTGAGTCGCGGCGACGTTGACAGGTTCCGCAGAGAATGCTCTGACCGGCGTTACCTTCTCCTCGCAACCCTGTTGACCAAAGGCCGCGAACGCAACCAAGGCAAGGCTCAAGACCGGGGCTAGTCTCTCGTTTCTCGAACTCATGGTTTCACTCCGACGTACCCTAACTTATTTGAGAGTTCCTTCTTATTAGCGACCGCCGACCACGGGCGACGGTGTTCAGCATCAGACTTCTGAGCGAGTTCCGAAGCTGGTCCGGCGCCATCTCTTTGGTCAGCTTGCCGTTGACGGCGAGGCGTATCTCGCCAGTCTCCTCCGAGACCAGAACCGCAACGGCGTCTGTGTCCTCTGTAACGCCCATAGCGGCCCTGTGCCTCGAGCCGTATGACATATCGAGGTCCCGGGACCTGATCAACGGCAGGAAGCTGACAGCGCAGGCAATGGCGCCGTCGCTTATTATCACCGCCCCATCGTGCAGAGGCGAGGTTTTCTGGAATATCGCTCTTAAAAGCGGCGAGGTCACGGCGGCCCCGATCGGGACCCCCATCTCGATATGCGACCGAAGCCCTGTGCTTCTCTCTATCACTATTAGTGCGCCGGTCTCCCTCTGGGACATTGCTGAGGCCGCGTTGACGATCTCCTCGACCAGCTCAGTCTGCTGCACTTTCCAATGCCTTATCAGGCCATACCTTCCTACCTGCGCGAGCGTTCGTCTTATTTCAGGTTGGAAGATCACCAAGAATACCAGCAGGCCGAAGCTCCAGAAATTGGACAGAATCATATTGACTGTACGAAGCTCCGCCCACCTGCCAATCACCGAGGCAGCGACCATGAACACAAGCCCAACGATCATCTGGACCGCGAAAGTGCCCTTGATCAGCTTCAGCAGGAAATAGATGACGAACGCCACGACAAGGATGTCAAGAGCGTCGGTCCAGCTGGGGCGCAGGTACCCAGTCGTCTTGAAGAAATCCGACAGCAATGTGAAGATATCAACCTGCATTGGCGTGTCGTCCTACCCCAAGCGCCCGTGCTGCATCAAACCACCTCGTCTTCAGAACACCAAAAACTGCTTCACCATAACATCTTTCTTATGAGCTTACTATCGCGTCTGTCACATCGCACACTTCACGCATCTGCAAAACGTCGTGAACTCGGACGATATTCGCGCCTCGCGCAACACCGAGCGCGACCGACGCGGCAGTCCCGTGCAGCCTTTGTTCCACCGATTTGTCGAGTATCTTGCCGATAAACGATTTGCGGGAAGTCCCCAGAAGGATCGGCATCCCAAGGCCCCTGAAAGTGTCGAGATAGTTGATTAGTCTCAGGTTATGTTCAAGAGTTTTGCCGAAACCGATGCCAGGGTCAACCGCAATGCTTTGCCGACCGATACCGGCGTCGAGCGCGACAGAGCAGGACCGGGCAAGCGAGCAGTATATCTCACCAAGAAGATCGTCGTAATGAGGCGCTGTCTGCATGTTTCGCGGCGTGCCTTGAATGTGCATTAAGACCAGCCCAGCGCGATACTTGGCCACGACTTGAGCCATGTTCTCGTCAAATCGAAGCGCGCTGACGTCATTTATCATGTCCGCGCCGGAGTCTAGAGCAGCTTGGGCTACTTCGGACTTGTAGGTATCTACGGACACAATCGCCCTCAGGTCATCCGCAACGGCTCGTATGACGGGCAGCAGTCTATTGAGCTCCTCGTCCACTGTTACCGAGGCAGCGCCGGGCCTCGTTGACTCCGCGCCAATGTCGATTATGTCCGCGCCTCGCTCCTGCATCTGAAGCGCGCGGTCAACAGCGCACTTGGGGTCAAGGAATTTCCCGCCATCGGAAAACGAATTCGGGGTGACGTTCAGGATACCCATAATCGCGGTTCGCCCAGCGAGATTTAGGCGCTTTTCTCTTGCGACAAAGAGCGACGGTTCAAAACACCAATTGGTGAGCAGGTCCTCGATCTGCGACGCGAGAGATGACAATCTGAACTGCTGCCGCCCAAGCGCCGCAACCAGCCGCCGAAAATGCGCCTCGCTGCCCAGCAACAGAACGTCAGTTCTAACAGTCGAATCGGTAAGCACATCCTTGGATTGAGCCGCATCGCCCCCCAAAGACAGCATCTGCTGCTTCAGAATCGACGCTTGCGGCGCCTTGAGGTCCGGGACCTTGATTGCAAAGGTATTCGCCTTTGGACCCATAATACGAACGCCGGTCTCGGAAACGCCTATTGCGGCCATTTCCTTAGCGAGCTCATTACGCCTAAGAGGCTGAATGATGAAAGGAGGTTTGCTTGGCGATTTAGGAGCTACAGTCAACTACTCTGAGTTCTTAGATTGCGTCCAAGTGCTGCACCAGCGTCGCGTTCCTGAAACGCTGCAACCTTGGCTGGTTGGAGAACCTGCGCCACACAGGTCTGTTCTTCTGCGGGCGACCTCCCAAGGCAGATTGGGGAACCCGACACTAGGAAACTACCCCTCTTCCGAGGATTCAATGCCACTCTGCCGGTCTTTCTTCCCTTGCTCTTGCTCTATCTGCTTTTTCGGGTGCAGGTAATCCTCAACCATCCGCCGGACTTCCGACCCGTCAAGAACCTCTTTATCCAAAAGGGCTGCCGCAAGCTCGTGAACCAAAGCCGATTTGTCCCGCAGCACCTCCTTCGCCCGCACGTAGTTCTCCGTGACGAGCCGCTCGATCTCCTGGTCGATCTTGACTGCAGTCGCCTCGCTGAAATCCTTTGGCTGAGCGAATTCCTTCCCGAGAAAAATGTGCTCCTCTTTCTTGCCGAACGTCAGCGGACCGATCTTATCGCTCATGCCCCATTCGCAGACCATCTTTCTTGCCAGATTCGTCGCGATCTCGAGGTCATTTCCAGCACCAGTTGTTATGCTCTTCAGAAAGAGCTCTTCGGCCACCCGTCCCCCAAGCATGTACGCCAATTGGTCGTTGAGATAATCCGTGTCGTAGTTGTGCCTATCGTCAATTGGCAGCTGCTGAGTCAAACCCAGCGCCCGCCCCCTGGGGATGATAGTAACCTTATGGACAGGGTCCGGATACTCCAGCAGCTCCGCGACCAAAGCGTGACCAGCCTCGTGATAGGCCGTGTTCCTCTTCTCCTCATCTGTGATTATCAGCGAACGCCGCTCGACGCCCATCAGAACCTTGTCCTTGGCGTCTTCCATATCGATAGGAGTGACATCATCTTGACCGCGCCGCGCAGCGAGCAAAGCCGCCTCGTTGACCAGATTGGCTAGGTCAGCGCCGGTAAACCCGGGCGTGCCCCGAGCAACAACAGCGAGGTCAACCTCATCCGCAAGCGTGACATCTTTTGTATGAACCCTAAGTATCGCCGCACGGCCCTTCTGGTCCGGACGATTGACAACGATCAGCCGGTCAAATCGACCCGCACGTTGTAGAGCGGGATCAAGAACATCTGGGCGATTCGTCGCCGCGATCAGAATCACACCGTCGCTCGACTCAAATCCATCCATTTCGACCAAAAGTTGATTGAGAGTCTGCTCACGCTCGTCGTGCCCACCGCCAAGACCCGCGCCTCGATAGCGACCAACGGCGTCGATCTCGTCGATGAATATGATACAAGGAGCGTGCTTCTTGCCCTGCTCGAAGAGGTCCCGAACCCGCGACGCGCCAACGCCGACGAACATCTCGACGAAATCGGACCCGCTGATGTTAAAAAACGGAACCTGTGCCTCTCCTGCGATAGCCCTCGCCAAGAGCGTCTTCCCGGTGCCCGGCGCGCCCACCAGCAGCACGCCTTTGGGAAGCTTGCCACCCAGTCGCTGATATTTCTGAGGGTCGGTCAAGAAGTCAATGATCTCGTCGAGTTCCTCCTTCGCCTCGTCAACGCCGGCGACGTCCTCAAACGTGACTCGTTTCGCTTTGTCGGACGTCAGTTTGGCCCTGGATTTCCCGAACGAAAGCGCCTTGGAGCCGCCGCCCTGCATCTGCCTGAGAAGGAAAACCCATATAACGAGGAAAATGCCCATGGGGAGAAGCCAGGTCAAGAGCGCGGAAAGGAGCCAAGATTGCTCCTCTTGGGGCATAACCTCGACGATTGCGCCCGCTTTCTCAAGTTCCCGATAAAGCTCTGGATCGTCCAGAATATAGGTATAGAACCGCTGGCCACCCCTGGTCAGGCCATCGAGCCGAGACTCCCGAATCTGCACGCGCTCAATCGCACCCGCCTTGAGCTCCTCTCTGAACTGGCTGTACGTCCATTTGGTCTCAGTTGGCGCCTTAGTATCGACGAATTTCGCCAACAAAGCCGCAATCACGATGATCGAGGCCCAAAGTGCGAGCGTCTTAAGCCGCGGGCTCAAACCGTCATCCCTCCTATTCCTAGTGCAACAATGCAACAGCGTATCCAAAACCCACTATAGGTGCAACGCCAAGATTGGTCAACCTCCAAAGGTTGACATCTAACCCCGCTATCGTAACCTTTCAACAGCATAACAAAGGCAACATGCGGATGCGAAATACTGCCACAGTTCTTGGGATTTCGATTGATGTTCTGACGCTTGAGGCGCTGCTTGAGGCAATCGAGCGATTCGCCTCATCAAAGGACGCGAGTCGTCAGATCGCCTACGTAAACGTCGATTGCGTCAACCAATACTATCGAAACTCGGCCTACAAGGAGATCATCGACGGTGCGGACCTGGTCTATGCGGACGGGATGGGCGTCGTCTGGGCCTCGAAGCTATTCGGCGTCCCTCTGCCGGAGAGGCTGACGGCCGCCGATTTCTTTGGCAAGGTCTGCGAGCTCTGCGAACGCAAAGGGCTCTCGATGTTCCTTCTGGGCTCGGAGCCCGGCGTTGCCGAGCTCGCCAGCAGAAAGCTGCGCCAGCAGTTCCCAGAGCTCCAAATTGCGGGCGCAGAGAGTGGCTTCTTCCAGGACAGTGAAGAGGAAGCCCTTGTAGAGCGGATCAGGGCAGCTGAGCCGGACATCCTCATCGTCGGGATGAGCGTGCCGAAGCAGGAGCTTTGGATCAAGCGCCACATCGACAGGCTGAAGGTTCCGCTCTGCTGGGGCGTTGGTGCGCTTTTGGAATACGTCTCAGGCGCCGCGAGCCGGGCCCCAAGGTGGATGTGCAACTGCGGACTCGAGTGGTCCTATAGGCTAATACTCGAACCGGCGCGGCTCTGGCGGCGATATCTACTCGGCAACGTGAGGTTCGCTCTGCGCGTATTCCTTCTCGTCATCACCGACATTCTCGCCTTCTCGCTATCGTGGTTAGGCGCCTATTTCATAAGAGCGGCACTAGCGAATGTGTTCGGTGTGCCGATCAACCCCATCGACGGCTATATCATCGCACTGCCGCTGATGGTCTTCCTTTGGATCATGACCTGCCTTTTCTTCGGCCTCTATCGCCGTCCAACCGAGACAACACGCTTTGGCGAGTTCGTCTCAATCCTGAAGGTAACGATCCTTGCCTCGTTGATCGTGGCCGCCACGTCGTTCATGTTCAAGGGCTTCGACTTCGGCCGCTCCGTCGTCCTCATCTCCGTCTTCCTGAACTTCATCGCCCTCACCACATCGCGCCTCGTCGCCAGAAAGATCGGCGAGAGACAGGGCTAAATGGCCGAGGGTTGAGATTTGACCTACTGCTGGACAATCTCCCTCAATCTGTCCGGATTCACCTTATAAATGCCCTGATACGCCGCCCGTCGCACCATCAGCGATCTGTCCTCGGTTAGCCGGAGAAGCACATCATCCATGCCGTCAATGGAGTATGCCCTGATAAGGGCGACGGCAAGTCTTCGATGTTCGGCTGTTCGGCTTTGGGCCAATTCGGTGATTTCGGGTCTCAAGTAATCAAATGTGAAGACTTGAGGCGATTGCGACAGACCCAGAATAGCCCAGAGCGAGACGTCCCTGTCCTTGCTACGGATCAGGCTCATCAGAGCACGCTGAGCAGCCGGCGAGCTCAAGGTGGCCAGCGACCACGCCGATGCCCTGCGCACCTTCTGGGAGGCGTCGTTTGCCATCCCGAGGACAATCTCCTCACGGCCCTCAAACGGCTTTCTCAGGCTCCCAGCTATACCGGCCCTGACACGATCGCAGCTATCGCCGGAAAGCATCCGTATCACTGGTATGGCTCTCGGGGAGGACATATCGCAGGCAGTGCCTGCAGCCCAGGCTCTGTCTATTTCATCATTCGACCGAGAGTATTTCTCTACATACCCAATAGCCTCCCTCTCAGGGAGCTTATGGAGCAGGGCAAAAACGTGATCACGAGGTGGATTCTTGGCACGGGCAAGTAACCAGCGGATGAACTCCTGCACGTCGTGCCCCTCCAAGCTCTCGAATGCTCCGCAAAGATCCAGCATGATATTGTCATCGGGAAGACTCTCAGGCCGCTGGTAGTACTCGATAAGACTGCGCTTGGCCTTGCCGTACTGCTCTGGCATCGAGGCCGGGACCTTGCCCAGAGCGTGCGTGGCCATCGTTGAGACACCCCTTTCTTCATCCCTGAGCATCTTGCAGAGTAAATCCACAGCTCGCGAGCCGCACTTCGTGAAGTCGCAGCAGTTGAACGCCAGTGCTATCTTGTGCCTGATTTCGAGATGCTCGCTTTCTGCAAGCTCGTATATGGTCTCCATCGCGGGTGAATCGCTTGATGCAACTATTCTTTGAGCGATAGTGAGATCGGGAATCGTCTGCGCCCTCAGTATCCCAGCCAACGCCAGCATTGCGCCGTCGTCATCCATCGCCGCGAGCGCGTCTATGCATGCTTCTCTGATAACTCTCGCTTCTCCATCCCCGTCTGTTGATCCATCAAGATACAGGTCCTTGATCGCGTCATACTCACCTCTAATCGCGTGTGCCCAGACCGCTCGGATGGGGCATCCCGCCTGCTCGGATCTATTGCAGCCGAGGGGCGCCATTGCCAGGAGTAGCACGACAAGGCAAACGGCGATCATGACGACGATGAATTTGCTTGCATTAATGCCGACCATAATGTCGCTTCCTCCCTAATTGGCGGCTTTTATTATCGAAACCGCTCAATAGTATCAACTAAGCGTGCCCAGGAAAAGCGGTCGATGACCATTTCGATGTTTGCCGTGAAATCTGTGGATTCTCTTTCACGCGCGAAGCGCAACACCGCGCCGGCGATTGCCTCGGGGCTATCTTTGAGGACGACATAGCCTGTCTTGCCGTCCTCGACAACCTCCGCCAGGCCGCCAACGTCGGTTGTTATGATGGGCTTCCGGAAGCCGTAGGCTATCTGAATGATGCCGCTCTGAGTTGCCTCTCGATATGGCAAAACCACAATATCCGCGGCCGAAAAGTAAAGTGCAACTTCATTATCTGGGACATATCTATCGATAATTGTTACATTATCTACCAGAGAAAGCCCTTTGATCATCTCGTCAAACCGTGTCCGACTCTCCCAGAACTCGCCGACAACGAGAAGATACGCGTCGAGGCGCTGGCGGATCTTGGGCATCGCCTCGATGAGCAGGTCGAGTCCCTTGTATGGCCGGACGAATCCGAAGAACAGTAGGACAAGTTTATCCCTAGAAATCCGCAGCTTAGCCCTTGCATCCTGAAGTGATAGTTCATGATCGGATTTGGCACTACTGGTGGCGAAGAAATCGTATATCGGATGAACGTGCTTGACGACCTCGATGCTCGGCGCAGCCTCTTGGACGAGGCGCCTCTCCTGCTCGGAGTGGACGATCACGAAATCACCCTTCTTGAGCAGCGCCTTGACGAGCAAGAGGTGCATTCTTGAGACGTCGTGCGGGATGACGTTGTGGCAGATGAAGAGCACCTTTATGTCTGAATGACGCTTAACAAATGACACAACCGGGAGCAGCACCGGCACAAGGTATGTGACCCAAAACGGGACGATCAGCATGTCGGGCCTCATCGCAATGATTTTCTTGGCCGTTCTCCGCCATGTGAGCGGGTTCATCGTGTCGAGGCAGAACTGGACGTTTGCCGGCGGCTCCAGCGCGCCGTTCTGCTCCACCTGCGACTTCCCGGGGAATAGGAAATTGGGGTACAGCCGCGAGAAGGAGATGACGTCCACCTCGGCTCTCTCCTCCAGCTCCTTCGCGAGCAGCGTTGTGTAGTGTGCTATCCCACCTCTCAGCGGAACAACTGGCCCCAAAATGCAGTATGACATCTTCACCTCGCCTCGCAGAAATCAGTTTGTGCCAGAATACTAGAGACAAGGGACGTTAGGGAAGAGACGCTACTGCTCTACTCCTTCGCGTCAGGCCAGGCATAGAGAATTGCACGACACCTATCGAACTCCGCTGCCTTCAGTTTCTTCAGATGACGCTCAGCAAGGTCTTCTAGCGGAGTCCTACCCGGCCTGGTAGTTACGACCCACAGCTGCTCGCTTCTCTTCAACGCCCCGAGGTTTGCCGAGATAGCTTCACCATCAGGAAGAAAGAACATCCTGCCGGAATAGAACATCTCCCTCGCATTGGGAAGATAGAAGTCGGCCATAGGAGCCGCATCATCTCTACAGAATAGGAGCGGCTTCGAGGCGGGTCCCTCTTGCAGGAATGCGAATAAACTGCGAATGTCTGGATAGACCGGAGGTTCGTATTGGGCAGCGTTGGCGAGCGCCAGAGCCATGCAGGCAAGCAGTACGACAGCGGAAGCTCCCCGACGATAGCCGCGTCTACTTCCCATCTTGACGAGATTGGCTGCGCCCACCGCGAAAAGCGACATCAGCACAGGATATACAGCAAGGGCGGTCTTTGGCCGGAAGGATGGTCGCCAGGAGCCGAACGCATAATAGATGGCGACGAAAAGAAGGAACGCACCCGCCAGGCATCGTATTTTGTGGGAATGCTCGTCTCGAAACGGACTTGACAAACTACGGGGGAGGATTAGCCCGATAACCGAAAAAGCCACAAAAAGGAGAAATAGCGCACCTGCTAGGCCAGCCAATCCCTCGTTCTGAATTGCTGAGAATGGCCCGTGAGTCCAGAACATGTCTCGCAGCGACAGCAGGTCAAACCGTCCAATATGCGGCTGTTCAGTCCCCAACTGTGCAACAAGGGTGGGTAACCAGGGCGAGAACAGGACAAGGATCAAAAGGGCCGCCTTCGCCACGAACTTCTTGGCCGCCGAGGGGAATCCAGAAAGCAAAAGGACGGCACAAACGAGTGAAAAGAGATAGACAAGGCCAACATAATGCGTGTAAGCAAGCAGTGTGCCGTATAGAACGACCATTATCATTCGGCGCCTCGTCGGCCTCTCGCGGAGCCGTAGTATCGCGATAGTGAGCATAATCCCGATGAACGTTACGAGCGGATACGATCTTGCTTCCCGACTGTGGTCTATTGCCAGCGGGCAGACCGCCATCAGCAACGTCGCCAAAAGAGCGAATCTTCTGCCGGCGACCATTCTTGACAACAGGAACACGGCTAGGCAGGTCGCGATGCCGAACAGAGCGGAGGGCAGTCTCAGGAAAAACTCCGATTTGCCGGCCAACCTCATCACGACATTGGTTATGAAGAAGAAGAGCGGCGGATGAACGTCGATCAAGCACGCCGTTACGACGTCCAAAAGACCGTATTGCGAGAAGGAGGCAGTGTAGCATTCGTCCAGCCAGAACGAGCTCTCGCCCAGTTCCTCGAGCCGCAGGTATGCGGCTAGAACGAGGATGAGCGCGAGGGCGATGCGCGAGGCGTGTTTGCTCAAGAATGTGACAGGCAAATAGTCAAGGGGCCATCTCTCTAGAAAAGCGTCAACTTGCGAACACATGACACGACTAAGGTCACCCTGGCGCTATCGACGCCCAGTTCCCACTCTTAGGTTAACCGGTGCGTTTTGAGACATCGCTCAAACGAGCAAGACTCCTTTATCACAGGAACCTAGCGGCTGAAGGATCCTCCCTTATCTGCGGGCCAAGTTGCAGAGCCTCTTCCTGGCAATCCTTAAGACGCTGACCGAATGCAGCAGACAGACATCCAGGCTGAATCTTCTCCACCTCTTTTTGCATTATCTCCAGCATCGTAAGGGCAATCCTCGATACTTGTACGACCGTCGATCGAATTAGCAGTGGTTCATTTCGGTCGAAGGCACGCAATATTTTATTAGAACCTGCATCTTTGATACTACCCATAGCTGAAAAGATGTTCGAATGAGCATGAAGTCGGTTGACGGTACTATTCACCTTGTCAAGATAAGCGCTCTCCTTCGTGTAATGACCCTTCACCCAACTAATGCAATCGTTCTTGAACGTTTTCTTCTCGGAAGCTCGGCCTTGGGAATCATGTTTAACTACGTCAGTGTCTATGACCTGGTGGGAAATGCAATAAGCTGCTTTTGCAGCTCCTTCTAGAGAAGTCCTCATGCACCACCCCGCCTGACCAAAATGAAGCCGCAACGAAGACATTATGCTCAGCCGTGCGTGATTCAAGAATTCGTTGTAATAGGGAGTGAACCATGAACAGGCAGCTGGGGCAGTTTCCGCGAACTCCATAACCAGGGACGTGACTTTAGTGGCGAGATCCACTTCGTCTGGATGTTGTAGTGCTGTTTGCTGTGCGGTCGCGTGCTCACACTCTGAAAACTCTATGAAGTCATGTCGCTTTACGGTTTGCATTATCCCTACCTCCTATCGTCTTTGCCCGTCGAAAGGCTTTGCATCATCGAGCAGGTAAATGTCCTCCTCCGAATGCTTCAGGAAATCGAAAACTGGGTTTGAAGCAGCCGCCTTGAGCCATTCCTCTTCAGTGAAATCGTTATCGCACAAGTGGATCTCATCGATAATGCCGACGATGACGACGTTCGCCGGGGGCTTCTCGACGCCCATTGCCATCGAGGCGGAGCCGCCCTCCTTCACGACCAAGACGCGCTCGCCGACGCCCGCGCCGACGGTATCGACCGCTACCAGCTCATCGCCCGTGATCCTACCTTCCCGATCGAGCCTACTCACGATCAGAAGCTTCCGACCAACGAGCTTCTCGTGCTTTTGAGTCGCAACGACAGTCCCAATTACTTCAGCGGCGAACATCCTCAAGCCTCAGCCGAAGGTTCGCCGAACGGCGAATTGACAGTTGGCAGTTCGACATCATAGTGAACCGATGATCTTGTGAATCTGCGGCATTACGCGGACATCCTTCGCCTGTTTGGCGCATACTTCATATAGCTCCAGGATGTGCCTATAGGAAATGGACGGCGCCCCAGCGGCATCTGAGACTGGCTGCAAAAAAACCGGCGCCTCCGGAGCGGTCTCATGGACGATTACCGCCGCCCGCTCGACCTCTCCAAGCTCTGTCGACTCATCTATCGCCATCTTGACGAACACATACTTGTGTCGAGCCATCTGAAGAAACGCAGTGTGCCGGTCCCAAAGGTCATCTCTTCCAGATGCGCTCGGAAGCTTGATGTCAACAGAGATCTGGTCAACCATGTCCAAGACGTGGTCCAGGTTCTCGTGCTCGACGCCGTTCGTCTCCAGCAGAATCGGAACCTCAAGCGCCTCAGTCGCCTTGAGCAAATGCCTCAAGAAGCGCGGCTGCTCAAGCGGCTCGCCGCCGGTGACGCAAACTGTGGAGATCGAGGCAGAGGTCTCGAGCAAGGACTTGAGCTCTTTGACGACTACGCCGACGTCCACGGGGTTGTCGAGCTCTTTGACGACCGTCCCCGCACCGCGAAAGACGCGAAATGGACCATCCTGCCGCTGGGCGTATTCCGTATCGCAATACTTGCATCCAAGGCTGCAGCCAGCCAGTCTTATGAAGGCGTGATGATAGCCCGCAAATACGCCCTCGCCCTGAATGCCGTCGAACAACTCGGCCACGTAGCCCACAACAGGCTCAACTCTTGGCCCCCGGCGCATCAATTGCCCTTGCCGCCGAACTCGGTCACGCCTCGAACAAGCGACCGCGCTTCGCGAACACTCTCGTGCTCCGCAACGTATCGGACCATCACATCCGTAGTCAGCGTCTCGAGACCTTTTCTGGGGAGCAACTCTGACAGCCCAATCGCATCATTCGGAGCGCCCCTCGCATCAATGTTGACGCCGAGGTGAATGATGCACGAGACGGGACTCGCGGTGGCGACGCTCACGGTCAGCTTTCTATCGCCCACGAACAGGTCGTCGCCATCCCTTTCGACGAATCTGTCGCTCTTGTTCTCACGGAGCCGCGTATTCACTGCCTGCTGCAAGATGCAAACCAGCAATCGCTGTCGAAGCACCGCCCTCTCCATGTCAGCATCGAAATGCTCGACGATAAAATGCAGCATCTGCCGGCTGGCAATCCTGCTGCCGCTTGCCAGGTCCGCCACATCGACCATACACTCAGGTCGAACGTTGCAGGCCCCTACGAAGGCGACGATCGAGTCGCCGACAAGCGAGGCGCTCTTGTATGCGAAATGCGCCGCCAGCTGGCTGCCATCGTAGTCGATTCTCTCTGGAATGAACGCCCACTTCATTTGATGAATCTGCCATTTATAGCTTCATGAAACTTGGCCCCGACCTCGGCGCTGAGTCCTTCTTTTTCCGAAAGCTCGGACACGGCATCCTTCAGACGAACGCAAGACATGCACTCGCCGCACATCATCTCATCGCCCTCGTAGCAGGAGTAGATGAGCTCAAGCGGCGCGTCCAACTCAACGCCCATTCTGAGTATCTCGGCCTTTCTGAGTTCAATCAAAGGACACGCCAGCCTGACACGAGAAAGCGTCGAGAGCTCAAGCGCCCGATTCATTCTCTTTACGAACTCGGCGCTGTTGTCCGGGAACTGCTCCGCCTCCTCTGCGTTGAAACCGGCCACCACAGCCTCGCAGCCCAGCGCCTCGGCGAACGCGGCCGCAATCGACACGAACACCATATTCCGGTTTGGCGCCCAGACCCGGCGCACCTCATCGGTCTTCCCCCGACCCTCTGGAGAGCCTTCGGAGGCTCTATCCCTGTTCAAAGCGGCGAAGCTCTGGCGCACCTCGGTGTAGAATGGCAGCGTGACGTTCGTAACCTCAACCTTGTAGTGCCAAGCGATACCCGTGACCGCGGTCGCCTCCATCTTGAACGCCTTGTGCCCGTAGCCAACGAAAATCCCCCGCTTGACATCGTATTGCCGCACCGCCCAAGCCAGCGCAACCGTCGAGTCCAGCCCCCCGGAAAGTAGGACGACTGCTTTTTGCCTAGCTGTCATTTAGGAAGCTCCACAAGCCTCTGAAGAAAATCCCTAACCTCCTCAAAAGCCTCGTGGTCGAACGGCCAAATCCGCTCTTCTGCGGCTTCGCCAAGCCGAAGTTCGGGATTATCGTATCTAGTAGCCAAGAAGGCGTGCGCTTTCATCTTGTCGAACTTCGACACCGATGAGGTCTCCCATTTGCTTTCCACGCAGGCGGAGAATTCTTCTACACAGGGCATTTGGATATCATCTTGGACTGACTCAAGGCAGACGGACTCCAGAGCGCCCGGGTCGTCGTTGCCCGGCAGGATGAGGATGCGTGCTTCGGGCTTTCCCGGAACAACATATAGTTCTTCTGCGTCGCCGGAAAGGCCAACCGAATATAGGGCCTGGCATATATCCCGGCGAGCGATTCTCGCGTCTTCATCCGCATCTCCGATTACACCGATTGACTTTACTCTCTGCAGCCGGAAGTCATTTGTGTTCTTAGCGATTCGACTAAGCGTTTTGGAGAAGTTATCTTTCCCCACCGATTCGACGATCTGGATTTGACCAAGCTGGAGATGGCCGACCAATTCATGAAATAGGATCGCATCATTCTTGCCTTCAACGAGTAATACGTTAGGCTGAGTCACCATCGTATTGCGAAACTGCGGTCGCATCCATCTCTTACTCTTTGGCATCAGCGCACCTCCCAGCCGGTCTCAATGGCATCTGCAAGCGTCTCGCTGCTGTATCTCGTATTCTCGATCTTGCCATCGATCTCAACAAGCCTGTAGAAGCCCAATTCGTCCGCATGTTCGCCACGAAAGGCTCTGTGAGCCGCCTCGATGCATTCGAAACTGTGAGTCGTGGCGAAGACTTGAACCTTGAATTGCCTCGCAGCCATGCCTATTGCTTCCCAAACCTTGTCGAGGATCGAGTAGTGAAGACCATTCTCGATCTCATCCAGCAAAACGACACCATTCCCAGTCTTGCTGAAAACGAGGATAAGGCTCGCGAGACGGACCATTCCGTCCCCCATAGCGACGAGCGGAACAGGTTGACTAAGATCGATGCGGCCATGAATCATTGCGATGTCACCCTCGTGAAGAACCTCTAACCATGTCAGCCGCGGCTCCAAGCTCGTCAAGACATGGCGAACCGCACTCGCCAGGCCGCTTTTGACCAACGCACTGAGGAGACGGGCATCCTCTTGATGATCAATCGGATATCTAGCCCCCCTTGAATACGGCAGAACAAAGTGAGGAGGTTGATTGGGATCCAAGGGCGGTTTCAGCACTTGCTTGCCATTCAGAATATAGGCCCGCCGAACCTCCTTGTTATCACCATTCACAGATTCTGCTTCTATTGCTGCCGGCATTCCAAGCCAAAGGTCGTTGTGGGTCGCTTCGGAGTCAGAAGTGAGTCCAGCATCCTCGCCATTGGTGTCCCCTGCCGGCACTAGTCTGAGTCGCATCATGCGAGCGCTCTGCGAACCTGCATCGGAGATTGTCTCGATGCGGCTTTCTGCGTCGAAGTCTCGGACGAACTCGCCAAAAAGATGAGTCATACTCTGCGCGCGACTTGAACCTCCGAGCTCTACGCGGCGTAGTGCTCTCACTCGCGAGAGCAACCAAGGATTACGACCATCGCAGTGTTGGTATATCGCCTCCAGCAGCGCCGACTTGCCGACGCTGTTCTTGCCAGCTATCAAGTTGACACGGGCGAGGTTGTCCAGCTTCAGGTGCTCGAAGCACTTGAAGTTCTTGATCTCGAATGACTTATACATGGGCAGTCTCCTTAATGTGCGTTGCCTACATAGAGCATTTATACACAGGAGTTGCGGAATTGGCAATAGAGTGATCGCTCTTCATTCAGGATTGCACCACTATCGCCTTAGTGTGTAGGCTGAGCTTCATGAAGCCCATCGGCGTTTACATTCATATCCCGTTCTGCGTCAAGAAGTGCGCGTATTGTGATTTCGTGTCCTATCCGCTGGCAAAAGGGCACGTTCAGGCGTATTTCGACGCGCTTATTGGGATCGAAATCCCAGATGCCGGCACATGGCTAGGAACTGCAGGCAGACAGGTCGAGACGATCTATATCGGTGGCGGAACGCCCACATCTGTCGGGGCAGCCTACTTGGCCGACCTGCTGAGCGATTGCCTCAAGGAACTGCCCGTTTCAGATGATGTCGAGGTTGCGGTCGAGATGAATCCGGGCACAGTCCATTCGCATTGCGTCGGCGAGCTGCTCGCTTTCGGGGCGACGCGCCTGAGCATCGGCGTCCAGAGCCTCAACGAGCACACGCTGAAGGTTCTCGGCCGCATCCACTCGCCAGACGAGGCGCAGAGCTGCTTCGAGGTTGTTCGCGCGATGGGCTGTCGCAACACCAATCTAGACCTCATCTACGGGACCCCTGGAGAAACGCTCGATGAGCTGATGTACTCAGTTGAGACCGCAATCTCGCTTGGTCCCGAGCACATCTCCGTCTATGGGCTCTCAATTCCCGAGGGCACGCGGCTCCACGATGACTTGCGAGGTCGGAAATTCAGACCGATTCCCGAGGACCAGCAGCGCACGATGTATGAGGCTGTCAGGGACAAGCTTGCGGAGGCAGGCTACGTTCAATACGAGGTTTCGAGCTGGGCGCGGCCGGGCTTTCAGTCCAGGCACAACCTGAACTACTGGCGAGGCGGCGAGTACCTCGGCCTGGGCTGTGCGGCCAGCTCGTTCGTCGATGGCGTCCGGCGCAAGAACACTGACGACCACGACGAGTACGTGAGGCGGCTGCAAAACGGAAAAAGCCCCGTCAGCGAGCAGGAAACCTTGACCCGGAAGCAACGAATCGACGAGGCGATAATGCTGGGTCTGCGGATGCGAAAGGGCATTTGTCTCGACGGGCTCGCCGAGCGGGAGGGCTACGACCTCGCGTCCGCACGAGCCGGGCAAATCGAGAGGCTACTGAACGCCCGCCTCATCGAGGTCCAGGACGGCTGGCTGCGGCTGACGGACGAGGGCGTGCTCGTCACGGACGAGGTGATCGTCTGGCTGGTGTGAAGCGATTAATCATAGCTGGGGATTCGCCGTACGGCGAACGTGTCCCCAGACCCCTCCGCCGACGGCGAGCCGCCGCTCCCAAGACATGGGCCGAGGCGCCGCGTGCGCGTCGCGTCGGCACGACAACCGGAGCTATATGACCGGCGATTCGGTCCGTTGCACGGCAATCTGATGGCAGGTCGCTTGCTGCCAAAGGCAGCAAATGACCTACGCCAACAGCTGAACCCAGAGTAAGCCAACAAGAATCGCTGCAGGCTGCAAAAGTCATCCTTAGCCCTTAAACGGGTGCTCCTTCACGTATCGCTCGAAGAAGGCGTAGCGCTTCTCGAGAACATCACGCAGATAGGCCGTGTAGCGATATACCCGGTCGGGATCGACGTCGATCCGGGCGACGCCGGAATCAATCGCCGCCTGCGCGACGGCGCGCGCCTCACTCGGCATCGCGCGGGGGTCAATAGGGCTGGTTATGATGTAATCCTCGCGAAGCTCCGAGTCGATCACGAGGGATGCTAGCGCGTCGGCGGCCGCGATGAACATCGCCTCGTTCATGTCGCTCGCTCTGGCCGAAAGCGCGCCTCGGAAAAGACCGGGGAAGCCCAAGACGTTGTTGATCTGGTTCGGATAGTCCGAGCGGCCCGTCGCGATGATCCTCGCGCCTGCCTCCTTCGCCTCTTCGGGCATTATCTCCGGCTCCGGATTGGCCATCGCAAAGACGATCGCATCCTTCCCCATCGAGCGCACCATCTGGCCGCTGACCTGTTTGGCAACTGACAATCCCAGAAAGACATCGGCGCCTCTCATTGCATCGGCAAGCGTGCCCTTCACCATTTCGAGATTGGTGCGCTCGGCAATCGTCTCTTTGTAAGGGTTCATCCCGACCGAACGGCCTTTGTAAATCGCGCCTTTCGTGTCACACAGGATGACGTGCTTCGCGCCAGCGCGCATCAAGAGCTCAGTTACGGCGATGCCGCTCGCCCCAGCGCCATTGACGGTGATCTTAACGTCCTCAAGCCGCTTTGAGACGATCTTGAGAGCGTTGATCAGGCCACTCAGGACGACGACAGCGGTGCCGTGTTGGTCGTCGTGGAACACGGGTATTGAAAGCTCCTCGCGCAGCCTCTTAAGAATGTCGAAGCAACGAGGCGCGGAAATGTCCTCCAGGTTGATGCCGCCGACGCAAGGCTCGAGCATCTGGGCAAACTCGACGATCTTGTCAGCGTCCTTTGTGGCGATGCAGAGCGGAAAAGCGTCAACTCCCGCCAGCATCTTGAAGAGGACCGATTTGCCTTCCATCACGGGCAAGCCGGCCGCGGGGCCGATGTCGCCCAGGCCCAAGACCGCTGTCCCGTCCGTCAGAACTACTATCGTGTTGTCCTTGGCCGTGTACTCATGGACCTTCTCGGGATCGCGTTCGATTGCCCGGCAGACATCCGCAACGCCCGGCGTGTATGCAAGCGTCAGGTCCTTGGCGTCGCGAACGGGGACCTTGCTCATTATCTCGAACTTACCGGCCCCGCCGAAGTTATTTCGATGATACTCAAGGACCTCGGCGGTGGTGTATCTGACAAGACCCATCGATCTGGACATCTACGACTCTCCTTGCGTGTATCAACGGTTTGGAATCAATCGGATGCGAGAATAGCAGGCGAGTTGCGAAACGCAAAGCGCTGGCCGCCAAGGGGTTTCCGCAGCACAGAAACAGGGAATGGCGTCGATCAACCGCTAGGTCTAACGGCACTCTTTAAGGCCAGAGCTCCTCTACCACGGCAAAGCTGGAAAAAGCAGGATTCCCGATCGGTTCAGTGAGTTGAGGCCGGCAGAAGGCGATGAAGAACACATACTCACCCGCGGCCCAATCGTCAGAGATCTCATATCTTATCAGCACCTGTGGCTCAAAGGAAAAGTCATGCTCCAACGTGAGGTTAGAAACCCACGCCGAGAGCTCGCCACAGAGGCCCTGAGAAGTGAAACAAACGACTTCGCCGCCCGGTTTGATGAACCCTGCATAGACGTCAGCAAACGTGTCTGGGCCCTCGTTGCTGGCCGCGACGATGGCTCCGAAAAGCTCTCCGCGCACATAGATGTCGCTGGCAGGCCAGGCGTAGATGCGAGGCATGGCCACCGGAACGTGATAGCCCATATCGACAGTCCCTACGTCCGCGCTGTTGTCGGTCCGCGTCGAATAAAGGTGCATTCCCAGCTTCTGCGCTTCGGCGCTGCCGGCGTCCAGACAGGGACTGTCGGACGACTGTCCAGCGGCGGTCTGGGTAAGCAAGTAGTCACAATCCTCACCCTCGACGAAGAGCGGGTCCTCAGAGATGTTGCCCGGGCCTTCCTTCAGCTGGTCCTGAACGTTCGAGTACGAGACGGTGGCCAGAACCAGCTCGTTATCGCGGTTGCCCCACAATATGCAATCTACTATAGTGGCATTCACACCAAATGCGCAGCAGATGCCGTCACCCTCGACGCCCGCCCGGTTGTCTGCAACGGTTGTGCATAGAATCTCGGGCAGCGCACATGATAGCTGTATCCCACCGCCAAAGTGGGCGGTCTGATTCCCCGCTATAAGGCAGTTGTTGACAACGGGTGAGCTCTCATAAAGTAGTATTCCGCCGCCATCGTGCTGCGCCGTGTTCCGGAGCACTAGGCAGTCCTCAACGAGCGCGTTCTCGATGTAGCTGAGATAGAGGCCGCCTCCGTCGTAGGCAACGTTGCCCGTCATCTCGCACCGTCTAATGACCATCGACTCCGCGCAGTAGGAGTGCACCGCGCCGCCCAAGCTTGCCTGGTTATTAGTGAAGGTGCACCCCTCGATGAGGCCCTCGCCCATGAAGACCTCAATCGCACCTCCGTCTTCGCCCGCCTCATTAGAATCGAAAACGCAGTTGATTACGGTTACATCAACACATGCGATCGCGCCGCCGTAGGCCTTTGAATTGTTCGCGATGAAGTTGCAGTTCATGACTACCGGATGGCAGTCCTCCGATAGACCGGATAGCCCGGCACCGCTTCCGCCTGCCCTGACAACACGATTTGTGACAAAGGTGCAGCGCTCGATGATCGGCGAGGAGCAGATGGCCATTATGCCAGCGCCGTCCCCCTCGGTCTTACCGTTCATGATCACAACGTCAGAGATCGTAACTTGCCGGGCGATGATACAATAAATGACTCTATCAATGCCTTGCGCATCAAGGATCGTCTTGAAATCACCGCCAGCCCCCTTAAGCGAGACGTAGTCCCGCATCCCGAGGCCGAACGATTCACCAGCAGCCGGAGAATACGTGCCCTGGGCGATGCAGATCGTGACCGGATTCGAGGCCGAGGCCAAGTCCTGAACACTATCGAGTGCGTGCGTAATCGTTTTCCAAGCATCCTGGGCGGAGCTACCGGAATTGGAATCGCTGCCCCCATTGACATCGACATAATAGTTGCCGGCCCACACCAGCCCGAACGTTGATAGAACCAGGGTGAGAAGAATCAGCGCATATCTGAGCATGAAGATGCCTCCATTTTGCGGCCAGGCAGAAGACAAAGTAATAATACGCCAGCCACCAACGAAGTTTCAACCCCAATCTGGGACGCGAATAATCACATTGACGGCAAGAAAGATGGTGGGGCTAAGACGTTTTGCGGCTGCCCAAAGGTGATGAGTGGGACGGGGGTCGGGGTGTGAGTCGCACCCATTGGGTGATTTTGGAGTGCGGTGTCCCGGCACCGCTTTGGCTCGCCGCGGCCTGACGCGGCATCGGGCCCTACGTCGATTGGCGTCCAGGCCTCCAGACCGCTGTCTGAAAGGTCGAAAGAGCAATCTGTCTGAGGGTGGTGTCAAGCCACCACCAATGAAAGCGGCGTCGGGCCGCCGCACTCCAAATCTTCGCCTCCTGTCCGTATCAATCTGATTATTGGGGGGGACCCCAATAATCAGATGGAGGCGATTGACGGCCCTGCTTTGGGGAAGCTGTTGGACAGAAGATCATCCCAGCTCGCCTATCGCCACAGGCAATAGAGGCGGCCATCCTTGGTTCCGACCAGTATCTTCCCGTCCGGCGTGAATGCGGCTTGCCTTGCGATCATCGAGCCGAGGTCCCTCGTCGCCACAATCTCGCCTGTCCCGACGTCAAGAGTGCAGAACAATCCGCTCCACGTGCCCACATAAAGCCTCTTCCCGTCCGGCGAGACCAGAGACGAGGCCTCGATCGTATCGCCGCACTTCCGCGACCAGATGACGCTTCCATCCGTGGCCGAGACGGCAAACACGAACCCATCGAGGGTCGATATGAAGATGCGGTCGCCGACGAGCTGCGGCGTCGATCTGACAAAGCCCTTGAGCTGCGCCTCGAACAGCAATTGACGAGTGGCGATCGAGATCGAGAGCAGTCTGCCATCCCAGCATGCGACGAGCAGCCTGCCGTTCCATACGATGGGCGTCGAACGGACTGCACTCTTTGCATCAAGCGACCACTTGAGCTCGCCGGATGCGAGCTGGAGCGCCAGAATCTCCCCTGAATCGAGCCCGACGAATACGAACTCCCCATCACTCGCCGGGGAAGACCTTATTAGGTGATCGTGCTGATAGGTCCAAAGCTCCCCGCCAAAGTCGGGCCTTAGCGCGAAGACGCGGCCCATTCGCGCGGTAAATATCAGCCGGTCGCCGACCACAAGGGGCGTTGTCAAGACCTCGGACTCGGCGTTGTAGCGATAGACCTGCCGCCCAGTCGCAGGCTCGAGCGCATAGAGGTAGTTGTCCTCGGAGCCGCAGAACAGTCTGTCCCTAGTCACCACGGGCGCGGCAACCCTGGCGCCCAACGTCTCGAAGCTCCAAATCGGCTCTCCATCGAGCGACAGGCAATAGACGAAGCCGCCCTCGCTGCCAAAATAGACCCTATTCTGGCCGACCACGATGTCCGAGCAGATCATCCCGCCGAGCTGGTCAACCGCCCTCTTCAGGAATGGGTCCCGATACTGCCACTTGTGCTGCGTCTGGAACGACCAGGCATTCTCGAGGTGCCCATGGGGCCTTTGCCCTGCCGACCGCGCGGTCTGACTGGCTTGTCTGTCCGACCCAACCACCACCGGTGAGGCCCCCCGATGCCCGGACGCTGTATCCGCCAGCTTCTGCCACTCCGGATAAAGAACGACCAGCGTGGCCGCGAACGCAGCTGCAAGCAAGACGAGCATAAACATCGACCCACGCATCTTCGCCACTAAAAGCCCCTTTGCGTCATGGTTCCTGGCACGTGCAGATGCAAGAATAGTGCCCCGGCGAAGAACACCTTGCAAGGGCGCCTCACGAGCCGTAACCTCGCTTGAGACTGAATGAGCTGTTCGATTCACGTTACCAGTTGACGGCCGGTAACTCCAATGAGGCCTCGAGATGAAAACGAGGAGTGACAGACTTATCTTCGTTCTGGGTCTTCTGCCTTTCACTGCGCTTCAACGGTCCTGCTGATGACCTTCTCTTGCAGCCGCTCCCGCCAGGTCCAGAGTGGTCAACCTGCTCCCGCGGACCGAGGGTAAGTCCCGGCATTGATGATGGCAAGGCAGTCGCCTGAAAAGCGAAGCTGGCAATCAGGTTCCGATTGAAGTAGGGACCCTTCGGACAATTAGTTTCCGTCGCTAACCTGGTCTGCGCTATCACTCCGAGAACAGATCTTCACCACAAAGGCACAAAGACACCAAGAAAGGCGAAAGAAAGCCGACGCCAACGGCCGATGTGGTCTCGAATCGACCCAGCAAGATGACTTCCTTCCCTTTGTGCCTTCGTGTCCTTGTGGTTGAGAATCGCCGATTAAGACCCATTTCCGCCTAATGGAAGTCGCCGTTTCACTCGATAGGCAGGATGGTAGGCAATGGTAAATTGACCATGATGTAACGATATGGCTCCTGAAATCGCCAAGTCAGGGGAAGTATGATGCGAGAATTACACTACGGTTTAGATGCAGTCTGCAAACCGAAGACATTGATTTGGGGCGCGATCGCTCTCATTTGGCTCTTTGGTCTCTCCCTGCCTTTGGCTGCTAGCACATATCCATCGATATCCATAAATGAGCTATGGCCTAGCACATGGTGGACATGGACATCCCCATCTTTTGAGGTAACAATCAAGAACCGGAACGAGGCGATCCATGTGGATGTGTATTTCGGTCTGCTGCTACCGGATGGGACCATATACACTGCGAATGAAACGACGTGGACGAGTGCCCCGGCACCATGGGCGCCCAATGTACTCCTTCCGAATCCACTACATATGCGTCATGTATTTGTTCAGCTACCCAAGATACCTGGTGCGGTCTGGCCAACTGACGATAGGGCTGAATGCTATCTCCTCGCCGCATTGACTGACCCAGGAACTCTCGATTTCAGGAGTGACATCAGCATCGAAGCAGTGACATTTCTCGTCGAGCAGCCAAGGGAGCAGAACATCGGCTCGGTAGCTCAGCAGGTTCTCTTGATGGGCATTCGTGCGCAAAGGTATTATTGGACGCCTTGTAGCGAAGGTGGAGGCGGTCAATCGTTCACGGGTATTGGTATGTGGGAAGTTGGGCCTGCGCAGAATGAGGACGGCGATACTTTCCTCATTTTTAGTGCATCGTGCAGCTCTGTGGGAATAATGGGAACGTGCAGTGTGGCGGTCGCAGATGATGGCACACCTGTTACAGTGGTCGCAGACGTAACCGCAGAAGAGATCCGCGTCAGCATCAACGAATGAGGGAATGCGATTCGTGCCAACCGATTTTCGCAGTGTCTCCCGGGCAGCGCGACATTTAGGCTGAAGATTCCTATCCCCTTTCCTCATCTTCTCGCTTTCTCCCTCAAAAGAAAGTACTTGACATCGTATCTACTAGGCCTTATGTTTACCGTTTAGAAGTTTTGGTCTTGAACCTCCTTCGACAGCTGGATGTCTGGGGTCGAGGGTGGCGAGACCTTAGGTGTATTGGGCCGTGTGGCCAGCAGACTGTGAGAAGGATGTGTTTGGTCGAGATGCGTTTTTCGGCCAGGACGAAGGCGTTAGTGAGAGATTTTAGTGTGCGGGGCAGGTTGAACTGCTCCGAATTGATAGGCGCATCCGGAACCAAGTGTGGAACCGGGTAGGCCAAGCTGACTTCCCCCCTTGCTTAAATCGGCAAACCTATCTCATGTATATGGCCTGGAACACCTCCCACAATGCGCGAATGCGAGCAATTGCATTGCTACTGACTACTAATGAAAGGAGGTGCTAGACTTGAAAGGAGAGATAAAGAAGCTCATCAGAGACCGAGGCTTCGGGTTCATCCGCGCAGAGGATGGCAACGAGGTCTTCTTCCATCAATCAGCTCTCGAAGGCGTTGAATATGACTCCCTTGAGGAGGGCAGCAAGGTGGAGTTCTCCGTGGAGCGGGGACCCAAGGGCGAGCGCGCCACGAACATGCGCCTACAAGAGCTCTAGAAGCGAGCTCTTGCCAAGTGTCCGGGGCAGTTTGGGAAGCTGCCTCGAACCGACGGACGCATCCGGACTGCGTGTGAAATTGGATAGGCCAAACTGACATGCCCCTTGTTTGAGTCGGCAAACCTGTCTCACATATATGGTCTGGAACAGGCCCAGAATGCGCTATTGCGAAAAGTTGAATAACTACAGAATACTAATGAAAGGAGGTGATAGACTTGAAAGGAGAGATAAAGAAGCTCATCAGAGACCGAGGCTTCGGGTTCATCCGCGCAGAGGATGGCAACGAGGTCTTCTTCCATCAATCAGCTCTCGAAGGCGTTGAATATGACTCCCTTGAGGAGGGCAGCAAGGTGGAGTTCTCCGTGGAGCGGGGACCCAAGGGCGCACGCGCAACGAATATGCGCCTAGAAAAGACCTAGACGCAAGCTTGTGTCAAATCATTGAACAAACGTGAGCGATTGAAAAGCCCGAAGCACCGATTGAGCATCGATCATGAGCCACAACAGCTCTTGGTCGTGCCTTTCCGTCAACCCCAGGTCAATTAGGGCACGCCTTGCCGGGCAAGAGACGTTGTGTCTAAGCGATCGGGGCTGCGGGATGGGATCTGTTGCTCAATGGAGCGGATACTCAGAAAGCTCCCATGGGACTCGTGATCGATTGCTGCGAAACACCGGGCGGGGCAGGTTTCACTAAGGCCGAGACTTGCCCCGATAAGGTGCGCTACCAAACCAAATCGTTAATGCTGAAAATGAGAGCTCTTGAGCCGATTCGACGCCTACGAATACGAGCCTTTCCTTTCAGAGTACTACGATCTGGTTCCGGCCTACGCGGCGAGGGCTGACCTCGATTTCTATCTCGACGCGGCCCGCTCGGCGAGCGGCAAGATTCTGGAATTAGGCTGCGGAACGGGCAGGATACTGATCCCTACCGCTGCCGCGGGTTGTGAGGTTGTGGGCCTCGACATCTCCAGGCACATGTTGAGAGCATGTCGAGAGAAGTTAAGACAACAGACCGAGCGAGTACAAAGTCGTGCCTCACTACTTCTGGGCGACATGACTGACTTCGACCTTGACGAGAAGTTCGGACTGATAACGACGCCGTTTCGATCGTTTCAGCACCTGATCTCGGTTCAAGATCAACTTGCCTGCCTGCGTTGTGTGCACCAGCATCTCGCGCCGTACGGCAAGTTCATCCTTGAGCTCTTTCAGACCGACCCCCAAAAGGTTACTAACCGAGCATTCATGCAGGAAACAGAGGACACGCCCGACTTTGAGCTGCCGGACGGCCGGAAGCTGAGGCGGACGAGTCGCGTCGTTGCCTTTCATCGTGCAGAACAATGCAACGACGTGGAGCTGATTTTCTACGTGACGCACCCGGACGGCCGGACCGAGCGCCTCGTTCAGGCGTTTCCGTTCCGATACTTCTTCCGCTACGAGGTGGAACATCTCCTTGCCCGCGCAGGCTTTGAGATCATTGACCTCTTCGGGAACTTCGACAGGTCGCTACTCTGCGACGATTCACCCGAAATGATCTTCGTCGCTCGGGCACGCGCGTGAACAGCCCTTATTTCATTGATTGGGCAATCACGAATAGATGCAACCTTGAGTGCCTGCATTGCAGAGGCATGGCGGCGGAGGAGCTTGACGGCAGGACTCTCTTGAGAGTGGCTGAAGAGATACCTTCTCTCAAGCCCAGGTGGGTTATTCTGGAGGGTGGAGAAGTGCTCCTGCGCGGTGAGCTGCTTCAGGTGATTGACATCCTTCGTAGGAATGACGTGAAGGTCTATCTTATCAGCAATGGTATGTTGCTCGACAGACAGACCGCACGAAAACTCGCCGACCTGGACGTGAATCTCATGATAAGCATAGACGGCGCGGATAAGGAGAGCTATGAGAGAACCAGAAAGGGAGCGAGCTTTGACCGGCTGAAGCAATCAGTTGCCCTCGCAGCGGAGTATCGTATCCTCGATTCCTGTCCCGTTACCATCGGGAAGCACAACCATCGGCAGATCGGCGAGCTATTCCGATTCGCAAGGGAGATAGGATATGAGAAGATCACGATTCTAGGATTGAAGCCTTGCAAGGATTACGGCGAGCATGCCTTGAGCAGCGGAGAATATGAGGCGCTCTTTTTCTCAATAATTCAGCTCCAGAAAACGCATGAAATGGATGTTTACGTCGATGAGCCATTTTTTAAGCCATTCTTGAAGAAACGTAACATTAGATTCTCGACAGACGCTGAGAATGGCATCGTTGTTCCAGAGATCTCTCGCTGCATCTTCGGAGAGTATATGTTCATTGAAACAAACGGCGACGTTAAGCCCTGCACATTCGCCCCCGTTGTTCTGGGAAATGTAGGGGAGCAACCACTCGGCGAGATTTGGGCTAAAATGCAACATTCGGAGTTTGTAAGGGAGATAACTGATCTGTCGAACAGAGAATCGCCGTGCAGCGAGTGCGATTATCTATATGAATGCGGAGGGTGCAGGTCAAGGACGTTCGCTCTGACCGGAAGCTGGACAGCCTCAGACCCCTCGTGCCCATTGAAGGGAGTTCATCCATGAGAGTCGTAGGAATAGACCCCGGAACGTTCAGCTTTGACCTCTTCGGAATGGAAGACGACCGGCGGGTCATAATCGACGAAGCAATCAACTCGGCGGATATCCTGGAAAACCCGAGAATTCTGCTCGATAGACTTGAGGGACTAGGACCGTGGGATGCCGTCGTGGGCCCATCGGGCTACGGAATCCCCCTGAAAAGAATCGCGGATATGACTGATGAGGACATCGCAAAGATGATCCCTCTGGACACGCAATTGGCCGTGAACGAGGGTATAAAGAAGCTACTTGTAGAGATGAAGGCAAAGGCTCTGCCCGTTTACTTCACGCCTGGCGTCATTCATCTCCCGAGCGTCCCACGTTACAGGAAATGGAACAGGTTCGACATGGGAACCGCGGACAAGGTGTGCTGCGTTGCGCTAGGCGTCAAGGACCAATCAGAGCGGTTGGGCATTGGATACAGCGAGGCATCCTTTGTCTATCTGGAGGTAGGATATGCTTTCACTGCCGTCATGGCGGTCGAAGATGGCAGAATCGTTGATGGGATTGGCGGCACGAATGGCAGCCTGGGATTCATTGCGTGTGGTGGAATGGACGCCGAGATCGCGATCAGGCTAAAACCACCGATAACCCAGGAGGTTGTCTTCAGGGGCGGCATAAGGGATTTCGCTGGCGGCGAGATTGCGCCAGAAGACCTCGCAGAGAACTCCGAAGCCCTGACGCTCCTCGGAGAGAGCATCGAAAAGGACGTCGCCTCAATCATAGTCTCCGCCCCCCACCCGAAAGAGATCATCATCTCTGGCCGACTGACCAACTACGAATCTATCAAGAAAGAGCTCGTCCGCAGATTGAGCAAGTATGCCCCAGTAACTAAGGTGCAAAAGCTCTCGAAGACCGCGAAGGAGGCCGCCTGTGGGGCGTATATGATTGGAGAGGGTTTGCTCGGCGGGAGGTACAGAGCGCTTGTAGAGAATATGGGGATATAGAGAATTTGTATGAGGGAGATTGCTGAGATGGAAGAAACTCATCCGCAAACCCGGGGTCCGACATGTCCGCTCTGCGGCACCGATAGGATCAAGAGGCAGCCCCATTACGCGAAGCTATACGGGCATTACGTGTGCAGGAAATGCTACCATGGCTTTGCCAATCGCAGACAGTTTGCTTTTCTCATTGATTGTATTCTCTGGATCCTTCTTTTTCGCTTTTTCGCATACGGAATTGATACTGCATTAAGAGTCTTTCACGCGCCTCAAGACCTAATCCGTGTCGCACTAAACGTTCTGATCTGGTTGCACGGGGCAACTTTCCTCATCAAAGACGGTTTCAGAGGCATGTCGCCTGGAAAAGCCGCAATGGATGTTTGCGTCATCGACGAAACCACCGGTGAACCAGCAGGCCGCAAGGCCTCAGCCAGAAGGAATCTCCCTCTGCTTGTGCCTTCTGTGCCTTTCATCATCGCTTTTCAACTGGTCAAAGGTCACAGATGGGGAGACCGGTGGGCCAACACCAAGGTGATCTGGAAGAAGTATCGGGACAAGACGCCGTTCAGAACCTAAATCTCTTCGCTTCCATTAACCTCAATGGTCATGTCATAATCGGGCGTCAGAGCAGACACCCATCCCAGATGAAACTGACAGTCAAAAGGAGACAACAATGACGAGGAAGACAGGCCAGCACTCAAAGCTGGCAGCGATGATCGCGATCTTGATTCTGGCTACAGCACTCCTTGCGCCGATTGCCCAGGCGGGCGAAAAGTGCTGCCCAAAGCCGTGTAAGCATTCGCTGAAGGTCTTCCCCATGCGGTTCGCCGTGATTGGCGATCGGACGGGTGGTCACGTGCCCGGGATTTACGGCGCGATAGTCAAAGAGATCGAGCGCCTCAAGCCGGACTTCGTCGTGAGCGTTGGGGACATGATCGAGGGATACACCGAGGACGAGAATGTAATCAGAGAGCAATACGAGGAGTATAAGAAGCTGCTCGAGCCACTTTCGATGCCCATCTACTTGGTGCCCGGCAATCACGATATCTGGGCCGACAGCGCGGTTGATCTATACAGGGAATACATCGGCGAGCCGGACTACTCGTTCGACGTGCGCGGGGTCCATTTCATCGTGCTCGATACGGGCCGCTACGAGAAGCCCGAGGAGCTGCGGGATGACCAGATCCAGTGGGTGAAAAAGGACCTTCAGGACAACAAGGACGCCTACTACACGGTCGCTATCTTGCACAAACCATATTGGATCGAGACTATCGCCAGGGGCAAGCCGGACATACTGCACGACATATTCGTCGCAAATGGCGTCGATGCGGTATTCACGGGACACTATCACGAGTATTTCGCCGGGGAGTTCGACGGCATCAAATACACAAGCGTCGGCAGCTCAGGCGGCGGCACTGAGGCGGACCCAACGGGGTTGATGTATCACTTCGTGTGGGCGACTTTCGATGGCCAGGAGCTTTCGCTTGCGCCGATCAAGAAGGATGCTGTCCTGCCGTGGGACCAGATGAGCGCCAACGACTTCCTGTTTGTCGCAAAGATACAGAACAAGGGAATCACGATTCCGAAGGTTGCTGTGCGCGACGACCTGAAGGTCTCGAAAACAAGGATTACCATGAGGGTCGAGAATCTCTGTGGCGAGGCGCCGATTGAGGACGTTCTTAAATGGGAGGTCTCCAAGGGCTGGGAGGTCAAGCCAAAGGGGATGCAGGTCAAGGTCGGTACGGGCGAAAGCCTCCGTGCAGATTTCACGGTAAGGTGCAAGGGGCCGCTATACCCCGTCCCATCCTTCACCCTCAATTGCCCCTATCGAGAAGGTAGGACCATGAAGGTGGAAAGGGATCTTGGCGTGTTTAGAACGGCCATAGCCCGCAAGGCCGAGACGCCGCCGGTGATCGACGGGGACTTGACAGAGAAGGTTTGGGTCAAGCCGACAACCAGGTTCTTCAGGCCCGATTATGTGAAGACGGAAGCAGAGCCGGTTGAGTTCTATTTCGCCTATGACAACGACAACCTGTATCTGGCGGCCAAATGCACCGAGAGCAAGATGAGCGAGTTGAAGGCGGACATAAAGGATCACGACGGCCCAATATACGCTGAGGATTGCGTCGGCTATTTTTTCCAGGCCCTTGAGGACGGTCCGGTCTATCAGATCTACTTCAATCCGCTGGGAACGGCCTTCGATCAGAAGATCATCATCGAGGATGATGGCGGCTGGGACGCCGACAAGGCCTGGAATGGTAACTACGAGGTGAAGACCGTTCGTGGCGACGATTCTTGGAGCATCGAGGTCCGCATTCCACTGAAGCAGTTGGGGGCTCAGGGAGCTGCTGGCAACACGTTCGCGCTGAACTTTCGCCGCAAGCAAAAGCGCCTGAATACTACCTCCGACTGGCAGATTCCGATCAGCTATGACCCAGATACGTACGGCATTCTGGAGATGAAGTAGGGATTACGCAAGTGTGTCTTGATTGACTTGCAGCGTCGCGTATCGGCGTGGTCTCAGACCCGCCCGTTCCAATTGATTGCCGCCTCGACTCAAATGATTCAGATTCGGAAGTCGTCCCCCCATTCCTCGGACAATCCACAATCCGAAATCCGCAATGGACAGCGGCCCCATATCAGCGCCTGCCCCCGCGTTCGCATACCAGAAGATCAAAGAGACCCTCACAGAGAAGCGCATCGCCCTCGGCCTGGAGTAGGGGCCGCATTCGGGGCGAGACCCACGAGGGCGAAAAGGCAAGAGGGGGATGTGAGGTGTCTGGCATCAAAAGGACCGCGTTTCAATAGTTCTGCAAGAAGACAAGAATCGTGGAGATTCACAAAGACTGGATCGAGGCGAACCGATACCTGAATATGGAGCTGTTGAAAGAACACGAAAACACTATTGAGCTATCGTGGCTGAACAGTCTATTATGAGACAATTGACGCGACGTTATATTCTAAGGGGCTTGGGATGGACAACTACGGAGGTACGTATGCGCATCCCCTTCCTTATCAAGAAGGTGTGTCATAGAGGAAGAACGCGACTGCACCGGGTGCTATAGGGAGTAATCCAGTCAATGTTAGCCGGTCGAACTTGAGGGCAAATGCACCCGAACGTCTTCCTGAAAACCTTCTGGCGAATGGAATTTAAGCCGCAGATATTCGTGGCAATGAGCTTCTCACCGAAGTTTGATGCCAGATACAAGACCGTTATCGCCCCTGCCATCGAAGGCATTATCGTCAACCAGGTTCCACTCAAGGCATACCGCGTGGACGCCTCAAAGTCAGGAGACTCTATCCTCACGGACATCATGGATGGGATCGCCCATTCAGAGATGGTCCTCGCAGACGTATCATCGGCGGGCATCGATTCTGTTACAGGCCAACCATATCGCAATGGTAACGTGATGTATGAGGTTGGTATCGCCTTGGCCTGCCGTCAATCTGAGGAGGTGCTGCTCATTCGCGACGACAATGACAGATTCCTCTTTGATGTCAGCACAATACCTCATATGAAAATTGACTTCGGTCGGACCGAAGAGGCGCAGAACCGATTGAGGGAGGAGCTCATAGCCAGGCTTAAAGAAAGGAATTACGTGAATGATGCCCGGGTACAACTTGCGACAGCAGGATTGTGCGAGGCGGAATTCAATTATCTCAAGGGGCGCGCAGACGACCCATCGGGGACTATTAGCGGACGCAGCGGCACCTCTCCGCCTAACCTATTCGAAATCACCTTTATACCGCGATTACTGGATAAGGGCCTGATTAGCTTCATGGGCAAGTTCTCCGAGGGCGGGGCTGGATACCTACTCACTCCGCTAGGGGCAGTGGTAGCGAAGCTGGCGAAGAACGTCCCTGAATTCAAGCCAGCTGTTCCCACCTCAGAAGGCGATGACGTCAATGAAGGCCGGAAGCCGTGAGAGAAAGGGTGATCCCCAATTTCAGGAGACGCCACGGCCCGCTGAACCTGACGCGCGTGGTTCCGCGATAGCATCTTGCCCGAATCGTTACTCTGAGGTATCATCATTGGGAAAGATCCGGAGGTCAACTCTTGAGGATTACAGACATCGTAAAGATCAGCCCAGACATTCAAGATTCAGTTACTTGAGAGCACGACTATCCAAATCAAGCCGATCATGTAATCTCTCTATGGTCATTCGATAGCGTTCAGCGATATAAGAGCAACGAAGTTGCGATTATGAAGTTCAGTCAGTACTTCCTATACACCAGGCAGCGGCGAGACAGGGCACTTATCAATGAAGAGTGGATAGCGAGAACAATCAATAATCCCTTGAGGACAGAGACTCAGTCTGACGAAAGGATAAGGAAATGGAGCTATGTGAAGGAATCCGGGAAGTATCTGAGAGTGATTCTATTAGAAGATGGGGAAACCCTTCACAACGCCTTTTTCGATAGGAGCTTCAGGGAGGACACACCATGAAAATACGGTATTTTACAGATACAGATACGGCGCTTATTGAGTTTTCTAAGGAATCTATTGAGGAAACAAGAGAAATATCCGAGAACCTCTATATCGATTTGGATGAGCAGGGCAACCTCGTTAGCATGACAATAGAGCATGCGAAAGAGAAGGCGAATATCTCTGAAGTTTCATTCCTACAAATGGCAAAAGGCATCGCGTAACACGAGTTTACCCCGGAGTCTGACGCGCTTAACGGAGCAGGCCAAAGCCAGGAACAGAAATGGTTACCTTCCCTGCCGGTCTCGCGTATTATGCCAGCGATGAGTGAGTACAAATTCACAGACTATTTCGAAAGGGAGGTCATGCGGAAACGACCGCACCTGAAGAAGGAGTGGTGTATCCGGGTGTGCGAGAATCCGCTGAAGGTCGAGCCCCAGGAGCACAACCGATTTCGGTTCTGGGGCGAGATCGAGGAGCTTGAGGGCCGAATACTCCGCGTGATTACACTGGAGGATAAAGGGACGATACACAACGCGTTTTTAGACAGGAGATTCAAACGATGAAGCTGAACTACTACCGGGAGACCGACTCTCTCTACATTGACCTTTCGTCTAAGCCGAGCGTGGACAGCCGAGAGGTCTCGGAGGGCATCGTCTTGGACTATGATGCCGAGGGCAAGCTGGTTGGGATCGACATCGACAATGCAAGCCACAAGATTGACCTGAAAGAAGTGATTCTCAGCAAGATTCCCGCTGAGGTCGAGGCCGTGATAGCGTGAGAACCGGGAATCGGTGGCCCCAGCCGGGCGCCAGGTCAGTATTGCCCTTCGCGATCAATTCTAGGCGATCGTTCCCCACCCACCACCCATTGATATAGATTCGCCCATTGGATCCCCAGGCTGCGCCGCTGGCTTGCCTGGGGCTACTCACGTGACGCCCCTTCAGGGCCGAAGAGGGATTCAGGATTCTCTGGACGCTCACCCATTCCCCCATCTGAAGATGGGTGTTCCGAGGCGCGGATAATCCGCAATCCCAAATCCCAAATCCCAAATCCCAAATCGACAATGGGCAGGCTGGAAAGCCCGCCCCACACCTTGCCCCTGTCATCCATTGCCCCTCCTTCCCTTTTCTCCTTTCCCCCCTTTTTCCGTTTATCCCCCTTTCCGCGAATGCGGAAAAAACAACTTGACAAGTTAGGACTGGCAAACTATATTAGTTATGCAGGAGATAACTAGACAGGTGAAAACATGGCTATGACCGCGGAGGATATTACCGCCTCGATGGAGGATTACCTCGAGGCCATCTACCATATCTCTCGGGAGCACAAGGTCGCTCGTGCGAAGCAGATTGCCAGCCGGATGGAGGTGGCCATGTCGTCCGTGACCGGCGCGCTGAGGCACCTCGCCCAGCACGGCCTGGTCAATTACGATCCCTACGAATACATAACCTTGACTGAGGATGGGCGCAAGGTCGCAGCTGAGATTGTGCGTCGGCACACAATCCTGAAGTCATTTCTCGTCAACGTCCTCTCTGTGGCAGGGCCGGAGGCCGAGGAGGCCGCGTGCAAGATGGAGCACGCAATAACCGGGGAGGTTCTGGAGCGCCTTCTGCGCTTCGCGGAGTTTGTCGAGGTCTGTCCCCGCGCAGGGACCGACTGGATACGAGATTTCTCGAGCTACTGCGAAAACGGAACCAACGCGGAAATGTGCGTCAAATGCCTGCTGAACCTTCTCGAGAAGACGAGGGAGAGACGGAAAACGTATGATGCCGATGGTTCGACGGCCAAGGGCTCTGAATCTGAAAGACCTGACACAAACGAGCGGTCGGGACGACCAACAGAGCAATGAGACGTCATAAGGTGAAGGCAAATGACCTAATGAGAGGCTGCTGTAAGGGTAGTCGTCCCGACGCGGCCAGCTACCTATGAACATAACGTGGGAGAAGTGATGCCTCTGACAACAGCGAAGCTGGGCCAGAAGGTCAGGCTCAAGAGCATCAGCGCTGGGCGCGGCCTGAGAAGCAGGCTGAGCGCGATGGGCATCGTTCCCGGGGTTGAGCTTGTTGTGGTGAACACGACGTTCGCAGGGCCGATGGTGGTCATGGTCAAAGGCAGCAAGGTGATCTTGGGTCGCGGCATAACTATGAAGATGATGGTCGAATAGCGGTCATTTTTTTGCCGGCGATGTTAGCTATACCTAAAACTATTTCCTATGCCTAGTATAATTAGACGTCCTCATCATATTGAGAAACACGTATGCAAAAAGAGAAGATAAGAATCGCACTCGCCGGAAACCCAAACTCCGGAAAAACGACGATATTCAACAACATCACGGGCGCCCGCCAGCGGGTCGGCAACTACCCAGGCGTAACGGTCGAGAAGAAAGAGGGCTCGGCAACTTATGAAGGCCATCAACTAAGCGTCGTCGATCTTCCGGGAACATACAGCCTGACGGCCTATTCGATCGAGGAGCTCGTCGCGAGGGATTTCATAATCAACGAGAAGCCCGACGTGGTCATCGACGTGGTTGACGCCTCGAACCTCGAACGAAACCTCTACCTGGCGGTGCAACTGATTGAGCTTGGTGCGCCGCTGGTTTTGGCCTTCAACATGAGCGACGTTGCCGAGCAGCGCGGGATGAAGTTCGAGCTTGAGCTCTTGTCGAAGCTCTTGGGCGCGCCGATCGTTCTGACCATCGGGCATAAGAGAAAGGGCCAAGACAAGCTCCTGGAAATAGCGATGAAGGTCGCACGCGGGGAGATCACGTACCCACCGGTCAAGATCAGCTACGGCAAGCGCATCAACCAACAGCTCGACAGCATTGAGGCGCTTGTTGAGGCGGATCCGGGTTTCACTGGGCGTAGGCCGGCGCGTTGGGTGGCGCTTAAGCTGCTGGAGAATGACGGCAGAGTTTTTGCGGACGTGAAATCAGCGGCGTTGGCGGAATCTGTGCGAGCGGGCATGGCGCACATTCAAAAGATTGCCGGAGATAGCCCAGAGACGGTCATTGCGGAGCGGCGCTATGGGTTCATCTCTGGGGCGTGTCAAGAGGCGGTTCGGACATCCGTTGAGTCGAGGCACGACTGGTCAGATAGAATCGATGCTGTCTTGACGAACAAGGTGCTTGGTCTGCCGATATTCTTGGCTCTTATGTGGCTGATGTTCAAGTTCACGTTCGTGGCGAGCGAGCCGTTCATGGGCTGGATTGAGAACGCCTTTGCCTTCCTGGGCGAGTCAATTGGCCAGTTTCTACCGGAGGAGGGAGCGATTCATAGCCTCGTTGTTGACGGCGTCATCGGCGGCGTCGGGGGCGTCCTGGTCTTCGTGCCCATCATTGGGCTTCTGTTCCTTGTCATGGCGGTGCTCGAGGCGACGGGCTACATGGCGAGAGCTGCCTTTATCATGGATAGATACATGCACAAGGTCGGCCTACACGGGCAGTCGTTCATCCCGATGATACTCGGCTTCGGCTGCACCGTGCCCGGCATCATGGCTTGCCGCGTCATCCCCGACAGAAGAGACAGGCTCGTTACGATACTCGTTACCCCATTCATGTCTTGCGGGGCACGTCTGCCGATTTACGGCCTGTTTATCGGAGCGTTCTTCGCGGCGAACGGGGGTACGGTTCTTTTCTCGCTCTACGCGCTGGGGATACTCGTCGCGCTTCTCTCGGCAAAACTGCTTCGCAAATTCGTCTTGAAGGGCGACACCTCACCACTCGTGATGGAGCTCCCGCCATATCGGGTCCCGACGGTTCGCGGCGTTCTGCTTCAGACGTGGGAGCAGGTGCGGATGTATCTCAAGAAGGCCGGGACGATCATCCTCTTTGGTTCGGTCCTGATATGGTTCCTGAGCAGCTTCCCCTGGGAGCCCGACTACACCACTGACTACGAGGCCCAGACCGCGAGAGCGCAGGAGGCCCATCAGGGCGATTCTGAGAATCTGGAGGCGGCCGTCAAGCGCATCGAGGTAAGAATGCACGCCGAGAAGCTCCACAAAAGCTACGCCGGCAGGCTCGGGAGGGCGTTGGAGCCACTGATTAGACCACTTGGATTCGACTGGAAGATCGGCGTCGCACTTATCGGCGGCCTGGTGGCGAAAGAGGTCGTCGTCTCAACCCTCGGCACGCTCTATTCCGTTTCTGAGGCGGACGAGGAATCGCAGTCGCTCAGGGGACGGCTCCAGAACGCGAGATGGCCAGACGGAAGGAAGGTCTATACACCGCTTGTCGCATTCACGCTGATGGTCTTCTCGCTGCTGTATTTGCCGTGCTTCGCGGCACTTGCGGTCGTCAAGAAAGAGACCGGGACCTGGAAGTGGCCGCTGTTCGTTCTCGCCTATACCACGGCCGTCGCGTGGGTTATCTCGTTAATCGTCTATCAGGTCGGAAGCGCGTTGGGGATTGGTGTTGGATAGAAACGTCAATACGGAAGCTGTTCGCCGCAGCGCTGAGGAGCTGCGGCAGCGCGTTGAGGCGCACTGTAGAATGCTTGCGCAACACGGGAAAGGAGGTGAACGCGAGCCTCGGACCGAGCTTAATCGGCCTCGGACGTGCGACTGCCCCAACTCGCAAAAGCTGAAGGCCGTGATAGTGGAGGCCATCTCGGTCTTGGATGGCACAAGAAAGTGCTTCAAGTCGAGGCAATTGGAGGAACTGAGAAAGAAGTTGACGAAGGCGCTTCTGTAAGAGGCGCGTAAGAAGAATTGTCCTACGGCCCGGCACTTTGGAACCGGGAAGTGAGGGCGTGTATCAGAATGCTGTGTAAGTGTCTGATCACGCCCTTTTTTATTGTCAAGAAACAACGAACAGGAGAGCAAGCATGAGAAACGCAGGAGCGATTGGTCTTGTGGCGGCACTGATTGCGGCGCTTTTGGGGGCGCAGGCACTGGCCGAAGGTGTAACAGGATGCCCGCTTGGGCTGCACAAGGGCACGTTCTGGGTTAAGTCCCAGACAGAGTATGAATACTCGGAACGGGCGCTTTGGAGCTTTGAACCGGGCGAGAAAACGTTCATGATGGACATGCCGGAGAACTGGCACCAGAGGTTGACCAAGAGCAACTTCCGCCTCGGTTACGGCATCACTGATAGGCTCGACATCGGTCTGGTTCTGACCTACTTCGACAAACATACACGGAAGGGCAAGCACGCGCAAAGGCCGAACGGCACATGGTTCATCAAAGGAAATGATAAAGAAGGCCAGGGGTTCGGCGATATCTGGCTTTCTGCAAAATACAAAATCGTCGCGGACAAGCAGCACATCGAGGCGATAGCCCTCGGCGCGGGCTTCAGATTGGACGCCTCGGACAATTGCGACGTAACCAAGGGTATCGGTTCCGGCGCCAAGGCCTTCCGAGTCGTGCTTCTATCGCATGAGCACTTCGGCCAGTTTCACTTCTGCAACCACTTGTACTACGAGTGGCAAGACGACAGGCGCGGCATCGACGTCATGAACGAGAAGGGCGAGATGGTCAAGTGGGAGAAATCAGGCCAGAACATCGGGGACAAGATTGGCTACAAGTTCAACGTCGAATACTCCATTAGCAAGGACGCAACCATCTGGGCTCACCTGGGTCTAATAGGCTGGCACAAGTTCGAGGACCAAGACCGCAAAGGCGTTTCTATCGACCGCAGCGATCGATACGAGCACTCGGTATTCCCGAAGCTCGTGTGGCTGCCCCAGGGTCCCGCGAAGGAGCACCACAAGATATTCATTGGTGTCAAATGCCCCTACAAATATAGGAAGGATTTCGAGGCGCACATCATCCCCGTGCTTGGAATGATGTGGACGTTCGGCGGAGAAAGCGGTTGATCAAGCCCAGCAACCGATCTGAATTCGGCAGTCCTAGACCTGGTTAGGGTCTTGGTCATTGCTCCTTGGGGGCCCCGGCTACTCCTTGGCCAGACTAAAGGGGCCCCCAAGATATCTGCGAGTCAAGTATTTCGCTTGGGCAGTCGCCGCAGAGCGTCGTTAGGGTGCATTCTGGAGCGGTAGTGGCCGCCACGGTTCCGCCAACATGCCGAGAAAGAATCGCCTGACTTGGCCGAACTGCCTCACCGAGCGCGGTGTCTTGCCAATACGACGGAAGTGTGGTAGGTTACCGACGTGAAATTCGAAGTGAAGTTCGTCCCAAGTGCCATTGATGACTTGGGCTACTACAAGGCCGAGGACGGAGTGTTAAGATATGAAGACCATAGACCTAACGAAAGGGCGGCACACGCTGAGCGAGGTGCTTGGACTGGCGATGTCCGAGACGATTCTCATTCGTTCGAGGTCCGGCGAGGACTTTGTTCTCGAACGGGCGGATGAGTTTGATCGGGAGGTCGCGGCATTGGGAACCAGTGAGAAGTTCGCATCTTTCCTCGATAAGAGGTCAGAAGAGACTGGGGACATCCCGGTTAGTGAAGTGCGTGAGCAGCGCGGCCTCTGAAGCCGCTCTGTGCCCAAGTTACTACACATTGAACCGAAAATGGATTGCGTCCCCGTCCTGAACGACATAATCTCCGCCTTTTGATCGAACGAGGTCTCGTGCGTTCGCCTATTGCATCGCTCCCGCCTCGCAGTAGTCTGCGTAACTGAGGACCTCCGCAGCATCCGCCTTTCTTTGGAGACAACTCATGCGACCTGTTGGAATAGTAAGACCCAGAGACCTGACCGAGGGGAGCGTCCTTCGCAACGTCATCTTCATGGGCGTTCCCTCGATGATCGGGTTCGCGACCATGACCGTGTGCGCGCTCTTTGACGTGTTTTTCCTGGGGCTTCTGGGCAGCTCAGCCGTGGCCGGGATGACGCTCTTGATGGCGTTTGCCGGCGTTCTCTGCACAACCAACTCGCTGGTTGGCGCGGGGTCCGTGGCGGTCATCTCGAGGCGCTTCGGCGAGAAGGACTACGAGGGCACGGAGAACGCGATCAAGCAGACGCTCCTTCTGAAGCTATCTATGGCCGTGCTTTCAGGAACGGTCGGCCTCATTTTGCTCCGCCCAGTCCTATCGTGGATGAACGCAGAGCCTGAGGCAGCCCAGCTGGGCCTCGAGTATGGCGTCTGGTTCTTCATAGGCCTCCCGTTCAGCTTCTGCTCGTGGTCGATGTTCACGGCGTTCAGAGGCATGGGCGACGCACATAGAGCGATGTACCTGATGATCCTAACGACGGCGCTAAACATTGTGCTTGCGCCCCTTATGATCTTCGACAGAATGCCTCTTTCGCTGGGCATTGCCGGGCTTGAGATAATCTCAAAGGACACACCGATAGGCCTCGGCCTGGGCATCAGCGGCGCGGCAATTGCGAAGGGACTGGCGCTGCTCGTTTGCTGCGTGCTCGGCGTTCTCATGCTACATTCGAAGAAAAGGTACGTCCGATTTCGACTCGCCAGAGGATGGAAACCAGACTTATCAGTGGTGGTCAGAATCCTGAAGATTGGCACGCCGCCCGGACTCGAAGGGGTCGCTCGCTCACTCGCCGGCCTTGCAACGACCTATTTCATCGCGCTTCATGGAACCGCCGTCGTTGCGGCCTTCGGATTCAGCCAACAGATTCTCGGGTTCACAATTATTGCTGCGGTCGGAATGTCGCTCGGTTCGTCCGCAATTGTCGGTCATTGCCTCGGGGCCGGTCGGAAACAAATGGCAACCAAGACGGTCAAAGTCGCGACCACGGTGGTTGTCCTAATCTGCGCGTCATTGAGCGCAGTGGTCTTCATTCTCGCGCCCCAGATCATAGACGTGTTCACCGAAGAGACTGGTGTGGCACGGGTGGCCATCATCGCGATCAGGATAATGGTGTTTGGTCATTTGCTATTCGCTGTCAGGTTGGTCTTAGCCAGCGCCTTCAACGGTTCGGGAAACACGCTTCCGCCGACACTGATTGGCCTTTCGGCTGAGGTGGTCCGACTCGCCCTGATCGCGGTCTTCATCTATGTGTTCCGGACGAATGAAACCAGCATCTGGTGCGCATTCCTACTCGCAAGCCTCTTCGATACGATAATGATGATTGCGTGGTTCAAAAGAGGAAGATGGCTTGAACGCAAGGTGTAGCGGTAGCAAAGAAGGCCAGCATGGCGGTTAGATCAGAAACTGGCGACCAATCCAAGCCCAGAAGGAAGCGGCTCGATGGCGCGGAGGTCCGAGCAGATTTCGGGCTAAAACGGCCAATGGCCAAGCGCGCGATCGGGGGCCTGTGCCGAGCCATCGCCGCAGACGGCCGATCCGCGGACTTCTTAGCCAGCTGGAAGGCGACTCAGGCATTGCCGGAGAAGGCCAGGCAGCTGCTGGAGTGCAGCGGCACTTCGCCATTCAACAAGTCTCTCGCAAAGGTGACCCCCAGGCCGGATGTCCTCCTCTTCGCTGTTCAAACCTACTTCGCGCTCGTCGTGAAGGTCGTCGCCGCTTATGCTGTGTTGGGCCAAAGCCGGGACGAAGCCATCTCGCCAAATGAGCCTCTTTCCTGCTCTGCCGAGGCGCTCGCCGAAATTGAGAACGGCGAGGCATTCCGCCAGATCGGGATAGGCGCCTTCCCCCAAGACGAGTGCTACGGGTGGTATGCGGAAGCGTGCGGCGACGAAATCGCCGGTTCGGTTCGGGAGATGAGCGAGTGTTTGGCGGGCTACGACTTTACCGCATACATCAGCTCAGGGAGTGAATCCCACGAGCTCTTCGGTGACCTTTACGCCTCGCTCATCCCATGTGCGCTCCGACACTCCCTCGGCGAGTACTACACGCCAGAATGGCTCGTGGATTTCGTTCTGGACAGCGTTGGATACGACGGCGACCCATCCGTCAGACTGATCGACCCGTCGTGCGGCTCGGGCGCGTTTCTGACGCGCGCTCTCGGGCGCACACTGAGCAAGATGAGCGCAGCACCGACTGGACCACGCGAAGCCTCGTCGAGAAAGCGTCAATTGCCCAGCATCGTCGGAGTGGACGTCAACCCTCTGGCTGTGCTCGCCGCAAAGGCCAATTACATCATAACACTCCGCTCGCTACTTCCGTTCGGTCACCGCGTCGATATTCCCGTTCACACGTTCGACCTGATAACAGGCGCCAGCGACGAGCAGAAGAAACAAGGCTCATCAAAGGTCGCGACCAAAGTTAAACCGGGCCGATTTGACTTGGTCGTTGGCAATCCGCCCTGGGTGCTTTGGGACAACCTTTCGCCGGACTATCGGGAGGCAACGAAGCCGCTCTGGCGTGATTATGGCCTCTTCTCGCTTTCTGGCAGCAAAGGCCGCATGGGGGGCGGCAAGAAGGACCTCTCCATGCTCTTCGTCTATCGTTCAATCGACCGCCTCCTGAAGAATGGCGGCAAGCTCGGCTTCCTGATCACACAGAGCGTTTTCAAGACAAGAGGCGCGGGCGAGGGCTTCCGACGTTTCTGGTTCAATCGATACTCAACCTGGGCATTTATTTGCGTGAAATCTGTCCACGATCTGACGGCGCTCTCCCCTTTCCCCGGCGCCTCGAACCGCACAGCACTGCTGATATGTGAACGCTCCGACACTCCAACGCGATATCCCGTGCCCTACACCGTCTGGAGAAGAAGACGAGATGGCCAACGGACGTTGTTCACGGAGCGCGCCTCGCCCATCGACCTTGCCGAGCGAACCGAGCTCCTGGCCTCGCCGATTGACAAGGACTCGTTGAGTTCGTCGTGGCTGACTGTGCCATACGGTCTGATGGGGCCAATCCGCAAGATGATCGGCCCGTCGCCCTACAAGGCCTGGGAGGGCGTCAACTGCGCCGGCCTTTCCGGCTGCTTCATCGTCAGGATCATTGAGGCGCTGCCAAGCGGCGATCTCGTCATCGAGAACATCCATGACATCGGCAAGATCAAGGTCAAAAAGGTCAGCGCCGTCATCGAGTCCGATCTCGTCTATCCGCAACTTCTGGGCCGCGACCTGAAGAAGTGGAACGCCCGCCCGTCAGTGCACGTGATCCTGGCGCAAGACCCCGAAACGCGAAGAGGCATCGCCGAGGAGACGATGAAGGCAAAATACCCGAAAACGCTGAAATACATCAGCGCGTTCGAGCAGCAGCTGAGGGAACGAGCCGCATTCAAAAAATACTTCAACCCGAAGCGCCACCCGTTCTGGTCGATGTTCAACGTCGGAACCTACACGCTTGAGCGATGGCGGGTCGGCTGGCGCATCATGGGCTCAAAGATGGCAGCCGCGGTCCTACCGTTTGAGGGTGAAAGGCCAGTCCTCCCCCAGAACACACACGCCTTCATCTCCTGCGAGACTGAGGACGAGGCGCACTACCTCTGCGCAATGCTCAACTCCTCGCTCGTCAACTTCCTCGTGCGCAGCTACTCAGTCGCCGGCGGCAAAAGCTTCGCCCCACCCCACATTATGGAATACGTCAAAATCCCCCGCTACGACGCGAGAGATCAATCTCACGCCAAGCTGGCGAGGCTTTCTGAGGAGTGCCACCGCGCCGCTGAGCAGGGGCACCTCGAGCTGTCATCCGCAGCCAAGCTCAATCTCGACCGATTGGCTGGAGCTTGCTTCGGCCTTTCACAACACGAGCTGCGAACGGTTCAGAGAATGAGTGAACAAGGCACGTAGCACGTTACGCAGATTACCGTTGAGCGCGGTGGGCATCCCTAGATCCAATTGTCAATCCATCTTCGGCGAAGATGCGGAAGCGGGCGAGGCGCCATTTGTGGAGGACGAAGCGGACGCAGGTCCAGAGGACGCCGAGGCCGTATCTGACGCTTCGCTTGAAGCTGATGGATGAGGCCTCGGGGAAGTATTTGGTTGGGCAGGAAATCTCGCCGATTCTGAGGCCGAAGTAGATCGCTTGGGCGAGTATCTCGTTGTCGAACACAAAATCGTCGGAGTTCTCAAGCAGCGGCAGCCTCAAGAGCGCCTCGCGCGAGAATGCCCTGAAGCCGGTGTGGTATTCGGAAAGCTTGTAGTTCAAGAACACATTCTGGACAAAGGTCAGGAGCCTGTTCGCGATGTATTTGTGGCGCGGCATCCCTCCGGCAAGGGCGCCGACGCCGAGTATCCTCGAGCCCAGAACGACGTCGAACTCGCCGCTGGCTATCATCGCGGACATCGCGGTGATGAGCTTGGGCGTGTATTGGTAGTCGGGATGCGTCATGACAACTATGTCTGCGCCCGCCTCAATCGCCTCCTTGTAGCAGGTCTTCTGATTGCCTCCGTATCCCAGGTTGTGGTCGTGGACAAACAAAGATAGCCCGAGCCGCTCGGCAATCTCCGCCGTTGCGTCCGAGCTGGCGTCATCGACGAGTATTATGTGGTCAACAATGTCCTTCGGGACGTCCTGGTATGTAGCCATCAAGGTCTTCTCGGCGTTGAACGCCGGCATGACCACAACTACTTTCTTACCGTGTAACATTAGCTACTCCCAGACGGTCTTCCGCATATCCTGCGTGCGAGCAAAAACGCCTCTATATTCGGTTACATGAAGATCGTCGTGATCGTATCGGTCTGTCCGATATTTGGCAAGCCGGACGAGAGGAGCGGTTAGCAATTGCTGTTACAGGGTTCGATGCTGTCAATGACAATCACCGTGTTTTGCTCTAGTGATATTGATGGCTCTAATGATATTAGCACCTGACTGAAGTCAGGTGAATCTGAGGCCTCGGCGCCCCTCTACTCCCCGGGATCGGCATCTGATGAGGAGAGAGTGGGGGGGGGTGGGCCGCCCGGAATCCCCCAGTTGAAACTGGGGGTTAATGCAATGGTGGCCTGATTCGCCCCTCGGCTGAAGCCGGTGGCGTGATGAATCTGACTCTGGCAACTGCCGGTTGTAACCGGATTCTTATGCCGATGGAGAACCGCCTGAAGGCGGTAGAATCCTGCGCCCTAGACCTCATGAGCGACACATTATCTGTTGGCCAACTGAGCTAAAGATTCTCGGCTCCAGTTCGATGAATAGTCTGCTTGTCGGATTTGGTGATGTCACTGAGCTTGACATAAGGAGGGATAGTATGTCTGCACTCTCGACGCCCCGAAAGTCCTTGTTATTGCTGACTTTCCTTACGGTAGCCGTATCATCGTGCGCTTTCGCCGAGACCATAAACGTCGTTGTCGATTTTCCAATTGACCAGCTGAAGATCAAGCCGAGGGGTGATTACGACCAGATTGAACTGCCCGGCTGTTACGTTGTCTCAGAATTTGGCGCTCCGGCGCTGCCTCAAAAAAGCGTCTATGTATCGATTCCTTATGATAGGAGCGTCGATCACATCGAGGTCGCCGCTATCTCCAAGGAGGTGTTAGTAGGGCAATTCACCGTTTATCCGGCGCAGCCCCCAATGCCAGCTAACAGGGACGAGGCGCCAGGCTTCGTCGGCCCGGACCCGGCCATCTACGAAGTTGACACTCCGTATCCATCCAACATTGTTCACCAGACACAATCAGGCTACCTTGCAGGCTACAACGTCGCCGGCCTGCTCGTTACGCCTTTTGAGTATAAGCCAGCATCAAAGACGCTATCGGCTATCTCATCGGTCTCGCTCACACTGCATCTTGTCCCGAGCACGCCGCAGGCGCTCGCCGTAACACGCCGAAGCAACCTTGTTCGGCAGTCGTGCGAAAAACGCGTCGCCAGGCTAGTCATCAACAGCGACCACGTCAGCCCGCCAGCCTACTCTCCCAGCGCCTCGGCGACGTTCGACACCGTTGACTGCGTGATCGTCACGGGCAGTTCATACACATCACAGGTGGAGCCTTTGGCCGACTGGATGATCAAGAAGGGCTACAGGACGGAGATTCACACCACAACGTCGATAAGCAGCTCTTACGGCGGGACGGACACTCAGGAGAAGATCAGGAACTTCTTGAAGGATTACTACACCAGCAAGGGCCTGGGCTGGGTGATCCTGGGCGGCGACACGAGCGTGGTTCCCGCGAGAGCGGCCTACTCCTTTGACGTGGAAGGCGACGGCTACACCTACGACGACTATCTTTATTGCGATTACTACTATGCTGACCTGGACGGCACGTGGAACGACGACGGCGACTCGCTTTGGGGCGAGGTCAGCCAGGACAACATAGACATGTATGCCGACGTTCTGGTTGGGCGGCTCCCGTTCGATACTACTAGCGAGGCGGAGACAGTGGTTGAGAAGACGCTGGTCTATGAGGGCGTTGGCTCAACGCAACTGCCAACCGATTACCAGAAAAAGCTGCTGATGTTTGCCTGCCTGCTAGACGCATACACCTCCGGCGGCGACTGTAAGGACGAGCTCGAGAGCTACGTTGGCATACCGGGCGACTACACCATAACGAAGCGATATGACCGGGACGGCACGTCCGGCAAGACGAACGTCATCAACTCGCTCAACGCCGGCTACAACCTCGTCAACAACGTAGGCCACGCCAACTACTCGGTTATGAGCGCCAAATACACGGGCACCAAAGAGTATCTCTATCGAAATGATATGACAGGACTCACTAATGGCCCGCGCTACTCGATTCTATACACAATCGGCTGCTGGGCCGCAGCAATAGACTACGACTGCATGGGCGAGCGGTTCGTTCTCTCCCCAAGCGGCGGCGGCGTCGCATTTATTGGAAACAGCCGGTTTGGATGGTATAGCCCAGGTGACCCAGGCTACGGGCCGTCCGATGCGTTCGACCAAGAGTTCTTCTCCGCTGTTTTTGACTACGGTACCTACGAACTGGGCGAGGCGCTGTCCGACTCCAAGCAGGTTTTTGTCAGTTATTGCAAGGGGACCTACGGCGGCAGTCAGTATTACCGTTGGGTGCTTTATGAACTGAATCTGTTAGGTTCGCCGACGACGCGGGTTTGGACTGATACGCCGTCGTCGATGAGCGCAAGCTACGACAGCACGCTCACGGTGGGCCAGACGCAGTTTGACGTTCAGGTGCAGAGTGGAGGCGCCCTTGAGTCGGCGCTGGTATGCCTCTACAAGGAAGACGAGGTCTTTGAGACGGCCGAGACCGACGCGAGCGGTTGGGCGTACATCACACTCTCGCCTCCGCCGACATCGACCGGCACAATGCATGTGACGGTCACCAAGCATAACTATCTTCCGGATAGAGGCACGGCGGAGGTTCAGGAAGAAGGCGGCGGCTCGGAGCCAGAGTTGAGCGACGGCTCAGTCTCGCCAGAAGACGGGCAATCGAGCGACACATTCACGTATCGTGTCCACTACTACCACGCGGACGGGGAGGCGCCAGCGATTGCCTACGTTTATATAGACGCCACGCCTCACACGATGTCCTTGGCCTCAGGGCTGGCGGCGAATGGCGATTATGAGTATGAGACCGCAGCGCTTTCCGCTGGCAATCATTCCTATTACTTCTACTTCGAGGACGGAAACAGCAACAGCGACAGGCTCCCCGACTCGGGCGATTACGATGGCCCGTTCGTGGACGACACCAAACCATCTTCGAGCTGCTCAAGTCCGACCTATTCAACGTCACAGAGCGTGTCGATTAGCTTCACGTCGTCCGATGGCAGTGGGTGTGGGCTCTATGAGACCAAGCTCTACTACAAACCCAGCGGCGGCAGCTACAGCTATTCGGGCGAGTCAGAATCAGGGACCTCAGGCTCATTCTCGTTCACGCTGCCGGACGGTCAAGGCACGTATTATTTCTACACAATCGCCATCGATAAGGCCGGCAACACGGAAGATGCTCCTGGTTCGGCGGACGACACCACCATCTATGATTCGACGAAGCCAGTATCGTCATGCTCCTCGCCCACGTATGGGTCCTCGCCGATAAATGTGACGTTCAGCGCCTCGGACGGCGGAAGCGGGCTCGCAAACACGAAGCTCTATTACAGCTACAGCGGCGGAAGTTACACCTATTCTGGAGACCAAGCGAGCGGCGGATCGGGGTCATTCTCCTTCGCGCCGACCGACGGGGAAGGAACCTACGCGTTTTACACAATCGCGACCGACAACGCCGGGAACGCGGAAGATGCGCCAGGCTCCGCTGACAGCACGACTATCCACGACGACACGAAGCCGACGTCATCGGCATCGTCTCCCACCTACGCTACTTCTCTCCCGATGACCATTGCGTTCACGGCCTCCGACAGCAGCTCAGGAATCGCCTCGACAGAGCTCTATTACAGCTACAACTCGGGCAGCTATTCGTATTCAGGTCAGACAAAGAGCGGAACATCCGGAGACTTCACGTTTTCGCCAACCGATGGCGACGGGACCTACAAGTTCTACACGATCGCCTACGATAACGCCGGGAACGAGGAGGACGCGCCTCAGAGCGCGGACGACACAACCATCTATGACTCCAGTAGGCCGGAATCCTCATGTTCTTCGCCGGAATACGCGTATTCGAGCCCGATTGCGATCACGTTTTCGTCGTCCGACTCGCTCAGCGGGGTTTCCACGACGAAGCTCTACTATCGCAAGGACGGCGGCGAGTATTCCAGCTCGGGGCTTTCAGAAAGCGGCACGTCCGGAGAGTTCTCATTCTCCCCACCAGATGGCGAAGGGACTTATGATTTCTACACTCTGGCGACCGACAACGCCGGCAACACCGAGCAGGCCCCAGAATCGCCCGACGACTCCACCATATACGACTCAACCGACAACACGAGGCCCGAATCCTATTGCACGGCGCCTGAATATGCGAACTCAGCGCCAATAGACGTGGAAGCCTTCGCATCTGACGACGAAAGCGGCGTTGCAGAAACGAGGCTCTACTACAGCTTCAACGGCGGCGAGTATAAGGACTCTGGTGTAACTTGGGATGGGCATGGCCTCTATTTCCTCTCTCCGCCGCTCCGTCAGGTCTTCGTGGCCCCGGATGGCTCGCCTCACATTCGATACCCAAAAGGAGGCTCAGACAGCTATACCATTGAAGACTGGGTTGCCCTAACGGGGTCTGATGAAAACGCGACGGTGCACGAAGACAAACAGATACCCTCTGAGAACAAGGTCGTAATCCTGCCCAATGACTATAAGATCAAGCGCGCCCATATAGCCATCTATAACTGGGAGACGCTGACCACGGTCAACGTGGATGTCTCATCTGTTCTCTCGGATGGGGACTACTACCGGCTGCTGGACGTCGAGGACTACTTTGAGGCGCCAGTTCTGGAGGGGTTCTATGACGGCGGCCCGTTGCAGATTCCAATGGTGGATCAGGAGTTCAAGTGTTTCGTGCTCTCTTCGTCATCTTTCACGCCGCCCGAGGGCGAGGGCACGTATGCCTTATACACGATAGCGACGGATAACGCCGGGAACGTCGAGCTCCCGCCGGATGAGCCCGACGCGGTTACCGTCTATGACGAGACGGCGCCGGCCTCAGGATGCTCGTGTGCCTCCGACGTGAACTCCAGCACTATCTCAATCTCCTTCTCCGCTCAAGACGAGACAAGCGGCGTCGCCAACACCAAGCTCTACTACAAGTTCAACAGCGGCAGCTGGACGGACTCAGGCCACGAGGCATCCGGTACGTCGGGCGCGTTTGAGTTCACGTTCGCCCACGGAGAGGGAACGTATCACTTCTACACACTGGCCACGGATTACGCCGACAACTCCGAATCGGCCAAGGAAGCGCCAGACGCCTCGGCGGTCTATGACACGACCAAGCCCGAGTCGAGCTGCTCCTGTGGACAGTTCGGCAATTCGTTGCCCTTCGTCGTCGAGTTCGAGGCGCAGGACGGTGGCAGCGGAATCGATTCTGTGCAGCTATACTACAGTTTCGATGGTGGAAGCTTCGTCGATTCTGAGCTGGAAAGCGACGGCACGAGCGGTAACTTCGAGTTCAACGCTCCGCAAGGCGAGGGCACATACAATTTCTACACAATCGCCACCGACGCCGCCTCCAACGAAGAACAAGCGCCTCAGTCAGCCGATTGTGCGATCATCTATGACACAACGCTGCCCAGCTCGTCCTGCTCATCGCCGGACTACTCCGCCGCCGGCGACATTTCGGTCAGCTTCACAGGCGAGGACGCGCTGAGTGGGGTCTCGTTCTGCGACCTCTATTATAAATTCGGCGAAGGCCAATGGACCTCCAGCGGACTTCGCGAGAATGGCAGCTCAGGAACGTTCGAGTTCGAGCCTACGCAGGGCGACGGCACGTATCAATTCTACTCCGTCGCCACGGACAGGGCCGGCAACACCGAGGGAGAGAAATCGGCGGAGACCAGCACGGTCCGGGACACGCAGTCCCCAAGCTCCAGCTGCGATTGCATCAGCATGACTAACGCGAGCTCGGTCGAGGTCTCATACAGCGCAAGCGACGAGTTGAGCGGCCTGTCCCAGGTCAAGCTTTACTACCGCTTTGCGGCAGGCGAATGGCAATACACGGGCCAATACGGGTCAGCCCAGTCAGGGAACTTCATCTTCTCGTTCGGCGACGGAGATGGCCTGTATGAGTTCTATACCGCCGCCACGGACGCTGCCGGCAATACTGAGTCGCCGCCAGATCAGGCCGACGCAACGGTTCTCTCAGATCAATCTTCACCCGTTTCAGCGTGTAGCTCGCCCCAAACTGCAACTGATCCGTTCGATGTCAGCTTCGATTCGGACGATGGCGGAGGCTCAGGGGTGGTTTCGACAGCCCTGTGGTTCAGGTTTTCAGATGACCAGGGCCAAACCTGGGACCCAGGCTGGGCATCAACTGGGATGTCATCTGAAGAGCTCTCCGGCACATTCTCATACAATCCCGACCACGGCCAGGGGACATACGAGTTCTACACCATAGCCACGGATGAGGCCGACAACGTTGAAGAGGCGCCATCGGCGGCGGACAGTGCAACCGACTTCATCACCGAGAAGCCCACATCCAGCGCCTCGTCCCCCGAATATCAGAACACAGACCCAATACCAGTCTCGTTCGAGGCGCACGATTCAAGCGGCATCAAGGAGGTTCAGCTCTACTATCGCTACACCGAGCAGGATCCGTGCGACTGGACCGACTATGCTGACAGCGGGCTAAGGGCATACACCGACGAAGGGACGTTCGATTTCGCTCCACTAAGCTACCACGGCGAGGGTATCTATCAGTTCTACACGATAGGCATCGACACTATGGACAACGTCGAGGACCCGCCCTCGGAGAGCGACTGTCAGACGATCTACGACCTAACGCTGCCCATTTCGTATCTCTTCTCGCCAGAATACGCCTCAACAGCATCGATCAACTCGGTCTTCGAAACCGATGACGACCTGTCAGGCATCGCCATCGTGAGGCTGTGGTTCCACTACTCCGACGACAACGGCGAGACCTTCACCTCCGACTGGACCGACAGCGGCACTTACTCCCAGGCCAGCACCGGTGTCCTGACGTTCGGCGCCGGGCATGGGGACGGCCTATATGAGCTAATGACGCTTTCGACAGACAACGCCGGCAATCAGGAGGCCAAGGAAGCAGCCGACCAGCAGGTTATTCTGGACACGGGTCTTCCCGTTGCGACCGTCTCCTGCGCGGAATTCGCGACTGAGCTCCCGTTGGGCCTGGACTTCGCGGCCACCGACGGCACTATCGGCTCGGGCATTGCATCGCTTGTGTTCTGGTATCAATTCGACGGTGGAGCCTGGACGCTAACGGGCCTGCAGGCTGAGGGCACATCAGGCACAGTCTGGTTCTCGCCGACAGAGGGCAACGGGGAATACCAGTTCTTCGCCGCCTCAAAGGACTTTGCGGGCAACGCGGAATCATTGGTTTACGAACCCGAGGCCACGCTCGTCTTTGACGACCAGGTCCCGATATCGTTCGCTTTCTGCACAAACTACGGCGCATCGACGGAGATTACGGTAGGATACGAGGCAACAGGCCGCGAAAGCGGCATTGCGAGTGTGTCACTTTTCTACCGGTTCAGCTCCGACGGCGGTTCGAGCTGGTCCACGGATTGGACTGACCTGGGTGAGACGCGCGACACGCCGTTCGGAAGCTTTGACTTCGTGGCGAGCCACGGAGAAGGCAAATACGAGTTCTACACAATTACCGAGAACAACGCCGGCACGATCGAGTCGCCGCCGAGTTCTGCGGACGCGTGGCGTATATATGATGAGACTGTGCCATCCTATCAGCTCTCATCACCAGAGTTTGCTAACGGCTCGCTCATCGACGTGAGCTTTGAGGTCAATGACGGCGAGGCAGGAAGTGGGCCTGACGCAATCGAGCTCTACTTCCGCTTTGAAGACGGAGATTGGCAGTCCTCGGGTCTGAACTCAGATGAGATAACAGGCGCCTTTTCCTTTACGCCTCAAGACGGCGACGGGACCTATGACTTCTGCGCGCTTGTAACCGACCGCGCAGGCAACTCCACTGCCGGTTCTTTTGACGTCAAAACGAGCACACGTTTCGACAACGCGGCCCCGTCGTCAACGCTTGAAGGGCCTACAGCCGTCAACGAGGGCCCAATTCAGCTGCACTACGGCGTTTCAGGGACGGACGACCTACATTTGGTGTCGCTGCTCTATAGATTCAGCTCCAACTGCGGCGAGACGTGGGACATCGACTGGACCGAAAGCGGCCAGACAGCGACCGAAGCGAATGGTGATTTTGCCTTCGAGATGCAGCACGGCGAGGGTCTGTATCAGTTCAAGTCGATTGCGGAGGACACAACCGGCAACGTCGAGCAAAAGGAAGATGCCGACGTGGACACGGTGCTCGACTCCACGCGGCCAACATCGCTGATTGAGGCGCCGGATTGTGCGTCCTCTGAGACGATTGCCATTGACTTCGTCGCGTCGGACGCAGGATGCAGCTCGGGCATCGTTGGTGTGTATCTGTTCTTCAGTTCCGCCGTCTCGGACTGGCAAGAGGCCGACGATGGCGGCCAGGGCAGCGAAGGAACAATTGATTTCGTTCCACCCGACGGCGAAGGCTGGTATAAGTTCTACTCACAGGCCGAGGATGTGGCCGGCAACCTTGAGACGCCCGGCAGCGCCCAGATCGAGGTAACGTTCGACACGACGCCACCACAATCAATATGCCTCGTCGAACCTTACGTGTCAGACTCGCCCGTCGAGATCGAGCTTCAAGCCAACGACGCCACAACTGAACCCGTGGACATCGCGCTTCACTATCGTTTCAGACAGCCCGACAGCACGTGGGCTCCTAACTGGACCGAAAGTGGCCAGGTGGTCGAGGGCGACGCGGGCATCTTGCACTTCGAGCCCGTGCATGGACAGGGCATCTACGAGTTCTGCGCCACAAGCCGGGATGTATGCGGTAACGCTGAGCAGGTCGAGGCCGGGCGAGCCGCCGACTGCATCTTCGATACCGCGCCGCCTGTATCGCTGCTAAGTGGGCCGTCGGCTGCGAGTTCAGGGACAATACACCTAGAATTCACGTCAGCCGACACTCTGAGCGGGCTCAGCTTCGTTGAGCTCCTCTACGCGTTTGAGGGAAGCGACTTGCAGCCGACGGGGCTTTCCACGACGTCAACGACAGGGTCCTTCAGCGTCGAAGGCATCGACCAGCAGGAAATCTACACCTTTGTGTGTCTCGGCGCAGACCTCGCCGGCAACGAAGAGATACCAGCGACCGACAACACGGTAACGGTTCACGTTGACCTCGATGCCCCCTGCTCTTCGGCCAAGGCGCCGAGATTCGCGAATCATCTGCCAACCGAGATAAGCTGTTCCGCGACGGACGGCACCGTCGGGACCGGCGTCTCAAAGGTCGAGCTCTACTACCGCTTCGGCGAACAGGATTGGGAGTTCTCGGGGCGGTCGCAAGAGGCTAGCACCCAGGCCACATTCGTATTCGATTCTGACTGCGGCAACGGCTCTTATCAGTTCTTCAGCCTCGCAATCGACGCCGCCGGCAACAGGGAACCAATGAAGACCGAGGCCGATTCTCAGATGCTCATCGACAGCGAGCGACCGGACTCTTTTGCCTCGTGCGAGCCGTGTTACGCCGAATCGCCCATAGATATTCCCTATGTCGCGACAACCGGCATGTGCGGCCTCGCGAACGTTGCGCTCTGGTATCGGTACTTCGATGGTCTTGGTTGGACAGAGTGGGCCGATTCAGGCGCTTCCGACGGCGGCACAAGCGCCAGCATCTCGTTCTTACCTGTTCTTGGCGACGGGACCTACGAGTTCTACACTCTGGCCGAGGACGTGTGCGGTAACCTGGAACTTGGCCCCGGAATCGCCGACTGTTCCACAGTCTATGACTCCACCGCGCCTGTCTGCTCGATCAGTGTCCCGCCATACTGCAACAGCAGCACGGTTCCCGTCGAGTATCTGTGCGATGACGGGCCGCTTGGCTCTGGAGTGGGTGAGATAGACTTCTGGCTCAGAAAGCAGGGCGGGGATTGGCAGCTTCATCCCACGAAGGGCTACGGGGCGCAAGGCGCCACCACCCTGACCGTTGATCTTGGTGAAGGCTACTATGACCTTGCCGCCATCGTGTCCGACCTGGCCGGCAACACAAGCGGCGCCACGAGCGAGCCGGACGCCTCATTTGTCCTCGACTTTCTCCAGCCGACCTCGATGAGCACGTGTCCACAATACGTGCGGACCCCAGAGGTTAGAGTCAACATTCACTCCTCCGATGCTCTGTCTGGCATAGATTCGGTTCAACTGTTCACGAGAAGGCCAGAGGAGTCCTGGACCGAAGCCGGCGCCCCAACACACGCGACCAGCGCCTCAATAACAGTCTCGCTAACACAGGGACAAGGCAGATACGAATTCCGAGCCAGGGCCATCGATCGCGCCGGCAACCACGAGTCAATGTCCGAACAGCCGGAATGCTACGTTGTTTATGACGTCCTGCCCCCTGTCGCCCACTGCTCAGCAGCCCAGTATGCGCGGGATACCTCAACCGAGATAAGCTTCGAGGCCTCCGATGTGCATTCAGGCATCGCCAAAGTCACACTCTGGGCATCTTTCCAAGGAGCCTCATTGGCGCCTGTTGACGCCCTTCGAGGCCGATCCTCTGGCTCATTCAGCTACACATTCTCCGAGAGCGAAGGCTCGTATCATTTCGCGGCGCAGGCTGAGGATGCCGCGGGCAATCTCGAGACCGCACCGACAGTTCCAGAGATAAACATCCTCTACGACACTACCCCACCGCAAACCTACTGTGACTCGCCAACCGCGACCAAGAGCTCCCCGATTGCAGTCAACTTCAGCACTATCGACACGGGCTCCGGCGTCAAGCAGGTGAAACTCTACTTTCGCCACTATAGCTCTTCGTGGAGAGATTCTGGCGAGACGAGCACTTCCCAGAGCGGCGCCTGGGGATTCACACCGCCAGATGGCGATGGTGAATACCGCTTCTGTGCGGTCGCCGAAGACAATGCCGGCAACGAGAGCGCAGTAGGCGGCGGCGGCACCGATAAGACAGTTTTTGACACGACGCCTCCCGAGGTTTCTCTGGCGTGCCCAGAGGCAACGACCACCTCGCCGATTCCGGTGCAGTTCGAGGCGTATGACGCGCTGTCAGATGTCTCACAGGTAACGTTGTATTACCGATTCCGGGCCGACGGGGGTACCAAGAGCGGCGAGTGGAAGTCCTACGCATACGCTAGTTCTTCCTCAGGAACCTTCACGTTCATACCCGCGCACGGATTTGGCATATACGAGTTCAGCGCGGCTGGTATCGATTCTCTTAATAATCAAGGCCAGCCGGGAGACACGGCGCTCTGCCACGTCTGCTACGAATCAGCAATCCCCATCATCTCCCCCTCTGACACTTCGCACGACTACGGCGAGGTCGCCCAGGGCAGATACGAAGATTGGGTTCTGAGAATACAAAACTCCGGCGGAAGCGCCTTGGTGATCAGCGAGCTGCGAACATCGGGCGACTTCTCCTGCAGCGCGATGACTCCGATTACGATTCAGTCGCGTGGGACCTATCAGCTCAGCGTCAGGTTCACACCGCAGCAAGTCGGCGCCCGCGACGGGTGGCTGACGGTAACCTCGAACGACGCAAACACCCCCAACTGCAACGTAAGTCTAACGGGCATGGGCTTTGAGGAGAACGCGCAGCCCGAGCCCAGCCTCGTTCTCAACTCGTCAACGTTCAAAGAGGGCGACAGGCTGACGGCTCAGGTCGAGGCGGAGTATCTGGGGCCGAGCACAGCCGCTGACCTCTACGTCTCGGTGTTTCTGCCGGAAGACTGGCATCTCTTCTTCCCTAACTTGTCCACGACACCCCGGACGTTTATTGCGTCGATCCAGCTCTATCCGGGCTACAGACTTGGCAAAACCACGATCATCGACCTCGTCCTTCCTAAGCTGGCTCCGGGAGACTATGCCTTTGTGGCGGGGTTCTGCGCTGAAGGAACGCTTACGGCCATGGGCGACCCGGCGATTGAGGCGTTTGTGATCGACGGAATGCCAACCCTCAGCCTATCACTCAATGGGTCTTCCTTCTCAGAAGGTGACTTGATGTCGCTCTCAAGGACGATAGCAAATCCTGGGCTCGCAAAGTCGGTTGACCTCTACGTCGGGGTAACCTACCCGACAGGTGAGACTTTATTCTACCCGTCGCTTTCGGATACACCGGAGCCGTTCACGACGAGCGTCCCGTTGCAGCAAGGTGAGACAACTGGGCCGGAAGAGGTCTTCTCCGTCACGCTGCCTGGAATCATGCCAGGCACCTACTATTGGCTTGCGGTCCTGACGCCGGCGGGAGAGTTCGACTCGTTCAGCAACATCCCATCGTGCGCCTGGACGTTCACTGCAACCAGAAGCGGCAGACGCTCGCCCTCGATGAGCTTTGCCCGCTTCCCAAAGCCCGACGATAAGAACTGACAACTACGCATTGAGATAGGTCGGGGACCGTGCCGCCCGGCGCGTCCCCGGGGCCAGCTTGTTCTCAGCCCAAAGGTACGTCTCAGTAAGGGTTATGGCTCTATTCACCCCCGACTTCACAGACCTGGCTCAAGAAATCCCTCAGCTGGTCAAAGGCGTCGTGATCGAACGGCCAGTAGCCCTTGGCCGCCGCGTGACCCAGACGTAGGTCTGGGATTTCCTGGGAGCCGAGGTAAACCTCAACCTTCGCCTTGGATATGTCCTTCGGGATCAACTCGCATTGGTCCTGCAGACGCTGAAAATGCTCCTCCACACAGGTCATGGGGCAAGTGTCTTTCACCGATTTGAGGCAAAGGTCCTCTAGCTTGCCCTTCTGTCCCGGCCCAGGAAGGATCATGATGCTTACCCGAGGGTTACGTCCGGCCGGGATCAAGGTTGCATCTGGAACGGCCAGGCCGGCAGCACCTAGAGCGCTCTTCACGCTGTCCAAAGCGCCTTCCGGGCTGTCGTCAGCATCTCTGACCACTCCCAGCGAGATAACTTGCTCGTCATCCCTGTTCTGAGGGAACAGGCCTTTCAAGCGCCCTCTTAGCCGCGTCTTGCCTCCTATTTCCAGAACCTGCAGACATCTTAGGCCCAGATGTTCAATCAGTTCCGTGAAGAACAGCTCTTCTTCCCTTCCCTCAACAACCAATAGGTTGGGTTCATGGATCCTCTTACAATCGAGAGCGCTGCCGTCCACAATCACCGGACCTCCAAGCCTATGTCCAACGCGCCGCTTAAAGCCTCTTGGTCATAGCTCAGAGCCCGAATCTCACCCTTAACGCGCTCAAGCCGATGGAATCTAAACAAATCGTCTGCTTGCTCCGCTTTGTAGGCTTCCATCGCCGCTTTGATGCATTCATCGCTGTGGGTCGTGGCGAAAACCTGCACACTGAACTCCCGGGCCGCATCCCCAATTGCCTTCCAGACCTTCCCCATAACTGAGTGGTGTAGGCCATTCTCGATCTCATCCACTAGAACCATACCGTTCTCTGCTTGGGAAATCGCGAGCAGAAGATCCGTCAATCCGACGATACCTCCCCCCATATCAGCCAAAGGAACAAGTCTCCCCAGACCAACGTCACCGTGGATCATCGCGACTTCACCAGATACGACAACCGCGAGACGCTGGAGGGTTGGTTCTATGCTTCTCAGCGAACGCACGAATGACTCATGGCGGCCCTCAACCTCGATCCTACTGAAACGCTCCGCAAGGTACTTATGAACAACGCGAATGCGAGCGCCGACGAAAACAGCCGTAAATGGAGGTCTTGGAGGGGATGGCTTGACGCGGAACTCACCATCTCTAAACATAAGCCAACATCTGTCAATCTTCTCCCCCTCCTCGCGAACTTGCTCCAGAGCTAAGGGAGCCTCATTCGACGTTATATCACTCTCCATTCCTTCGATAAGAGAGCGCTGCTCTCCGGCCGGTATCGCTGCGTCATCAGGCTCGGGAACGAACCTCAATCTGGTGATTGCGCCTCGCCGCACGCTATCGCGGTTTGTCAGCACGATTTGCCTTTGAGTATCAAAATCTCTGAAAAACGAATCCCAAGGCGCTGTCGAGCTTGAGGATAATTCTACCTTAAACTGTGTCCATCCCCGAAGCCGCATCAAGTCAAGGAGCAATCGGGGGTTATATGCGCCGGAATGATGATAGAGTGCCTCCAACAAAGTGGTCTTGCCCACGTTGTTCTTGCCTGATATCAGGTTGACGCGAGCAAGATCCTCTAACTCGAGGTGCTCAAAGCACTTGAAGTTCTTGATCTCAAATGACGTGTACATGACGCATCTCCTAACCTAATTCATGTCAACGCTCAGGGGTGTTATACACACAAAGCACCGAACAGGCAAACATCTCGCATGCTCACCAACCTGTTGATCGTCCGACGAACATTGAGCAGAGGTCTGCTGGGCTGGTTAGAGAAGGCGCAATCGCTCAACCGCCGCCAAATGCTGCGTCATCAGGCCACATTCCGACCGAAAACATGCCGCTTACATTCAGATTCTGCGCGGTCTTACCGCACGACGTAGAACGGGAATGGCACACTCTCGCGGCCGGCTTCGTTGATCGCCACTATTTCGAGGAGGTAATCGCCCGTGGGGTATCCGGGAGTGAGCATTATGCTGCCCGTGAAACGCTCGTCACCTGCGACCTCATCGTCGCCCTGGCCGTCGTCAAACAGGTTCAAGACGCCGCCGCCCTGGAAGCGAAGCTCCGCCCTTGCGAGGCTCGAGCCGTCCAGAAAATCGTCGATGTCCGCGACGCACACGAGCTTGCCGCCTCCATCCTGCGAAATCGATGTCGTATCGAAGCCCGCCATGTAGATGTTAGCCACGTATGGGTCGCCCGACTCGCCCATCCCGGGATACACACCCCAGAGAACGTCGTTGGAGGAGGACGAGGAGCCGTCAATTCTCATATAGGGCCAGACGTTGCTCGAGGCGCCGCGCGCGTCTTCCGCGACGATCTCGAATACATAGACACCCGCAGGCGCTGCATCGACCCAGAATTGATTGCCGAACAGGCCGTCATCTGCCTCGGCATCGCCGTGCTGAGCATCGTCGAAGAGCTCCAGTGAGCTGATCTGGCCGCCCTCAAGCGTGCCGATGAATAGAAGGACCGAAGCAACGTCGGAGGCGCCGTCCGGGTCATAGACCTCGGCTCGAACCGTAACATCTCCCGCCGCGCCCGCCGCGAGATGATCGCCGACGAAACCGGCACATCTCACCATCGGGGCGCTGTTGGCAATTCCTCGCCCAGTAAGCGCGACCTCGCAGAACTCCTCGTTGGGATCGGGATCGTCTGTCTCAATCGTCATTATGGCCGAAATGCGGGCGCTGCGCGTCGGCGCAAATCGAATGTTCACGAACACGCTCTCGCCAGCCGCAATCGTGTGAGGAAAGGCCGGAGTAGTAACGTAGAAACTCGGATCGTCGCACGTCAGGTCGTTCACGAGCAAAGGCAGGGCGCCGATATTGCTTATGCGAAGCACCCAGTCGCTGTGGCAGCCGACGCTGACGTAGCCGTAATCGTAGCTCAGGGCCGAGAGGTCCAAGTCCTGCTCAGAAACGAGCGGGCTATAGACCGTCAGCAGACGATATGTGATGAAGTACTCCTGAGTGGCCGTTCGCTGGTTGGTTCCCCATGTGTCATAAACGATCGCGAGGTGTCCCGCCTCGGGATTCCTGTAGTTGTAGCCACAGCCCATGATCGCGTGCCGATCGTAAGAACCCGGGTCCATCTTTGTTATGCCGAACACAGACGGATCGCCCTCGTCGATCTTATCCTTATAGATGTCGTAATCTCGCTCGTCGTGGTAGAGATAACACTGAAAGCCTTTGTAACCATGCGCCTGAGCTACTCTGACGATCGCGCCAGCCAAGTTCTCAGTATAGACACCATAATCATCAATCCTGCCGCCCGAACGCGGGACGTTGCAGATGTCCGCAACCATATCGGCCAGGTCACGCGGGATGTAGGGCGTCATTGTGTATGGACCATCCCAGATGAACGATTCGGCATTGTAGTCAAGCTCCCGATAGCCCGCCTTGCCGTAGTAGCCGAGCACCATCGCGCCGGACGTCGGGCCGCAGCCGCGATACCAAGTATAGCCCTGCGCCTCGACCAGAACGTTATAGTCATCCTGCGACTTTACCGCCTCGCCCGAAAGCGCTGCGTCCCACATACTCGAGAATGTCCCTGATAACGACTGGAGCCGAGCCGAGAAGTCGTCCGAAAACCGCTGAAGAGCGCTAAGCTCAATCCGGCAGCCCTGAACGACATCAACCAGCTCGGACAGGGCATCAGGCCCGACTACGTAATAGTCGAAGCCGCCAACATAGACGGGGACCCATTCCCCGCCGGACTCTATGGCCCGCAGCGACTCAGCCGGGACAAAACCGCGGTCAACGCCCAAATCAACAGCTGAAGGCCCATTTGAATACTCGATTAACGGCGGGAAATCGCGATTGCCGCCTATCACGATGTGTCCGAGGCGCTGGCCGCCTTTCTGAACGGCAAACTCAAACGCGCTCGCATCAAACGCTAGATCGTAGTAGGTTCGCGCAAGGGCAACCTCTGCCCCGCCCCACCCCGGATACTGTGCCTCGCCAATGGCCCTGTACGTTGAGGCGGCGCGCGACGCTTCCTCTGCGGTTACAGGGATGCCTGGATCGCAATGCCCCGAGATAGAAAGTGAGAGCAGCGTAAAAGCTAGAAAACAAAGAGTAATCAGAAGTTCTGTAAATGAAGAGCGCATCTTATTCTCCTTAGTTCAACACAAGGCTCTTGCTAGATCACCGACCGGTACACAAATGAAACAAGCCGCCTCACTATACCGTTCCGACGGAGAGCGTGTCAACGCTCTCGGGCCGAGATGATAGGGTCAACCTTCCGAGCGCGGCCGGGCTCAGGTTGATTCCTCCGGCGGGGGCGACGGGACCAACGGCTCAAGCGCTTTGATTAACCTCGGGACGTGCACAGTAGCGACTTTCCACATCATGCTGATCTCCTCTTCTGTCCACAGATTACGCAGATTACGCAGATTGGGCAAGTCCAAAATGCAAGCAGAGCGTAACAGCCGTTGGAAGCTGAGTTGCCGCAGCAACGCATTGTGCCCTCTTTGGTATCTCGCGCCTAATCTGTGAAATCTGCGTAATCTGTGGACACTTCCATGTCGCGCAAGAGCCCTTTCCGGCTGACCCGGGGATCAGGTCGTCAGCCGGTTGCGGATTTTGTTGAGGACGTATCGCGGGGAGAACTTTATGGTCCGGTGAACCTTGCCCAGCAGCTCGACAGTCTCCTCAGGGCTTATCCCGTCGAGCTTGACCATCGGGACCAGGGGCGACCCATACGCCTCGTCGTTGAGGTTGCCGAGCAAAAGGTCGTGCTCGACACAGTAATCATACATCTTCGTGCCGGGGTATGGCACTGCAAGGTTCGTCAGCACGGCGTCCAGGTTGAGGCTCCTTCCGAACTTGCCTGTCTGGAGTATCTCCTCCCTGGTCTCGGTGGGGTAGCCAATTATGAACGAACCACAGGAATTGATGCCATGCCTTCTTATCATCTTGATGGCTTCTTTGACCTTTGACAGGTTCAGCTTCTTGTTGGAGAAGTCCAACAGGCGCTGCGTCCCGAACTCCAGTCCCAGCAGGACGTAGGCGCAGTTGGCCCGTTTCAGCCACTTGAGCATCTCGTCATTCAACGTGTCCGCCCGCGCGTCGCAAGACCAACGGATGTCGTTAAGCCCCGCATCAACGAACTTCTGGCAGAACTCGACTAGCCACTTCCGACTGGAACTCAAGATGTCGTCATACGAGAAGAGGACCTTCATATCGTATTTGTCACGCATCCAGACGAGCTCCTCGATGACCTTGTCAACGACCCGCAGCCTAGGCCCGCCCCACATCATCTTTGAGGCGCAGAAGCCGCAGTTGCTAAAGCAACCCCTACCTGCGCAAAACGGCAATATCAGGTCCTTCTTCGTCGCCAATCCCCTCATCTCGAAGTAATACTCGTGAAGCGGCATGAGGTCCAACGCGGGATACGGCAGGATGTCGAGGTCCTTTATGAAAGGTCTCGGAGGAGTCGAGACAACCTCGCCATCTCTCCTGTAGGTAACGCCTTTGACTTGCGACACGTCGCCGCCTTTCCAGACGGTGTCAATGAGCTCATGCGCCGTGACCTCGCCCTCGCCGCGAACGAGGTAGTCCACAAAGTCGTGCTCCCTGACGAGCTCCGTGTCGAGCGCAGTCGCGTGTGGCCCGCCGATGATCGTAACTATGTCCGGATGCGCCTCCTTGATCTCCCGAAGGTGGCGAAGAGCACTCTGATGGGTCGCAGCAATGGAAGTAACGCCGACGAAATCGAAGTCGTGATAGGAGACGTATTCGACGACGCCCTCGTAGCTCACCTCGAGCGCCGTCGCGTCCAGGATATCGACGTCTATGCCCCGCTCCCTCAGATAGGCCGCTATGTATGCCACGCCGATGAGAGGCATGCATTGATACTTGGGCCGAACCGTCTTTGCGGTCATCAGCAATACTTTGGGATTCTTCGCCATCTCAAACACCTGCTTTAGCTTACATCCGAGGGTCAATTCACGCGGCCAATCTTGCCACACGGCGGCACTATGTCAACAGGCGGGCACCCAAACCCGAAAAATCAGATTGCAGGGCGTGAGCTTAGAGACGGGCCGTTTTGGAGTGCGGCGGCTTGACGCCGCTTTTCTTAGCGGTGACCTGGCACCGCCTTCTCAAGACTGCGTTATGAGCAGTCAGGTGGGTGATTTGCAGAACGCGGAATCATTGATTGGATCAGATGCCGCGTCAGGCCGCGGCGAGTGAAAGCGGTGAGAGCTCACCGCACTCCAAATCACGCAACGGGTGCAAGACGCGTCGCCTATGTATGCAGCAAGAAGGCCCCGTGAATGCCTCAAGCGAGCTAAAGACACGATGTTGGCGAGCGGGTGCAACAAATCGAATCCAAGCTAGTTGCTTTCCCTTTCGCCTTCTTGTCCGCCGTAGTTCGCCGCGCGGCGAAAGAGAGAGGACTCGCCCTTTTCCTCTGCAGAAGCCCGCCGAATCTGCGTTGACAGAACAACGAGGCTCGTGCTAAAAGAAGCGGGCCATCTGCCGCGAGGATGGGCTTGACGGATCATGCGCAAGGATTTCTCGAAAAACGCCCGGCCAGGTTTGGTGGGCTGCTCGGGATGACAGACTGTCGTCGGGGCTGCGTCGTTTGGCTGGCGCCGAGTTACGGGATTGCTGGTTTCAGAATCACAAAAAGCTGAATCGATATGTGAAAGGCGGCTGATACATTGTCTTTTTTGCCCTATCTCTGGCTCGGTTTGAGCGTGTTGCTACTGGCTCTCGGGCTTACTCTGCCATACGAGATCACTTTCTGGCTGGCGATTGACGCTTTCATCGTGATGATCATCGCCTTTGCGGGCGCCTCGCCTATCGCCCAGGTTATCACAGCGGTGGTTCTCGGGGTTCTGTTTTGCTTCTTATCCAAGAGGCTAGCCTTCGCGAGTCTCCGGCCGTTGAGGGAGACACAGACAATTAGAGCCAACCCGGACGAGCTCATTGGGAGACAGGGGATCGTCGTGATCAGCGTCCACGGGAGCACAAAGCGGGGCCTCGTCAACTTCTCTGGAGAGAAGTGGGTCGCAGAAGCAGAAAGAGGCGTGGAGCTAGCCCAGGGCGACGAGGTCGAGGTGGTCTCGCTCAGAGGGCAGCGCCTGGTTGTCAAGCCCGTCTAGTTCCGCGGCTTGGCTCGACGACTCCTCTGGACGAAGATAAACCTGGCCCGACCGGTGACTTTCGACGTTCGACTACCGAACTTGAGCTGTTTCCGTCGGCAAACCACCTCTTCTTGACTGAGGGCCACAGCTTGATAAACTCTCGATTGAACCCGATTGCGGGAGACAGCGAGTAATCAATTCTGGGCACATCCACGATGGGCGGCCTGTAAATGAGCAATCTTCCGAGTGCGCGCATCTTTCGCCTACTAGGATGCGTCCTCGCAGTTGCGCTGATGACTACGTATGCGTATTCGCGGGACGAGGCGTCGATGTATCAGTTCGCGCTTCGTCTCTTTGAGGACGGTGAATACCAGCTGGCCGCGAAGCAGCTTGAGCAGCTCATGTCGCAATACCCCTCGGGCGAGTTCGTTGCCGACGCTATTTTCCTCAACGGCTGCGCCCAGGACAACCTGGGCAACTACAAGGAAGCTGCACGTTGCCTCCGCAAATACGTAGCCGAGTTCCCGTCCGGAGAAAGACTCTGCGAGGCGATGGTTCTTCTGGGAACCAATCAGCGGCGGATGGGGCACTATCCGATGGCCGAGGAGACGTTCAAGGACTTGCTTGAGAAGAACCAATGTGAGAAGCAGCACGAGGAGGCAACCGCGAAGCTGGGCGAGCTTCTGTTCATCCAGTACCGCTTCAAAGAGGCAATCGAGTACTACGGCGAGCTTTTCCTAAAAGGCTTCAGCGAGCAGCTTGGGGCGCCGGTTTATGAGCATTATGCGCAATCCCTCCTTGCTGTATCGGAGCTTGATCGGGCCCGAAAGGCGTTCAAAACGCTGAGCAAGAAGGCTAAGGACGACGCGACAAGGGCCCGTTCCCTGTTCAACCTCGCGGTCACAGATTACCTTTCAAGTGACTTCAAGAAGGCTGAGGAGCTCTTCTCGTCGCTCCTTCAGGAGTTCCCAAATACAGAGCACGCGACCTCGGCATCGCTCGGAATGATCTGGTCAGCATACAGGCAGAAGGACTATCAGCGTGCCGCTGCTCTGCTGGGCGAGCACCAGTCTTTGAAGGAAGCCGACGTCCAGCCTGCAAAGAGCGCTATTGACGCGTACCAGGACGCCGCGCTTGGCGACTACGACCAGGCTATTTCCAGGCTCAGGGGAGTTCTCGAGGACAAGAGTTCTATCAGCACAAGAAACAGGCTGGACATACTGCGGCTCGTCGCAACGTGGCTCGAGGCGAAGGACGATAATCTAACGGCTGCATCGACCCTCGAGGAAATGCTTGCCCTAAATATGGGGAGCGAGGGGCGATATGAGAGCCGGTTCCGCCTCGCCCACAATCTCCTTCAGGCCAAGCAGCTCGCCCGGGCAGAAACGCTCTTTCGGGAGCTTATCGAGGAGGACCCGTTTGGCCCCCACATTGAGCAATGCCACCTAATGCTCGCCAGAACGAGCCGAATGCGGATGGCATTTGACCAAGCTGTCGAGCGCTACAAGTCAGTCTCGCATTCGTTCCCTGAAAGCCCCGTTGCGGCGGAGGCCGCGCTCGAATGTGCCGAGATGCTGCTTGACTGCGGGCAACCTATGGAGGCGTTGCCGCTGTTGAATTCGCTGCGGTCCGGCGCCTCGCAAACGCCTGAGCTTACAGAAAGGGCGCAGATTGCGCTTTGCAGAGGGTTTTACGCAATCAAAGCGTTTGAGAACTGCGAGGCGAGCGCGGAGGACTTCCTCAAGCGCTACCCCAGGTCCTGCTATCTGAGTGAGGCGCTAATGCTCAGAGGACTCTCACTCCAGGCGATTGGGAGCAGCGTGGAGGCGCTGAAGAGCCTGGATGCATCCCGCGAGGCGCTTCTCAGGAGGCCGCCGCACTGGGACACGATTGTTGGGACGCTCTTGAGTTACCGCTCGCTCGGGCAGTTCGGGAGATGCGGGTCTTACATCACGGACATCCGTAAGTCCTATGCGCTTGACGCTGGGCTCTCAAGGATGCTCGATTTCTGGAACTGCTACATCAAAAAGGAGCGTGGAAGCGCGAAAAAAGCGGGCGAATGCTTCTCGGCGCTAGCCCGCGAGTACGATGAGCCGGAGTTTGCCTCGCTCTGCTACGTCGAGGCCTCGCGGTGCAGCGGCTCTGCGCAGAGACCGGCGGACACCGCGGGCTATCTCTCCGAACTGATTTCTCTGGAGCCCGATTGGCCGTTCGTTTCACTCGGCGAGGAGGGCTTGCGCAAGGCCCTGCTTGAGCAGGGCGAGCCAAAGAAGTCGGTGAGCGCAATCGCAGAGTTCCGTGAGCACGAGCCTGGCGCGTTCTTGGAGATCGAGCGGACTCACAAGCGAGCGGAGGCGGCCTATGATGAGGGCAAGCTCAAGACGGCCTCGCGCCTGCTTCAGAAGCTTATCAGAGCGTATCCGGGCAATGAGCTCCTTTACAGCTCCAGGCTCCTGCTTGCCCGAGTGTATTTGGCTAGAAAAAAGCTCGGAGCGGCCGAGGACGCACTTTCACCGATTCTTTCGGATCAGAACACAACCCCACACATCAGGCAGCAAAGTCTCGCTCTGATGGGCAATATATGGTATGAGCGGCAGAAGCCCAGGAATGCGGTTGAACACTACAAGAAACTCAACCATCCGGTTCACGAGGCGCGTCAGGATGAGGCCTTGCTGCTCTTCAGAATTGGCGGAGCATATCGCCGGCTTGGGGAACTGGAACGCGCATTCGAGTATTACAGGACGATGGTCATCGACTACGGGAGTGAAAAGGGGATGTGTAAGGAGCTCATCGCAGTTGGTGACGACCTCCGCAAAATGGGCAGATTCCAGCTGGCCCGCTCTGCGCTTGGTATCGTGATCGCAGATGACAGCTGCGAGGCTCGATACACAGTCGAGGCGCAGTTTTGGTTTGCGCACACTCTTCAAGAGCAGAAGCGGTTTGACGAGGCGATTCTCAAATACCTTGATCTATCCTACACCTTTACTCAGGAAAAGACAATTCCGTGGGTTGCAAGCGCGAGAGCGAACGTGGGCGAGTGCTATGAGGCGAAGGGCGATCTTGACGAGGCAATCAGGGTATATGAGAAGATCGTCGAGAAGTATCCCCAGTCGCTCTGGAGCAAGCAGGCTCAGGCGAGGATCGACCGGATAAGGCAGCTCAGAGCCAGCGCCAAAAGTGAGAGGGCGGAGTGATGAGCAAGAAGATCATCATCAACGAGGAGACTGGCGAGACTCGTATCGGCATCTTGGAGAATGACATGCTGGTAGAGCTTTACGTTGCGCGGCGCGAGAACATGACGCTCGTCGGCAACGTCTATAAGGGTAGGGTCACCCGCGTTCTACCGGGGATGCAGGCGGCTTTCGTGGATGTTGGTCTGGAGCGCGATGTGTTTCTTTACGTAGCGGATGTCTATGACACGATGGATGAGTATGAGCGACTGATGATGGCTCCCACGGACGAGGAGGCGTCGAATGCGCAACTGCTCCGTACAAAGCCCAAAAGCAACCACTCAATCGAGCAGCTTCTCGTGCCCGGACAGACCATCGTCGTGCAGATCACGAAAGACCCTATTGGCGCCAAAGGCGCCCGCGCCTCATCATTCATCTCACTGGCCGGGAGGTTCCTCGTTCTACAACCATCGATGCCTCATATAGGTATCTCGCGTCGAATTGAGGACGAAGAAGAACGGGACCGGCTCAAGGAACTTGTCAGCGCGCTCAAGCCCGACGGTATTGGGCTGATCGTTCGCACGCTCGCGATTGGCAAGGGAAAAGAGGAGTTCCGCTCCGATATAGAATTCCTGGTAAAGCTCTGGCAACGGATCTACAAGAGGAGCGAGTCCGCTCCGGCGCCGACCCTGATCTACAAAGAACCAGACCCAATCCTGAGAACGATTCGGGACTTCTTCACACCAGACGTGGAGCGGGTGGTCGTCGATTCTGAGGAGGCCTACCAACGATGTGTGGAATACATGGACAATATGCTCCCGGGAATGGCTCATCGGGTCAAGCTCTTCGTCAAGGATACGCCTATTTTCGACGAATACGGGATAGAAAGCGAGATACAACGAGCTCTGCGCCCCAAGGTCTGGCTGCGTTCGGGGGGGTTCCTCGTAATCGACCAGACCGAGGCGCTGGTCTCGATCGATGTAAATACTGGCAAATACGTTGGTAAGGAAAGCCTCGAGGAGACGTTGCTGAATATCAACATGGAAGCGACCAAAGAACTGGCGAGGCAGCTCAGGGTTCGCGACCTGGGCGGCATTATCATCATCGACTTCATTGACATGGAAAGCGAAAAGAACAAGGAACACGTCCTTGCCGCGCTCGCTGACGAGTTGAAGAAAGACCGCAGCAAGACAACGATCACGGAGATTTCGAGCCTGGGCCTTGTGGAGATGACTCGCAAGCGAGTTCGCGAGAGCCTCGAGAGAATGCTCTGTGAGAAGTGCCCTCTCTGCGCTGGCACCGGTCGTATAAGGTCCAGAGCAACGATATGCTATGAGGTCCAGCGCGAGATACGCCGCGTTGCGGAGTTCTCGGTTCACAAAGAGATACTCGTCCGGGCGCACCCGTCTGTCACCAACGTGCTGCAAACCAAATCCAAAGACATAATCATCGAGTTTGAGAAGACGTTCAACAAGCGGGTGCTCATAAACGCAGACTCCGCGCTGCATCCCGAGCGCTTCGACGTAGTAACGATCTGACAAGAGCGACATGAGTAAGGGACGGCGTCTTTCCGTAGTGATTCCGGCCTATAACGAGGAGAAACGGCTCACAAGGGGCCTGCACTCGGTGCTGGACTATCTCGAATCTCAGGAATTCACCAGCGAGATAATCGTTGTCGATGACGGCAGCACCGACAGGACGTTCTCGCTTGCCAAGAAGTTCGGTGAGACGACTGCCGGTCGTTCCGGAAAGGTGTCATTTGAGGCGGTTACGAACATCAAGAACGTGGGCAAAGGCTACTCAGTGGCTCGCGGCATGGACATCGCTCGGGGCGAACGAGTCCTGTTCACGGACGTTGACCTCTCCGCGCCCATTGGCCAGGCGGACGAACTCGCTTCGTGGCTCGACAAGGGCTACGACATGGCCATCGGCTCCAGACGCCTGCCCGATTCACAGGTGGAGCCGCAGCCGTTCTATCGGCGCCTCATGGGGCTTTTTTTTGGCTTGCTGACGTCGCTTATCGTCGTCAAGGGCTTTCGCGACACACAGTGCGGCTTCAAAATGTTCACACGTGAGGCGGCGAAGGCTATCGCGTCGCGGCAGGTCATGCCCGGCTTCGTCTTCGACGTGGAGCAGCTATTCATCGCCAAGAGGCTCGGCTTCAAGGTTGCGGAGGTCCCTGTTTTCTGGGCTGACGACAGAGAGACCAAGGTCCGCGTCATGAGCGACCCGCTAAAGATGGCGATCGGCCTCATCAAGATACGCATAATCCATTCGACGCTTGGCAAAGGAGCTTCTAGATGAGCACACCCATGTTCGGCGTGATAATGGCCGGCGGCTCGGGAACCAGACTCTGGCCGCAAAGCCGAAGGCAGACGCCAAAGCACCTTCTGCCACTCGTCAGCGGCAAGACGATGCTCGAGATGACTTTCGACCGAATCGCGGGCGTCATAGCCCCCTCCAACATACTCGTCGTTACGCTCGCCGAGCAGGTCGCCGCGATCAGAGAATGCGTCCCTACGATTCCGGCCGAGAACGTCATCGCCGAGCCAGTCGGCAGAAACACCGCGCCCTGCATCGGCCTGGCCGCGCTCATCGTCCGGGACCGACGCCCCGACGCCTCGATGGCGGTAATGCCCGCCGACCACGTCGTCTCTGACAAGCAGAAGTTCGAGCACGTCATAAGGCTTGCGGCACGCACGCTCGACGCTCGCCCAGAATCGCTCATCACAATCGGTATCACGCCAAAACAGCCAGCGACCGGGTTCGGCTACATAAAGAAGGGCCAGCCCTGCACAGAACGGTGCCTGGATGGTCTCACCTGCTTTGAGGCTACGAGATTCGTGGAAAAACCGCCTCTTTCGAGGGCGCGCGAGATGCTCGCTGACGGCGGGTATCTCTGGAACGCGGGGGTCTTCTTCTGGCGCGCGGACACGATCCTTCGGGTGATAGAGCGCCACCTTCCCGAGCTCGGTTCCGCACTTACGACGTTGAGCAAGCAACTGGGAAGCGAGAGCTTCGACGAACTGCTCGCCGATCTCTATGAGAAGATCACGCCGATCTCGATCGACTACGGCGTCATGCAGAAGGCCGAACAGGTCCTGGTCATCGAAACCGACATCGGCTGGGACGATGTCGGCAGCTGGGCATCGCTTTCTAACATCTGGCCCGCCGATGAGACCGGCTGCGCTTCAAATTGCGAGCTCATAACGGTCGAGGCAAGAAACTGCGTGGCCTTCTCGCCCAAAAGGCTCGTCGCCATAGTCGGGCTGGAGGACGTGGTCGTCGTCGATTCGGACGATGCAATCCTCGTCTGCAAGAAGGACAAGGCGGAGGATGTCCGCAAGGTAGTGCGGGAGCTCGAATCGCGCGGCCTCAAGCATTTATTGTAAGCGAAACCACGAATGAACACGAATGACATAAGAAAAGCTATTTCTTGGTGTGCCTTCGTGCTCTTCGTGGATGAAAGCTGCATTCAATCAGGCGTCCACGAAGGACACTAAGAACCACGAAGAGAGAATAAGCCTCCCTTTATTCGTGTCTATTCGTGTCCATTCGTGGTTACCTCTTCTCATCAATGTCGGCGAAAAGGCCTTACTGAGTCGCCGTCTAGCCCGCGTACGGATAGCCGATCGGCATCACGTAGTACGGCTTGAGGCCTTTCTCGAGGCGAAGGGCGGCTGCCACTTCGTCGTCTTTGAAAGCGCCGACCATCACGGTTCCCAGGCCAAGCGAGACAGCCATAAGCGAGACGTTCTGTCCAACGTGCCCCGCTTCCATAGCGACGTATCTCTCGGCCCGGCCGCCGTATCTTTTTTCCGTCCTCGAATTGTCGACGACGACCGCAATCACTGCCATCGCCTGCTCAACACAGCCTTGACCGTAACACGCCTCGGCCAGTTCACTCACGACCGAAGCATCGTGATTGAGCTGGAGACTGTGCCTGTCAGCGTCGTAGTGATGATTGTAGCAGTAGAGCCCAGCCGACAGGTCCTCGACGCCGTCCTCGGCCACCGCCAAGTATATCAGGAGCGGATAGGTCGCCCCGGCGGAGGGAACAGCCCGTTTCCCTGAGCGGATATACCCCTGCGTTGACCACAAGAGATTCGCCACGGCGCCGAGCCCGATTGGCCTGCTCTCAAAGCGCCTCACACTGATACGTTCATAAATAGCGGTGTTAAGGTCGAGCCCCCCGGCATAGCTGACCTCAGGCAAAGGTATTACGGTACTCATTGCTTCTTCCCCACTAGTTATTCATAGCCTTGAAGATAATATGGCATAAGCCGAACAATCCGCATGCCCAAGACCAGAAGTTCATTGACGTCACTGCAAACCGAGAGAATCGCGAAGAACTCCCTCTCTATGGCGGCGTGCTGGCGTTTCATCGACAGACTGCGACCATAATGTCTCCGGTCCCGTGAGAAGCGCCTTAAGACCTCCCTTGCGTTTTGTAGGTTCCCGGTCCAATGCAAGTTGCGAATCGTCCTTGCTACTTCATTCGGATCGATCTTCGCGTTTGAAAGCCGCATGGCGACCTCCTTCGTCAGCTCGACCTTCCTTTCTGGCGACGCCTCGTCAGCCAGCTCTGCCCTCACACCGCACATATCTTCTTCAGCATATCGAAGGATTTAGGATATACAAACGAAGACTTGAAAAAGGACGTCTTGCACTGTTTTATGAGACCGGACAGGTCATCGATCGGCCTTCTCGAATCCTCAGACACGCGCTGCATGAGTCCCGATGGAAAGGCAACAAGCTCCTTTGAAGAGATGCTTATCTTGCCCAGGCCCGATGCCTTGCCGGCCCCAACCCTGATCGCCATCTTGCTATCGAGACCCAAGCAAGCAAAAAGGCCCCCCATCTCGGCCATCGAAAGACCATGGAAGACCATCAGACCAGAGAAAACCGCCCCAGCCGGGACGTAGTCCCAGAGCTCCATTTCCTGAGAGGGCCCACGAGGCTCGTACTCCGCTGTATAGATTTTCCGACCCTTCAAGTTGTCAATATACAACTTCGCAGAGCTCAGACCCGGCGCAACAGATGCACGGCCGAGCCTGTGAAGATGAGGCGCCCCGCGCGGCGGAACATAAAGAAGCTCACCCTTCTTGGGAGCATCCACAAGCTTCGCATCGGCAAACGAGACCCGTCCTGCAAACCCTCTCACGCCAAAGAGCAGACAGGCGGGGCACAGCTTCGATGACTTCCTCTTGGCCGGCGGGCATCGGTCTCGGCGTTCATAGCATTCCGGTAAAATCGCGATTTCAGCAAATCCTTCCTCATCACCGCCCGCCGCGACGATCTGCTTCACAAGCTGTTGAGGCAGATTCGATGCGCCCCTGTTTCGGGCGACATACCGCGTGCGCATGTGTTTGAGGTGTTGGCTCACGCAGCTTCTGGTAATGGCCTCATAATAGGTCCTAGCGGCGCCTTTGAGGGTCGTCCCCGGGATTATCGGCTCTTCGGGACAGAGTATCGACTTAACTACGAACCCTTTCTCAAAGCCCAGCTCCTCCGAAAGCCTCAGCGTGCCGTCAGATATGTGAACCGGCGACAGGGCCTCGATCTTGATCGACATCTTGCCCGAGAACGATGCACCGGCCGCGGTCTTTCGGACGTGATAGGATGGGATGCTGCTCTTTGCATAGGGAAGCTGTACGAAATCATATCCTTCAGGTTCCCTGGGTAACCAGGAACCCCGCCTCACCCGTTCCTCCTGCGATCTCACTTGACACCTTTGAATCTTATGAACCGCACGACGCCGTCTTTGGTGTATTTGACGGTAACGATTTGAGCGGCGCCTCTGGGATGTTGGGCGTTGGACATGGGGTCCCGCCATAAGAGTAGAGGAAATGGCTTATCATCGCAGTGAAACACCAACGCGCCTTGCGGAATGTCGTCAACGCTCTCTGCTTCCCATAACATGGCAAAATGCCCGTTATCCCAACGCAATTCCACCTCGCTGTTGAACACCCTGCCTCGGCTCAGCAAGTTCGATGGCGTCCCCTCAGAAAGCTCCATCCGGTCCAGCCGTTCCTGAATGCAAAATGCCTTCTCCAGCTCAAATACCTTTCGATAGAACTCGTCGCCGTCGATCGTCCTGCATAGGCCATATTTAGGCATCGCGCGACCTACTCTCCTCCTTCTTCGATGCCCTTTCCGGGCGATGTCCTGTGGTGAGAAGCATAGTCGAGAAGGCTTTTGGGCAGCATCGCAAGGAGCAATCTGATGGCATCGTGCGACTTGATGACATATTTGAGGCCAAAAACGTCAGAGACGACGTCGTAATCGATTCGGGGCCCGCGCCTTACATCTGCGTCTGTGGTGGAAGGCCACCGCAAAAGCAGCCAATCCTCGCTCATATAGCGGAACTCGCTCCGCTGCTGTTCACTCACCAGACTGCCGATTCCGTAAACTCTTTCGGTAGAGAGCCCGGACTTGGCAAAGAAAAGTTCACAATTGCTGAACTCGACCGCCACAAGACCGTAGCCCTTCGACCGAAGACCGCCTATCTGCGCATACCCGTCGTCAAGGTCCATCAACACAATGCCGATCATCGCGAGCTGCCAAAGCTCGAAGTTCTCGAGCACGATTTGCGTCTCAAACTCGCCGCCCACTACGGCCTCGAAATCCGTCGCCGAGGCAGACCTGCCGCTGCCCAGGAAGCGATCGATCGGAAGTGTTGCTCTTAACTGACGAGTCGGCGGATTGCTCGTGGAGGCCATTGCATCTCTTATGCAGAATCTCCCGGCTGCCGCCTCGCAACCAAAGACCTTGCACGATGCGCACAGGACCTCCGAATAGACCTTGGCCTCGGACATCTCCGCGGATTCTTGGGACGAGTCGCGGCGCCCGCAGGCCGAGCGCGAAAACGGGTCACAAGCTCCAATGCCGCAAGACGCTGCGACGCGCTCGAAATGGCTTCGGATTACTCCCTTCAGTGAAGAACCCGGAATGAAAGGGACAGCTGCTGAGACGCCGTGCGGCATCTCAACGTTGTGCTCAAACATCAACGAAGCGTCGGACATAGTTCGACTCGCCCGGACAAGCAGCGGCCCGCGCGGCTTGATGTTCAGGCCCAAGACAGCCCTATTATAGAGCCTGCTATGCATCGCTTGCCGCCTCGGCATCCTTGAAGAGCATCCGACGCAGCGCCTCCTCACACTGCGCCCGGAAATCGTCCAGATCGAGGCGCCTCAGCTCGACACCCCCCGCTTTCTTCTCCTTTTGCGGAGCTTTTTCTTGAACGTAATCCGGCGAGATGCTGTAGTGCCCCAGGTAACTCTTCGCCAGCTTACTCTCGAGGACCATTTTGTCGAGCAGCTCTGAGACCTTCTCCGGCAGACCGAGCTCCTCTCGACGACGCTTGCTTAGTCCAAACTCCGATAACAGAAGCTTCCCGATCTCCCCAGCGTCGGCCTGCATATCTTTCATCTCCATAACTTTTAGGCAATAACACAGAACCGCGCCTATATCGTCGATGTCGGGCTTGGGAATGCCAATCAGCTTATCGATTTCGGGGCGCTCGCTCTTATCGGGAGTTTCAATCCCGGACCGCGGCAGATAAACCTCCGACACGCTGTCCAGTCCCTGGCCCAGGCGCTGCATCAGGACCTGTGTGACTTGCATACTCACATGACCCAGGCCGAGTCTCCGGCCACCTCCGAGCCGGCCAAACCCCTCATCCAGTCTCCCAACGACCCAGAACAGCAGCCCGAGCTCCCAATCCAGTGGCTCAGAGACGAGAATCTCAAACCGAAAATCGAGCCCCGGAGGAACCACCTCGATCATTCGCCCGGTACCTTCGATGCCGCGGCGAAAGCCCCTTGAGATGCCCAACGTAGCTCTGTGCTGCATAAGCGATTCCGACCACTCATCGCAGAGCTCAAGGTCACGAGCAAAGACTCGTGAGGGATTGACTGTTGACCCAAAGAGGCTGCACACGGCGCACGGCCCTGAGGCATCATCGGCCCGGAGACAGAACGAGAGCGATTCGCGGTCGAGCGATTCGGGAAAATCACAGGCCCATATCACGCCATTTGCCCCGTCCGTGTAGGTTTTTATGCCCATCTGCGCCTGTGACCGTATTGCGCCTTTCAGGGTCGAGCCGGGCACAAAAGGTCGGCCCTTCTCGTCACGAACAAAGGAGGTGACTTGCGCTCCGCCTTTTTTCCCACAATTCCCGCCAACGTGCAGTCCGGAAACAACCCGAAGCGTTCCGCTAAGACTGCCCTGTATCCATTTATGATCCACTTGCACCGTCGCTTTCAATCTCGGTCGGCCCCGGACCTTTCACCGGCCCCGATAATTCTGGCCTCTCAAAAGTATGGGATTGCCATAAATATGACAAGTAGATCCGCCCCGCAACCAGCCAGAATCCGGGCACCCAATCAACTTCGGAGACGCGAGCGATCTCCTGTGAAATCTGAAGGACAAAAGACCTCAAGTCATCGAGGACCTTCTGCCCAATGTTGTTTCGACGCCATCGCTGGTTGCGCGGTGAACCGCCGATCAATGACATAAGATACAGCATCACCGCATCGACTGAGCTCGCCTGCATTGCGTAAAGCCAAAGAACCCGAAGCCCATCCTTGAAAAACAGGAACTCATCTGAGCCAATGCGCTCTCGAACAGCGGCGTCCGCTAGTTTCTTCAGATTCTTTCTTAAAGAATCGATCGCGTGCAAAACCCGGAAGCCGCTATCCATTATGACTCAAGGTATCCTATGGTATGAAAACTGCTGCAAACCGCTATGGCGCCAAACCCGTCGCTCGTGCGCAGGCCTAGACCCGCATCCTGAATGTCATCGAGCTTCGCATACAGCTCTTGCCTTGCCGCCCCGGCCACTCTAGTCTCAAACAGGCAAACGCTCCCCCGCCGAATGATGGGCGTCAATCCACGAGGCGCCTGGCAGACCGCATTCCAGCCACCTTTTGTCCCGAACTTCACGAGTGACAGCACCTCCTGAGCGGAGGTTCCAGCCTCAGACAACAGCTGCTCAAACGGCGTGGCCTGGCCGCCATCCCAGAACGACCATTTTGGCAGCATCAGGTCTGACAACAACCCTATCGAGAAGAATAGCCGGCCGTCCTTCTCGATCCCCTGGGCGATAGACGATGCGCCGTCCCAAACTCTGCCCCACCTGTTGAGCTCGGTCCCAATTGCCACATTGAAACGTCCGACCGCCTCGCCAACGTCCGCTCTGGCGGGAGGATGAACGATTCTCAACGATAGCCTTCCAAAGCCCCGGCTACGCAAGGCGCCGACGCTCAACTTCTCAGTTACGAGCTGTCTGAGCGCCTGTTTTGCGGCCGGTCGCAGTCGTCTGATGGTACCCGCGAACAAAGTGTGAGGATGCACGAAAGAAACGCAATGACGACGCTCAGGCACAGACCTTGTGCTGACTCGCTCAACGGGACAGAATGAGGCCACGTCACTTGAGACGGAAACCAATTGACCCCTCCATGACGTATCGCAACCGCCGCTGACCATCTGATCGAAAGCCCTTTGGGGACAACCTCGCCCAGCCACGTAGGGGAAACCATTGTGATAACATTCACGCAGCACGAAACGTCGGATAAGCGTGTCCGGCGGTTCGACGGCCATGTCTTTCTGATTGTCGAGGCGCAGACCAGGAGTTGTCGCGGAAAACGGCAGAACAAATGGCAGCTCGAGCGGATCGCTGTCTGACTGCAAGGGCGCGGAATCGGAACGGCCCACAGGCAAGCAATCAGAGAAGGACACAGATGGGGCGAGAAACGCGTTGGCCGTTTCCGTCCCGATGACGTCCAGCTGTTCCAGCCGCCTTAATTGGTCGTGAAACGCGGCCTTAATCGCTGCGCCGGGCACGTAATCGAGGCTCTCACGATACCATTGCCCGACGGGCGACCTGGCTATGCAGATCGGCCCTTCTGCAAAGAGAATAATGCCGACCTCATTACCCTCGCCTTCGAGGGCTTCCATCCTCGGAAGTGCTTCAGCCTGGGTGGATTCCTTTCTTTCTACCTCAATTGAGCAAAAGCCCAGCCCCTGCGTTTTTCCACCGCCCAGCGTCCTGACGCTCCCCGCAGCCGAGACCAGAAGCTGTTCCTCGTCTGTGGTTAGTGGAGACAGGGCAACAATCCTTGCCGCGAAAGTCTGCGGAGCGAATGCGCGAATGGTCCCATTTCGCATCCTGCCCTTCCGCCGTAGCTGGGCTATGTCAGGCCCCCAGGCTTCTAGGAGGGTTCCACCCTCGAAAACGATCTTGCCGGGGCAAAGACGCTGGCCAAAAAGAGAGCAAATAAGACAAGGTTTGCTCTCGCACGAGTCCAGGCGCTGGCCCCCAGAGCAATGAGCTATCCCGTTGAGGTCCAGTATCCTCTCCGCAACCGCTTTCATGGCGCCCTTAAGCGTGGAACCCGAGACGTAGGGCAGCGCGCCCCCGTCCGGCCGTCCGAGCGCGGGGAGCGAAGCCGCTGACGCAAAGCTTATGTTGAGAGCCAGCTCAAGAGCGGGCCTGCGACTCATGCGCAAATCGCCTCGCAATTGCCGGTCAGCACGCTCGAGACCGCCTCGCGAGCAACGACGCAAATTGGGACAACATGTTCGGCTCCTGAAGAACCCACCCGCACTTCCGCGTTCACACTTGCTCCCTCCGTCTTCAGCTCCTGCCTCAAGGCGTTCTTAAGTACCTCAGAACATTGACCGGTGTCATCACTTCTGACAATCAACAGCGCCTCGGATGGCGACAGTCTGCTCACCAGGCAGGTTCTGGGCAGAGCGCTTCGCACATCCTCCAAAGCCTTCCCGATCGCATTTGACGCCTTCCGCGCGGCGGACGCGGCAGCGCTAAGCGAGGATGGCTGAGCAAGCGTGGAACAGAACGGATCGCAGGCTAGGGCGATTACCGCTAGATGGTCGGCATCGCCCAAGAAAGACTGACCGGCGATTTTGCGCGCCTTTTGAAGAGCTTTTGCGCCAACTGACGCCTTCCAGTTGCACGGCTCGCACAGCAGACGCTCGCCCGGCAAACTGAAGCTCGCAGGACGCTCATAGCATTCCGTGCAGTGAGCAATCAGACCAAACGCCTCATACCGATTCTGAATCGGCGAAATCGATCTGCCCGGAACATCATCAGAGATGGCGAGATTGACAAGTTCTGTGAACTGTTTCCTGGCCGTAAACGCTTTCCAAAGACTATCTCGGTCCTGAATCGAGCTGTGCGCGAGCTCGAAGCCGAGCATCTCAAAACCGTCGCTTCCGTGTCGCTTTACATCCGAAGCGAAATCGTCGAACCATCGCTCATTCGCACGATAGCCGAACGCTATCTCAATCGGATACACGTTCATAACCTTGCACCGGACGGATGACGACAGCGTCGCCACAGCAACGAACCTTGCAATGGCATCCGAAATCGCAGGAGCCGCCGCGGCCGGCGCGACCACCAAACCGCGCCTGCAGCTGTTCAAGACCAGGCAGTCCTCCAGAAGACGCGCAGCAGCCAGGAACGAGTTCTTGGCCGAGGCGCGCAAATGGCAATGTCTAGCAAGCCGCCCAAGAGGCTGGTCCAGAGATGTGGCGCCTCTTAATAGCTCCGCGCCGCCCAGGATGGCGTCCAGGGAGGCTGGTTCACACAGGTAGTCCCAAGCGTCGTCCATCCAGAAAAAAATCAACGAGACCGGCGGGGGAGCGTCCTTCCCGAAGAGGGAGTCGAAAAGCCGGGTGATGATATGCTCATCAAGCGTCGGGCAGATGGTCAAAGGACACAGCCTAGGCTCAGAGCACAGGACAGCCAGCAAGAATACGCGACGCAGTTTGTCGTCCGAGCCAAGTATGGACTCATAATCCAAGCCGTCATCAAGCTGACCACAGAATTGACTCCATCTGGCCTTGAATGTTTCATGCTCCGGCAGCCGAAAGCCTCGCGAATCCTGTAGCTGCGCCGCCAAACTGAAAGCCAAACCTAGCAATAGTTCACCAAGACAGTATTTGAGAGCCTTAAGTGGCACCCGGACAAGGGGGATAGAAGCCCCTCTTGCGAGCGTTCAAAACTAGGCAAATAACAGCTAAAGGTCAAGCGAAAAGTTCCGATAAGGTAGCACGAGGTTGTGTAAACGCACACCTGTTGTGTGGCTGTTTTTGCTGTCGAGAAGGAGGGAACTATGACTGTTTCCTTGCAGTATATCCACAGGATATACGGCGACAAACTGCGCAAGATCGAACAAAGCGCCAAACCTCATAAGGCTGAGCGCCAGGCCAAAAAGCAGCCCCCAAAGGATACGGTTCATATCTCAAAGGCCGCCAGAAAGTCGATCTTGACTCCCGACACCAGCAAAGGCATCTCCGGTTCGATGCTGCAAACGAAGCTGGCAATCGAGGCATACCAGAACGTGGCGAAGGGCCTGCCTTCCATGCTCAAATAGACACCTAGTCAGACCCCGCCACGACAACTCACTGACCCAGAAGCCTGCAAAAGGAACCCTCTGTGGATGAGTCTGCCTTTTTCCCGAAGACAGCCCTGCGCCTCGATTCCTGAGCCAAACGACCCCAGTATCTTGCCTTCAGGATGCTGATTCGACGCGACCGGACGGATGAGCGACGTGAAGGATTATGGCCAACGATGAACTCCTAACTCTGAACTTAGGGCTTGCCGCTTGAAACTCGGAACTTGAAACCCGACGCCGATCCGCTGTAACATCGACCTACTAACAGCTGGCGCTCGACTAGAATTCTGACTGGGATTTCCTATGTGCGCAGAAATGTTATGGCCTTTCCGCGAGGCGAGGCGGATCATCGGTTCGCTGGGTGATAGAAGGGACGTGATTCTCGAGACGGGTTTCGGGCCATCTGGCCTTCCCCACATCGGCACCTACGGCGAGATCGTACGCACGGAGTTCGTTGCTCTTGCACTCAGGGACCTCGGCTACAGACCTCGCATTATCTCCTTTCTGGACGACCTGGACGGGCTGAGAAAGGTCCCTGGCGGCTTCCCCGAATGGCTTTGCGACTTCTTAGGCCGCCCAGTTTCGGAGATACCGGACCCGTTCGGGTGCTGCGAGAGCTTCTCCAAGCACATGCACAGAATGCTTGTGGAGATGATCGAAGAGACGGGCATTAGCTGTGAATACGTCTTCGCTTCAGAGGAATACAACCGAGGGACGTTCAATTCCACCATCGAGAGCGTCATGAATAACGTTGATGTGCTGAGGAAGCTGGTCATCCCGATGTTGTCCGAGGAGGTCGGCGCCAAGTGGTTCCCTTATTTCGCCAAGTGCGAGAACTGTGGCAAGCTCTATACTACGCGGGTCATCTCGGCAAAGATCGATCATGAAACGGTCGATTACGTCTGCGACGGCGAGTTCGGCGCCGTCTCTGGATGTGGACACCGTGGGACAACAACCTACCTCAACGGCGCAGGCAAGCTGCCCTGGCGAGTCGATTGGCCGGCCCGGTGGGTCGCGCTAAACGTCGATTATGAGATACACGGCAAGGACCTTATCGAATCAGCGTCTCTGGGCAAGCTCATCATGGGCAAGATATTCAAAAGACCGCCGCCTCAGACGATGGTCTATGAGCTCTTCCTGTCCGCGGACGGTTCCAGAATATCAAAGTCAAAAGGATTTGGCATAGACCCCACGTTGTGGCTCAAGTACGGCACGCGGGACTCCTTGCACCTGATGCTTTATAGAAAACCGAAGCAGGCCAAGCGCCTCGACCTGTCAAAAATGCCTAGCTACGTGGACGAGGCGTTTGACACAGCCACTGACTACTACCAACGGCGCAAGGAGTTCGGTGAACCTGGCAAGCGGCATCCCTACCAATTCCTGACGCTGCTTGCGCCTCCTGGTTCCGATCCTGGAAGAATAGACTATGCGACGCTGTGCAATCTCGTGGCCGCGCTTGGGGAGCGGGACCCAGCCGTGATCAAGGAGTATGCTATGAAGCTCGGAAATGAGGACGAGCCGGCAGTTCGGAGTTCTAAGTCCCAAGTCGAAGATTCGCCGAGCGGCGAATCTCAAGTTCCGAATTCAGAATTGATTGACGAGCTCGTCCAAAAGGCGATGAGGTTTGCCGATGAGGTTTTGACTGCGCAGCCCGCGCCGGAGCTTGAGCTTTTGGACAATGAGGAGCAGGCGGTCAGGGATTTTGTGGATTATCTCAGGTCTGGCGAGTTCACTGGCGATGAGATTCAGACTAAGGTATTTGACCTCGCAAGGGAGAAGGCAATCGCCCAACCCAGAATCTTCCAGATTCTTTACATACTTATATTGCAGCAACTACAGGGTCCGCGCCTCGGAGAGTTCATCTCGATCCTGGGCCAAGAAAGGACAGCAGAGAGGATAGAGGCGTCCCTAACAAAACTCCTGGAGGCGACACAATGAGCTCTTTGATGTCGGGCGCGAGTTGGTTCTGGCTGATCGCGCCGCCGGTGGTCTTCCTTGTCATTTCGTTTCTCTACTACTTCGTATTTGGCAAAGAGAGGGGGGAATAACTGACCATGCTTGCAGGAAGTTTCGTCGCATATCTGGTTGCCCTGATAGTAATCGGGGCACTCACCTATAGGCTGAACAAGAGCATAGAGGACTTCATTATCGCGGGTCGGAAGCTCGGGGCGTGGGTTACGGCTATCTCCGCGCAGGCGAGCGACATGAGCGGCTGGTTGCTACTGGGCGTCCCCGGCAAGGCCTACACCCAGGGCTTCGGGGCATTCTGGGCGATCATCGGCAGCATTGTGGGGATATTCTTCAACTGGACAGTGCTCGCCAAACGCCTGAGGCGCTATACGGAGAAGCTGAACGCGATCACACTGCCTGATTTCTTCGAGGCGCGGTTCAGGGACCAGGATAAGAAACACATCAGGGTGCTTTCCGGCGTGATAATCATCGTGTTCTTGATGTTCTACGTCTCAGCGCAGTTCGTAGCGTCTGGCAAGGCGCTAAACGCCACTTTCGGGACAGGTTATGCTAATGCGATCCTGATAGGCGCTGCTGTCATCGTTTTCTACACGATGATGGGTGGCTTCTTCGCGGTCGCATACACCGACCTCTTCCAGGGCCTTCTGATGGTTACAATGCTCGTGATCTTGCCGATCGTTGGGCTTTTCAACCTTGGCGGCTTCGGCGAGCTGCTGAAACACATGAGCGCCAAGAGCCCGGGATTCCTCAACTTCACGTCCGGGGAGGTAGGTTTGGCCGCATTTGCGCTAATCGCGGGTCATTTCGCCATTGGTCTCGGCTACCCTGGCCAGCCACACATAATAACACGCTTCATGGCGATCAAAGACCCAAAGAGGCTTCGGCAATCGACGCTGATCGCGATGGTCTGGGTGATACTTGCGGGCTATGGAGCGCTATTCATAGGTCTGACGGGTCTGGGCATTCTCGGACCCGACCTGAAGGACCCCGAGACGGTTACGGTCAAGATGGCAATGGCACTGATGCCGCCCTGGCTCGCGGGACTGATGATAGCCGCCGCCATGGCCGCAATCATGTCCACTGCCGACTCACAGCTTCTGGTCGCAACGTCAGCGATTGCAGAGGACTTCTACAGAAAGATGCTCAAAAAGGACGCAAGCCAGAAGACGCTCCTGAGAATAAGCCGCGTTGGCACGTTGTGCATCGCCCTGATTGCGCTCATCTTCGCGCTCAATCAGGACCCGCTTGCGGAGGGTGGCATCGTCTTCGGCTTCGTGCTCTACGCCTGGGGTGGGCTTGCGGCCAGCTTTGGGCCACTTCTGATACTCTCACTCTACTGGAAAAGAGTCACCAAGGCGGGCGCAATGACTGGCATGATCGTCGGAACAGCCACCATCGTCGTCTGGTATAACGTGCAGGTCTTGAAAGATATGATCTATGAGCTCGTCCCAGGCTTCTTCCTCAGCCTCATCGCGATCGTGATCGTCAGCCTGCTGACTAAGCCGCCACAGGGCGTTGCAGCGGAGCTTGACGAGATTAAGCCGCCATCACGCGGCCGGGAGAGCCCGTCGGTCCTGACCTCGCAGGCTGAACGAGCCTTCCTACATCTTAAGAAAATACAGGCCTCGAAGGCTAAGGCATGATGGTACGCAGGACGCGTAGGGGCGTCATCGCCCGGCTTCAGCCGAGGCGATGCAAGAGGGCCATCATTGTTCTAACCCCCATCTTCAGATGGGGGATTCGGGGCGGCCTGATACCCTTCTCTCTCCTCTCCAGATGAGGCTTCCGGGGAGGAAGGGAGGAGCGCTCCTGGCTTCTCTGGCCACCCGACTGAAGTCGGGTGTTATGATAATGAGAACCATCTATATCACCGCATTGAAATGCGGTGATTCAGAGGAACATGCCTCTTGAATATGCGTACAATTGTTAGGTTTGAGACCGCGCCCCTACAGATCCGCGATTCACTGCTGAAAAAGGATGAAAACAATGTCTGCTGATCAGTCAATACAGCTGGGTGAGCTCTTCGTCTCCGTCATGGTATTCTCCGCGTTCTTGGTTGCAGCTCTGCTAGTGCTGATTTTCTTCTCACGATACGCGTCCCAGCTAGCGAAAAAGTCAAAGACAGAGCTCGATGACAACATAGTCAAGGCGGCCAGGATACCCGCGTTCGCTCTCGTGTTGGTCGCGGGCATCTATTACGCCGCGCTCTGCGTCCCTTCGATCGGCGAGTATCTGATCTACATCCGCAAGGGCACGCGCGTGATAGCGATCGTTATCGCCGCGCTGTTCGCCGCAAGGGTGATCAACATCGTGGCCGCCTGGTTCATGGACAAGAAATCAAAGAAGGCCGAGCTGCACGGGATGATAGTCAGGACAATAAAGGCGCCGGCTTATCTCCTCGTGGTTCTGGCGGGCCTATACTACGTCCTGCTCTCCATCCCGAGCATTGAGGCGCTGCACGTCTATGTTCGTAAGGGCGCCGGCGTGCTGACCACCATTATCGCCGCGCTGCTCCTGGTCAGGGTCATCAACCTCGTCGCTAAGTGGTATTCGGACAAGCTCTCACTGAAGGCGGATGCCGACGTCCAAAAGAAGATCGTGCGAACTGTCCGTAACGTCGTCAAGGCCATCGTCTGGATTGTCGCGCTGTTTCTATTCATGCACCTCTCCGAGATAGACATCGGCCCAGTCGCGACCAGCCTCGGCATCACCGGTATCATCGTCGCACTAGCGCTTCAGAGCGTCCTGGCCGACCTCCTGACCTCGTTCACCATCTACCTCGACAGGCCGTTTGAGACCGGCGACTACGTCTATATCGGCGAACTGAAGGGCACGATCGAGAAGGTCGGCTTCTACAGCACACGACTTCGGGCGCTGCGAGGCGAGGAGATAATCGTCTCCAACAAAGTGCTCAGGAGCAAGACAGTCCAGAACTTCAAGAAGATGGCGCGCCGCCGCGTGGCATTCGAGATAGGCGTAACGTATGGGACGCCGGCGGAGAAGCTCAAAAGAATCCCGGAGATGATCAAGCGCCTCATCGACGAGGTTCCCCTTGCGAGCGCCGACCGGGCGCACTTCTTCAACTTCGGCGCCTACAGCCTCGACTTCGAGATCGTCTATTACATCAGCACCAACGACTACACGATCTATATGGACATCCAGCAGCGGATAAACCTGGCCATCGTCGAGCTGTTCGAGACGGAAGGCATCGAGTTCGCCTACCCCACGCAGACGCTGATAGTAGAAAAGCCCAAGCAGGTGTAGCGGCGCCATGCGGCGGTTGGCGGTTGGCAGCTGGATGGGGCTGGTAGGGGCGGGGGGGTGGAGCGGGAGGCCCGACGGGTGAACAAGAACGCACCCCCGCGGCGC